>CAJTGE010000013.1 GCA_910575795.1 Clostridiaceae bacterium | reverse complement strand
TGGCTGTTTCTGTGAACACCCCTGTTCACCGGCGAAATATGGAAGGACCGTACACATCTTTACCGATGATAATCCAAGGTTATTTAACATACCGCCAAGGGACTCTAAAGCATGGGAAAAGGAATATGACAGAAGGACTTCTGTGGAACGCTCCAACAAGCGCGAGAAAGAGGACTATAAATTAGAAGACGGCAGGCACCGCTCTACGAAGATGTGGTACTGCCGCCTCTACGGCATCATGATGTTACAGCATCTTGATGCCTGGGAAATGCCCTCTGTCGAGGCATTTCAAAAATCATTCTTAGGTTTAGCCGCCTAATAATGATATATTAAGCAATCCCATAAGATTTTTCAAGGCATAGTACCTGCTATGTCCAATGTTTATGTCCATTTTTCTCAAATTTCTTTTCCTGCACGATATTTAGTTGTCAATTTTCAGTTAGAATCACATTCATTGAGATTCCGAGAAGTTATTAAGCCCCCGGACCTTTCAAGGTTCCCGGGGCTATGTTTTTTGATTTATCCGTTTACCGCAGGACAGTCAGTCATGCGGTAAGCATGCTTCCCTGTGTCAACTGCGTCGATCAGGTCTTCCCAGTTGTCGAACGCAAGTGCTTTCCCGTTTCCACGGATCATGACATCTGTGCCGCCCGGCCCTACCGACAGGTATGACTCCGGGCCGATGATGAGGGTTGTCCCTCTCCCGTTTTTTATTTCTTTGTTACGGCTGCTCATTCGCCCTCCTTCTGTGGATAATCCACGATCTGGTAGCGGTCGCCATAGCAGTTACCGTACATGATGGAAGCGCCGAACGGGTTCACATGAAGCTCATAATTCTCGCTGTCCTCATCTGCCGCTTCAGCTTCAAGGTACATCTCCTCAGCCGCCTTGGCATCATCCGCTACATTGAGTTCCACAAGCCTTCTTGTGACTGTCTCCTTCATCGCCTGTCTCGCGGCCTCTTCATCAAGCGGGCCGGCAACGATCATCATGTCCAGGTACTCATCGTTTGAGTTCAAAACATATTTCATTTTTTTAGATCTCCTTTCATTGTTGGTATTTGTCTTATTTTTTTTGATATGTTTTCAGATCCAGACGTCTGAGACAGTCACAGCATGAACGATCTCTGGTCACCGTAATAACGGTTATAATCTTCATTGCTGACCGCCAGGGCTCTTGTCCCGTTACTGAGAACCGTGTATCCGTCATCCTCGTGGTGGTAGCTGTAACCATCACTCTTGCACATCTGCACATTTACTCCGGAAACGATGTAAAACGTCCCTCTGGGGAGCCTGACCTCTTTATTCTCCGGAAGTGGATCGTACTCCTTACCGCATTTGCTGCAGGTAAACGGCCCATATGGATGGCTTGAATCATAAATAGCCGCTTCCAGCCCACCGGGCAGGTTATCCTCAAACTCGCCGTCCCCGCCGACGTACACCTCTGCGCGGATTTCCTGGTGTCCGATAAAACGCTCAGAGCCGCAGAATGGGCAGTGGTACTTAGCGCAAATCTTTTTCTGTACCGGCTTAGCGCCAAGTACTTCATTTACCGCATCCTCAAGGGAAAACTGCTCATCGCAGTTATAGTCCTCTACATCTTTCTGGTAGACGGCCCACAGCTTTTCCATGGTGTCACGGCTGTCTAAGACAGCCTCCTTTGTGGTACCACGCTTCGCAAACTCAGACTCGTCCATGTTCCGGATGTACTCTTCCATATCCTCAAGGTACTCGTTTCTCAAGATCATTGTTTATTTCTCCTTTCTCAATTCCTTCTTATTGTTCTGTTACATGGGAAGTATGGCTATCCGGGTAGCTGTGAATAGCATCAAAAAAAACGCCCGGACATTCCATCCAGGCGCAAAATGAGACTCATTGGTTTTCTGTGGCTGCCTCTATCCGTCCTGCCAGTTTTCTTCCAAGGGCATGGGCATATGCCCCTATATCGGTGAGGCTACTGCATCCGTCCTGCCATTCATCGATGAATTTTTCTCTCTTCTCCGGGTCTGCGATAGCTGCCAGCACCGCCTTATATCTCCGTCTGTCCTCGAAATCACCCAGCATCACTGAGGACAAAGATTCAGCAACCTCAGCCATCTTTTCTTCAAGCCCTTCTTCAACAGTTCTGCCAAACTTTCGTTGATACCATTCCTCTGCTCCTCCAAAGACGAAAACCGGAACGCTGTCGCTCCCATCTCTGGATTCTGCCCCATATGCCGTGCTCAGAGCAAACACTGTGAGGGCGGCTGTTTCCGAATCCTCAGCGATAAAAGTATACGGATCGCTTGGATTGTGTAATTTGTATTCCATATGTTTTTTCTCCTTCCTACTGTTTTTAAAGGAAATATGGTTCGTATTTTCCAGTTATCGTTCTACAGATAGCAATTTTGTTGGTAAAATTTCAAAAGAGCAGGGCAGTTTCCTATTCAGGCCATGGAGACTCACAATTCAATCCCTTCCAAAAATAACACCGCACTGTTCTTACAGCGGATCCGGTACGGTTCCAGGTCGGCACGTTTAAAATGCTTGCGTCCAAGCCTGTCCGGCCCGCTTTTCCAGTCACCCCACGGGATCCGGTAAAAATCTGTAAACCCCAGGGTCGCTATGATGTAGCACCGTGCCCCCATTTTCTCATACCGGTCGAAGTCCTCCCTCTGTTCCTCGGTCACGATCGACTGCCGGAGGGTATCTGTTCCGGTGCTTTTTGCGTCAAAAACAATCGTAGAGCCATCGCACAGAGTCCCCTTGAAGTCCGGCTGGGCTTGCTTCGTGTAGACAGCGATGAACTGGCCCCTCCTCCTATCTCCGTAAGCCTTGATCGGGTGCATAGGTTCGGGAGTTTTCTCAATGTAAGCGATGCCCTTATCCCAGTACCAGTCACAGCCCCGCAGGATCCATGATTCAAACATATCCCCGAATTCCCGGCTCCTTCTTCCGGCGATTGAGCGGGAAATGCTGGATTCATGGACGGACTCATCTTCATCAGGTAATATATTCTGCATTGCTAAAGCCATAATCTGTATCCCTCTTTTCTTCTTTTTCTGGGGAAGTATGGCTTATATTTTTGAACGGAGGGTTCTGCGGATAGCGTTTTTCTAGGCAGAAATATTCTGGGCCAAAAAAACTTATCCGCAGAAACCACTGCGGGTTCAGCCGTTAGCATCTGGCGCGTTTGTGCCTGGAATGTCAATATCGAATCCGCCCCGCAGGATGAAGTCACGCAGCAGATTGTCAATCTTCATCGGAACCTTTGGCGGGATGATACTGGCACCTTCAAGCGCTTCGAAATATGCTTTTGCTTTTTGCCTATCTGCTGTAGCCTTTAATGCATCAAACCTCCCGAATTCATTGATATTTGTTTCCGTTATATGCAGTGCCATCATTGCCCGGAGTTTTTCTTCATCAAGGCCAAGTACTTCGGCTATCCGGTGAACTTGGTCGTCCTTTGCCCTGGACATGTATTCGGTAATATAATCGCGGAAAGTCTTTCCCTCCTCCGGCTCAATGTCTCCGCTTTGGATGTCATGCAGGAAGATATTGGCAAGCTTCTGCTCCTCGATAGTCAGGGACGCAAAGGTTTTGTGTAGCTCGTTTTCCGCTTGGAGAATCGCATTCGCCCCGGCTCCATGCTGGTGGAGCACCTTCATATATTTTTCAAACCGGGAGTTCATGTAGTCCACATCGATCTTCTCGGTGTCGATTGCAACCAGATAGCCGGAAATGTCGTATGGAACGTCTCCATCGCCGCTCCTGTTGCTTGCCATGGCCAATTCCTTGTACCGCTGGGCAAGGGTTTTAAAAATGAATTCGTCCAGTGCGACTTCAATATGGTAACTCCGGTCTGAATCGGGCTTGCTATCATAGACAAGGCGCTTCCAGGTAAAGCCCTGGACTTTTGCCGCTTCCAGGTAATCATTGAACGTTTTGAATAGTTCCGCGAATTTCTTTTTCTCAGCTGTCTCTTTAGGCAGGCTGGCAAAGTTTTTTACCCCTGCCTGTTCGAAAAGATCCTTGATCTGGACAAAAACGAAATTCATCCCTTTCAGGTTCTTATCCAGGCGTTCCGCAAACAGGCCGAGCGGCTTATCACCGGAGTACAGCTTGACTGCGGCTTCTGCCAGGCGTTCCATGGTATGGGGTTTCTGGTAATACCGGATCGTTCCAAAAGGTTTTTCTGGCCCGAAAAGGCGGTTGGTACGGGAAAAAGCCTGGATGATGTTCTCATACTGCAGGACCTTATCCAGATAAAGCGTATTGACCCATTTGGAATCAAAGCCTGTCAGCATCTGGTCAACCACGATCAGGAGGTCGATCTGCTGTGCCGGGGTTGTTTTAATGCGCTCATAGGGCTGTTTTTTCAATATAGCATAGAAGTTTTTAAAATGCCTTACATGTGTAGAATAAAAGAAAATGAGGAATCTTGTTTTAAAAATAATGAGAAAGTACTAAAGGAAATAAACAAACAAAAAAATATGAATTTGGAATGCTTTGTTACTCCTGCAACAGACACAAAGAGAAACGATAATCATTTTGTAGAAATAGGACTAAGTTTAGAAGACTGTTTAAAGTTTTATAATTGTAAATTTAAAAAAATGAATAAAAAAATTGAAGGTTTAATAAAACTTAGAAATAAGAGATATGCCCATAAGGATCCACAAGCTATATTCGAAAAAGAAACCTTTTTCAAAAATTCTCCTAGTGGAAAAGAAATAAAAGAGTTAATAGATTATAGTATAGATTTGCTTAATTTTTTCTTTAAAGCATTGCGTCATCCGCATTCGCAAGATATTCAATACATTTGCAACAATGATTTAGAGGATTCATTAAAACTTATACGTTTTGCATTAGAGTCTGAAAAAACAATAAATAAAAACAGTGTTATTTAGAACGTTTAGCAAAAAAGCCGCCTTGCTCATAACTGAAGTTAAGAGCATGACGGCTAATTCATTGATATGTATATTTATGTATAACAGCGAACAATTAGAAATAGGAATCGCTATACAAAAAAGTTATGTACTGACGATTATTCATTTACAAAAACGGCCATATATGTATTTTTCTCCTTGAATTTTTTACAACAATTTCATTTTTACAACACGTCATTTTCGTGTTATTTTGTCCGTATCTTGGTGTTTTGTGATGGGCAATGCTACAATATCCTGTGTTTTTACCGATTTTCAATGAAAATCTCATAAACGTCCGGGAAACACATACAGAAACGGATGTCCACCCGGGACGGATCTTTGACCACGGAGTTCACCTCCCCGCCTATGTAGCGGGCGGGCTGCTGAACGGATAAAAGTATCTCATCACTTAATGCTAATTTTCTCATTTTCGTTCCTTTTTACACTTGAAGTTTTTCTTCAAAAGGATAATGTCCGCATAACAAGGACACATTTTGACATTCTCACTTTTCTGATTTTTTGTATGATGGAAATTACATGCAAACCGTATCAATGCGTACAAAACATCACACAAACCAGCGTCAGATTACCCTTTTTTTAATGAAACCATTCTAAATAAGTATACGTTATTTTGTTTAAGCTGACAAGCCTTTCTAAGATTATTCTTACAAACCAATCATGATATCCGATCGGCCTTATTCCGTAATAGCCCATACCCTTGCAGGAAGTCCGGGTAGCGCCTTCAATTCTCGGATAAGATACAATGAGGACTACGCCTGCGGGGGCAGCCTGATCCGGATTGTCAAGTAGTCCTGCCTGCAGTTTCCCCTTGTCAAGTACATACCGTTCATATGCCGGGTCGCCAGCCTTCATGGCTTCTGCGGAAGCATCTGTATACGGTGTCTCATGTCTGCTGGCAGCGGCGTTGCGTTACATATTATCGCATCGATATCGCTCCTAACGCCGATCCCGGGCAGGCTGTCTCCCTAAAAGGCGCTTTCCGCCTACTGTCTGCACGCCGGATATGCGAGCTGCTCCTTACTCGAGGCCGTGGCCCTCGCAAGCTGGAGGCAGACCTCGCTGAAATACCCGGCTTCCACATCCCCAAGCGCCATCTGGTTTTCCTTTTTAAGGGCGCGCCAGACACAGCTCCCGTCCCTGTTTTGGCCGCTTTCGGTGAAGTACGCGCCGTAGACGGTGACCTCTTCGTTCTCGTCTCCCACAAAGCAGCCGGAAAATTCGAGCACGGCGCACAGGCCGTCGTCTTCTCTGTAAAACGTGGAGTACACGCCCGCATCCTCGACCGGGCCGCGGAGCCAGCCCATGCCCTGCAGCTTTCCGGAAAGCGATAAGCCGTTTAAGAGCATGCCGCCAAAGCGCGTCAGTTCTGTCTGGGTCTCCTCCTCTGTCGTGGGACGGCTGACCGGGCGCGTAAGCTGCTCAATGGGCTGCGTTACTTCATAGTCTTCCAACTGCTCCTTCCAGCCGCTCAAAAGCGCCTGATCAAGCTCCACCGGATGGACCAGCCCAATCCGGCCCCCGGCGGGAAGTTCATACTCCTCCTCGTCTGCTGTATTAAAGCTTCCGTCCTCCATGTAGCGGAAGGTATCCTTCAGACGGCCGTCCTCATAGACGCCCCAGATCAGGGAAATGGCAAACTGATGCATAACCGGGTTTTTGACGAACAGCTCCGTCCAGCGCGGCGCACTCCACTGGCGTCTTGTCATGAGCGCCTGCTCCAGGCGCAGCTTCTGGTTGGATACCACGGCTTTAAGCTGCTTTTTCATCTGCTTGAAGGCCGCGTTGGCCGCCCTGGCCGTTTCCTCATCATCGCGTTT
The DNA here is from genome assembly GCA_910575795.1 of Clostridiaceae bacterium. Taxonomy (GTDB): domain Bacteria; phylum Bacillota; class Clostridia; order Lachnospirales; family Lachnospiraceae; genus Otoolea; species Otoolea muris. Next base: position 150,737 of record CAJTGE010000013.1, on the reverse strand, counting down.
CCCGGGCGCGGGCAGATTTTTTAACCGCTTCCCGTCGCTGTCAAAGATGTCGATCTCCAGAGAGAGCGAGAGGACGGCCCGGAACGTGCGCGCGCCATAGTCGATCACCTGTTCCATGCGCTCGTCAAAACCAAGATCCGGCACGATGCGATCCTCCAGCTCATCGCGGCTTAGCCCGAGCTGCTGCGCGGCAAAGCTTAAGGCATCCCCCGCGGCGGCCTTAACCTGCCGGAACTTAAATTTGCGCGAAATCTGATCCACCTGCAGAAGCGCCGCTGTACTCCCGTTTAATGCCAGCGCTTTTACGGCCTCCGCCGCCATTGCGCCCCTCGCGTGCTTCGGCCATTCCTGTATCTGTGAATAGAGCAGGGGAACGATCGCATCGCCGCCGTGGATGGAAGCTGCGTAAAGCACCCACTTCTGTTTCGCCGGCGCTCCGGTCTCCAGCCAGCGGTTAAAAAGAAGCGCCATATTTGCGGCCAGATCCCCTGCATTTAAGCTGTCTGCCAGGATACGGGCGTCCGGGCTGATACCCGGTAGCGCCAGATCCGCATAAGCGGCCAGGATAGCGGCGTATGTATCCTCAGGGGCATCCGTCCCGTCCGCCCGGCGCACAGGCGGATACGGCGTCTCAAAGGCCCAGGCTACCCTGCGCTTTTTACCGCCCTTTAATATGCGTGCCGTCAGGGCTTCCACACTTACATCCATGCTGTCTGCTCCCTCCGCGGACGCGCTTTCCCGCTCCCCGGCGCTGATTCCCAGCGCATCTTCTATAAGCTCCCTGACCTTCCTGCTTTTTTCCGTCTCGAGGGCGCGTTTCAGATCTTCCGCATAGGCGTCCGCCCCCCATTTCCTTAACACAAACACAGAAAGCTCCCTCTCCTGGGATTTCTTCGACGAGAGCATGGCCTTGATTTCCGGCGCCCACTCCCGGCGGCTCTCATAGACGGCTAAAAGCAGCTCCCGCACCTGCTTCGAGCTGTCAAGCGCGCAGGAAAGCAGCCGTTCTTTATAGCTGTCCCCGCATTCGTCCAGAAGGCGGATACAGAGAATACGGCCAAAGGCGCTCCCCTCTTTCGCCCCTGCGGCGACAGATTCCTTTATGGACGGCCAGCGCTTTCTGAGCGCCGAAACGCAGGCGTCCGTAAATTTCTTCTTATCTTTGTCAAGGTAAAAGGAATTTAAGATTCCCTCCATGGCCTCAAGCTGCCAGACAAACGGGATCGCCTCGTCTGCATAGAGATCCAAGAGCCCTCCAATCCGCTCCTCCCGGATCGGCTCTTTATAATCATACACAGGCTGCCCGTTCTGCATTTTCACAATCTGGAAATAGCGGGAACGCATGCACAGGCCCTCCAGGACAAGCGCCCGCTTATAAAGCGTATCGTTTTTCATGCTCAGGCCGCCAATGATGCGGTGGCGTTTCGGGCTGTAGTCCTGCCCTGCCGCTCTGAAGTCCGCCAGAAACGGCGCCAGATCTCCCGCGCTGCATTCGCCCAGAAGAAACCGCTTCGCCTCGCGCGCCCCGGCCCCCAGATCCTCTGTCAGCCCCTCTGCCATTTTTTCCATAAAATCAGCCTCAAATTCTCTGGTGAGCGTGTCATAGAGCGCCGCATTCCCCTCCCTGATGGACTCCAGCAGGCAGGGAAGATCCGGGGCGGCGGCCTGCAGCGCCGCTTTTTTCATCTCGTCCGGATACTGCGCGGCCATCCGTTTCAGAGCTGTGTGATGCTGCTTTTCCAGGCACCAGGAAATATACGGCTCTGCCGACGCGGGCAGAAGCGCCTCCAGAAGAGGCATATATTTCTCAAACCGCTGCTGTTCCGCCATGCTTTCCATTGCGTCCAGCGCCTGCCTCATATCCATAGCCATGGCAAGGCGCAGGAAACGGGAAAAGAAGGCGGAGTGGCCCAGGGCCAGGAAGGCGGAACCGGCTGAGAGCTTCATGAGATACGCGGAAACCGGTTTCCCCGCAAGCGCGGCAGAGACGGATCCGGGGAGCGGGGGGAGCGGATCCGCAGAGCGCAGATACTCTTTCATTTCCCCCAGCTCCCCGCCGGAAGGCTTTGCCCCTGTAAACATATTATCCAGGCTTCCTGCAAGATAAGATTCAATAATTGAAATAATTCTTTCGTATTTTTCGTCCGTATTTTCTTTGTCTGAAATATTTATTTCGCTTTTTGGCTTATTTTGAAACATTCCCTGCGATAAGGTGGTTTGCACAAGAGAGAACAGTTTTTTGAAGCCCCCCTGCTCCTGTCCTATGCCTGCTGCGCGGAGCGGCTTTTTGCAGGAGAGGCAGAGCGCGGCCAGGAGTACCTTTGCATTGGCGCTGTCCTTATTCCAGCAATAGCCAATGGCGCGGCAGAGGATGTCCGGATTCCGCTTTCCCGCTTCAAGGACAGACCGGAGCCCCCATTCGCGCAGGGAATGGAAGTCCCATACGATCCCTTCTGCCTGGATGGCCGCCGCCTGTTCCGGGGAGAGGGAGGACGCAATGGTATTGTGCAGGTTCCATGTATAGGCGGATAGGACGTAGCAGGCCGTAGAACCGCCTGTGGCGGCGGCAAAGCGTAAGAAACGGCCGTATTCGTCCTCCCGGCCGCGCTTTTTTAAGTGCTCCAGCCAGGAGATGCATGCGCTCCTCCTGTCCTTGTCAATGGCGGAAAAATCCTGATGCTCCGCCTGTTTAAGAAGCGATGCCTGTTCCGGCTGCGACGGGTCCAAATATTCCTCGGCTAGCGCGCGGTTTTGGGGTGAAAGGGACATTGCGTCCAGCGCCGCGTAGAGTTTTTCCAGTCTTCGTTCTTCGCTTAAGTTCATTGTGCGTACCTCCTTTGGGTGTGATTGAGGCCAGCCCTGCATATACAAAAAGGCTGTACGGCCCGGAAAAGCCCTGCCGGGCGCCGGCTTTTTTGCGGGAGGATTTCCCCGGGATATTAAAAAGGCGCCGGCCGCGTTATTGGCCGGACATATGCTGGCAGGCATTATCGTAGGACAGTTTATTCTGGCAGATTGTCATGTATTGATCGAGATATTCCATGAGCCGGATCACCGGTTCCGGCGAAAAGGCCATCTCGTGGCGTTTGGCGCTCAGGAGCTGCTCCAGGGCTGTAAAGTCCTTTCCGGCGCGGTGCAGGCCGAGACGCTCTCCCTCCCGGGCAAGCGCCGAGAGCATTTCCAGCGCTTCCTCCGGGACGGATGAGAGGCCGCTGACAAACAGATCGGTCAGAAGCCGCCGGCCTTCCCGGATATATTGGGCCATTGCCTGTATCGCAGAGGGCGGCGCGGCCTGTCCGGGGGCTTTTCCAGGGGACGGGGCGGCGGCCCCGCGTGTCTGGGGGCCCGGAGCGGAAGGCTCTGAGGCTTCTTTTCCGCTCTCTCCTGCCTCCTCCGGCGTTTGGCCCGGCGTTTTTATGAGCCGGGCGATCTCATCCGTCTCAGACAGGAAACATTCGATTGGGTACAGGCAGAGCCGGCCGTCACCCAGATACACGTTTCCCAGAAACAGAAGGCAGTCCGGGGGATGCTTGGCCAGCTTTTTTCCGATTCGCTCCAGAAGGGAGATCAGGAGGCCGTCTTTTTCGGTATAGGAGACGGCGATACGCAGTTCTCTTCCCGCCGCGTCGTAGAGGCTCCAGGAAAAGCGCTGTTTTACGGCATCAAAGGAGGTATCCCCCCAGCGGACGGCCCCCACCAGGGCCAGGCGTTCCCGGGCAGTTCCCGCGGCGGGATCCGGGAGCGGGGCAGAGCTTCCGGAAGGGGCGGCCGGGATGGGAGCCTCCGGGACGGCGAAGAAGTGCGCAAGGAGCGCGCTGTAATCCCAGAAGCTCATTTCCATGGCCCGGGAGAGCGTTCTGCGCCCCAGGATCTCTCCTTTTGTCTCCTGGCTGGCGGACAGCCGGCCTCCGGGAGCGGCTTTGGCCCCTGTCAGGCGGAATTCATATTCGCAGAGCGCTTCCCTGGAGCCCGGGAGCCCCCAGGGCGCGGGGTCCTCCTGCGCCTTCCTGCCCCGTTTCCGGACTCCCTCGTAAAAGACGGGGCGCGCGTCGGTATAGACATACCATTTCTTCTGATCCGGTTCGAGGAAGTAGTAGGTCTCGCCTTCGTAGCCGCTCTGCCCCAGAAAGGCCCGGACGCCCATTCCGAGAAGATGCAGCGTCCCAACCGGCTCATAGGAGCTGCGGAAGCTCCCGGCCAGAGCCGCAAGGGAGGAGGAAAGGGCCGCGCCCTGCGCGGGCGCCGGCCCTTTGGCCTTTTGCGCCCCGGACGCCGGGCTTTCGTCTTCGGGAGGAAGGGCCTTTAAAAGCTCTTTTCCGAGCCGCGAGAGGGACAGGAGGCTTTTAAGCAGCTTATCGTCCCGGAACACGGCTGAGCGCGAAAAATAGCCGCGGTACTGCGCGGCCGCGGTCCGCAGGCCGGACGCAAAGCGCGGGAGCGCCGCCCTGTGGCAGATCACGGCCAGGCGTTCCAGATGCTCCGGGATATCCGCGGACTGTCTGGAAAGGCCGATGCTTAGCTGCTCTTCAATCGATGCCAGAACCGCCCGGACGGCTTCCCGCATCTGGTCCCTGTCGTAAGCGGCAGAATCCGTTTTCTGACAGGCGGCAAAGAGCGACCCCGGATCCAGACGCTTTTTGGCGAGCTGGTACAGGAGGATGGCCTGCGCTTTGTGGGCGCAGAGGCTCCTGCTTTTACAGGTACAGGAGGAATATTCCACGGGCTCTAAGAGGCTGACCGTCTCCCCTGACCATGGGAGGCGGATGCTGACCACGGAGCTCCCCTTAAAGGAGGGCAAATCCCCCCTCCCCACATAGGCCAGAAGCGCTTTTAAGCCCGGGCCCTGCGCCGCGCGGATCAGGCGGGCCAGAGGGATATCGAAGAGGGAGGACAGCTCCGCAGCATTCGTTTCCGGCAACTGTCCGGATGCATCCGGCAGGGCTGTTTTAAGAGCCGGCTCTCCCCCGTCCCCGTTTTCCTGTCCCGCATTGCCCGCTTCTGTCCCTTCCTGTTCCTGCTCCCGCCTAAGCCACAGGATCGCGGCCGTCACATGGCGGCAGATGCTCCTGGAAGGGCAGGTGCAGGTACTCTCTCCCAAAGGGACGCGGATCCGGCATGTCTCCTCCTTAAAGGCAACCTCTGCCTCCTGTGCCCCGCCGCCCTCTTCCTCTCCCGTCCAGGACACCTTTGGCGTCTCCTTTTCGAGATCCTTTGCGGCGCGTTTTACGGTTCCTTTATTGCTCAGGCCGGCGAGATAATCGTCGTCCGCCCGTTTCAAGCATTCTCTGAGTGTTTGCATTTGCGTACCCCTTACGTTTTCCCTTAAAAGCGCGTCCCGGATGATTGAAAAAACCTTCCCGCTGCCTAAAGCCCCGGAGCATGGCTCCAACATGCTCTAAACAGCCGCAACCGTCCCGATAAAATCCCCCAGCCGTTCCGGCGTCATGGCCCCCACATGGGCCCCCAGGGCGGCCAGGCGCTCTCCGGTCTGCCGGTCATAGGCCGGGTTTGCATCCCTGTCGAGCGCGGTCAGGCAGATAAGCTTTGCCCCGCTCTCGATGATCCGGCGGCTGACGGCCAGAAGCTCCCGGACGCTGCCGCCCTCGCAGAGATCCGAGACGAGGATCATCATGGTCCGGTGAGGCTGCGTGATCAGTGTCTCGCAGTAGGCGAGCGCGCCGCCGATGTAGGTCCCGCCGCCGAGCTGGACGCTCATGAGCGTGGCCACCGGATCGTCCAGGCAGCCGCTTAAATCCACGACCTGCGTGTCAAAAATCACGAGCCGCGTGTCCAGCATGGGAAGCCTGGCAAAGATCCCGGCCATCACCGCGCTGTGAATCACGCTGTCTAACATGGAACCGCTCTCGTCCACGGCAATCACCACATGCCAGTCATGATACCGCCGGCTCCTGCCGTGGAAATAGACGCGCTCCAGAAGAAGCGTCCGTTTCTCTGTATCATAATGCTTTAAATTGGCCCGGATGGTCTTGCGGATATCAAGGCTGCGCATCGAGCGGACCGGGCTCTGGCTGCTTTTGTCAATTTTTCCCAGAAGGGAACGCTTAAGCTCCCGGCGGAGCCGCTCCTCGATCTCACGCGCCGCCTGGCCGACCATCCGCCTGGCCGTCTCAAGGACCTCTCCCTTCATCAGGTGCTTAAGCTGGAGAATGGTTTTTAACAGCTCCTGATTTGGCTCCAGCTTAGAAAGTACCTCCGGATCCGTCAAAAGCTCCGTCATCCCATAGGTATCCAGGGCATGGCGCTCCAAAACCTCCACGGTTTCTTTGGGAAACAGCTTCCGGATACGGGTGATCCATGCGGCGGCGGTCAAATGGCTCGCCCCCGTCCCGCCGCGGCGGTACACGTCCTTAAGCTGCTCCCTGCCGTATAAGAATTCAAGGATCTCCTCCAGCTCCGCGCAAGGAACCCCGTTTTCCAGCGCCGCGCCCGGCGAAAAGGCGAGCTCCCCGGCCGCCGGCTTTCCCAGAATCAGGCGCCAGCGGTTGATCTGGCTGCTGTGTTCCATAATGGTTTCCTCCTAACCGTATGTATGTACTCACAAAATCAGGCGCATGTTCCCGGCCATGGCCCTCTCCGCAAATGCGTCCAGATATTCCCCGTAATCGTATTCCAGCGGGGAAACGGGCCTGCCATACAGAAGCTCCTTTTTGGATACGCCGTGAAGCTTTGCCGCCTTTGCGGCGAGGCGGTCCGTTTCCAGGGGGGGAAAATACCCGAAGGCCATGCGAAGCTCCGGCAGGAGCGCCATGAATTCTTCGGCGTCCGCCCGGGCGAGAAGCGTGTCAATCAGAACAAAAAAGCGTTCTCCTGTAAAAATCAGATCCCTTGCCGTATAAAAGAGGCCGCGCAGGAAGCGGGCGCTTTTGCCGCGTTTCTTCGCGGTTCCGGTCAGATAGCCGGCCGCGATCCTGTGGATCCGCTCCTCAAGGCCGTGTTCCATGCCGTAGAGAATCCCGAGCGCCGCTCCCTCCAGAACAGGGTTTATCTGCTCCGGATCCTGTTCAAGCATGCGGGAAAGCGCCCCGCCAAGCGGCTGGCGAAGCTGTAAGAAACCCGGCCGGCCGGTTGCCTGATACAGGGACAGGAAGCATTTCATGCAGTCCGTCTCCTTTTCCTGCTCCACGCTTCCCATGGACGGAAGGAGCGCGAGCAGCTTCTGGAAGCATATCTTCAGAAGTTCCGAAAGGCTGCCTGCCTCCTCCACCCCGTACAGCGTCCGCAGCTCATACAGCATTTGAAGGCTTGCAAAGCCGCCTGTCAGGGAGAAAAAGTCCCCGTCCGCGCCTAAACTTTGCCTGGCCGCCTCCGTGAGCGCCGCTGTCTCGCCCAAAAAGCCCATGAGAAAGCCGTTTACCATCAGACGGCAGCTCTCCCGCGCGCTCCGCGCGTCAAGGGCGCGGCGAAGGAGCACAGCCTTTGCCGCCTCGCGGACCGTCCCGCCCGACATGGACACATCTGCAAGCGCCGCCAGGACAGAGCCGGCAAAGCGCACGGACCAGATCTCCCGTATCCGGCTCCGGTCCGTATTTCCCAGCAGATCCGCTCCTTTCTTTCGCGTCCCGAAGCGGGTGTCAAGAAATTCCATCTGATACAGGAAACGGCTCGCGGCCAGATGCTTCTTTTTTGTAAAAAGCTCAAGCGTGACCATCTGCTCCGCCCCCAGAAGCTTAAATCCAAAGCGCCTGCACTGCTCTTCAAAATCACTGAGAATCGGCGGGCGCGGGGCGTCCTTTGGAAGGGCGCCCGCCGCAGTCCCGGTATTGATTGCCCGCAGGATCCGCAGCGGCCGATCTGTGGAAAGACTGACTTCCCCCTTTACAAAGGACGAGAGCGCCGCGTCCTGCAGCTCATAAAGCCCGGGCTCCCGTTTGCCGCGCAGGGCAGCAAGCCCCTTTGCCATGGAAAAGGCGCAGATCACGTCGTATGAGGAAATGCCCTCCTTTTTCCTGCGCGCCTCTCTCCCGGCCGCCGTGAGCTGATGGAGTACGGCTGATTCGTACGCGCCGGCCGCCTCCCCGGTTTCCGTAAGCCCTTTCCACACCCTTTCATAAAAGCCCGGGGACGGCATGCCGCTCGCATAGCCGTTTAAGGCGTCCGCGGCCTCCATAGAGTAGGCCAGGGGATATGCGCCCTGCTCTGCGTCTGTCAGCCCGTGAAGCGTAAGTTTTTGGCCTGTATAGGTCAGATCCGGCTTTAAAAGCGACAAAAGCCCGCTGGTATGAAAGCCCCCTGTCACCACCAGAATGCGCCGGTATTCTCCCGCCGCCTCTGAAATGCGCATAGCCATGCGCCGCTCGCGGAGAATGCACCCGTCCTCAAGAAGCTCCTCCTCAGGCGTGTGGCTTCTTGAGAGCGCGCAGTAAAACAGCATCTGGCGTATGAACGCGTCCGTATCCATAAAAAGCCCCTGGATCTCAAAGTATTTCTCCCAGAACTCGTCAAAGCTGCGGAGGCCGGTACGATCGCATAAAAGGGACACAAAGCGGCTCCGGCTCAAAAGGTAATCGTCATTGTAGCCCGGCTTTTCCCCTTTTCGGATTCCCCGGTCTTTTGCTGTGCCGAGCAGGATTTCCCCGTACGCAAGATCCACAAACCGGGCCGGTATCCCCCTTTCTCTCGCCTCCCGGAGCGCGAACAGTTCCGGAGAGGTATCTAAAAAGGGGTAATAGCACTTATAATCCGCCTTGTCTTTCCCAAGGAGCCCCCTGGTATCTTTGTAGAAATAGTAGAGGGCCATGGGGGCCTTTGCATCCGGGGAGGAGAGCACTGGCAGAAGCGGGGCGGCGTTTTCCGGCCCCTCGATCAGCACGCAGTCCGGCCGGTACGCTTCAAAGACCTTTTTCAAGTGAAAGGTACACGCGGGGCTGTGGTGGCGGATCGGAAAAAAGAACGCCGGGCCGTCCCAGGACGCGGCGCGTTCCAGGACGTCCTCCCAGGGCGCGCCCAGGCTCTCAGAGCCCATTATTTCAGATATTTCCTCGCCTCGTAATAGCGGTTCCATAGGCCCCCCTCTTTTTCTCCCCTGTCGCGGACAACGGTCTGGAAATAGCTTCGCACCTTCTCCAGATCCTCGCCGTTTTCCTTCCTCACCGCCCCGACCAGGTTTTGGACAAGGCAGCCCAGATCCATCTCCTGCCCGCCGTAATACCAGGCGGTCATCATGGTCTGGTAGTAGACAGATACCGCCTCGGCTGTGCTCATCACCGCGGCCGGGCGGTCAATGCGGTGGCCCATGGAGGAAACGCCCTCCCTCAGTTCGTGGTATGTCGCGGCCAGAAGCTCCGCCACATCCTCGTCCACCGGCATACCGATGCGGCTGGCGTCAGCCAGGCTTTGCACCTCATGGATGATGATTTGCTTCTCCATGGCCGCGTCGCGCACCGGGAGCACAGTTTCAAAGTTAAAACGGCGCTTTAAAGCGCTGCTCATCTCATTGACGCCCTTGTCCCGCGTGTTCGCCGTGCCGATCACATTGAAGCCGGGCCGGGCGAATAAAAGGCCGTCTTCTCCCAGCTCGGGAACGTTCAGCACCTTATCGCTTAAGACGCTGATCAGGCTGTCCTGAATCTCCGCCGGGGTGCGGGTGATCTCCTCAAACCGGGTCAGGATGCCCTGCTCCATGCCCACATACAGCGGCGAGGGGACCAGCGCCTCCCGCGTCGGCCCCTTTGCCAGGAGCAGCGCGTAGTTCCAACTGTATTTGATCATATCCTCCGTTGTGCCCGCCGTCCCCTGGATCGTATTCGTACTCGTCCCGCTGATCGCGGCTGCCAGAAGCTCGGAGAGCATGGTCTTTGCTGTCCCCGGTTCCCCCACAAGCATCAGCCCCCGGTTCCCGGCCAGGGTGATGATGCAGCGCTCCACAAGCGCGTCGTTTCCCAGGTATTTCTTGTGGATGGCGATCTCCTCCCCGTTATAGGAAAGGGGTTTTCGGCTCCCCAGGATGAAGTCGCGCACCGCCCTGGGGGAAAGCTTCCAGTTTAACGGCCGCGCCCCGGCGTCAGAGGCCGCAAGTGCCAGAAGCTCCTTTTCATACCTCGCTTCCACCGGAGGGCGGATCTGTGTGCCGGGACTGTTTTCTGTCGTCTTTTCCATTGATTTCTCCATGCCTTTCTCTGATCTGCAGCGCAGGCTGATTGTTTCTTCCTGCCATTTCACGCATTTGCCATATGTTCTTTTATTGGTAACCGTTCAGGGAAGCAGCCGTTCCTTATCCCGGATTCTCACCTGTTTTCTGACGTATCCGCCTGAAATATTCCCGGTTCTGCTTCACCGCGCCGCTGTCCGGCTGGTAGCGGCCCGCCAGCTCATTGAAGCGCTCCGCCTCCCCGTACCGTCCCTGGCGGTCCAGGCAGACCGTGAGCTGGAGCGCCGGTATCTCCCGCTGGTACTGCGGCTCTACAAACGCCCCGGCGCCGGCCTCATACGGCGTATCCATGGCCTGCCTGTACCAGTATTCCGCCTCGGAAAGCCTCCCCTTATCCAGGCAGATGCTTCCGATCTCACAGCATACCGCCGGCCTTGGGAGGCCATAGCAAAAGGTGTGGAACAGGCAGTCAAGCGCCTGCCTCTCCTTTCCAAGGCGTCTTAAGCAGACGGCGCAGAAACGGCAGGCGTCCGCCAGGTTTTCCACCCACGCGCCGCCTTCCTTTGTCTCAAGGAGTTCCCTGAATACTTCCACCGCCCTCTCATCAAGGCCATGGTAGTACAGCTCCCGCCCGTAGTAAAACTGATGGCGCGCGTCAAGCGTCTCCCCCTCCCGGAGCATGGCCTCATAAATATTCAGATTCCGCTTTGTGTACGTCTGTTTCACCGAGCGGTGATCGATCCGGATATCCGAATACAGGATCCGGCCGCCTGCTGTCCCTCCGGGGCCGCCCTTAAGGCCCTTTTGTACGTCAATGACCTCATGTACGCGTCCTTCCCACATTAAGCCCGCATCCCGCCTCACAAGGCGTTCACGGTCAAATAAAAATGCCGGCCGGCCGGCGCTGTCAAAGGATGTCGCATACTTCATCATCACCGCCAGCACATCCGGCTCAAGCTCTTCCTTGAGCTTTATGAGCTTTTGCCTCTCCGAATCCTGAATCACGTCATCCGCATCCAGCCACATGCAGTAATCCATGGAGGCCCTGGCAAAGGCCGCGTTGCGGGCCGCCGAGAAATCATCCTTCCATTCCACATCAAAAATCTGCTCTGTATAGCGCGCGGCTGTCTCCTTCGTCGCATCCGACGAACCTGTATCCGCGATAATGATCTCATCCGCAACACCCAGCGCACTGTCCAGACAGCGCCCCAGCACGCTTTCCTCATTTTTTACAATCATACAAAGGCTGATCGTCGCCATAAACCGCCGCTTCCCCCCTGCTCTTTTACTACACTGTATGCAGCCTCCCGGCCGCTTGCGCCGCCAGGATGAAAAAAGAAGCAGAAGGCAAGGCCCGTTACAGGCTACTGCTCCCGATCCGGCTCCTCGTCCTCCCCGGATTCATAACTGATAAATTCCCTTGAAGAAACCTTCTTTCTCTGGCGCTCCTCCTCCACCAGGGTGGAAAGCTGCTCCTTTACATCGCCGCTCCTTTTTATGTTGGACAGCTCAAAATTGGACAGGCTGGAATCACTGGAAATGATCTGAATCGTTCCCAGCCCGAACATGCGCTGAAGGAGGCTGCGCCGCAGTACCAGGTCCTTGATCCGGTAAAGGCGCACCTCGTCCTCGCGCAGGTTCAGAAATCCGCTCTTGACAAAGAGGCGGTCCTCCGTTAAGCGGTATGTTGTAAAGGTCCAGGGAAGGCCGCACCAGAGGCGCCTGCGATCCGACCATATAAGCTTTGCATCCATGTACAGAACTCCTTTCTTTGATAAATGGCCTTATTGCCGAACCATTTCCGTTCCTTTTTGGAAATATTATACAGCATAAAGCGGATGAATGGAACCTTCTTTATTTCACTTGCCTGCCTGGCGCTGTTCGGCGCGGATCATTTCATCATCCCGTCGATGCTGGCGATTCTTGCCCTTTTGACATTTTTACGAAAGCCTCTCGAGAAAGGAGAATACGGACAATGACACCGTTACAGCAGATGATTGCCATCAGCATGGTAATCTTGGGGACAGTCCTGACACGTTTTCTGCCATTCCTTCTCTTCCCGTCCGGGAAGCCAACGCCGACGTACATACAGTATCTCGGGAAAGTCCTGCCCCCCGCAGTGTTTGGCCTGCTTGTCATCTGCTGCCTGAAAAATGTAAATATCTTTACCGGCAGCCACGGCATCCCGGAATTACTGGCAATCGCCCTTGTGGCCGCGCTCCATATGTGGAAACGCCAGATGCTCTTATCCATCGCAGGGGGAACGCTCTTTTATATGCTTCTGGCGCAGTTGATTCTGTAATACCCGCCTTCCTGCCGGAGAATTTTCCAGACACGCTCTAAACGCCTTCCTACGTCTGCCCCTAATCCGTATGTTCCCGCCCGCCGCGCGTCAGCTCCGGCCACAAAACGGCCAGCATCGTCCCAAAGCACGCCGCGCCGCCGATGAAGTTGGACACCGGCTCCGCGATAAACACGCCGGCCGGCCCCAGGCCGAACAGGCCCGGCAGCAGGACAGTCAGGGGAACGACGATGAGCACCTTCCTGAAAATGGAGAAAAAGATCGCATGCCTCGATTTCCCCAGCCCCACAAAGACGGACTGCCCTGAAAACTGCAAGGACATCATGAAAAAACCGAAAAAATACATCCGCACCGCCGGCACGCCGGCGCGTATCAGATCCGCGTCCTGGTTAAATATACGGATAAAGAATTCCGGCAGCCCGTGGATCAGGCTCCAGACCGCTGTTGTATACAGGATGGCGAACAACGAGGTAAACACAATCGCCTTTTTCACTCTCCCGTACTCCCCGGCCCCGTAATTATAGCCCAGAACCGGCTGCGCGCTGTGCGTGATGCCCGTCACCGGAAGCGTGGCGACCTCCCGGAGCGAATTGATCACGGTCATGACCCCCACATACAGATCGCCCCCAAAGCGGTGGAGCGTCGCATTGCACATGATCTGGACCGTGCAGTTTGTGATCGCCATCGTAAAGCCGGAAAGCCCCAGGGCCGTGATGGCGCGCACCCGCTTTGCCGAAATCCTCATGCACGATCGCTTAAGCTTTAAAATTGCCTTTTCCCCTGTCAGAAAACGGAGAATCCACACCGCGGATAAAAGCTGGGACAGGATCGTGGCAAACGCCGCGCCGCGCACGCCCATATGCAGCGCGAAGATAAAGATCGGATCCAGGATCATATTGGCAGCCGCCCCCAGAAATACGGTCATCATGCCAATCCGCCCAAAGCCCTGGGAATTAATAAACGAATTCATCCCCAGCCCGACCATCACAAACACGCTGCCCAGAAGGTAGATGGTAATATACGCATCCGCAAACGGATACGTCGCGTCGCTCGCGCCGAACAGATACAGCATCGGCCTGCGAAACGCCAGGCCAAAGGCTGTAATAAAGACGCCGGAACCCAAAAGCAGCGCAAACGAATTCCCCATAATCGCCTCTGCCTCCCCGACATTTCCCCGCCCCCGCTCAATCGAGCACAGCGGGGCGCCTCCCATGCCGAACAGGTTGGCAAAGGCGATCACCATAGTGATGATCGGAAGAGACAGGCCGATCCCGGTCAGGGAAAGCGTGGAATGCTCCGGTATCTTTCCGATGTAGATCCGGTCAACGATATTGTAAAGCACATTGATAAGCTGCGCAAACGTCATTGGAACAGCCAGATCCAAAATATTTTTAACAACGCTTCCTTTTGAAAAATCATTCTTATCTGCCATGATCCCACGCGGGCTCCTGTAAACAGGCGCACTCCTTTCTCTTTTGATGAACAGGCGATTTTTTAGACGCACCTGAGTAAATTATAGGCTATACGGATTTGGAATTCAATACCTTTTGCTGGCGCTGTTTGTCGTGAGAAGGCCGCCCTCTTCGCCCCATATTGCTTGCGCTGCCGCCCAAAAGCTGGTATGATATCCAAAAACGGAGTATGTACAGGCAGAGGAAAGGGCGTCCCGGGCAGCGGTTTTACGAAGCTTTGTCCGCAGCAGCCAGCCAGGGCCCGTTGCGGGAGGCGGCTGTTTACGGCATGTGCATACGGAAGGGAGTCCCACAATGGATGAAAAGCAGACACAAGCGGCAAATGAAGCCCTGAGCAGCGAGGAATTCTGGAACCGCCTGGTTTCCTGCCAGGAGCAGACATTTTATACGGAAAAAAAACTGCCCTTTACCTATCAGATCCGGGGCGGTGAAATGTTTGTGGACCGGCGTTCCAAATCGATCACCAAGGCTACGATCCTAAAAGCCTATGCGCGCGTTCTCGAGGATCACGAGCGCGTCATCTGCGGGCCGAAAAAGCTCAACTGTTTCGGCGCGCCCTATGTGTGGGCCATTTTCCGGGAGCTCGGAGTGGTGACGCCCCGGCCCGCGAAGACAAAAAAAGCAGAAATGCCCCAGGATTCATCCCGTACATAAAAAGCAATGCCGTAACCTCCCGGCGCGCCCGGACCGTTACGGCATATGCTTCCAGATTGTGTTTGAAACATCACTCCCGCCATCCGCGCCTTTCACAAACGGTGGCGCGCATCGGACGGAAAGCATCTTTCAACCGCGCTCTTAATGAAAGAGCGCGGTTAAATTCTCCACCTCGGCGCGGGCCGCCTCCCTGGTGAGGGAGCTGAAATCGTACAGGCAGTATCCGCTTACCTGCCCGGTACTCCGCCCGGTAAGAACCTGCCGCCGCATGATGTCCTGGTAACGCAGCCACTCCGGCGTCTCATTCCCGTCCGCCGCGTCGGTTCCGGTTTTATAAAGGGGCAGGCCGACATAGAGCGTCACATCCCCCTTTTTCTTGAGCGTAATCCAGTCATTTAAACAGGTATCGAACGCATAGGCCGCCGGCTGGCCGTTTACTTTGGCCTCAAACCCCCAGTAGATCTGCGGCATCACATAATCCACATACCCCGGCTGGGACATCCATGTATCAATGTCCACGAACAGCCGGTTATCAAGGCGCAGATGCTTTAAATAACCCTCGGGGCTGACTCCGAACACGGCCTGGGGCCGGTACTGCTTTACGGTCTGATACACGCCCCGCACAAGCTGGTTAATATTATTCTTCCGCCAGGCTGCGATGCTCTCCCGTGAGCCGGACGAAAGATATTCCGGCTTATCAAACCACAGCGCCTCATTCGCGTCGTCGATATTGGGGTAAAAATAATCGTCAAAATGGACTCCGTCCACTTCATAGCGCTCGACCACTTCCCGCACGCCGTCAATGATGCGCTGGCGGACCTCAGGGACAGCCGGATTGTAGTAGAGCTCGCCCTCATGGGTCAGAACCCAGCGGTCATTGGACGCGTCCTGATCGCCGGCCCAGGCGATCGCCGGATTCGAGGCGCAGAGATCGCTGTAGCGGTTTAAATATCCCGTGATGCGGAACGGGTTGATCCAGGCGTGGACCTGCAGGCCCCTGGCATGGGCGGATGAAAGGACATACGCAAAGGGATCATAGCCGGGATCCACGCCCTGTTTTCCGGACGCGAACTTAGACCACGGGAAATAAGCGGACGGATACATGGCGTCCCCGTCGGGCCGGATCTGGACAAAAACGGCGTTGATGCCTTTGGACACGCAGAGATCCATGGAAGCGTCCACTGCTTTGCGAAAGGACGCCGGATCCTTAGGCCAGCGGTTCCAGTCCAGATAGGAGATCCACACGCCGCGCAGCTCCCCCTGCGCGGCCGGGACAGTTGACGCTGCCTTCACAAAAACCTCGTCACCGCCAGCCTGCGCCTGCTGTGCGGCAAGGGAAATGTCCTCTGCCGGACCTGCAAGCGTGCGGGAGGGCGCCATAGCTGAAACGCTCAGTCCCAGGCCAAGAAACAGGGCCAGGGCAGCGGGAAACGCGCGCTTTTTCGTTTTTTTATGATTTTGCATGATGATTCGTGTTCCTTTCCTTTTATCGTTCGCAGTATGAACAGATGTTTGCGGGAAACAGATACCGGGAAATGTTTCCTGTCCCAATGTATTTTACCAGAAATGGAAGACGGAATCTTTACTTTTTTCTGTCGGTTTACGTTATCTTTTCAGGGCTTTATGCGTCTTGCGTTTTGATGGACAAACTCCTCCTTGAGTTGGAATGCGGGGCAATGGGTATGCGCGCTTCAGCGCAGAGTATTGCGAAAAGGCCGCCATTGAGGGCTTCTATATCCAACGGACCCCCGCTCCCGCTTGTAGAAAAGCGGCCGTTCGCAGCAGTTTAGGCGGCGGGGACATTTCGGATAAAAAATCATTGACAGCCGCCCGCCATTGTGCTACCATAACAAAGGAATCCCCAATATCAGGGGCAGTACCGGTTTCGACAGGGATCATGAAGCTGGTGAAGCTATCCGCATGCGATGCGTCAAATGGCAAAATTAAAATTAAACGCTAACGATAGAGAATTAGCATTTGCTGCTTAATTAAAGCAGTTGTCAGCCTTAGGGCACTCACACCTTAAGAATCTGGCATCGACTATGTGAGAAACGACGGCAGGGGGGTTCCGGACTGCCGGTCGTACCAGGAACTACTGAAACCCTGAGGATGTCTGCTTCCGCAGGGCAGAGGGAATGAAAAAGAACAGACTATGATAGTAGAAGAACAGGGAATTGGTTTTTGGACACGGGTTCGACTCCCGTCTGCTCCATTTCTGAAAAATCCATCCGCTATTGATTTTAAAATCAATAGCGGATGGATTTTTTCAATGACTTACAATGCGCTGCCCTCCGGCCGAATCTTCAAAAATTAAACATCCCGCTTAAATCCCTTAACATCCTTTTTGTGGATACCGCTGACAGAATCCGCAAGTCCTTTTTGAATACAGATCCCATCTTGCTGACTGATATTGAAAATCTTATCAAAGCATCCTGCCAGCAGGCGTTCCCCCACATTTCCGCCTATTCCATCTACATAATTATCCCTTCTGTTTCCCTCTAAACCGGAAAATCGCCCCATCAGCGTTTCCATTGTCTCCGTAACATTTCGGATCAGGACTTCAAAATCAATCCATCCCTTCACCTCCGCATGATACGCCATAAAATAGCGGACAAAATTATTTCCCAGCACCAATATATTCTTCGTTGGCATCCCGATACACATCGCCCGTCCCTCCCCTCTCTTTATCCGTTTGTATCAATCCCCGCCTTACGCGCCTGAACCGCCTGCAGGCTTCTCGGAATATTATACAATCTCCCATCCTTCCTGAAATGGGCCCCGGTCTGTTTAAAATGGAACGGGACATGGTGCTCCCTGCACTGTTTCGCCGAATCCAGTATCCAGCCATAATCGCAGATTCGCGCATCCGGCCCGGATTCCCCGCCGCAGATGACGCCCCCGATCTTTCCTGTCGCGAGATAGCGCCGGATATCCACGCCCTCCAGCATGGGCTCATGGATCACCTCCCTGTGCCTGATTGGGAGACCCAGCATCACCGGCAGGCGTTCATCCGCCTCTTTCTGGTTCTCGCAGGTCGAACAAACCGTCACATTCTCATACCCGTCTCCCCAGTCGTCCGGCAGGCTCACCTCAAAACGCCCAATCCGCTTGGTGATAATATAAAACCTCAGATCCGGCCGGATGCGGATAAATTCCCATGCTTCTCTCCTCCACTCATCCGCTTCCTCAATAAAAAAATCGGACGTCATGCATGTATACACATACCCTGTCTCCTGCAGCTTATAGGAACCGTCCCGCCTTTTCTGAACCGGCAGCCGGAATGAAGCCGTCTTTGTCACGACCGAACTGTCCTTCCCAAATTCCGCGTCCCTGCGGTACATATAACAATTCGCGCATCCCGCGCTGATTTTACGGCAGCCATGCCATGGATTCCATATATCCATCCGCTCGCCCCCATCCGCGATTACCCTCTCCTGCTTTTACACCACTCCCGGCAGCGCTATATTACCACTTGCCAGAGCGCGCCGCTTTTACGCAAATGATCATATCACAAAAACCGTTCATTATGAAGATCTATTTAAAAATGGCGGCATTCACGGCCTGTCGGTAACGTAGCCGCCCGGGGGCCTCTATATCCATAAGGAACCCGTAGAAAACCGCCGGTACTTAGCGAGGTCTTTTCGAGCTTAGTACCGCTGCGCTTTTCTCCGAGCGAAAGCGGGGTTCCGTTGGATATAGAGGCCCCCGGGCGGCGGCCCCTCTCACAATACCCCCCGGTCCGCAATCTCCCCGCTTCGCTCAATTCCATAGCCATACATGTAAACCATACCTTCTAACTACTGCCATTTCTCCCCACCCTCTCGCAAGCAAACCGTATAAACGCATCCATCACCCCCGAAACATACCTCTCCTTTGGCACAATAATCGCGATTTCCCACGGAAACTCCGGCTCTGTCAGCCGGATGCGCCGTATGTCGTCGGAATGGAACCGCACCGCGATCGGCAGCGGCAGAATGCTGATCCCCTGATTCAGCGCCACCATTTCCGCAAGAAAATCCCACTGGGAGCTCTGGCATGTAATCCGCGGCTCAAAGCCCGCGTTGCGGCAGCTCGAAAGGATGCGGTCATGCAGCATATACGTATGGTCAAGGATCATAAAATCCTCATCAATCAGTTCGATAAACCGCACCGTCTTTCTCTCTGCCAGCCGGTGCGACTTATGGACGAGCAGGACATTAAAGGACGAGGCAAAGGGCGCCACATGGTAACCCGGATAAGAAAACGGAAAAATGATCACCCCTAAATCCACAGAACCGTTGTCCACCCTCTCCTTCACCGTATTCGCGCCGGCCTCCACGACGCGGATATTGATATTGGGATTCTGTTTCTGAAATTCATAGATAATCGACGGGAAATATGCGGTCAGGATGACCGGAGGGATGCCGATGCGCAGCTCCCCCTGATTGCCCCTGATACAGTTGTAAATCTGTTCCTCCTGCTTTCCGATCATATCCAGAAGGTATTTCCCCTTTTCAACCAGCAGGACGCCGTGCTCTGTCAGCTTAAATTCATTAGAGGAGCGGTCGATCAGGCTGGTTTCAAGCTCCTTTTCCAGGGCCATTACGGACTTGCTTAAGGTGGACTGGCACAAAAACAGCTCGTTTGAAGCTTTCGTAAAATTTCCATGCTCCGCAACCTTGATAAAATACGACAGATATTTCAAATTCATAAACGCGCCTCCTTGTGTGTGATGCCGCTGTCCGTACATGGTATGCGGCCATTTGCGTATTTCCGGAACCGTTGCCATGATCATTATACCCCGCTTCCCGCCCCGCCTGCAGGCCGTCCCTTATACAAGCCCTGATGTACGTTTCTTATTCTGCTATTTTAATACATTCCGCGGCGAAATGCTTATGGTTCTTTTTCATGAAATGATGAATTTTATCCATTATACAAACAAAGGCCCCTGTGATATATTACAAAAAAGGGGCGGGGCAATCGATAATTCTGAGTATATTTCACAAAAATGTTCCGTATCCCGACGCGTGGCCATGCGTGAATTGCAGCAGCTCAGACAACCGCACAAAAAGGAGGCGCTATGGAAAAAAGACTGGAAGCCGGACAGGTATGCACCTTTCAGAAAAAGGTATCCGACGAGGATGTGAGAAAATTTGCAGAAGTAACAGGGGATAAAAATCCTTTGCATCTGGACGACGAGTTTGCCCGGACCACCATGTTTAAAGAGCGGATCGCGCATGGTATGATCGGGGCCGGCATCATATCCGGCGGGCTGGCGATGCATATGCCGGGGATTGGCACAACGTATCTGGAGCAGGATCTGAAATTCATGCGGCCGGTCCGGATCGGCGATGTCCTGACCGTAGAGCTTAAGGTCCTGGAAATCCTGCCAAAGACGAAATTTGATATCGCAAAAATACGCACAACCTGCACGAATGAGCGGGGAGAGGTCGTTATCAGCGGGACGGCAACCGTGATTCCGCCCGAAACGGCATCGTGAACACAGGAAGGGAGAACGCATATGGCAAAAATCATTAACAGCGCGGAGGCCGCGCAGCTCATTCAGGACGGGGACGTAGTTGGTATCAACGGGTTTGCATTCGGTTTCGGTTTTCCGGAATCGCTGGCAAAGGCCCTTGGCGGGCGCTATCGCAGGGAAGGCAGCCCCAGGGGGCTGACCCTGATGTTTGCATCCGGCTGCGGCGACAGCGGGGCCAGCGATTTCGGCCTGGATCATTTTGCCCAGGACGGGATGGTGGACAAAATCATCGCCGGCCACGTCGGTCTGGCCAAAAAGCTGAGCGGACTGATCAGTGAAAACAGGATCGCAGCCTGGAATTTCCCCCAGGGCGTCATTGCCCATCTGTTCCGGGAAATGGCGGGCGGCAAGGAAGGCATTGTCACGCATGTGGGCCTGGGAACCTTTGCGGATCCGCGGGTGGAAGGCGGCCGGATGAACGCTCTCGCAAAAGAAAACCTGGTTGAACTCATTGAAATCGGGGGCAGGGAACGCCTGTATTACAAAGCGCCTCCCCTTACCGTGGCGCTCATCCGCGGGACGACGGCCGATGAATCGGGCAATCTCACCGTGGATCAGGAGGGCGTGCTCTTAGAAACCCTGCACCTGGCGGCAGCGGCCAAAAGCGCCGGGGGCATTGTGATTGCGCAGGCGGCTCATATCTCCAGAAAGGGCGCGCTGGACCCGAGAAAGGTTGCCGTGCCCGGTATCCTCGTCGATTATATCGTGCCGGCTCCGCAGGAAGATCACCGGATGAATGTAGGGACAATCTGCGACCCGTCGTTCACCGGTGAAGTGAAGATTCCGTCTGACCGGGTCGCTCCCATGCCGCTGGATGTGAGAAAGGTGATTGCAAAACGCTGCGCCATGGAGCTCCGTCTGGGAATGACGGTCAACCTTGGCATCGGCGTGCCGGAGGGGATCGCTTCCGCTGCGCTTGAGGAAGGCATACACGACTGGATGACCATGACCGTCGAGGCCGGCGCGGTCGGCGGAATCCCGGCCTCCGGATACGGTTTGGGGGCGGCCGCCAATGTGGAAGCTCTTGTCGGCCAGCCGAACCTGTTTGACATCTACGACGGCGGCGGCCTTGACATCGCCTTTCTCGGACTCGCCCAGGCCGACGCGGCGGGGAACATCAATGTCAGCAAATTTAAGGGCCGCATGGTCGGCTGCGGCGGATTTGTAAACATTTCCCAGAACACAAAAAAGGTCGTGTTCTGCGGCGCGTTTACCGCCGGGCGCAGCCATATCGCCGTTGATGCCATGGGCGTACATATCATTGAGGACGGGCCGCACATCAAATTTATCGACTGTGTGGAACAGATCACCTTCAGCGGGCGCTACGCCAAGCTGAGAGGCCAGGAGGTTCTCTACGTGACGGAGCGCGCCGTTTTCCGGCTGGCCTCCGGGGGCCTGGAGCTGATTGAAATCGCTCCCCTGGTTGATCTGGAAACAGATATCCTTGGAAAAATGGCCTTCTGCCCCCTGATCTCCCGTGATCTGAAGCTTATGGACGCCCGTATATTTAAAGATCAGCCTATGGGGCTTGCGCACTCCATAGACGGAAAGGAGGCCGGCGTATGATAAGTATCTTACTCGGCCTGGCTGTTTTAGTATTCCTGGCCTATAAAGGCTACAACATCATCTGGGTTGCCCCGGCGTCGGCCATGATCGTCGCGCTCCTTGGGGGCCTTGAACTCTTCCCGGCCTACACGGAGCTGTATATGGACGGATTGGCAGGCTTTGCCAAATCGTGGTTCCCGGTCTTCCTCTTTGGGGCCGTCTTCGGGAAAATGATGGAGGCAACCGGGCTCGCCAGCTCAGTCGCCCGGTTCCTCTCCGGCCTTATCGGCAGCAGGCGCGCCATCCTGGCCGTTGTCATCGCCTGCGCGGTCCTGACATACGGGGGCGTCAGCCTGTTTGTCGTGGTCTTTGCCATCTACCCCCTGGCGCTTGAGCTATACCGGGAGGCGGACATCCCCAGAAGGCTGATCCCCGGCGCGATCGCGCTCGGATCCTTTACCTTCACCATGACCGCCCTGCCCGGCTCGCCGCAGCTCAATAACCTGATCGCGGCCCGCTACCTCGGCACAACAGCCATGGCGGCCCCGGTCCTTGGCCTCACCGCCGCCCTCATCATGTTCGCAGGAGGCTACGCCTGGCTGGCGCGCCGCGAAAAGATCCTGCGCGCCGCCGGGGAGCGGTATGAAGGCGCAGGCGATGAAACGGCGCAGGAGACGGCAGAGCTTCCTCACTGGATCTTTGGCATCATCCCGCTCGCGGCCGTTGTAGCGACCTTAAATATCCTTCAGTGGCCGGCCATAGCGGCCATCGGCACAGGGATCGCCCTCATCGCTGTTTTCAATATCAGGCGGTGGAAGACCTTTATTCCCGCCATCAATGAGGGCGCGTCAGGCTCTGTCATGGCGATCATGAACACTTCCGCCGCCGTTGGCTTTGGAAGCGTGGTAAAGGCAGTTCCGGGGTTTGCCGCCCTGACCTCCGCATTGCTCGGGATGGGCGGCAGCCCTCTCGTGTCAGAGGCTGTGGCCATCACCACGCTCGCAGGCGCGACCGGATCCTCGTCCGGAGGCATGACGATCGCCCTGGAGGCCCTGGCTTCCAAATATCTGGAGATCGCCCAGGCCATGCACATCAGCCCCGAGGCATTCCACCGCGTCGCAACCGTGGCCTCCGGCGGGCTCGATTCCCTGCCGCACTGCGGCGCAGTGATCACGCTGCTCGCGGTATGCGGGCTGACGCATAAGGATTCCTATGCGGATATCGGGATCGTCACCTGCGTGATACCGATCCTGGCGGTGGCAGTGATAGTTGTGATGGGAAGTTTGGGGATTGTCTGAGGGGAAAGAATAGAGAAAAGAGCCTCTTTTTTCAAAGGAGGCTCTTTGCTTATCAGTCATGCGCCGGCTGGAGCGAAGCGGCATCTTTTGCCCATCCCCCGCCAAAACCGCCCGTCAGAGCGTATCCGCCCTCTCCTGGATCGTTTTGCGGAAATTGATGACATCGTGCTGATAATCTGTTGACATATATTCCGATGTGATCATAAAATCTGCCGTCGCCTTGTTAACCGCCATGGGAATATCATACACCTGCGCGATCCGCATCAGCGCCTTCACATCCGGGTCATGCGGCTGCGCCGTCAGCGGGTCGGAAAAGAAGACAACAAAATCAATTACACCCTCAACAATCTTGGCGCCAATCTGCTGATCCCCGCCCAGAGGGCCGCTGTTATAGCCTTTCACCGTAAGCCCTGTCTGATCCGTGATCATCCGCGCCGTCGTCCCTGTTCCGTATAAATTGTGATGCTTTAAGATGGCGTAGTGCTCCCTGCACCACTCTATCAGCTTTGGTTTCTCATTATCATGCGCAATCAGCGCAATATCTTTTTTCGGTCCGATGGTAAATGTTATGTAATCCTTTGCCATAGCTGTCATCTCCTTTCTCTATGGCTGTCTGCGCGGTGTACGGCGGTAAGGAACTGTCTCGAAATAACTTCCCATATTCCTTGTCTTTTTCTCCGATAGCGCTGCTCAAAAATCAGTTACATAGCCCGCTATGCGCTTGATTTTTGAGAAGCACTCTCGAAGAAAAATCCTGCGGACTAATGGGAAGTTATTTCGAGACAGCTCCTAAGAAAAAGCCGTACGCCGCGTTTCACAAGTTATACCACAGAACCGGGCCGGAACACAAGTTAAATATTAATAAACAATTTCTGACGATTTTCTAACGTTACGGTTCACACCCCTGCCGGGCTGTGCCCGGTAACCTTCTAAACGCCGCGCCCTGCGTCTCATACAGACGATCCTACAGGAACACATATTTCAGCACAAACAGCGCCGCCAGCACATACATCAGCGGGGCGACACGCCGTCCCTTTCCCGCCGCCAGGTTCAGCAGCACATAGGAGATGATCCCGAGTGAGATCCCCTCGGAAATACTGTAAAACAGCGGCATGGCGATGATCGCCAGATAGGCCGGGATCGCCTCCGTCAGATGTTCCTCATCGAAACGGATCTCCGTCACGGTCCCCACCATCAGGAATCCCACCATAATCAGCGCAGGCGCGGTGGCAAAGGACGGGATTGCGGTAAATACCGGCGCAAACAGCGTCGAGGCCAAAAACAGCGCGCCCGTCACCAGAGCCGTCAGGCCGGTGCGCCCGCCAACCGCCACCCCGGAGGCGGATTCCACAAACGTGGTCGTTGTCGAAGTGCCGAGCACCGCCCCGGCAGAAGTCGCGATCGCGTCCGACAAAAGGGCCGGGCGGATGCGGGGAAGGCGGCCCTCTCCGTCCAGCATGTCCGCCTTGGTCGCCACGCCGATCAGCGTCCCCAGCGTGTCAAAAATATCCACAAACAGGAACGAGAATACGATGACAATAAAATTCAGAAGGCCCACCGCGCCCATATCCACCTTGAAGCACTGGCCAAACGTCAGGCCCAGCTTCGTAAAATCCGTGATCGAAAGCGACGGGAACAGCGTATAAAAGCCGGCCTCCGGATCCGGCGTATAGATCCCCGCCGCCTGGCACGCCATACCAAGCGCCCAGGTAATAACAATCCCAAACAGGATTGCGCCCTTTACCTTATGAATATACAGCGCGGCGATGACAAACAGCCCGATCAGGGCCAGCAGGGCGCAGATACCGGAGGTGCGGAAATTCTCTGTAAAGCTGGTGATTGTGACCAGAGTGGCCGAATCTACGCACAGCCCCGCATTCTGCAGGCCGATAAACGCGATAAACAGCCCGATACCGACCGAAACGCCCTTTTTCAGCGTCAGCGGAATGGCATTAAAAATGGCCTCGCGGACATTGGTCAGGGAGAGGACAATAAACACCGCGCCCTCGACAAATACCGCCAGCAGCGCAACCTGCCAGCTCACGCCATAGCCAAGGACAACCGTATACGCCAGATAGGCGTTCAGCCCCATACCCGCCGACAGCGCAAACGGCAGGTTCGCCAGAAACGCCATACAGGCCGTGCCGATAAAGGAGGCCAGCGCCGTGGCCAGAAGCACAGCCGTAGGATCCATGCCCGCCGCGCTTAAAATACTGGGATTTACAGCCAGAATATACGCCATGGTCATAAAAGTCGTGATCCCGGCCATAACCTCTGTCCGCACCGTCGTGTTATTGTCTGTCAGCCTGAATACCTTTTCAAACATCGTTCTATCCCCTTTTCGTGTGATGAATTCGGTTGTAAAAATGTGCAGCAGTTCAAAGCTTAAACTGTTACAAAACTCTTCCTGTTCACAATAACATGAACTTAAAAAATTCGTAAGAAACCTGCCCGCTATATCCGCCTGATTTGTCTATGGACAGAACCATCTGCCTGTGATAGAATGGAAGAAAAAGGAGGCGATTATCATGCGTCACAAAAAAAATCTGCCGGCTGTTGCCCTGCTTACGCTGTGCATCACATGTTTCGTAGCCACTCCGGTCTACGCGCACGGCCATCACAGACAGGCTGCCCCGGTAAATACGTCCTACCAGGTTTGTCCTTACGACGACTGCGCAGAGACGGGCCGCCACACCCATGAAGGAACATACTATTGTGGCTATCACCATGAGAGCGGTTACTGTGACGGGCTCTGCGGATATGCGGGCCAGTCCCACGGCGGCCATCACGGCTGCTGCCGGTAAAATCCCGCAAGGCTTGGGCCTGCCGGGAAGGACGCCGTGTCCGGGATTTCATGAGCCCGGACACGGCGTTCTGCATGCGGCAGTTCCCGGAGCCTTTTTCAAACACGCCCTAAATCTCGATCAACTGATAGGCTCTGGTTCCAATCCCCAGCTTTTCCGCGTGCTCTAATGCCACCATCCAGTTCGTCTCCGGGTGGACATCCGTAAAATGATCATGATGGCAGCGCTCCCGCTCTTCCAAGACACAGCCGACGATCGCAGGCTGGCGGTTCACCGCATCCGCGCAGGCCATATCCAAAGCCACCGGATCAAACGAAGCAAACATGCCCACATCCGGCACGATGGGAAGATCATTCTCCGCATGACAGTCGCAGTAGGGCGAAACATCCACGACAAAGCTGATATGGAAATGCGGCCGATCCTTAAGCACGGCAAGCGAATACTCCGCAATCTTCTTATTTAAAATATCATTCGACTCATCACAGTGATTTGCCACCGCATCCACAGGACAGACGCCGATACAGCGCCCGCAGCCGACACATTTCGTCTCGTCAATAAACGCCTTTTTATCCTCCATGGAAATCGCGCCGTGCGCGCAGCTCTTCTTACAGGAACCGCAGCCGATACACGTATCCTTCAGGACAAACGGGCTGGTGGCATTGTGCATCTCCATCTTCCCCGCCCTGGAGCCGCAGCCCATGCCGATATTTTTCAGCGCGCCGCCAAAACCTGTGGCTTCATGCCCTTTAAAATGATTCATGGAAATGAAAATATCCGCATCCATAATCGCGCGCCCGATCTTGGCCTCCTTCACATACTCCCCGTCAACCGGAACCATGATATCATCCGTACCCTTTAAACCGTCCGCAATCAGCAGATGACAGCCCGTGGTAAACGGATTGTAGCCATTTATATAGGCAGAATCAAGGTGATCCAGGGCATTCTTCCTCCCGCCCACATAGAGCGTATTACAATCCGTCAGAAAAGCCCTCCCGCCCTGCGAGCCGATGAGATCCACAATCACCCGCGAATAATTCGGGCGCAGATAAGCCAGATTGCCCGGCTCTCCGAAGTGAATCTTTATGGCCGTGTACTTGTTGCTGAAATCGATCTTGTCAAGCATCCCGGCCCTCTTAACCAGACGGGCCAGCTTTTGAAGAAGGTTTTCGTGGAAGGTGGTTCTTAAATTCGTATAATATACCTCTGATGCCATGCGTTTTATTCCTCCTTGAATCATTTGATGCGGCAAACCGCCGTGGGGCGGGGAGCGCTCTGTTTAGTTTAGCATGGATTTAGAAAGTCAACAAGTGATATCTGAGAAATTTCATGTGTATTGCAGGGTTTGAAGTATTTGTTGCTATACATGGATAGCATGAAATAAATATCTCAATGTGATGTTGGCTTTAAAATACGGAAAAGGGACGCCCCCCTGAGAACCGCATATCTTTATAAAAATTGACAGCTACTGTTAAAAACAAGAGGGTATTGCCTTACACAACACCCTCTCGCTGCTCTTCAAACTATTCTATCGGTTTAACTTCTTTGCATTGTCCCTTAATACTGAAACTGGCTCACCAGATTCTTAAGAACCGACGCCTGCCCCGACAGCTCTTCGCTGGCGGCCGCGCTCTCTTCTGCCGTTGCGGAATTGGTCTGCACAACGCTGGAAATCTGATCCACCCCTGTCGTCACCTGAGAAACGGCGTAGGACTGCTCCTGTGTGGCGTCTGAGATCAGGGTGACAGCATCCAGAATCTTCTTTGCGCTGTCCACTACATCCCGCAGGGCTTTTTCTGTATCATCTGACAGCTTGCTGCCCTCTTCCACGGCTTTTACCGTCTCCTCAATCAGGGCTGCGCTGCTCTTGGATGCCTCCTGGGATTTGGTGGCCAGGTTGCGCACTTCGTCGGCAACCACGGCAAAGCCTTTGCCGGCGCTGCCGGCCCGGGCGGCCTCCACAGCGGCATTCAGCGCCAGAATGTTTGTCTGGAAGGCGATATCCTCGATCGTCTTGATCACCTTGCCGATCTCTTTTGACTTATCACTGATAGAGCCCATCGCGTTCAGCAGATCGCCCATATGCCCGGAGCAGATCTGAATCAACTCATGGGCCTGCAGATTCTCAGCCTTTGCGGTCTGGGCGTGCTCGGCCGTTGCCTCTATCTTGACGGAAATCTCTTTGATGGTTGCAGCCAGCTCCTGTACAGAGGACGCCTGTTCCGTAGCGCCCTGGGCCAGCGCCTGCGCGCCGCTGGATACCTGTCCGCTGCCGGAATTTACCTGATCAGCTGACTCGTCGATCTGCTGGAGCGTATCGCTTAAGCGTTCCTTCAGCTTGCGCATGGAAAGCAGAACGCTGTTAAAAGAGCCGACATAATACTGCTCTGCTTTGGTATGTACCGCAAAATTACCGCCGGCCATCTGATCCAGAAGAAAATCAATGTCAAGGATGATATTTTTGAGGGCAGAAACCAGTGAACGGATACTGTTGGCCAGTATACCGATCTCGTCATCGGAAACATAATCGATCTCCGTATCAAGATTTCCTCCCGCCACCAGAGTCGCCGCCTGTTCCAGATCCCGCACAGGAGTTACGATTTGACGGGTCAGAACAATGGTAAAGAGCGCGATCACCGCAATGGCAAGAATGAAAATGAACACGGTAATGCTGGTCGCAACGATTGCCGTTCTCTGGGAATTCGCGTAATCCTCAGCGATCTGTTTATCTACATCCTCTGTCAACTCCACAAGGGACATCCTGACCTTTTCAAAGCTGTCATGATAACCGCCTCTGTAAAGCTCGTAAGCGCGGGCATTGCCCTCCTCTGTGAATTTCCACGCCTCCTCCAATATCTGGGCGCGGTAGGAGGATACATCGGTCAGTTCTTCCTGAATGGCATCGAGCTGCGTCTGGAACTGAGGAGCAACCGCCGCAAGATCCTTTAACGCCTGATCCAGGCTGGCGCGCTCTTCCTTAAGAGTGGCCTCCACGCTTTCCAGCTCCTCCTCTGACATAACAACCGTCGTCTCCAGAGCCATCTTCTCCGTGGCCTGAATCGCCCGTCTGGCAGCCCACAGATAATTAATACTGGGAATAGACTGCGTGGAAAATCCCTGAGAAATCTTGTCCAAATGATTGATAGACACCAGCGCTGTTATACCAAGCGCAAAAGTAACTAACAAGATCGCGCCGAATGAAACCAATAGCTTGAAGAAAATTTTCATATTTTTCATAATTCACATACCTCCAAAACCGTACATCCCTGCACATCGGCCCGAATAGCAGAAACCTCTGCCCGGGCCTGTACAGTCAGCGGCCTGATGCGGTTCCGTCCCTTGACAGCCGCCCTATTATATTCATAATTAACACAAAATACACCAAAGGTAAAGTTGTTTATTACATAATTCCCGGTAGTTTCCAGGTTACTGTTCCAATTGTCCGGCCTTTGCCTCCATGTAGAAATACTCCCACTCCCCGTCTGCATGGCTTTCGCGCCTCGCCTTAAAGCCCTCGCGGTCGATCCGCACAAAGCCTTCGGCCTCGTAGCAGCGCCTGGCCGGCTCATTACAGTCATAGACGCCGAGCGTGACGGCCGAGAGCCCCAGGCAGCCAAACGCATACCGCAGCGCCTGGCGCACCATGCGTCTGCCATAGCCCATGCCCCGGGCCGCGGGATCCACGACGATGAAGCCCATATGCGCCCTGTTTTCCTCCCAGCTTATGTTCCGGAAGGAAAAATGTCCGCATGGATGGCCGCGGACATCCAGAGCCGTGAGCGCCATGGCGTTTTGATCTGCCTCAAAATCCCTGAAATATGTATCGAGCTGCCCCTGCGTCAGGGGCCATGTAAAGCGATCCGCCCTCCAAAATTCCACGGTCCGCTCATCGGCCAGCCACGTAAGGAGAAATCTCCCGTCCGCCAGCTTACAGGGCCTTAACCGCAGCATATTGCTCCCTCCTTTTAACCTATTGTCCAACGCCGAAAAGCAGCGCGTTTTTTGTCTCTCAAAGGTTCAGTTTTTCGTAACGCCGCGCTAAATAGACGTCAAGTCTGTTCTTTAGTTCCCGGTTCTCCTCCTCTTCAAGAAGGGGATCCGCGTCAAGAAGGCGCTTTACCTCCCGCGAGGCGCATTTTAAAATCTCCGCATCCGTAAAGATATCGGCCAGCTTAAAGTTAAGCTCCCCGCTCTGGCGCACGCCGAAGATGTCCCCCGGGCCGCGCAGCTTTAAATCCTCTGAGGCGATAAAAAAGCCGTCATTGGAACGGTTTAAGATCGCAAGCCGCTCCCGCGTATCCGCCTGCCCCGAGCCGTCCACCATGATACAGTAAGACTGCTCCTTTCCCCTGCCCACGCGCCCCCTGAGCTGGTGAAGCTGCGCGAGGCCGAAGCGCTCCGCATTCTCGATCATCATGACCGTGGCATTGGGCACATTGATTCCCACCTCAATCACCGTGGTGGAGACGAGCACCTGTATTTCCCCGGCTGCAAACTGCTCCATCAGGCGGTTCTTTTCCTGCGCTTTCATCTTTCCGTGCAGGTATGCGACCTGAATCGAAGACGGGAGCTTCTCCCGCAGCGTTTTGCTGTAATCCAGCACATTTTCCGCCTCTAGAAGCTCGCTCGCCTCCACCATGGGGCAGATGACGTAGGCCTGACGGCCCGCCCGGACCTCGCGCTCGATAAAGCGGTAGGCATTTTCCCGGTAATCGGTCCCGACCACGCAGTTTTTGACGGGCCTGCGGTCCGCCGGCAGCTCGTCGATGACCGAGATATCGAGATCGCCGTAGAGGATGATGGCGAGCGTCCTTGGGATCGGCGTGGCGCTCATGACCAGGACATGCGGCCGGCGGCCCTTATTTCCCAGCATCTCGCGCTGGCTGACGCCGAAACGGTGCTGCTCGTCGGTTATGACCAGGGCCAGATTATCGTAAACGACTTTTTCCTGGATCAGGGCGTGCGTGCCGATGACGATATCCGCCTCATGGCAGCGGATCCGCTCATACGCCAGGCGTTTTTCCTTTGCCGTCATCGAGCCTGTCAGAAGGATCGGGCGCGCCGTCAGTCCCAGGCGGCCAAATAAATCCTCCATGGATTCAAAATGCTGCCTGGCCAGAACCTCGGTCGGAACCATCAGCGCGCCCTGATATCCATTGTATGCCGCCGCGAGAAGCGCCAGCACGGCGATGATCGTCTTGCCGGAGCCGACGTCCCCCTGGATCAGGCGGTTCATGACGCGCCCTCCCGACAGATCTGCGTACACCTCGCCCAGAACACGTTTCTGGGCCCCTGTGAGGGAGAAGGGAAGCTTCTCCTGCGCCGCCCGGACCTCGCCGCTCACCGCTATGGGGCATGGGCTCTGCACATCCTCCCGTCTGTCCTTTAAGAGCCGGACAGCTACCAGAAACATGAAAAACTCATCAAACACGAGGCGCTTTCTGGCAAACAAAAGCTCCGCCCCGTCACCGGGGAAATGGATATGCTCCAGGGCAAAGTTGTACTCGGCCAGCCCGCAGCGCCGGCGGATATCCTCCGGCAGGTATTCGCGCTCCGTCCGGCGGCCTTTCAGCGCCTCTGACACGGCCTTTGCTATCGTCTTATTCCCCAGGCCCTTTGTCTGGCCGTAGACGGGCTGCATGGAATTCACCAGACCGCCGTACTCCTCTGGGGTGTACATAAGCGGCTGCTCCATGGCCATGCGCCCCTTTTTTTTCACCACGCGCCCCCGGAATACGAAGCGCTCCCCGGATCGAAGCGCAGACTTAAGGTACGGCATGTTATACCAGGTCAGGGTCAGAAGCCCGCTGATATCCCGGAGCGCCGCGGTCGTCACCTTCATGCGGCCGTATGGAAGCACATCCGCAGTCTTTGTCAGAACGCCCTCCACCGCGGCTACGGTCTCCGGCGCAAGCTCCGAAACCGGCTGCGGCGGAAGGAAGGCATCGTATGCCCTGGGATAATAGTGAAGCAGATCCTCCACGGTCTGCACGCCCAGTTTTTGAAAAAGACGGGCCGTCTTTTCCCCGATCCCTTTGATCGAAGTAATCGCTTCTGTGTTCATCTGCTCTCCGCCGCGCGGATCTCCGTTCCGGCTCTCCAGCGCAAATATCCTGTCCTCATTCCACTGAAATTACATAGTAATAGACCGGCTGGCCGCCTTCATGGCATTCGATCTCGCACTGCGAAAAGCGCTCTTTCGCCCTGGCAAGGAGGCGCGCTGCATCCTCTCTGGCAGTCTCCGCGCCGTAATAGATCGTGACCAGCTCCGACTCTCCGTCGATCATGGCCTCCAGCGTATCAAGCGCCGTGCGCTCAAGCGACTTCCCGACAGCCAGCATCCCCTCGTCGCCGATGCCCATGAAATCGCCCTCCTCGATCTCCATGCCGTCAATGATCGTATTGCGCACCGCATACGTGAGCTGGCCGCTCTTTACATGGGCCATCTCCTCTGTCATCTGCGCTGTATTCTCCGACGCGGACCGCTCCGGAGAAAAATTGATCAGCGCCGTGATGCCCTGGGGGATCGTCTTTGTGGGAAGGACAATAACCGTCTGATCCTCTGCGAGGCCCGCCGCCTGCTCCGCGGCCAGAATAATATTTTTATTATTCGGCAGGATGAACACCGTCTCTGCGTTCACCGCCTCCATCGCGTTCAGCATATCTTCCGTACTCGGATTCATGGTCTGGCCGCCCTCAATCAGGTAGTCGGCCCCCAGCCCTTTGAAAATCTCTCCCATGCCCGCGCCCGCGCAGACGGCGATAAAGCCGTAAGGCTTCCTGGTCCCGCGTCCGGCCTTATCCGCGGTATCCTCTCCCTCCCGGGAAGGCGCAGGCCCGTCCTGTCCGGCTTTATCCGCGGCCTTAAAAAGGCGTTCCTCGTGCTCCTCGCGCATATTGTCAATCTTCATGCGGGATAAGGATCCAAAACATAGCGCCTTCTGGATAGCCAGGCCCGGATCATTGGTATGCACATGGACCTTCACAAGCTCCTCGTCCGACACGACCACGATCGAATCGCCGATGGATTCCAGGTACGCTTTAAAGGCCGTCTCCTCCTCCCTGCCATAGCGCTTTTCCAGATTGATAATAAATTCCGTGCAGTATCCAAAGCGGATATCCGCTTCCGAAAGAGCCGCCGGACTGTGTTCCCCCGCCGCGCTCTCCGTCTGGGCCTCAAAGCTTTGAAAACTCTCCGGCGCCGTTTTCCCGCTCAGGCCGTCATACACGCCCTCCAGGACCTTCATCAGGCCCTGCCCGCCGGAATCAACCACGCCCGCTTCCTTTAATATAGGAAGCATATCCGGCGTACGGCTCAAAACCTCATTGCCGCACCGGATCACCTCCCGGGCAAACTCCAGGATATCCTCTGTACCCGGCGCAAGCTCCGCGGCCCTGTCCGCCATGCCTCTGGCCACGGTCAGGATGGTTCCCTCTTTTGGCTTCATGACCGCCTTGTAGGCTGTCTCCGTCCCGCGGTTCATGGCCTTTGCCAGCGTCGATGTGGAAATGGCGTCCACGCCCTTTATCTCCTTGGCAAAGCCGCGGAAAAGCTGGGAGAGGATAACGCCCGAATTCCCGCGCGCGCCCCGGAGAGAGCCGGATG
The DNA here is from genome assembly GCA_910575795.1 of Clostridiaceae bacterium. GTDB lineage: Bacteria > Bacillota > Clostridia > Lachnospirales > Lachnospiraceae > Otoolea > Otoolea muris. The sequence goes on along the minus strand of CAJTGE010000013.1, from coordinate 117,433 downwards.
AAATGGCCTTTGCCAGGTTTTCCATCGTCGGCTTCTCAATCGCCGCCACCTCCCTGGCCGCCGCCAGGATCGTCATCGTCATGTTGGTTCCTGTATCCCCGTCCGGCACAGGGAACACATTCAGCTCATTGATCCATTCCTTATTGGCCTCTAAGCCCTTCGCTCCCGCAAGAAACGCCTGTTTCAGCATCCCCGCGTCAATGTACTTCATACCCACAGGTAGTTTCCTCCTTAATCGATCACTCTCACGCCTTCGACAAAGATATTGATTTTCTCAACCGTCATGCCCGTAAACTCTTCGACCTTATACTTTACACTGTCTGTCAGGTTATCCGCCACCGTGGAAATGCTGACGCCGTACGAGACAATGACATGGAAGTCAATACTGATAGCATTCTCCTTTACGGATACATTAATACCATGCGTCAGGCTTTCACGCTTTAAGAGCCTGACCAGCCCGTCCTTCATATTGACAGCAGCCATTCCGACAATGCCAAAACACTCCACCGCGGTCGTCCCTGCATACAGGGCAATGACCTCCGGGTCGATCTGGATGAAACCGAGTTTATTATTAATGCGCCCTTTCATAGATGACAGCCTCCATTCCTTTGTTTTACGAATCCATAACAGCTCATATTGTTACCATTATACCCTATTTCCCCAAAAAAAGAAAGAACGGAGCAAGAAATTTTTAAATTTTGCTTGCAAATTCTCCTTCTATCTGTTATGATACCCTTGTTATGGATTTTCTTAGAAAATCAAATGTTCGGTTTAAGGAGGTGCGAGGATGGCTAAATGTGCGATTTGTGAGAAGGCAGCCCATTTTGGAAATGCTGTGAGTCATTCACATAGAAGATCGAATAAGATTTGGAGAGCGAATGTGAAGTCTGTCAGGGTTAAGACAACGGGCGGTTCACAGAAGATGTATGTATGTACGTCTTGCCTGAGATCCGGCTTAGTGGAGAGAGCTTAAGCAGGCGGATGAAGGCATGGTTTTATGATGAAAAGAAAAGGAACCGGACGGGATGGAGATGTCTGGTTCCTTTTTTATTTACTGCAATATTTAAGGCTTGGGTCGGCCTTCCCGCACTGAACCATGGCCCGGATTCCCCTAAATTCTTGACTAAAGCTCCTGTTCATCCCGGCAGCCGTTCCAGAAAACACCCTTCTTCATGCGAATCAATCACTCCAATAGCCTGCAGATAGGCATAGATGATCGTGGTCCCCACAAATTTCATCCCGCGCTTTTTTAAATCCGCTGATATTTTATCCGACAGGGCGGAGTGCGAAAGGCCTATCTCGTGGATGGCGTTTCCGTCTGTCCAATGCCATATATACGCAGAAAAGCTTCCAAATTCCTTTTGGATCGCCAGGAATACGCCGGCATTTTCTATGGCGGCCTCAATCTTCCTCCGGTTGCGGATGATGGCCGGGTTCTCCATCAGCCGTTTTACCGTTTCCCCATCGTAGGAGGAAACGCGCTCCGGGTCGAATTCGTCAAATGCTTCTGAAAAGGCCCGGCGTTTATTCAGCACACACTCCCAGGACAGGCCGGCCTGAAACGATTCCAGCAAAAGCATCTCAAACAGCTTCCGGTCTTCCCGCACCGGGACGCCCCATTCCTCATCGTGATAGCGGATATACGCCTCATTTTTCGGATTCGCCCAGCGGCACCGTGTTTTTCCGTCCGCCCATTCCACTTCAAACCGCCTCCTGTAAAGTACAAAACCGTATAATATTAACTGCAAAACATGTTATATCCAACAATCAGACAGCCGATCGCCGTACATACCCAAAAAAAATTTTTCGGAAAAATAAGGATCAGAGCCATCCCAAACCCAACAGCAAACAGAATCAGGCCGCATAAACGCTTCACTGGCCCCTCCGCAAAAGATATTCCGTCTCATTCCTATCTTATGCGTGACCAACCGTTTCATTACCAATTCCTGCAGAGCTGCCCGGCCTAGAGCGTGTTTGAAAATTCATTCCTGGCATCTGCACGCCCCACTTCGCGGTATATTTGTGCCAAATTCACTTAACGCAGCCCACTACGCCGCGTTAAGTGAATTTGGCACAAATCTCCCACAAAGTGGCACGCACAGCTACCAGAAAACAATTTTCAAACACGCTCTAGCAGGAAACAGCATGGAACCGGCCGCTTTACGCCTGCTTCTACTCCGCCGCATACTCCTGCGCCATCTCTTCCGCTTTCCGCGCCGCCTCCTCTGAAACAACCGCGTTTTTCCCGCCCATGAAACGGTTTATCAGATCCGGCGCCATGTCGATCACCTTCGTCAGCGCATCCTGATGCTTGACATTGACGAGCTTTGTCACCCCGTTCTGGATCACCAGGACGGCGCTGGGTGTCATTTTGGCGCTCATGCCGCCGGCGCCGTTGTTTTTTGCGGTCTGGCTGAAGGTGCCGGCCGCCATGCCGCAGGTTACATCCACTAGGGGAAGAATGATAGCGTCATCGATCTTCACCGCCTCTCCTACCACGGTCTTTGTAGTCACAAAATGATCCATCCCCTTGAATAATGCTTCAACCGTCGATGAAAACTGATTGTCTGCCATGCTTTTCTTCCTCCTCAATCTGTAACACTCCAAATTACGGTTATGCGGCGGCCGCCCGCGCGGGCAGCCGTTTTCAACGGTATCATCCGGTTTCCTCTATTTTCCTTTTATAATCCGCTTTAGCTGCCTGCGGAAATTCCGGTTTATCAAAATACGGAGCGCGGCTAAGGCAAATACGCCGGCCCGGATCCGTCCGCGGATCTGCACATCTCCTTCTATCACCGTCTCGTCAAATACCGGATTCAGGATCAGGCTTCTTCCGTACAGCGGGTAGAAAAACGCCGCCGCTGACAGGGCCTGCCCCATCGCATAGGGATCCTCCAGTCCAAAGACGAGATTTCCCTTAAGACGCGTCGGAATCAGGTGCTTTAAGATACGGATGAGCTGCCGTTTGATCAGGCAAAACGTCTTTCTGTTTTCCTCATCGGTCAGGAACGCCGTCAGCCGGTCTTTTTTGTCCTTCAGTTCCAGAACCTTATCTTTAAGACTGTGAAACGTCTCTGTCAGGCGGTCAAAAAAAACCTTTTGGGCGTCGCCATCGCCCGGCGCCTTTTTTTTCTTTTCTTTTTTGCGCCGCTTTTTCTTTTTTTTTGCCGCCCTGCCGCCGTCCGGGGATTCCTGTACGTCCGCTTCTTCGGCGTCTTCGCTATCCCCGCCGTCTCCAAGCTCCTGGGCTGATAAAATCATATCGTCCCCGGTATCGGCATCCATGGGGTCCAAAAAGGCGTCCCCGCCCGTCTCTTCCTCCCAGGCCGGCCCGGCGTCCGTTTCCTCCAGCCATCCGGCCTCCCCTTCCGGCGCGCCGTTTACAGCCGCGTCCGCGGACTCCTCTTCCCGGCTTTTTTTCCCGCTTTTAAGGATAGGGATTCCGAACAGTCGGACTGCAAAGCCCGGCTCCTGCTCATAAAAGACGCGGACCGAAACCAGGGGCCAGAGCCATGTGGCCTTTACCGCGCCTGTCATACTTTCGTGAAAGCTCCCCTGCGCACGGTAGCGGACCGGCGCGCACAGAACGGCCGCGAGAATCAACAGGAATACCGCCAGAACCACGAGCAGCAGGATCCCCAGTATTTTTAATATAAACAATATAATCTGAAACAATACATTCACCTCTGCCCAGCGTACCCGTACATCCTTGCATGAATTCACCGTTATTTGTGCAAGGATGTACGGGGTCTCACGCGGCCGCGCCGGATCACGTTTCCTGCGAACGGCGGCCCAGAAACGCCTCTGTGCAAAAGCCGCCTGTGGCGCGGTACATGTCGCTCACGATCCGCCCCGCAACCTCCAGCGTCTCATCATAATCCGCGCCGATCCCGAGGATGAGAAGCCCTTCCTGCTTTTTATAATAGTCATTTAAAAGAACTTTGGCCGGATAGATATCCAGCACATTGCTCCCGCAGGAGGGCGGGGTAATCACATGAACCCCTGTCTGAAACCGGTGGTTCCGGATATTCTGTATGATCGTAAACCGTTTCTTTTTCGCCTTTTTACCCACATATAAATGCTTATACCAGCGCATTCCTTCCCCATCCATCCTTTCGGACACGCTCTGCCCGTCCATTCGCCGCTTTTTCCGCAAGCCGCCTTATTTCCCGTCGGCGGACTCCAGAATGCAGCGCCGCAGCAGATCCAGGGCCTGAACGACGGTCTGCTCGCGGATCTTCTGCCGGTTCCCTTTGAACACGTGCTCCTCTACGCGCACCTCATCCTTTAAGTAGCATGCGATATAGACTAAGCCCACCGGTTTTTCGTCGGTGCCCCCGTCCGGGCCGGCGATGCCGGTGACGGCCACGCAGACATCCGCATCCGCAGCAAATACGCCGCCGGTCGCCATCTCCTTGGCGGTCTGCTTGCTGACCGCGCCGTATTTGCGCAGCGTCCCCTTGCTCACATCGAGGAGCTTGCGTTTTGCCTTATTGGAATAAGTGATAAAGCCCTCGCGGAACACCTCCGACGCGCCGGGCACGTTCACCAGGCGCGCGGCCAGAAGGCCGCCGGTGCAGGATTCCGCGGTAGTCACTGTCAAATCATGTTTTTTCAGGAGACGGATCGCCACATCCTCCAGGGATTCCTCCTCGCAGGCCGTATAAACCGCTGCGCCAAAGCGGCGGCGGATCTCCTTGATCACAGGCTTTAAGAGCTTTTTCGCCTCCTCGTCCGTCGCGGCGCGGGCCGTCACGCGCAGGTGGACTTCGCGCGTTTTGGCATAGGTCGCCAGCGTCGGGTTCGTCTGGCTGTCAATCAGATCCAGGAGCATCTCCTCCACCTTGCTCTCGCCGTAGCCGCAGATCTTGACCATCTGCGAGCGGATCACGCCGGACTGGCGTTTCTGGATGTAAGGGCAGAAATGCTGTTCCACCATGGGGTACAGCTCATTCGGCGGTCCCGGCAGCAGCACCGCGGTCTTGCCGTCCTGTTCGATCGCCAGGCCCGGAGCCGTGCCGTTGCTGTTTTCAAAGATGACCGCTCCCTCCGGCACAAGCGCCTGCCGCCAGTTGCTCTCCGGGACATCCTTTTTTTTGCGCAGCCGGTACCACTCCTCTAAGTGGGCGCGCACCCCGGGATCCTCTTTTAAGGAGCGGCCCATCACCTCCGCGCAGACATCCTTTGTGATATCGTCCTCCGTGGGGCCCAGCCCGCCGTTTAAGATGACGAGATCCGCGCGCCCGAGGGCGGTCCTTATCACCTCAGTCATCCGCTCCCTGTTGTCCCCGACCGTGGTCTGGTAATACACATTCAAGCCCAGCATCGCGCATTTTTCAGAGAGATAGCGGGCGTTGGTGTTCACAATATTTCCAAGCAGCAGCTCCGTGCCTACGGATATCATTTCCACAATCATGGCTTAAATGCTCCCTTCTGTCAGGATTTTGTAATTTTTTGCAATATAATCCACAAGGGAAATCAGCGTCAGCGCGAACGCGGCCCAGACAAAAAGCGTCGTCAGAACGGAAAGGGCCGGCATATCCAATATAAGCAGGATCACCGCGAACATCTGGAACGTGGTCTTAAATTTCCCCCAATAGCTGGCCGCTATGACTACGCCGTTGTCCGAAGCCACCAGGCGGAAGCCGCTGATGATGAATTCCCGGCTGATAATGACAATCACCATCCAGGCCGGAAGCTGATTAAGCTCGATCAGGCAGATAAGCGCCGAGCAGACCAGAAGCTTATCCGCCAGGGGATCCATAAACTTTCCGAAATTCGTCACCAGGTTATACTTTCTGGCGATCTTTCCGTCCAGCAGATCCGTCAGGCTGGCCACAATGAAGATTACCAGGGAAATGATGCGGAATGTCCGGTTTTCTCCCCCCTGCCACAGCAGGAAGAACACGAAAAACGGGATCAATATGACGCGCAGCGTCGTAAGCTTATTCGGTAAATTCATCGATGCATTCTCCTATCAAATCATACTCCAGGGCGCCGGTTACCCTGACGCGGCAAAAATCGCCGGACATCAGGGGAGCGTCGCTGTTTACAAAAATCAGGCCGTCCACATTTGGGGCGTCCATGTAGGTCCTGCCCACAAAGGCGTTCTCATCCGCCACTTTGCCCTCGATCATGACTTCCATCTCACGGCCGATCTGTTCCTGCGCCCGCTCAAAGGCGATCGCCTGCTGCAGCTCCATCACCGCATCCCGGCGGCGCTCCCTTTCTTCTTCCGGAATCTGATCCGGAAAGGAGGCGGCCGGCGTATCTTCCTCCGCCGAGTAGGCAAACACGCCCAGGCGGTCAAACTCCATCTCGTCCACAAACTGCATCAGGATCTCGTGATCGTCCTCGTCCTCGCCCGGGAAACCAGAGATCAGGGTCGTGCGCAGCGCGATATCCGGAATGGCCGCCCGCAGGCTCTCAATCCGCTTTCGGATGGCGTCAGGCGTGGTCCTCCTCCCCATCCGTCTCAGAACCCGGCCGCTGGCGTGCTGGATCGGGATGTCCAGATAATGGCATACCTTCTCCTCGGTCCGCATAACCTCAATCAGCTCCTCTGTGATCTCCTCCGGATAACAATACTGCAGCCGCAGCCAGCGGATCCCGTCGATCCGCGCAAGTTCCCGTAAAAGCCCGGGGAGCCGCTTTTCGCCGTACCGATCCACCCCGTACAGCGTCGTCTCCTGCGCCACCAGGATCAGCTCCTTTACGCCGCCTTCTGCAAGCTCCCTGGCTTCCGCGAGGAGCTGTTCCATGGGAACGCTGCGGTACGGCCCGCGCAGAGAGGGAATAATGCAGTACGTACAGCGCTTGTCGCACCCTTCGGCAATCTTTAGAAAGGCATAATGGCCTCCCGTGCTCACAATCCGTTTTCCCTCCGGCTCATACGGGCCGGAAAGCGGCGGAAATGAAACGCCCTTTTCTCCCTCCAGAGCCCTCTTAATGATGCCGGAAATCTCATCGCAGGCGGAAACGCCCAAAATCGCGTCCACCTCCGGAATCTCCTTCAAAATCTCCTCTTTATAGCGCTGCGCCATGCATCCGGCCACAATCAGGGCCTTACAGCTTCCCACTTCCTTGAGCTTCGCCATCTCCAGAATCGTATTTACGCTCTCCTCCTTGGCGTCGCCAATAAAGCAGCAGGTGTTCACCAGAATGATATCCGCCTCGTTCTCATCGTCCGTAAAGGTATAACCGTCCCGATCCAAGAACCCCAGCATCCGCTCCGTGTCCACCAGATTTTTATCGCAGCCTAAGGAGATGCAAAGTATCTTCATGCCACCTATTTCCTCCTTGATTCCGAGAGTACATCTTAAACTATCAGGAAACGTCATAAATGTTTTTTATAACGTTTCCTGCGCCGATTTTTGCTGCGTGTAAACGCAGAACTACCATACAAAAATCGTGCGCATCCCCCGGAGGGTTTATAGTAAACGGAAAATACTTTTGTCGTTTACTATAAAAGCCATCTCAGGCGCTAAGGAAGCGTGAGACGGCCCTCATCCGCCGCCGCGCAGCCCAGCATACCGGCCGGACTGCGCGGCGGCTCCCGTTTCACCGTGGCCGGCATAGGAACAGCAGCCGCTATTCCCCCTCGTCCTCGGAAACAGGCTCTTCATTGATAATCTTCACCCTGGACTGGTAAAGCTCGTCGATCGCCACGGAAAGAGGCTTCCGCGCGCGCTCCATCACCGTGGCCTCCTCGCCCCCAATCAACTGCCTGGCGCGTTTCGCCGTGGCGATCACAATCGAATAGCGGCTCTGAACCACCGGCTCCTCACCCGGTTCCACCCCGCTGTTTACAACCTGAATCAAATCGTTATAAGACGGACGTAACATCATAACCCGATTCACTCTCCTCTCAATCGTCAAAGGACTGCGCCTTCAAATCATCCCGCATGCCCCTGATAAATTCCAGGTGGTTTCCCACCCTCGCATGCGCCGCCTGAATCAGGCTGTGCATCCGCAGGGCGCAGGCCTCCACCTCGTCGTTGACGAGTATATAATCATACTGTTCAATCCCGTCCGCCTCCTCGGCGGCCCTCTTAAGGCGTTTTTCAATCACGGACCGTTCTTCCGTGCCGCGCCCTGTCAGGCGTTTCCTAAGCTCCGCGGCGTCCGGCGCCGTCACAAACAGGAGCACCGCCTCCGGAAAACGCTCCCGGATCGCCAGCGCCCCCTGGATCTCAATCTCTAAAAGGACATCTCTGCCGGCCGCAAGGTTTTGCAGAACATACTCCTTCGGCGTGCCGTAATAGTGATCCACGTAGCGGGCATACTCTAACAGCTCGCCGTTTTCTATCATACGTTCAAACTCATCGTTTGTCCTGAAAAAATATTCTCTTCCGTCCGCTTCGCCCGGCCGCGGGCTGCGCGTCGTCGCGGAAACAGACAGCGCATAATTCTGATATCCGGCCAGAAGCGTCTTAATAAGCGTTCCCTTCCCGGCCCCTGAAAAGCCTGATACAACGGCCAGCACTCCCTGATTATCCATCCTGCCTCCCGGTTTTCTCACTCGATATTCTGTATCTGTTCACGGATCTTCTCAATCTCGGTCTTCAGCGAAATCGCACAGTCCGATATCTCCAGATCATTGGCCTTTGAAAGAATCGTATTGGCCTCGCGGTTCATCTCCTGGGCGATGAAGTCGAGCTTGCGGCCCACGCTTCCGCCCGCTGAAAGCTCCGCCCTCGTGGCCTCGATGTGGCTGCGCAGGCGCACCGTCTCCTCGTCCGTGCAGATCTTATCCGCAAAGATCGTCGCCTCTGTCACAATACGGCTCTCATCAATGGACGAACTGCCCAAAAGCTCCTGCACCTTGGCAGCGAGCTTCTCCCGGTATTCGCTCACAACAGCCGGGGAACGGCGCTCCAGCTCGTCCAACATGCCTTCCATGGCGTCGAGTTTGCCCAGGAGATCCTTTTTCAGGCTCTCGCCCTCGCGGATCCGGCTTTCCACAAACCGGGACGCCGCGCCGCTCACGGCCTCCTCAAGAATATGCCAAATCTGCTCCTCGTCCTCCGGCTCCTGCTCCATGGAAAATATCTCGGGAAACCGCGCCAGGGATGTAACGGACACGTCATCCGGAATGGAGAACTGCTCTGCCATCGCGCGGAAATATCCCATATACTCCGCCGCCAGGGACGCGTTGTACTTAAGCGACATACGGCTCTGCGTGTAATCCTCATACGCAATAAAGAGATCCACCTTGCCGCGCTGCACGTAATCCTTCAGAAGCGCGCGTATCCCGGACTCAAACGAGTTGAACCTTCTCGGCATCTTGACGCTCAAATCCAGGTAGCGGTGATTCACCGCCTTCATCTCGGCTGAGATGCGGTATTCTTCTGTAGAAAGCTCATGGCGGCCGAAACCGGTCATGCTTTTAACCATGCTGTAGTTCCTTCTTTCGTCCATAGATATTGGTATTATAATGCAAATATGGGGGGGAGTCAACTGAAATGTTTGTGAAATCAAAGCTTGTGAAATCAAATCCGGCTCCCGCGATCACCCGAAGAAACGCTATATAAATAAAGAAACGGCCAGAGGCCGGCAGCCGCCTGCTCTCTGCGCCGCTTCCCCGCGCGCTTATTGTCTTATGTACCTGTAAACGTCTTTTGCGTCTGCTGTCCCTCTCACGCAACTGCCGAGAACGGCCTGCGCCCTTCCTGCGCCTCTGCCTGAACCTGGGCCGTATCCTTCGGCTCCGGGTTAGACGCGGTCGTGGTGCGCGTCACGCCTCCGGATACATAGACTTTTCCGCATTCCGGGCAGATCGAAGTCTTTAAGGCCACGCTCTGGCTGACTACGCGGCGATCCTCGCGCTTTGCCTTTGCCTGCTCACGGACCACATGCTCCCTCTCATGGCCGCGGACAGCGGACGCCGCCTGCTCCGGCGCGACTCTGGTCGCTGTCTTAAAGGAAACGCCCGGATCATTGGAGCCGTCCTTATATTTGCGTTGCTCGCAGGTCTGGCATTTGCCTTCCTCCGCCGCCTTCTGGACGCCCTCCGCTCCCTGTGTTCCCTGCGCCTCTCCGGTTCCCGCCGCTTCCCCGCCGCTCCCGCTCTGGCCCGGCATATCCACATATTGAATGCGCATCCGCACCGCCATCTCTACGGGATCCGCTCCCTGACGGATAAACAGGCGCGGCTCCGGGGACCGCGGCAGAACCGGCGCGGAACCGGACACCCGGTCCACCGGCTGGACCGGCGTTTCCAGATTGTCCGAACGCCGTCCGCCGGCAACCGCCGCCGCGCCCTGCATCCCCTGCGCCGCCCGGTTCGCGGAATTCATGTGGGAAAAGCCGCTGAAACGGTACATGCTGTAATAGGAGCTCATTCCTGAAATACCACTTATCATAAAGCCACCTCTTTTTCATTCCAAAACGCCTGCGCACACTCTGAAAAGGAGGCGGGCGCTCTGGTTTACTGCTGTGGTTTTATTATACAAAAAAAATGGGGAATATTCAATCGGTATTATGGCAAAAATAAACAGGTTGGCGGCCAGAGGGTTACTGTCCATCCTCAATGACAGCCAACACCAGAAACTGCCACCTCTTCATAACTACCCGGCTTCCCCCTTCAAGGGTCTCAATCCGCACGCTGTCCGCCCCTTCATCATAATTATCAAGCACAACGCCCCGGACCGCATGCGGGATCTCCACCTCCCGCTCCTGTCCCCTGCAGTTGGCAAGCGCTAAAAGCGTCCGTTTCTCCCCCCTGCGGTAAAAGCCCGTAAACTGCTCCATCTCCTGCCCAAACGGCTCCTGAAGCCCATAAACAACGGCCTCCCCGTACTCCGGATCCGTCCGCAATGCGATCAGCTTTTTATAAAAGGACAGCACGGAATCCGCCCGCCCCTCCTGCTCCGCCGCATTGATTTCACCGTAATTCTCATTTTCCGCCAGCCAGGGCGTACCGTCTGTAAAGCCTGCGTGCGGCCCGCTGTTCCACTGCATAGGCGTGCGCGCATTATCCCGGCTCATGCCGGAAATGATCGCAAGCGCTTCTGTTTCGCTAAAACCGTGCTCCAGCGCAACCTTATACTCGTCCAGGGTATTGATGTCATCCACCTCGCGGATGCTCAGAAACCGCTTATTTGTCATGCCGATCTCCTGCCCCTGATACAGAAACGGCAGGCCGAAGCTCATGAGGGAGATCCCGGCCAGGAGCTTTTTCGCCGCCTCATCCCCCGCATCTTCCGGAAGGTAACGGCTTACGCCTCTCGGCTCGTCGTGGTTTTCGATGATATTGGCCATCATTCCAATCCGCTGTGAAACAGCCTTGCTCGCAAATACCGCGTCGCGGAACTGATCTAAGGACACCGGCGTCCGGTCATACCAGCCGCGCCCGCTCGCGCCGAGCATATGGGGCGCAAAATCAAAGATTGACTCAAAGCAGCCCTCCTCCCCGATGTAGCGCTCCAGCTCCTCCTCCCGAAAATCAAACAGCTCCCCTATGGTAAACGCCTCATACGGCGCGAACGCCTCCCGCTTCATTTCCTGCAGAAATTCATGGATCCCGTCCGCCTGCGCAAGCATGGCGGCAGGGGAACACATCCCGTCGTCCCGGTCCGCCGGCAGATCCATAAAACGGAGATCCTTCTTGATATTAATAATGGCGTCGAGCCGAAAGCCCGCGATCCCCTTATCGAGCCACCAGCGGATCATCCGGTAGATCTCCTGGCGCACCTCGGAGTTCTCCCAGTTGAGATCCGGCTGCTCCTTTGCAAACATGTGAAGATAAAAGAGATTGTCATACCCCGGCAGCTTTTCCCACACGCTCCCGCCAAAATATGAACGCCAGTTGCAGGGCGCTTTCCCGTCCTTCCCCTCTTTTATGTAAAAATACTTCCCGTATTTCCCAAACGGATCCTTAAGCGCCTTCTGAAACCATTCATGCTGATCCGAACAGTGGTTCACCACCAGATCCATGACAATGGCAATCCCCCGCTTTTTGGCCTCCCGAAGCAGGCATTCCATGTCCTCCATGCTTCCAAACGCCGGATCAATCGCATAATAATCCGATATATCATACCCCTGATCCACAAAGGGGGACTGATAGACCGGAGAGATCCAGACAATGCCGATCCCCAGCCCCTTCAGATAATCAAGCTTCCCGGCAATCCCCTTCAGATCGCCGATCCCGTCCCCGTCCGCATCCATAAAGCTCTTTGGATAGATCTGATACGCCGCTTTGCCATGCCACCATTTTTTCTTCATCGTTCCCGCGCTCCTTGCTTTTTATTTTTGTAAGATTATGCTGTTATATAACGAAATTTTTGCACTGCTTCAGGGAGAAGACAGGCTTTACTTCCAAACCAGTACCGCCTGAATCCGTCCGCCCTGCTTCTGAAAAACGGCCTTCCTGCCGCCGGGGCTGCTTTTGCCCGCGGCTTTAACTGCCTTCCCTGTTTTTACAAACGCTTCCGCGAATACTGTCACATGACGCCGCAGGACTTTCAGAAGAACGGGAAGTGAAAGATTTCTTCCATATCATGAAATATTCATTCTCCCCGGTAGCGTCATCCACACCCTCATTCCAGATATGAAATGATTCTTTCACATAAAATGCAACAGCCCGCGCATTCTTCTGATACACCTTCAGACAGAGCCGCCCCTTCAACCTCTTTACATGCTCCAAAAGCTGCCTGCCGATCCCGCGGGACTGCGCCCCGTCCGCGACAAAAATACCGGCTATATAATCGCCGTCCAGCCCGATAAAGCCCTGAACCAAATGCCTGGTCTCCTCTTCATACACATACAATTCCGCCTGCAGCAGGAGCTTCTTCACTTCCTCAAAGTGCTCCTCCCAATATTGAGCGGAAATAAAGGCATGCGCTCTTTGATTGGTGTCCAGCCAGATATCTGCCACTCTGCCGATCTCCGCTTTCCGAAACGTTCTGATCATCGTCCGCCCCTCCATTTACACATACGTTTCCAGACAAAACCGCCGCGCCGCCCTATGCAAACCACAGAAAGGCCGGAATCAGCAGTACCGTAAAGATCAGGACTCCGGCCGTATAGAGGTGAAACTTTTGTTTCAGCATCTTTTCATCCTCTCTGGGGATAAAACATTCCGGATTCGCTGTATCGTAATGCAGCGTCATCTTCCGGCCGATAAACAGATACGCCTTCCGGGGATACCCCCACGAGGACGCCTTCCGGATCGCTGTCCCGTCCACGGTATACTCAAACGTGGGATAACATCTGTATGGATTGTTTCCCGTATCCGCAAGCCCCTCCTCGCGAAGCTCCACAATCTCCGCCGCGGCCACGCCTTTATAGAGCTGCGTAAGCTGTTTCAGCCTTTTAAAATATCTGTATGCCCAAAACCCATTGCAGGCAATCAATCCCAGCAGCACAATCCGTATCTTATTCATCCTTTGTACCTCCCCGTATACTGTTGCCAGACGTTTTTGTTAAATCTTCGGATTTTCTGAACTATTAGAATATAATTTATAAATCCACATAAGCTTTAGGCAAAAAATCCCTTTCACTGGCTGATAAAACTACAATAGCACACTTTCGCTTCCGGTTCAAGTGTTTGCGGGGGATGACAGCAATATGTAACCATTCAGGCGGCCTGAATGGTTGCCCTTATGCCCTTATGCGTACTGCCTCCAAAAAAACGCAAATTTTCCTCTTGACATCTCCCCAAAAAAGTATTAGGATAAAACCCATAAATCGAAACCGTTGAGAAAGAGGAGTATGTTATCTGGCAGTGTCACAGAGAGCCGTGTCGCGGTGGAAGCACGGTACAAAGCGGATAGCCGAATGGACTTTTGAGGGCAGTCCTGAAATTGCAGTAGGGGCTGACGGAAACCGCAACCGTTATCTGGCGGCATATATGTTAGTATATGACTTAAGAGGGCCAAAGGCCAATATGGGTGGTACCGCGGGTTTGTTTTGACAGATTCGTCCCAGATGCAGGAAAACTGTATCTGGGACTTTTTTTTGTGCACAGCCCCGCCATAAGAAAGCCGCGCCGGCCGGCGTCTCCCCGCAAAACGGGATTTATGATTTATACCTACAGGTTTTGCACCGCGATTGATAGATTTCAGAAATGGAGGAAACAATTATGAAAAACAAGACATTTACAACTATTCTGCTTGGCGCCGTTGCCGCTGTTTCCCTGGCCGGCTGCTCTCCCGCCGCGAAACAGGGCGCGCCCTCCGAAGCCGGGACTACCGCCGCCCAGGGTGCGGCGCAGACGGAAACCGGGGCCAATCAGGGCGATGAAACGGATGCTTCTTCCCCGGGCGGGGAAACAGGCAGCGCGCATTACACCGTCGGCATCGGCCAGTTCGCCGTCCACGGTTCGCTCGACAACTGCCGGGAAGGTTTTATCCAGGGGCTCGCGGAGGAAGGGATTGTGGAAGGGGAAAACCTGACAATCCTGTATGAGAACGCCAACGCGGACGGGGCTGCGTCCAGCCAGATAGCCGCGAATTTCCTCTCCAATAAGGCGGATTTAATCTGCGCGATCGCCACGCCGATGGCACAGAGCGCCTACAGCGCGGCGAGGAAAAGCGGCCTCCCGGTTATCTATACCGCGGTGACGGATCCCGTGGCGGCGGAGCTGGCAAATGCGGATAAGACCCCTGTAGGGGAAGTGACCGGAACGAGCGATAAGCTCCCGGTAACGGAACAGCTCGCCATGATCCGGGAAGTTCTGCCAGACGCGACAAAGATCGGGATCATGTACAGCACGAGCGAGGTGAACTCCCTCTCCGCCATTGAGGAATACAAAGCCGCCGCCGCGGAGTACGGCTTTGAAATCGTAGAAAGCGGCGTTTCCTCCACGGCCGAGGTTCCCTTAGCCGCGGATCAGCTCGTGGAAAAGGTGGACTGCATCAATAACCTGACAGACAATACGGTGGTCAGCGCCCTGCAGGTCGTGTTGGACGCCGCGGGAAAGAAGGGAATCCCGGTATTCGGAAGCGAGATCGAACAGGTGAAAGCAGGCTGCCTGGCCTCGGTTGGGCTCGATTATGTGGAGCTCGGGAAACAGACCGGCCGCATGGCGGCGAAGGTGCTCAAAGGCGAGGCCAAGGCCGGCGAACTGAGCTTTGAAATCATCGAAGGCGGCTCCTTCTATGGAAATACAAAGGCGGCAGAGCAGCTTGGAATCACACTTCCTGAGTCCCTTGTGTCAGGGGCTGCGGAAATGTTTGACGACATTGCGCCGTAATGCGGCGAAGCGTCATAAAACAGTAACCGCCCGGGTTGTCCTGAACCGGTTGCATAAAATACAGATATAAAACGGAAACAGGAGGTTTGCCATGTCCATTCTACTTGGCGTTATAAATGAAGGTTTGATTTATGCACTGATGGCGCTGGGCGTTTATATCACCTACTCCATCCTTGATTTTCCGGATCTGTCGGTAGACAGCACCTTTCCCCTGGGGGCGGCCGTAACGGCCACCCTGATCCTGGCCGGCGTCCCGCCGTTTCTGACCCTGCCCCTGGCTTTTGCCGCCGGGGCGCTGGCGGGCGCAGTCACAGGGCTCATCCATGTAAAGCTTGGGATCCGGGATCTTCTCTCCGGGATCATTGTCATGACAGGACTTTATTCCATCAACCTGGCCATCACGGGCAACAAGGCCAACCTCCCGATTTTCAGCCAGGACACGATCTTTGAAAATACCTGGATAAGCGGGCTGCCGCCCGCCCTGGCGGACTATTCCACGCCGCTTATCCTGCTCCTCATCGTGCTGGTTGTAAAACTGCTTTTGGATCTCTATCTCGAAACGCGCTCCGGCTATCTCCTGCGCGCCGCGGGGGACAATGAGACGCTTGTCACCTCCCTGGCAAAGGATAAAGGCCGCGTAAAGCTTCTGGGGCTGGCCCTGGCCAATGGCCTGACCGCCCTCTCCGGGGCCGTCTACTGCCAGCAGAAGGGATTTTTTGAAATCTCTATCGGCACCGGCACGATGGTAATGGGGCTTGCCAGCGTCATCATCGGCGCCCGGGTATTTGCAAGGATCACCGTGTTAAAGACCACTTCCGCCGTGATCCTGGGCAGCATAATCTACAAGGCGTGCGTCTCCCTCGCCATGGCGGCGGGCTTAAAGACGCTCTACTTAAAGCTTGTCACATCGCTCCTGTTTTTGCTCATTCTCGTTGTCAGCGAACGCAAAAAACGAAACGCCGTCCATGCCCGGTCTGTGGTATAAAGAAAGGAGAGCATCGCTTTGCTGGAATTAATTCATCTGGAAAAATATTATAATCAGGGAACTGTAAATGAGATGTGCCTGTTTGAGGATTTTAACCTGACCATCCGCCAGGGCGAATTCGTGTCGGTTGTGGGAAGCAATGGTTCCGGCAAAACCTCCCTGTTAAACCTGATCTGCGGCACGATCCCCCTGGACGCCGGGCGCATCCTCGTAAACGGAACGGATATCACAAATATGCCGGACTTTAAGCGCCAGCGCATCATCGGCCGCGTGTATCAGAACCCGGCCATGGGCACCTGCCCGAATATGACCATCCTCGAAAACATGGCCATCGCGGACACCAAGGGCAAGTCCTTTAACCTGCGCAGGGGAACCAACAAAAAACGCATCGGCCTCTACCGCGAGCTCCTCTCCGCGCTCGGCCTGGGGCTGGAGGATAAGCTGGAGGTCAAAGTCGGCGTTCTCTCCGGCGGCCAGCGCCAGGCCATGGCGCTTCTGATGTCAACCATGACCCCCATCGAGTTCCTGATCCTCGACGAGCACACAGCCGCCCTGGATCCGAAAACAGCCGAGGTGATCATGAATCTGACGGATCAGATCGTCCGTGAAAAGAAACTGACCGCTATTATGGTGACGCACAACCTGCGCTATGCCGTGGAATACGGGAACCGCCTGCTGATGATGCACCAGGGCCAGTGCGTGATCGATCGGGCCGGGAAGGAGAAAGAGGGCCTGCGGCCTGAGGATCTGCTGGAGCAATTTAACGCGATCAGTATTGAGTGCGGGAACTGACGATGCTGCGGTTACAGCGCCTCGCGTTGCCTGATGCGTGAACCGTAACCTGACGGTATCTCCGTCACATGTATCCATACCTCCCCCGCCCCCACAGAAGAAACGCCCCTGTCACCGCCAGCGCCAGGATCTCCGCCGCCACAAGGGCCAGCCACACCCCGTCCAGTCCCAGGAGCGCCGGCAGGTAAAACACCATTGCCACCTCAAACACAAGAGTCCGCATAAAGGAGATCGCCGCGGATACCACGCCGTTTCCAAGAGCCGTAAAAAAAGCGGATCCAAAGGCGTTAAAGCCGCTTAAGAGAAAGGCCAAGGCGTAGAGGCAAAATCCGTGGCGCGTCATGGCGTACAGATCCGGATCATATCCCACGAAAACGCGCGTAAGGGGCGCGGAGAGGAGCTCCGCCAGCGCGGTCAGCGCTATTCCCGCGATGCCGATGACAGCCAGGCTTTTTCCGAACAGATTTTTAAGCTCCTTTTTGTTCCCCGCCCCGTAATGATAGCCGATCACAGGCCCGCTGCCGATCGAGTATCCGATAAAAATCGCCGCAAAAATAAAATTCACGTACATGATCGCGCCGTAAGCCGCCACCCCGTCCTCGCCGGCGATGCGGATTAGCTGATAATTGTACAGAATATTGACCACCGACGCGGAAAGGCTGGAGAGCATCTCTGAAGAGCCGTTCGTACACGTCTTCCACAGGACGCGGCCGTTAAAGCCGCAGGGGATCAGCCGCAAAAGGCTTTCATTTTCCCGCGCAAAATAAACGATCGGGAGGATGCCGCCCACGATCTGGCCCATCAGGGTCGCCCACGCCGCCCCGGCCACGCCCCAGCCAAACAGCACGATAAACACATAATCCATCACAAAATTCACAACCCCGGCCGCCACCGAGATTTTAAGGCTTAAGCCCGGCTTTTCCGCGGTCACAAAAAAGCTCTGGAATACATTTTGCAAAATAAAAGCCGTCTGCCCTGCAATCAGAATCCGGCCGTATACCACGCAGTGCTCCAAAAGCGCCCCTTCTGCGCCCAGCATCACGGAAACCGGCCGCAGGACGATAAGCCCCACGGCCGAGAGAATAAGGCTGAGGCCAATCGAGGCATAGATCAGAAATGAAAAATACTGGTTCGCCCTCTCCCGGTCCCCCTCTCCCAGCGTGATCGCCACAACTGCGCTTCCCCCGGTCCCGATCATAAAGCCAATGGTCCCCATGGCCATCAGAAAGGGGAAAATCAGGTTCACCGCCGCAAACGGCGTCTTTCCCACAAAATTGGACACAAACAGCCCGTCTACAATGCTGTAGACGGACGTGCAGATCATCATCACAATCGAGGGCATGACAAAGCGCAAAAGCCGCTTGTATGTAAAATGATCCGATAACTGGATTCTCATCCGCCTCCGGCCTCCTTCCCTGCCATCCTCTCCCACAGCTTTTCTGCCATCCTCCTGTGGCCTTGCGGCGTTACGTGCACCCCGTCATGCGCCAGGGGAAGCTCCCACAGGCCCGCGTCCGCAAAATCCAGCCCATAGCGGGAGGCGATGCTTCCATAACAGGCGCCGAATTTCCCCGATTCCCTGTCATAACAGCCGTCCTCCTCCCGGAAACGGCCGACATCCACCCGCGGCGGGGCGATCAGCAGGATCTTCCTTCCGTCTCCCCCTGCCAGCGGATGGCCCAGCGCATGCTTTACAAACCGCTCCATCCGCTCTCCGACTGCCCCGATATCCGGAACATAGGAATTTAAAAGGTCGTTGCTCCCAAGCATCATCCATATCTGATCCACCGCACCGCACCGCGACAAATGTCTGTCAAAGGATTCCAGAGCCCACGGCTCATGGGGGATCTCCCGGCCGTTCATCCCTTCATTTATGATCTCCCAGCCGGAAAGCGCCCCCAGTATCTCCGGCCATCTCTCGTTTTCCGGAAGCCGTTCTCCAAAAAAGGAGCGGGCGTCATAGCCATAAGTGTTGGAATCGCCAAAACAAACGATCTTCTTCAATCCGCATCTCCTCCGTTTCCGCGTCAGCGGTTCTTTTCGCGAAATCCCCTCTCGATCTCCCGCCGCGCATCCTTTTTCGCGATATCCTCGCGCTTATCATAGAGCTTTTTACCTCTCGCCAGCCCCATCTCGACCTTTACCAGGCTTCCCTTAAAATAGACCTTCAGCGGGACCAGGGTATAGCCCTTTTCCTTTATTTTCGAGAGAAGGCGGCGGATCTCCGCCCTGTGCAGAAGGAGCTTCCTGATCCGCAGGGGATCCTTGTTGAAAATATTTCCTTTCTCATAGGGGCTGACATGCATCCCGTACACGTATACCTGCCCGTTTTCAATCTTGATAAAGGACTCCTTGATGCTGCATTTGCCCATGCGGATCGACTTGACCTCTGTGCCGTACAGCTCGATCCCCGCCTCAAAGGTATCGTCTATAAAATAATCATGGTACGCCTTTTTGTTATTGGCTACCAGCTTCACGCTCTCTTTTCCCATTTCCCTGCTCCTGTCCTGTTTTTATGTGGGTTTCACCGGGATGAAATCAATGGTCTTCGCCACCCGGTCGCAGCCCGCGACCCGGACGCGGATCGTCTGTCCCAGTTTATATGTGTTCCGGTGAAGGTCGCCGATCAGCTCATAATGGGCCTCGTCGAACCGGTAGTAATCATCCTTCAGCTCCTGGATGCGCACCAGCCCCTCGACCGTATTGGCAAGCTCCACGTAAAAGCCCCAGCCCACGACGCCGGAGATCACACCGTCGAATTCCTCTCCGATGTACTGCTCCATATATTGCACTTTTTTCAGCTTATCCGTCTCCCGCTCCGCCTCCTCCGCGCGCCTCTCAAGCGAAGAGCAGGCGGCCGCCACCCCGGGCAGAAGATCCGTATAGTGCGCGAGGCGCGCTTCATCTAAGCCGCCGCGCAGGCTTTCCTTGATAATCCGGTGGATCTGGAGATCCGGATAGCGGCGGATCGGGGAGGTAAAATGCGTATAATACCTTGCCGCCAGGCCGAAATGGCCGATATTCTGCGTCGTATATTTGGCCTGCCTCATGGAGCGCAGCGTAAGACGGCCGATCAGCGCCTCCTCCGGCCTGCCTTCGATCCGGCTTAAAAGCTTCTGTACCTCTTTGGGATGCGCCTCGCCGCCCGGCATGCGGATCGAACAGCCAAAGTTGTGGATAAACGTGGCCAGGCGTTTCATCTTCTCTGTCTCAGGCTTCTCGTGGATGCGGTACAGGAAGGGAACTTCCTGCCAGAAATAATCCTCCGCCACGGTTTCATTTGCCAGAAGCATGAATTCCTCTATGATGCGGGTGGCCGTGTTGCGCTCGCGGGGCCGTATCTCCAGCGGGCGGCCCGTCTCATCGAGGATAATCCGGCTTTCCGGAAAATCGAAATCAATGGATCCCCGGCTCATCCGCCGCTCCCGAAGAAGCGCCGCCAGCTCTTTCATATGATCAAACAGGGAAATACATTCCGCGTATTCCTCACAAAGCGCCGGATCGCGGGCCGTAACGATCGCCTCAACGGCCGTATACGTCATGCGCCGGTCCACCCGGATCACCGTTTCCGCGATCTCGTGGCCCATCGCCGCCCCCTTTTCGTCCACCTCGATCAGGCAGCTTAAAGCAAGGCGGTCTTCCCCCTGATTTAAGGAACAGATCCCGTTGGAAAGCCGGTGCGGCAGCATGGGAATCACGCGGTCTGTCAGATAAATGCTGGTTCCCCGCTTTAAAGCTTCTTCATCCAGCGGGCTGTTCTCCTTTACATAATGTGCGACGTCCGCGATGTGCACCCCGAGCCGCCATCCCCTGTCCGTTTTCTCCAGGGTAATGGCATCGTCGAGATCCTTGGCCTCCTCGCCGTCAATCGTGACTGTCAAAAGCCCGCGCAGGTCCATCCGGCCTTTTGTTTCTTCCTCACGCACCTCTGAAGGGATGCCCTTTATCTCTTCCTCCGCCGCGTCCGGAAATTCCTCAGGAAGGCCGTACGCCCGGATCAGGGACAGGATATCCACGCCCGGGTCATCCATATGCCCCAGGATCCCGGTCACAACGCCCTCCGGCTTTTTCCCCCGCTCCGCGGGAAATTCACGGATCCGAACCGTCACCTTATGGCCCGTCACTGCGCCTGCGTCGCAGCCCTGCGGGATAAAGATATCTGTGGAAAGCTTTGGATTATCGGGAATCACGAAGCCAAAGTTCCGGCTCTTTTCGTATACGCCCACAACCGTCTCATTTGCGCGCTTCAAGATACGCACAACGCGCCCCTCGGCCCGCTTTCCGGCTGCCTCCTCTTCTACAACGACCTGCACGCGGTCGCCGTGAAGCGCCCCCCGGATCTTATCCTCCGGAATAAAAATATCCGTTTCGCGCCCCTCGGCTGCGACAAAGCCAAAGCCCTTCGGATGGCCCGAAAATATCCCGATCAGCGCAAAGCTCTCCGGCTTCCCGATCCGTCCCTTGGCCGATATGCCAAGCCTGCCCTCTTCCACAAGCGCGTCCACCGCCGCCTTCAAATCGCCCCTAAGTTCCCTTGGAACCTCCAAAAGCGCGGCCAGCTCTTTCAGCTTCATCGGCGCATACGACGGATCATTTACAAGCTCCAGCAGCATCGCGCGCCGGCGTTCCTGCTCTTGCGGCTCCCGGATAGGCTCATTGGCCTGCTCTGTTTTTTTCAAATTTTTTAAACTCCTCTTATACAAAATTGGTTTTCCTTTGCGGGACTGTACAACCGGGCAGGGGAAGGCGCATCTTCCTCTGCCTGCGCGCCGGGCGCCCGTCAGCTTCTGGCTGACATAGTTCCTCTGGGCTGATATAGTTCTTCCGGGCGCCCGTGTGCATAAAAAGAACACTCCCGTTTCCAGGAGTGTCCGAATCAAATAACCTTCAGATTTAATATGAACGCAAGGACAAGCCAGAGGATGGCCGCATATTTGGTCAGCTTCTCAAGCTTTCCCTCCATGGAACGGCTCTTGTTCTTTCCCCAGTAGCTGTCCGCGATACCGCCGATGGAGCCGCTTAAGCCCGCAGATTTTCCCTCCTGAAGCAGAATCACAGCGGATAAAAATATACAGATTATAACAAATAATACCGTAAGGATTCCCCGAATCATATCACACCTCCTGTAGTTAAACAAAGGTATCATACCATACTTTGGCTTTCTGTACAACTACTTTTTGTGAAAATATCCGGAAATCTGTTCTTCAATGCGCAAAAGCTGGTTATACTTTGCCACCCGATCCGACCGGCAGGGGGCCCCGGTCTTGATCTGGCCGGAATTGACGGCAACGGCGATATCGGCGATGATGGAGTCCTCGGTTTCGCCGGAGCGGTGTGAAATCACGGTAGTATAGCCCGCCCTTTTTGCCATCTCAATGGCTTCAAAGCTCTCGGTCAGCGTGCCGATCTGGTTGACCTTTATAAGAATCGAGTTCGCCGCTCCCTCATCGATCCCGCGCTTCAAACGCTTTGTATTGGTCACAAACAGATCGTCTCCCACGAGCTGCACCGTCGCACCGAGCTCCTTTGTCATCAGACGCCAGCCCTCCCAGTCCTCCTCCTGAAGGCCGTCCTCAATGGAGCAGATCGGGAACTTCTGAATCAGGC
Organism: Clostridiaceae bacterium; assembly: GCA_910575795.1. Lineage (GTDB taxonomy): Bacteria > Bacillota > Clostridia > Lachnospirales > Lachnospiraceae > Otoolea > Otoolea muris. Next base: position 94,853 of record CAJTGE010000013.1, on the reverse strand, counting down.
GTTTATAGTAATCCACCATTTCTCCGGCCGTGCGGGCCACCCGCGTCCCGCTCATTTTACTCTCTCCCGGAAACAGATAAAGCCCGCTTGCCTCGTCGTAGAGCTCGCTGGAAGCGGCGTCCATCGCGATCTTTATGTCCTCCCCGGGGCGGTATCCGCTCTGTTCCACAGCCCTTACAATGGTTTCCAAAACTTCCTCTGAATTTTTAAGATCCGGCGCAAAGCCGCCCTCGTCCCCGACGGCTGTGCTCAAATTCCGTTCGTTTAAGACCTTTTTCAGGGTGTGGTAGATCTCCGCGCACATCCGCAGACCCTCGCTAAAGCAGCAGGCCCCGGTAGGCATAATCATAAATTCCTGCAGATCCACCGTATTGTCCGCATGCCTTCCTCCGTTTAAAATATTCATCATCGGAACCGGCAGGCGGCTGGCCCCGATTCCTCCCAGGTAGCGGTACAGCGGGATCCCAAGGCCCGCCGCGGCCGCCCTTGCCACAGCCATTGATACGCCAAGTATCGCGTTTGCCCCCAGCTTTCCTTTATTTTCCGTCCCGTCCGCATTCCGCATCAGACGGTCAATTGTCTGCTGCTCCAGCGCGTTTTCAAACAAAACCGCCTCGCCCAGGACGGTTCCGATGTGATCCACGGCCTTTTTAACGCCCTGGCCATGGTAGCGCAGCGCGTCCCCGTCCCTGAGCTCCACCGCCTCAAATTTCCCGGTCGAAGCGCCGGACGGAACAGCCGCCCGCCCGGTCGCGCCGTTCTCCAGCGTCACCTCCGCCTCAACCGTCGGATTTCCCCGCGAATCCAGGATCTCCCGGCCCTTTACGCCGATAATCTCGAAATCTTTATACATGATGTCTGCCTCCTTGGAATTGTATTCGACAGTATCAGTATCTTCGATTCTTTTTAGTTTATTCGCGCGGATAGGCGGTGGGGGAAAGTTGCTGGCTGGAAAAGCCGCGGAAGGGACGCCGGAAGCAGGCGATATATCCGACGAAACCGCGCTCTCGGTCAGAGAAAAGCGCAGCGGACGCTAAGCTCGAAAAGACCTTGCTAAGCGCCGGCGGTTTTCTATGGGTTTCTTACGGATATATCGCCTGCTTCCGGCTGTATAGATGGTAAGCCTTAAATTATAACTCCTTTTTGGGGAAGTGTTCTCATTGCACATTTTCCAAATTTTAGCGAATATTATAACATTTTATATTGATTAGGCAATTTCATTTCTTTTCCTTATGTGCCGTTATAATCGTATAACTATATACATTGATCGTTATAATACAATTATCCACGTTTACATAGCAATTTTTTCCATTTCTTGAAATAATGGCATTGACAGAACTGATTTTAGTTTTGCACCAATCAACAACATCACTTGTATCTATATCTAAGGACAGATTTCTTTTAATGCGTTCCACGCCTAGCTTTGTCGTATGCAATTTATCCAAATTATTTAGTAATTCATTATCTATATCCATCATACAACTATCCCTTTAAGTTCCGATATCTATATTACATTTTAAAATATATGCCTGCATTTGCAGTATAAATTTATACTCCCATTGTCAGGGATACACGATTATATACTCGCAAAATCAGGCGCAGCGAGATTCCGAGAGTACATTATTATTCTAAAAGGGAGGAATTATCATGGGCTCGTTTGTTACAATTTTTTCAATCCTGTCATAAACATTCGCCCATCCTTCCCTAAAGGCAGCCAATAACGCAGCCAGAGCCATTATCTATATCTAAAGAAACGCGTAGAAAACCGCCGGTACTTAGCGAGGTCTTTTCGAGCTGTATACGCAGGGCTGTACTGGTACCGCTGCGCTTTTCTCCGAGCGGAAGCGCGGTTTCGTTGGATATAGATAATGGCTCTGGCGGCCCCCTCGCATCTATACTCCAGCCAGGGAGCCACTAAAATACTTTCTTTACGCCCTCAGCTCAATCCCCAGCCCCTGCAGCCCATTCAAAATCTTCTTCATCACCGCACCCACTTCCTTCTCCTCCAGCGTATGATCCTTCGCCCGGAACGTAAGCGAATAAGCAACCGATTTAAATCCCGCCGTGATCTGGCTTCCTTCATATATATCAAACAGCTTATAGCTCTCCAGCAGCGCCCCGCCCCTCTGTTCCAGGACGTCCTCGATCTGCCCGGCCAAAACCTCTTTTTTCACCACCATGCTCAGATCCCTGGTCACCGGCGGATATTTGGCAAGTCCGGCATACTTATAATCAAAGGTCGCAAATTCCAAAACAGCCGGTATATCGATCACGGCGATATACGCGCGCTCCCCGATCTTATAGGCATCTGCCACATCCGGGTGCAGCTCGCCCAGATAGCCTACGGCTTTTTTTCCATAGAGAATCTCCGCCTGGCGGCCCGGGTGGAGAAACGGTTTTCCCGCGTCCGGGTTATAATGCGGCTTTTTCCTCATCCCGGCCCGCTCGAAGAATTCCTCGGCCACGCCCTTCATGGTGTAAAAATCCCCCTCCCCGTACATACCGAGCGTGAACTGGACGCGCTCGTCGGGCAGTTTTGTAAGGGGAAGCTCCTGCGGGAGATATACAGTCGCCATCTCATAAAGCCGCACATCCCGGTTCCGGCGGTTGTAGTTCGTGGACAGGGAAGTCAGCATGCCGTTTAGCGGCAGGGTGCGCATGACGCTGAAATCCTCGCCCAGAGGATTTGAGATGGGGATCGCCCTGCGCAGGATGTCATCCTTTTCCAGAAGCAGACGGTCAAATACCCTGGGGCTCTCAAAGGAATACGTCATGCTCTGGGAGAAGCCGCAGAACTCGGCAATCTCCCTGGCGATCTCTTCGATCCGCATTTTAAAGGAGAGCTTCCCGGTCGTCGCCTCTCCGGAGGGCAGGGTTGTCGGAATCCGGTCATAGCCATAGAAACGGGCGGCTTCCTCCGCCAGATCGGCCATGCGGCAGACATCCTGTCTCCAGCTCGGCACGATGATTTCATTTGCGGCGGCGTCATAGTCCAGATCCACGCGCTTAAAATAGCCGAGCATGGTATCCGCGTCAATCTCAATGCCCAGAAGGCGGTTGATCTTCTCCGGCTCAAAGGGAACGCGTTTTCCCTGGCGCTTTACGGGATAGATGTCGATCATGCCGCCCACAACCTCCCCTGCGCCGAGCTCCTCGATGAGCTGGCAGGCGCGGTTCACGGCCTCTTCCGCCGTGTTGGGATCCAGCCCCTTTTCGTATTTCCCGGAGGCGTCGGTGCGCAGTCCCAGCCGTTTGGCGGAAAGGCGGATATTCGTGCCGTCAAAGCAGGCGCTCTCAAATACCATGGTCTTTACGTCATCCGTAATTTTGGAATTCTCCCCGCCCATGATGCCGGCGATACCGACCTCCTTTTCGCCGTCGTTGATCATCAGGACGCGGCTGTCTAAGCGGCGCTCCTGGCCGTCCAGGGTCTGGAAGGCGTCGCCGTCTTTTGCGCGTTTAACGATAATCTCATGGCCGCTTAAGGTGTCATAGTCAAATGCATGCATAGGCTGGCCGTATTCCTCCATCACATAGTTTGTGATGTCAACGATATTGTTGATGGGACGGATCCCGCTGGCTGCCAGGCGGCGCTGCATCCACGACGGGGACGGGGCAAGCCGGATGTTCTTGACCATTCTCGCGCAGTAGCGCGGGCACAGCGCCGGATCCTCGACGCTTACCTTCAAATAGCTGTGGATATCCTCGCTGTTGCCGGTCTTTGTGACAACCGGCGGGTGAAACGCCTTGCCAAAGGTGGCGGCCGCCTCCCTGGCGATGCCGATCACGCTGTAGCAGTCCACGCGGTTGGATGTGATCTCATACTCAAACACCGTGTCGTGAAGGCCCAGAAGCGCTATGGCATCCTCCCCGGGGCGGGCCGTTTCCGGCAGGATGTAGATGCCCGATTCCGGGGCGTCGGGATACATCTCGCGGCTGCTTCCCAGCTCCTCAATGGAACACATCATGCCGCACGATTCCACGCCTCTGAGCTTCCCTTTCTTAATCTTTACGCCCTCTTCCGGGAGCGGGCCTCCGTCATGCCCTCCGGCGACCCGGCCTCCGTCTAAGACCACCGGGACCATGTCCCCTTCCTTCACATTGGGCGCGCCGGTCACGATCTGAACCGTCTCATTTCCGATGTCCACCTGGCAGACGATCAGCTTATCCGCGTCGGGATGGCGCTCGATGCGCTCGATCCGGCCGGCCACGATGCGTTCCAGATTTTTGTCCAGGCGCTCGCAGCCCTCTACCTTTGTCCCGGTCAGCGTCATCGCATCCGTATATTCCTCGGGCGTGACATCCAAATCAGGGACATATGCTTTGATCCATGATAATGCTGTATTCATAATAAAATAGCTCCTTTTCGCCTTTTTGCACGGTTCTCCAGCCGTCCGGGCCTGTAAACGGCTCCGGGCGCTGTGTTGCCGTATCATTCCATTTCTTTTGCAGCAGCTCTAAAACTGCGTTAAAAACCGTATATCATTCTCGTACAGCAGCCTCATATCGTCGATCTCATATTTCAGCAGGGCGATGCGCTCAAGGCCGACGCCGAAGGCAAAGCCGGAGTAGCTTTCCGGATCAATGCCGCACATTTCCAGGACATGGGGATGCACCATGCCGCAGCCCAGTATCTCGATCCAGCCGGAGCCTTTGCAGAAGCGGCAGCCCTTTCCGCCGCATTTAAAGCAGCTCACATCCATCTCCGCGCTGGGCTCTGTGAAGGGGAAATGATGCGGACGGAATTTTACCCGCGTATCCTCCCCGAACATCTCCCTTGCAAACTCCGCGAGGGTTCCCTTTAAATCGGAAAATGTGATGCATTTGTCAATCACCAGTCCCTCTACCTGGTGGAAGGACGGGGAATGCGTGGCGTCCACCTCGTCGGAGCGGAACACGCGCCCCGGGGCGATCATGCGGATCGGGAGCTTCCCCTGCTCCATGACGCGCGCCTGCACCGGGGAGGTCTGGGTGCGCAGCACAATGTCTTTATTAATGTAAAATGTATCCTGCTCGTCCTTGGCCGGATGGTTGGCCGGAATGTTTAATTTTTCAAAATTATAGAGATCATACTCGATCTCAGGCCCTTCCACCACCTCATAGCCCATGCCCACAAAGATGCGCTCCACCTCTTTTAAGGCAATCGTATTCGGATGGCTGTGCCCCACGCGGCTTTTCTTTGCCGGAAGCGTGACGTCAATCACCTCCCGCTTTAACTGCTCCTGCCTTGCCCGTCTGGCAAGGGCAAGCCTTGTCTCCTCTAAGCGCGCTTCAATCGCCGCTCGCGCGTCGTTTACCATCTGGCCAACCCTGGGCCGATCCTCGGGGGCTACGTTTTTCATGCTCTTTAACACGCTGGTCAGCTCGCCCTTTTTTCCAAGATACGCGACGCGGATCTCATTGAGTTTCTCCAGCGCGTCGGAAGCCTCAATCTGTTTTAACGCTTCTTCTCTGATTCTTTCCAACTGCTCTTTCATGGTTTCTCCTTATTCGGCAAAATATGGTTTGGGGGCGGCATCTTTCCTCTGCACGAGCCTGTGCAATCGGGCAGGGAAGAGCCATCTTCCCCTGCCCGCGCGCGGGGCGCCTGCAGCAAAGCTGCTAAGTTCCTTACGCACCCCTGCGCATAAAAAAATCCCGTCCCCCTGCTTCGCAAGGGACGGGACGTCTGTCTCGTGGTACCACCCTGATTCCTGCCCCGTAAGGACAGGCGCTCTTCTTATACGTAACGTGTACGATCCGTCACAGCCTACTGGATACGCAGATCCGTGTTCAGCCATGCAGCTCCGGCGGGAAATTCGCGCTTTACCTGAACTTGAAGAGACTTTCAGCCGGTGATCCCCTCTCTCTGTAAGAAACGTAAAGCCTTACTGACGCCTTCACAGCTTTTTGACAGTTTGTTGAAACTTAAAACTTATTTTAATCACAAATCCATGGTTTGTCAATACCCTGCTGCTGTTTTTGATTCCCGCGGACAATGTTAAGTGAATCTGGCACGAATATACCGCGAAGTGGGGCGTGCAGATGCCAGGAATGAATTTTCAAACACGCTCTAGCGGTTTTTTTTCGAGCTTAGTACCGCTGCGCTTTTCTCTGAGCGGGAGCGGGGGTTCCCTATGGATACGATATCTGGCTCTGGCGGCCCTCCCACACACCTTCCCCCAAACACATATCACCCCTTCAGCCGCTCCGCCAAAATCTCATTGACCTTAGCCGGATTCGCCTTCCCCTTCATCCCCTTCATAACCTGCCCGACCAGAAATCCCATGACCTTGGTCTTCCCGGCCCGGTACTCCTCCACGGTCTTCGGGTTCGCCTTAAGGGCCGCCTCCACCGCCTTTTCAAGCGCCTCGTCGTCATTGACCATCAGAAGTCCGTGCTCCTTTACATACGCTTCCGGATCCCGGTCCCCGTCGAAAACAGCCTCCAGTACCTCCCTGGCGGTGTTTAGGTTTATCCTTCCCGCCCCGGTCAGCGTGATGAGCTTTGCCAGATGTCCCGGCGAGAGCACAAGGTCTTCCGGCCCGATCCCGCGCTCCTTCATCAGGCGGCTGACATCCCCGATCAGCCAGTTGGCGGCCTTTTTCGCGTTTTTACAGAGAGCCGTTGTCTTTTCAAACAGCTCCGCCGTCTGCCTGGAGCCGGTGAGAAGGCGGCTGTCGTACTCGGACAATCCGTATTCCTCCTGATAACGCCTCATTTTGTCCGGCGCAAGCTCCGGAATTCGGCCCCTCACAGCCTCCAGCCATGCGTCGTCAATGTAAATCGGCGGCAGATCGGGATCCGGGAAATAGCGGTAATCCTTTGCGTCCTCCTTGGAGCGCATCGCATACGAGTATTCCTTGTTGTCATCCCATCGCCTTGTCTCCTGGATAACCGGCTTTCCCTCTTCCAGACGCTCGATCTGGCGTTTTGTCTCGCCCTCTATAGCGCGGGTAATGGCCTTAAAGGAGTTCAAATTTTTCATCTCTGTCCGCGTGCCGAGGACATCGCTGCCTTTTTCCCGCACGGATAAGTTGACATCCGCGCGCATGGATCCCTCCTGAAGCTTGCAGTCCGATGCGCCCAGATACTGGATCAGCAGGCGCAGCCGCTCTAAATAGGAAATGACCTCGTCGGCGTTTCGCATATCCGGTTCGGATACGATCTCAATCAGGGGAACGCCGCTTCTGTTGTAATCGACCAGGGAACAGTCCTCCCATTCATCATGAATCAGCTTTCCCGCGTCCTCCTCCATGTGGATCTCATGGATACGGATCCGTTTCTCCCCGCCCGCTGTGCCGATGGCAATGAAGCCGTCGCGGCAGATGGGCAGATAGAGCTGCGAGATCTGATAGTTCTGCGGATTGTCCGGGTAAAAATAGTTTTTGCGGTCAAATTTACAGAACTGGTTGATCTGGCAGTTGGCGGCCAGGCCCACGCGCAGCGCCAGCTCTACCACCTGTCTGTTGAGTACAGGGAGGGAACCCGGCATGCCGGTACAAACCGGACAGGTATGCGTATTGGGCGCGCCGCCAAAAACTGTGGAACAACCGCAAAATATTTTTGTGCGGGTGGCCAGCTCTACGTGAACCTCCAGGCCGATGATGGTTTCATATTCCTTTCTCATGTCACATTCCCTCCTTATCCCTGATCGGCAGGCGCCATCTGCCCCGGATCTTTTCATAGGCAGAGGCGGCCCGGAACAGCTTTTTCTCCTGGAAGCAGTCTGCCATGAGCTGCATGCCCACCGGAAGGCCCGCTTCGTCCGTCGCGCACGGAAGGCACAGGCCCGGCAGGCCCGCCAGGTTGGCGGATACGGTATAAATATCGCCCAGGTACATTTTCATGGGATCCTGCAGGCTCTCCCCCAGCGCCGGGGCCGTGGACGGCGCGGCCGGGCCCAGTATGATATCAAACCGCTCAAAGGCCCTGTCAAAGGCTTTTTTAATCAGCGCCTTGGCGCGCAGGGCTTTTAAATAGTAGGCGTCGTAGTAGCCGGAGCTCAGGACAAAGGCGCCGAGCATGATGCGGCGCTTCACCTCCGGTCCAAAGCCCTCGGAACGCGTCTTTTTATACATTTCGTGCAGATCCTCATACTCCCCGGCCCGGTAACCGTATTTTATCCCGTCAAAGCGCGAGAGGTTGGAGCTGGCCTCCGCGGAGGCGATCACATAGTAGGCCGGGATCGCGTACGGAACCATTCCCAGATCAAAGTATTCCACGCTGGCCCCCTGCTCCTTTAATCCCTCCGCGCCGGCCAGCACGGCCTTTTTCACACCCTCGTCCAGGCCCTGCCCCAGATAGTCGGACGGGATCCCGATCCGCAGGCCCTTTGCCTCCCCGGTTAAGGCTTCTGTGAAATGGTAATCCTCCCTGCAGATGGAGGTGCTGTCTTTTTTGTCATAAGAAGCCAGGATTTCCAGCAGGGCCGCGCAGTCCGCCGTATCCCGCGCAATAGGCCCGATCTGGTCCAGGGAGGAGCCGTACGCGATCAGCCCGTAGCGGGAAATGGTCCCGTACGTAGGCTTGATGCCCGTCACGCCGCAGAAGGAGCTCGGCTGGCGGATGGAGCCGCCCGTATCGGAGCCAAGCGCATAAAACGCCTCCCCGGCAGCCACGGCCGCGCACGAGCCGCCCGAGGATCCGCCCGGGACATGCGTCCGTTTCCAGGGATTCTTCGTGGGCCCGAAATACGAGGTCTCCGTCGTGCTGCCCATAGCAAACTCATCCATATTTGTCTTTCCGAGAATCACGGCCCCGGCAGCCTCAAGGCGCGCGACCGCCTCCGCGGAGTACGCCGGCACAAAATCCGACAGGATCCGCGAGCTGCACGTCGTCCTCATGCCCTCGGTGCAGATATTATCCTTCACTGCCGCCGGCACGCCCGCCAGAGGGCCGGCGAGCGCGCCGCTGTCGATCTGCTTTTGGACCTGTCTTGCCCGGGCGAGGGCCTTTTCCTCCTCAATGCTCACAAAGGCGTGGATCTGCGTTTCCTCCCTCTGTATCTGTGTAAGGCACGCCCTCACCGCCTCCTCGGCGGACACCTCTCTTTCCTGTATCTTCTTTCCCAGCTCCAGTGCTGTCATCTGTGCAATATCCTGCATATTCATCCAACCTCCTTCCCGCTATTCTACGGTGCGCGGAACTTTATACTGGCAGTCCTTCTTCTGCGGCGCATTCGCCAGCATCTGCTCCGACGCGTCGCTGTTTGTCACCTCATCCTCACGGAACACATTTTGGATGGAAAATACATGCGACATGGGCGCGACCCCCTCTGTGTCCAGCTCATTTAGCATGTCGATATACGTAAGCATCCGCCCCATATCCTTCTTCGCCGCTTCCCGCTCCTCTTCTGAGAGGGAAAGCTTTGCGAGGATTCCCACATATTCAATCATCTCATCATCAATCGTTACCGCCATTTTTTGCTCCTTTCCCGGGCGCAAATACGCCGCGTAATGCAATGTTGTCTAGAGAGCGTGTTTGAAAATTGCTTTCTGGCAGCTGTGCGTGCCACTTTGTGGGAGATTTGTGCCAAATGAACGCGGCGTAGTGGGCTACGTTAAGTGAATTTGGCACAAATATACCGCGAAGTGGGGCGTGCAGATGCCAGGAATGAATTTTCAAACACGCTCTAGGGAACCAGACGGCTTAAATCCCTTGGGAACAGCGAGGCTTCCCTCACATTTTCCTCTCCCAAAAGCTGCATGGCCATGCGCTCCAGCCCGATCCCCAGGCCGCCGTGGGGCGGCATGCCGTGCCGGAACGCGCTCAGATAGTCCTCCATGCCCTCTGTGTCCATGCCGCGCCGTCTGATCTTATCCATCAGCTCTGTATACGCATGGATCCGCTGGCCGCCTGTCGTCACCTCCAAGCCACGGAACAGCAGATCAAAACTCAAAGTATACGTCGGATCCGCCGGGTCATCCATGGCGTAGAACGGCCGTTTTTTGGACGGATAATGCGTCACAAACACGAAATCCGCATTGTATTTTTCCTTAAAATAGCGCCCGATCAGATGTTCCTCCTCCGGCTCTAAGTCATACGGATTGCGTATCTGCGTGTGGTACGCCTCGGAAACCAGCCTTTTGGCCTCGGAAAACGGAACCGCCGGAATCCGGGCCGTGTCCGGAAGTTCAACATGCAGGAGGGACAGCTCCGCGCCGTATTCCGCCTTTAAAAGCGCGGTCATATGCTGCAAAAAGCCCGTCTCCATGGCCATAATATCCCTGAAGTCCTCAATATAGCCCATCTCAAAATCCAGACCGGTATATTCGTTTAAATGGCGCTTTGTGTTGTGCTTCTCCGCCCGGAACACCGGGCCAATTTCCATCACGCGGTCAAAGACGCCGACCATCATCTGCTTATAAAACTGCGGGCTCTGCGCCAGCACAGCCGGCCGGTGGAAGTATTCAAGCTTAAAGACGTTCGCGCCGCCTTCCGCCCCCCTGGCCCCGATCTTGGGCGTGTGTATCTCCGTAAAGCCCTCGCCCTGGAGATACTCGCGGAATGCCCGCGCAATGCCCTCCTGTACCTTAAACCTCGCCCGCTCGCGCAGATTCCTGAGCGTCAGGGGCCGCATATCCAGCCTGGCCTCCAGGGAAGCTCCCAGCTTCCACTTTGACACAGCGACTGGCATCGGGACCTCCGGCGCGGAAAGAATCCGCACGGAGGTAAGCTTAAGCTCCACGCCGTGAGGCGCCCGCGCCTCCTTCACAATCCTGCCCTCCGCCTCCACAAAGCATTCTTCCCGGAGAGCCGGCGCCTCCTCATTTACAGCGCCCCGCTCCATCACAGCCTGCAGAATCCCGTCCCGCTTCCGAAGAATAATAAATACAATGTCGCCCATGTCACGGATGCTCAAAACCGCCCCGTTCGTCTTTACCACACAGCCGTCCTTTTCCTCTGAAAGCAGTTCCTGCAAATCCAAAACCCCGGTTTCCCTTTTTCCTGTCAAAAAATCCATGTGTTTTCCTCCTTCCCTTCTCACCGCGCGGCCCGGGCAGCAAACTTCCCTATGCGGGCCTGTGCAACCGAGCAGGGGAGAGCCCTCTACCCCTACCCGCGCGCGGAGCGCGTACAGCGAAGCTGCCAATTTCCTTACGCACCCCTGCGCATAAAAAATCCCGGAACATCGAATCGACATTCCGGGACGGGATATTCCCGCGGTACCACCCGCATTCGGAGAGACAGGCCGCGCCATATGCCCGCAAACCGCCTTTTCAGCGGCTCGCTTATATGCGGTTATCCGTTTTCTCCACTCTCATTCATGCTTAACGCGCACCTACGTGGCGGCCTACTTACAGAAACGTCCTATACATTTCTCAATATGCAAACGTCAAATAGATTTGCCGCCTGCGACAGGTTCAGCCGTCCGGCTCCGGAGTGTTCCCTATTGTCCCCTGCCCTCCTGACGCGGCTCTCAGCCGGTGACCGCGTCTTTCTGTCGGATTCTTTGGAACAGAGTCTCCTTCACTGCCTTTTAAAAAAGAAGACAAATCGGCCGCTGTGCGGCTTCATTGCCTTCTGTGCTTTATTTGTTATTATGCTCCTTACTATAAACCATTTTTTTTGATTTGTAAAGACCTAATAAATTTTTTTATTCATGTCTTAAGAAACCGGCGTAACTGTTCACAGGTTATCTGAATGATTACAGTTTGGCGGCAAAGGCGCCCTTACATCGCGTCAAGTCTGCGCTCGATTGCTTTTACCTTCATGCTCAGATTCAAAATCTCCAGCTCCATCCTTTCGCGTTTGCTTTCCATCTGCAGGGCCTCCTCCAGCCTCATTTTTAGGAAATCATGGCCTTCTCCTATTACATCGATCTTTGAACTGATTTCATTTTCAAGAAGCATCTGGGTTCTCAGCGCAATCTTCTTCGCTTCCCTGGCTTCCTGGCCCGCTTTAACCGCCGTCTCATGGGCCTGTGTTGCCGCTTCACTCGCCTGCGCTGCTTCCTCACGCGCCTGCTCAGCCGCCTCACGCGCCTGCTCAGCCGTCTCACGCGCCTGTGCTGCTTCCCCACGCGCCTGCTCAGCCGCCTCACGCGCCTGTTTAGACGTCTCACGCGCCTGCGCTGCTTCCTCACGCGCCTGCTCAGCCGCCTCACGCGCCTGTTCAGACGTCTCACGCGCCTGTGCTGCTTCCTCACGCGCCTGCTCAGCCGCCTCGCGCGCCTGTTCAGACGTCTCACGCGCCTGTGCTGCTTCCTCACGCGCCTGCTCAGCCGCCTCGCGCGCCTGCGTTGCTTCCCCCTTTGTCTCCCCGATCTCCTGAGCCAGACCATCCAGTTTGTCCAGTATCAGTCTTTCTACTTCCGTCATGGCGTATCTCCTTTCGTAACGGCTCAAACATTTTCACAGTTACTCCTACACCTCTCCAAGTATATTCATACTATATCGTATCAGTCTGGCTGTGTCAATCTGTCCTTTACATTTTGCCGGGCTGTGTCCGGCAGCGCAACAGTTCATACTGCTTAAACGGCTGCCCCGCCAGCCTCCATCCAAATTACTCAGCCGCCCCGGCCTACTGCCCCGGCCAGCCTTTCAAGCGCCTCCATGAGGATCTGCTTCGGGCATGCCAGGTTGAGCCGCTCAAAGCCTTCCCCTTCCGGCCCGAAGATGTACCCCTCATCCAGGAACAGATCCGCTTCCACCATCCGCCGCTCCTGCTCCTCCTTCGTCCATCCAAGCGCGCGCAGATCCATCCACTGTAAATATGTCCCCTCCAGTGGGAAGACCCGTATCTGCGGACAGCGTTCCCCGAGAAATGCCTTCAGCGCCAGATGGTTTTCATAAATCACTTCCAATGCCTGTGAAAGCCATTCGTCGCAACGGGTATAGGCGATCTCGCACGCCTTATATCCAAGGGCATTCACCCGCCCTTCCTGTCCGGCGCAGGCCATCCGGCGCTTTAAGGCCCGCATCCGCTCCGGATCCGGCACGATAACAATGCTTGTTTCCAGGCCGGCCAGGTTGAAGGTCTTGCTGGGCGAGATACAGGTCATGGTATTCCTCTCCAGCTCCCCGGAAATCGCGGCAAAGGAGGTGAAGGCATGTCCCGGCATGATGAGATCGCAGTGGATCTCATCGGAAATGATGAATACTCCGTGGCGCAGGCAGATCTCTCCCAGCCGTTCAAGCTCCTCCCTGCTCCAGACACGCCCGGTTGGGTTGTGCGGGCTACAAAACAGAAGGACTTTATTCTCCTCCCGCGCCGCCAGCTCCTCCATTTTTTCATAATCTATGACGTAACGCCCGTCCTCCTCCAGTAACGGGCAGCGGACCAGGCGGCGGCCCGTCTTTTCCACGGCCTTGTAGAACGGCGGATAGACCGGAGGCATGATGATCACGCCCTCGCCCTCCTCTGCAAACGCCGCTGCCGCGTGAAACAGCGCGTTGACCACGCCCGGCGTTGTGATGAGCCATTCCGGCCGGATCGCGCGGCCGTAGCGGCGCTTTGTCCAGCTCCCCACCGCCTCATAAAACGAGGGGCCTGCGGTCTGATAGCCCAGCACGGCGGTCTGTATATATTCCGACAGCCCCTCCCGGATCTCCGGGGGATTGGCAAACTCCATATCGGCGATGGAAAAGGGAACGATCCCCTCCCGGACGCCCGGCTTTTTTTCTTTCATGATCTTCCATTTCAGCGCCTCGTCCATGTCGCGCCGCGGCGCTGTCGTAAAGTCATATACGCTCATTACTCATCCCTCCTGCAATACAATAGCCGTTCAGGCGGCGGGCGGGAAGACTCCCCCATCCGAACGGCTGCATACGATCTGTCAAACTGCGTATAAACAGCATTCTTTTATCCCATCATATCAAACAGCGAGAGCTGGTTGCTCTCCGGGAGCCCGGCGAGCAGCCCCAGATCCGCCATCAGATCACAGACCGTTTTCGTCACCTTGGTCCGGTTGATAAAATCTTCCTTTGACAGGAACGGACCTTTTGCCGCCGCGAATACAACGGCATCAGCCGCCTTTTCCCCCAGGCCGTCTATGCTGCCAAGGGAGGGCATCAGCTTCCCGTCCATGATCTGGAAGTTTCTGGACTGCGCCCTGTAGATATCAATCGGGATAAACTCAAAGCCCCTGGCATACATTTCCTGCACAATGCGCATATCGCGCAGGACGTCCTGCTCCTTTTTAGAGAGGGAATCCAGGCGGCTTTTATAATCCGCCAGATGGTGTTCCAGGCGGTCGCGCCCCTGGCACATCAGCGCATAGGAAAAACCGTTGGCGCGGATGCTGAAATAGGCGGCGTAGTAAGCCAGGGGGTAAAACACCTTGCAGTACGCCACGCGCCAGGCCATCATCACATACGCGGCCGCGTGCGCCTTGGGGAACATATATTTGATCTTCTGGCACGAATCAATGTACCACTGAGGCACGCCGTGCCCTGTCATCTCCTCAATCCATTCCGGCTTTAAGCCCTTGCCCTTGCGGACGCTCTCCATGATGGTAAAGGATAAGCCCTCCTCCAGGCCCATATGGATTAAGTACACCATGATATCGTCGCGGCAGCAAATCGCGGTCTGGATGGTCGCCTGGCCGCTCAGAATCAAATCCTTTGCATTTCCCAGCCACACATCCGTCCCGTGCGCCAGGCCCGCGATGCGCACCAGATCCGACAGGTACTTCGGCTGGGCGTCAATTAACATCTGCATGGCGAAATCCGTGCCAAACTCCGGAATCCCGAGCGCGCCCAGCTTGCAGCCGCCGATGTCCTCGGGCGTGATTCCCAGGGCCTGCGTGTTCTGGAACAGGCTCATGACCTCCTTGGAATCCAGCGGAAACTCCTTTGGATCCTGCCCGGTCAGATCCTGCAGCATGCGGATCATGGTCGGATCATCGTGTCCCAGGATATCGAGCTTTAAGAGGTTATGGTCAATGGAGTGGTAGTCAAAATGCGTCGTCACCGTGCGGGACGACATATCATCCGCCGGGTGCTGCACCGGCGTAAAGGAAAAGATCTCTTCGCCCAGGGGAAGCACGATGATCCCGCCCGGGTGCTGTCCCGTGGTTCTCCTGACCCCCACGCAGCCGGCCAGGATGCGCTCAATCTCGCACCG
Organism: Clostridiaceae bacterium; assembly: GCA_910575795.1. GTDB lineage: Bacteria > Bacillota > Clostridia > Lachnospirales > Lachnospiraceae > Otoolea > Otoolea muris. The sequence continues at coordinate 79,805 of CAJTGE010000013.1, read as the reverse complement.
CCTTTTGTGGATGCCCTTATCCTCATAGTAATGCGCCACATAGCCGTAGGCCGTCTTATCTGCCAGCGTGCCTATCGTCCCGGCCCGGAAGGTCTGGCCTTTTCCGAAAATCACCTCGGTATAGCTGTGCGCCCGGCTCTGGTATTCTCCGGAGAAATTCAAGTCAATATCCGGCTCCTTGTCGCCCTTAAAGCCCAGGAACGTCTCAAACGGGATATCAAATCCATCCTTTTTAAGAGGTTTGCCGCACACCGGGCAGAGCCGGTCCGGCATATCGCAGCCGGCCATGCCGGAAAACTGCCGCACCTCCTCGGAATCAAAGTCATAGAAATGGCAGTTTGGGCAGTAGTAATGGGGGCTTAAGGGGTTTACCTCCGTGATACCGGACATGGTGGCCGCCAGCGACGAGCCCACGGAGCCGCGGGAACCTACCAGATAGCCGTCCTCATTTGACTTCCAAACCAGCTTCTGGGCGATGATGTACATCACCGCAAAGCCGTTGGAGATGATGGAATTCAGCTCCCGTTCAAGGCGGTCCACCACAATCTTCGGCAGCTCCTCCCCGTACATCTCATGCGCCCGGTTATAGCAGATGGTACGCAACGTCTCATCCGAATTCGGGATAACCGGAGGGCATTTGTCCGGCCGCACCGGAGAGATCGGCTCGCACATGGCCGCAATCTTCCTCGTATTCGTGATCACGACCTCCCCGGCCTTATCGCTCCCCAGATACTCAAACTCGCGCAGCATCTCTTCTGTGGTGCGAAGGTATAAGGGCGCCTGGTTGTCCGCGTCCTTAAACCCCTTGCTGGACATGATGATCCTCCGGTACACCTCATCCGCCGGATCAAGGAAATGGACGTCGCAGGTGGCGCAGACCGGCTTATTGTACTGATCGCCGAGGCTTATCACCCGCCGGTTCAAATCCATCAGATCCTCTGTGCTGCTCACCGGGCTCTTCTCGTCGCGCAGCATAAATTCATTGTTCCCCAAGGGCTGGATTTCGAGATAATCATAAAAATTTACGATATCGTGCAGCTCCGCCTCCGGCACGCCGCGCACGATCGCCTGAAAGAGCTCCCCCGCCTCGCACGCGGAGCCAAGAATCAGCCCCTCCCGGTACTCGGTAAGAAGGCTTTTGGGGATTCTCGGCCGCTTGGCATAGTATGTTAAGTTCGATTCCGACACAAGGCGGTACAGATTAATCCGCCCCGTATCATTCTTTGCCAGGATAATGATATGGTACGTCGGCATCTTGCGGATCATGTCCACGGTCATTTTGCTCTGGGCGTTTAAAGCCGTCACATCCTCAATGCCCCGCGCCTTCAGCATGGCGATAAAACGGACAAAGATCTCCGCCGTCGCGCCCGCGTCGTCCACCGCCCGGTGGTGGTTCTGCAAAGAAATGCGCAGCTCTTTTGCCACCGTGTCCAGCTTAAACCGGTTTAAATTCGGCAGCAAGAGCCTCGCCAGGCTCACCGTATCGAGGACCGTGGGCTCAAATACAAGACCCTGCCGCTTTGCCTGCTCCTTGATGAAGCTGACATCAAAGGAGGCGTTGTGGGCAACCATCACCGCGTCCTCACAGAACGCGAGAAACCGGGGCAATACCGTCTCAATATCCGGCGCGTCGAGGACCATGCTGTCGTTGATGCCCGTCAGGTCCTCGATTTCATAGGGAATCGGCGTCCTGGGATTGACAAAGGAGCTGAAACGGTCCGTTATCCGGCCGCCCTCCACCCGCACCGCGCCGATCTCGATAATCTGATTCTTCAAAGGGCTGAAGCCCGTGGTCTCAATATCAAATACCACGCACACCGAGTCCAGGGATTGGCCCTGTCCGTGGCTGACCAGCTCCTTCATATCGTCAACCAGATAGCCCTCCACACCGTAGAGCACCTTAAAATCCTCGTCCTTATCTACCGCGTGGCCGGCGTCCGGGAACGCCTGGACACAGCCGTGATCTGTCACCGCGATCGCGTCCATGCCCCACTCTTTTGCGCGCTTTATGAGATCCTTTACCTCAGACACGCCGTCCATATCGCTCATTTTCGTATGACAGTGAAGCTCCACCCGCTTGACCGGACTGTTGTCCATACGGCGGTCCGTGAAATCCTCACACGTTTTAATGCCCGAAACCGATCCGATGGTCAGCTCCCCGTCGAAGCGGTCAAGATTGGCCACCCCCTTGACGCGCACAAACCGGCCCGCCTTCGTGGCCTCCTTCAGATCCTCCACCGCCTCCTCCCTAGCGAAAATCTTCACGGTAATGGTGTCCGTAAAATCGCTGATATTGCACATAAAGAGCGTATTGCCGCTGCGCAGCTCCCGGCACTCGGAGGAAAGGATCTTCCCACGGATCACAACCGTCCCGATCTCTCCCTCCAGCTTATCCAGCTCCACCGCCTCCCCGTCAAAGTCACGGCCGTACAGCACATCCGGATGATCCGCTTTTTTATACTGCCCGAAACGGCCATACTCCCTGCGGCCGCCTTTTGCGCCCGGAGCGGAAGAGTTGTTCCCCGTATTGTTTGAAATATTTTTTGCATTATATGTAATATTTTTTGCATTAGACGGGTTGTTTTTCGTTTTTTCCAGCTTATCTTTAGAATGGTTTTTTGAAACTTTTCCGCCGGATGAATGAATCTTTCCATCAGATGAATGTTTCATTTCGCCTGGGCCGGATATGAAAGTTTCAGCCGCCTGGGCCGGATATGGATACACGGCCTCCGCTCCGGCTACTTCTGCGTTCCAGGGTACATCCCCTTCTGCGGCCGTCCCTGCCTGCGCCCCCCAGGCATTCTCAGCGCCGGCGGCGGCCTGCTCTCTCCAGCCGCTTTGTTCTCCCATATCGCCCGCCTCCGGCCCGGCTCCCGTGTCCTGCGCCGCCGCGGCTCCGGGAACAGGAAAGCGGATCATCTCTCCTTCCATGTCCTCTGTCCGCTTTCTGCGCTCAACCGGACGGTAGGCCATCTCGACACTTAAGGGGACATTACAGCGCTCGGTAAAGATTTTCTCCAGAATCCGTTTTAACTCCGGGGCCTTATCCCTGGAAAGCGCCGTGTCCTCCACTGTCAGCTCCAGAAGGCCCTCTTCTTTAAAAAGGAAGACGCCATGGCGGAACATGTTGTAGAGAAGGATGCTGTAGCCCCGCAGTTCCAGCAAAATGCTGTCCCGGTAGGCTTCCAGAAGCTTTTCCGGCGTATACTGGCTGGAGAGATGGTATTTCTCCTGAATACGGATTGCCACCCGTTTTCCCGGAAAAAGCTGATCCCGGATGCCCTCTTCCAGCTTGTAAATGTTTTGCTTGTGCATCAGTCTCGGGCTGTCGATGTAGATGCGGATCACGCTCCGGTCCCTTGTGGTGGAGACGCGCTCTACCTGTACCATCTCCAAAAGCCCGCGCACATGTTCCGCGATATGTAAATCAGGAAATACCTCTGGAAATGTTTTCACTGTACTCTGCTCCTTTCCTGGATGGGGGATTAGTTGTGAGAGGGACGCCCTTTTCCGTAAATGATAAATGAAGCAGGCAGCCGCCTCACCCGGAAACCGGCTCTCCATTTGCAAGACAGCGATCGAGTTCCTTTTTGAGTTCTGCCAGCAGCTCCCCTTCCGGAACCTTTTTCACTGCTTCTCCCTTTCGGAAGAGAATTCCCTCTCCCATGCCGCCCGCAATGCCAAAATCCGCCTCCCTGGCCTCGCCCGGCCCGTTTACCACGCAGCCCATAACCGCGACCTTTACGTCCAGCGGATATTCCTGTACCATGGTTTCCACCTGGTTCGCCAGCCCGATGAGGTCAATTTTCGTCCGGCCGCAGGTGGGGCAGGACACTACCTCAACGCCGCCATTCCTAAGCCCCAATGTGCGCAAAATGAGCTTTGCCGATTTAATCTCCTCCACCGGATCCCCGGTCAGGGAAATGCGGATCGTGTCTCCGAGACCCTGCCCCAGAATCAGGCTTAAGCCCACGGCTGACTTGATATTTCCCGAAATCACGGTTCCTGCCTCCGTAATGCCCACATGAAGCGGATATCTGGTCTTCTCCGCGAGCAGCTCATGAGCCCGTACGCACATCAAAACATCCGATGACTTGATACTCAGCACCAGGTTATCATAGCCCATTTGCTCCACCATCGCCGCCTTGTCAAGCGCGCTCTCCACGAGCCCCTCTGCCGTCACCCTGCCATATTTCTCAATCAGATTTTTTTCCAGGGAACCGCTGTTCACGCCGATCCGGATGGGAATCCCATATTCCTCCGCCTTGTCCACCACGGCCTTCACGCGCTCGCGCGCGCCGATATTCCCGGGATTGATGCGGATCTTATCCGCCCCGCACTCAATCGCGGCAATCGCCAGGCGGTAATCAAAATGGATGTCCGCGACCAGCGGGATGTGGATCGCTCTCTTTATCTCCCTGATAGCCATGGCGGCCTCCATATCCGGGACCGCCACGCGGATGATATCGCAGCCGGCGCGCTCCAAGGCGAGGATCTGCGCCGTAGTCGCCTCTGCGTCGTCGGTTTTTGTGTTGCACATGGATTGAATCAGGATTGGATGTCCGCCGCCAATTATGCGGTTCCCAATGCGGATTTCTTTTGTTTCATTTCTGTTTGTCATAATATCTCCTGATCCGGATGAAACGGATGTGTCGAAACGCGGGGTATATTTGGTTACTTTACAGCATATTCCGAATATCATTAAACAAAATCAGCACCATCAAAACCATCAGAACCGCCATCCCCGCCATATGGATCATCCCTTCCTTCTCCCGGTCAACCGGACGCCCGCGAAGCGCCTCCAGAAGGATGAAAACGAGCCGTCCCCCGTCCAGCGCCGGGATCGGGAGCAGGTTCATGACGCCTAAATTTACGCTCAAAAGCACACACATGTTCGTCAGGTTCAGCAGCACGGCCATGAGGCCAAACTCACGGCTTTCCTTGACCGTATTGTCCAGCATGGAGACGATCCGCACCGGGCCGGCGATGTCGTTTGCGCCCACCTGGCGGCGGACAATCATTTTCAGGCTCTCAAAGGTAGTGTCCACCCAGTAGCAGAGCTCATAATAGCCATATTTTGCCGTTGTAAACAGCGATTCTGATCTGCGGCGTCCGCCATAGCTGAGCCCGATCAGGTATCTTCCGTATTCCTCAGAAAACTTCGGCTCGATCACTGCTGTCTGCTTCTCCTGGCCGCGCCGGAATGCAATGGTCAGCGTCCGGCCCGGGTGAAAGCTGATATAATTCAGGATATCGCCGTAATTATGCATCCGCTTCCCATTGATGTGCGTAATCACATCCCCGGCCCGGATACCGGCCGCCTCGGCCGGATAGCCTTTTGTCACGCTGTAAACGTCCGTGGGCTCATAGCCGACGGCGCTGATGATAAAGCATGCGCCGAGGAAGGCCAGGATAAAGTTAAACAGAGGTCCGCCTGCGATGACCAGGAACCGGGTCCAGGCCGGGGTATCGTTAAAAAACGTCCCGCGGCACTCCGGATGCGCCTGACGCACTGTGTTTTCACGGCCGGGCTGATTCTCCTGGCGCACCGCGTTTTTACGGTCAAGCCGGCTCTCCCGGCTCCCGGACGCCTCACGGCTCTGCGCATCTTTCGCAGATTCCCGGCTCCCGGACGCCCATTTGTCCCCGTCCTGCTCTGTGTCTTCCTCCAAATCCAGGTCTTCACCCAGCATCATGCACGATCCGCCGAACGGAAACGCCTTCAGTGAATAGCGCGTGCCGCCCTTTACCACGCTGAACAGCCGCGGGCCCATTCCTAACGAAAACTCCACGACGCCGATACCGCCCCGTTTTGCCATCAGGAAGTGGCCGAATTCATGGAAAAGGATAATCAGGCCAAACACAAGGATTGCTGCGATTAAACTCAATCTACCACCTGCTCTCTATAAAGTCATACGTCTCCTGCTCTGCAGCCAGGATCTCATCCACCGACGGGCCGGGAATCACCCGGTGATGCTCCATGGACGCCCGGATCATCTCCGTGATGGAAAGATACCCGATTTCCCGGTTTAAAAATTTCTCCACCGCCCGCTCATTGGCCGCGTTGAACACGGCCGGCAGCGTGCCGCCTGCGCGCCCCGCCTCATACGCCAGGGCAAGCCCTTCAAAATTCACCATATCCGGGGCCTCAAAGGTAATCTGCCCAAGTTTCGCAAAATCTAACCGCTCTCCGGCCAAAAACCTTCGTTCCGGGTAATACAGCGCATACTGGATCGGCAGCTTCATATCCGGCGTCCCGAGCTGGGCGATCACAGCCCCGTCCTCAAACTCCACCATGGAATGGATCACACTCTGCGGCTGCACCACCACCTGCACCTGATCCATGGAAACGCCGAACAGCCAGCGCGCCTCCATCACCTCCAGGCCCTTGTTCACCATGGTTGAGCTGTCAATCGTGATTTTCCTTCCCATACTCCAGTTGGGGTGCTTTAAGGCATCCTCTACCCGGATCGTCCTCAGCTCCTCCCTGGTCCGCCCCCGGAACGGGCCGCCGGACGCGGTGAGAAGGATTTTGTGGAGCCGGTTCTGGCGCTCTCCGTTCAGGCTTTGAAAAATCGCGCTGTGCTCGCTGTCCACCGGGAGGATCTGCACACCCATTTTTTGGGCAAGCGGCATAATCAGGTGGCCGGCCGTCACCAGCGTCTCCTTATTGGCCAGCGCGATATCCTTTCCGGCCTCCATGGCCGCCATCGTGGGACGGATGCCGATCATGCCCACAATGGCCGTGACCAGAATCTCATACCCGGGCATAACAGCCAGCTCCAGAAGGCCCTCCATCCCTGAAACCACCCGGACATCCATGTCACGCACCCGGAGCGCAAGCTCCTTTGCCCGCTCTTCCTCCCAGACAGCCGCAAGCTGCGGGTGAAATTCCCGGATCTGCTCCTCCAGAAGGCGGATATTGCTTCCCGCTGCCAGCGCCCTTACCTCTATATCTTTATTCGCCCGGACCACGTCCAATGTCTGTGTTCCGATCGAACCCGTAGAACCTAAAATCGCAATTTTCCTCATCGTCTTCTCCTCAGCTTCCGTCCCGGGCTCCGCCATATCACGCGTCCGCACAGACCGCCGTCAAAACAGCGTCACCGCAGAAATGTTACGGCAAAATAGATAGCCGGGGCCGTAAAAATCATACTGTCAAACCGATCCAGCACTCCGCCGTGGCCGGGAATTAAGTTCCCGTAATCCTTGACATCATGGTTGCGCTTGATCGCCGACGCCGCCAAATCGCCGATCTGCGAAATCACAGCCGCAATCGCACAGGCAATGGCGCAGGCTGCCTGCGGATTCTGGACCTCGGCCATCTGCTCTCCGAAAACAGACGCAAACAAAAAGCCCAGGAGCGCCGCTCCGGCCACGCCGCCCACGGCCCCCTCCACCGACTTTTTAGGGCTTAAAACCGGCGCCAGCTTATGCTTTCCAAACAGCATCCCGGCGCAGTAGGCGCACGTATCACAGCCCCAGGAGCTCAAAAAAATCAGCCACGCCAGATAACGCCCGTCCGGCATTTCCCGCACCTGATACAGATAGGAAAGCATAATCCCCAGGTAAAAAATCCCGAAAAACGCCGTCGTCACCTGTTCGGTGGTGTATTGGGGAAATGTAAACACATAGATCGTCATAAGCAGCATCAGAGCCGCGATCGCCAGCAGCGTCACATAGCGCTCCCCCTCAAACCACACGATCCCATAATACGACGCACAGGCCAGATAGCCCGCCAACCCCAGAGGCTTTTTCTCGATTTTCATCACGCGGTACAACTCAAACATCCCAATCAGGGAAATTCCTGCTGTCACGCAGTAAAGGAGCATTCCCCCTGTCGTCATCAGTATGACAGCCAGCGCTACCAGCACAATCCCACTTATCAGCCTTGTCCTGAACATGGCCCACCTCCCTGTTCCATCCTGTCTCCATTTCCGCCATAGTTTCGCGGGCGCAACCGTCCCGTTTTCCGGATCGTACCGAAATGTCCGCAGGGCATCACTTGGCATCTAAGCCAACGCCTGCCGCCTTTTGCTGTATTAGTACATTCTCACACGCCACCAAAGCGCCGTTCCCTTTGATTATACTGCGCGACGGCCTTTAAAAGCTCTTCTTTGCTGAAATCGGGCCATAAACAGTCCGTAATATAAATCTCACTGTATGCAAGCTGCCACAGGAGATAATTCGACAGGCGCAGCTCCCCGCTGGTGCGGATCAGCAGATCCGGATCCGGAATCCCGGCCGTATCCAGATACGACGCGACCGTATCCTCTGTCACGTCCCCCGCCGCCAGGGCATTTTCCCTGCACGCCTCCATCATCCGGCGGACCGCCCTCGTGATATCATCCCTGCCGCCGTAATTGACGGCAATCACAAAGGTCATGCCCGTATTGTCCTTTGTCTTTTCTTCCACGCGATCCAGGCCCTCAATGATATCCCGGTCAAAGCGCGTGCGGTCCCCGATCATCTTCACCCTCACATTGTTATCCGCCGCCACCTTTATCAGGCGCTTTAAATAAAAACGGAAGAGCTGCATCAGGGCCCCGACCTCCTCGGCGGAACGCTTCCAGTTTTCCGTTGAAAAGCCGTACACAGTCAGATAGCCCACGCCCAGCCTGGCCGCGTCCTCCACGATCTGCTCCAGCGTCACGCAGCCCTGCTTGTGACCGGCCGTCCTCGGCAGCCCCCTCTTCTTCGCCCAGCGCCCGTTTCCGTCCAAAATCAGCGCAATATGGCGCGGCATCTTTAAATTGCTTCCCTCGTTTTCCATCCGATGTTCCTCCAACGTAAAGTCAACAACCCCGCTGCAAGCAACGGGGTATCTTTTATAGCGCTGCAGAGCAGCTGAATTATACGGTCATAATCTCCTGCGTCTTCGCTTCCACCGCTTTATCGATCTTCGCAATCATCTTATCCGTCAGCTTTTGGATCTTATCCTCTGCCAGCTCCTGATCGTCCTCGGAAATCTCTCCGGCCTTCTCCATCTTTTTGATGGTCTCATTCGCATCACGGCGGATATTGCGGATCGCCACCTTTGCGTTCTCGCCCTTTTTCTTCACGTCCTTTGCCAGCTCTTTTCTTCTCTCCTCCGTGAGCTCCGGGAAAATAAGGCGGATCGCGCTCCCGTCATTGTTCGGGTTGATCCCCAGATCCGAGGTCAGGATGGCCTTCTCGATCGGCTTTATCAGGCTCTTGTCCCAGGGCTGGATTAACAGCATCCTTGGCTCCGGCACGGAGATATTGCCCACCTGCTGAAGAGGCGTGGGGGACCCGTAATAGTCCACTCTCAGCTTATCCAGCACATGCGGGTTCGCCCGTCCCGCGCGGATCGATGAATACTCATTCTGCAGCGCATCATAGGACTTATTCATCTTCTCTTCGTAAACCTTAATCTTCTCCTCCATCATGAAACCTCCTCTTATGCGGTAACGATTGTACCATTTATTTTTCCCTGCATCGCGTTTACAATACCGTCCTTTTCTGTGAGGCTGAACACAGCCATCTGCACATGGTTCTCCATGCACATGATCGAAGCCGTCAGATCCACCACGGCCAGCTTCCTGTCAATGACCTCCTGGATGGAGATCGTATCATACTTCCTGGCATCCGGGTTGAGCTTCGGATCGCTGTCGTATACGCCGTCCACTGCCTTGGCCAGAAGGATGCAGTCCGCCTCCATCTCAATCGCCCGCAGCGCCGCCCCGGTATCCGTTGAGAAATATGGATGGCCTGTCCCGCCGGCAAAAAATACGATGATACCCTTTTCAAAATATTTGTTGGCCCTGTCCTTGGAAAACAGCTTGGTCATAGTTCCGCACTCAAAAGGGGTGAGGATCTGCGTCTTCATCCCCACGCTCCTGAAAATCTCTGATACGTAAATGCAGTTCATCACCGTGGCCAGCATCCCGATCTGATCCGCCCTCGTGCGGTCGATCGCGCTGCTGTCGCGCCCTCTCCAGAAATTGCCGCCGCCAATCACGACGCCAATCTCAGTTCCGCTGTCCGCCGCTTTCTTTACCTGCCTGGCAACCTCTGTCACCGTGGCCTCGTCAAAGCCGTTTTTCTTTTCGCCCGCCAGAGCCTCGCCGCTCAGCTTCAGCAATACTCGTTTCATCTTCATCATTCGGTTTTCTCCCTGATTTCTTGCCGCGTATATTGCGTTTATGGTGATTATACCACAAAATGTGTGTTTGTGCGATCTGTTTTTTTATTTTCGTGCGGGAGGGGAATTGGGGATAAGGTTTTCTGGTGGGATGTGGAGGGGATGATGCATTTGAATTTTATAAGGGGCGGGAGGGGGACGACACATAATCTTGTGTGTAACAAAAAAAATGTCCTACATTTCAATCCACGTCCCCGCGAGGGGGACGACGTCAAATATTAAATCATCTATATATTTACTCATATTTCAATCCACGTCCCCGCGAGGGGGACGACGAAAAAATCCTGTACGACCTCGGAAACCTGATTATTTCAATCCACGTCCCCGCGAGGGGGACGACTAATTACCGCTATCGATTAGAGTTAGACCAAAGCGATTTCAATCCACGTCCCCGCGAGGGGGACGACCGAGGCCTAGCTGAAATTGTGACAGCCATGTAAAGATTTCAATCCACGTCCCCGCGAGGGGGACGACGTTTGTTACGCGCCGGGGTTTCCTCCATCGGGGCATTTCAATCCACGTCCCCGCGAGGGGGACGACTAGGTCATTGACCTGTGAGTCTGGATAGGATGAGATTTCAATCCACGTCCCCGCGAGGGGGACGACGCTGACTGGGATTGGGACTACGGCGGTTAATTATTTCAATCCACGTCCCCGCGAGGGGGACGACGAGTAGACGGCGTTGTACAGGTGGAGCAGGTTTGGATTTCAATCCACGTCCCCGCGAGGGGGACGACGTCGAGCAGGTCTATCATTGCATCTCGCTATAACGATTTCAATCCACGTCCCCGCGAGGGGGACGACAGGGATCTCCTACGTCACATGGTACCGCAGAATTTATTTCAATCCACGTCCCCGCGAGGGGGACGACCATATTTGCTTTTAGTCCTGAAACACGATGTACCATTTCAATCCACGTCCCCGCGAGGGGGACGACGCTGGGAAAGGTTCATCCCGAACATATGATAGCTATTTCAATCCACGTCCCCGCGAGGGGGACGACAAAGGACGTAATATCAGCAAGGGCGGTTGATGGATTTCAATCCACGTCCCCGCGAGGGGGACGACGGGCCGCTGATACGATTGGTAGTGTGCAGGGCATTTCAATCCACGTCCCCGCGAGGGGGACGACAAATGTCCCTCGACAACGAATTCGCCGACGACCGAATTTCAATCCACGTCCCCGCGAGGGGGACGACAGAGTTCTTCATCGGTGAGACGGTCATCAGGGATATTTCAATCCACGTCCCCGCGAGGGGGACGACTGCATGTAGCGGTAGTCACGGAGCTGACCTGTAAATTTCAATCCACGTCCCCGCGAGGGGGACGACAGCACATCAGGGACGGCCGCTTATGCAAATGAGGAATTTCAATCCACGTCCCCGCGAGGGGGACGACGCACATCAGGGACGGCCGCTTATGCAAATGAGGAATTTCAATCCACGTCCCCGCGAGGGGGACGACGTGGTAAGCTGTGTATGGTATCCGTTTACGGTGGCATTTCAATCCACGTCCCCGCGAGGGGGACGACAGCACCCAGCGGGCGACGTCGATGAGGGTTCGTTATTTCAATCCACGTCCCCGCGAGGGGGACGACACCCGTTTTATCAAACAGTACCGCGCCCTATGATTTCAATCCACGTCCCCGCGAGGGGGACGACCAAGCCGGTGGCGCTGATTGATAAGCAGATTAAGATTTCAATCCACGTCCCCGCGAGGGGGACGACGCGTTGACCGGATAGAAGAGCGGCAGGCGGTAATGATTTCAATCCACGTCCCCGCGAGGGGGACGACCCTGTAATCTCCAGTATTCCGCCAAATACATCAGCATTTCAATCCACGTCCCCGCGAGGGGGACGACGGCTTTCTGGACGCCTTTTATTATGCCGTTGATTATTTCAATCCACGTCCCCGCGAGGGGGACGACCCTGTGCGTTTATCATCTGCCCGTTGCCCTGTGGATTTCAATCCACGTCCCCGCGAGGGGGACGACTTACTCCAAGCCCAACATACACATAATGATATTTTATTTCAATCCACGTCCCCGCGAGGGGGACGACGTAGCAAGAGCCGGAGGATTATAAGGCAAAGACTCATTTCAATCCACGTCCCCGCGAGGGGGACGACTCCAATAGATTTTCCTAAGTTTACAACTTCAATATTTCAATCCACGTCCCCGCGAGGGGGACGACGTCATCCATGGCCCGCTCCATTTCCGTCCCGATAATTTCAATCCACGTCCCCGCGAGGGGGACGACTCCAAAAATAGCCAAATCTGCAACTAAAATCGCAACTATATTCAGCTATTTTCACAATATTTTACATAACAATTCCCCCCATAGCACTAAAACTCTCAAAAATGCCAATATAATATCCTCAATCCCGGTGCGAATCTCCTGGTATTTTTATGTTTGCTGCAAGTTCGCACTACATAAGCAGCACCCCCTTCATATCCAGACTTTCTCTCACCCCTATATGCTCCACCTTGTTTTTGTAATTATTCCCCAGATAATAGAAGCGCAGGCTGTCTTTTTCCGTATCAATAATCTCTTCCAAAACCGCCTTTACCTCCCTGCATTTTGCCGCGTCCATTTCACATTCAAAAACAGAATTCTGAACCCGTGTTCCGTAGTTGACGCATTGTTTTGCCACCTGCCGCAGGCGTTTTTTTCCTGCTGCGGTTTCTGTGTTTACATCATATGTAATCAACACCAGCATATTTTCCTCCCCCCCTACTTCCACATAAACGGCGGATATTCGTCCAGATCGCCCCGGATATAGCGGGTCAGGAGCAGGGCCTGTGCGTATGGCGTCATTCCCCATTCCACTTTTTCGTCCAGGAACGGATGACGGATCATTTCCTGTTTCCGCGCCTGCCAGGATGATAAGACAGCTTTTCTTGTATCCTCATCCATCATAACCGCGCCGTTTTCTTTTTGGGAGAATCCGGAGCGGGATACGATTCGTTTGTTAATCAGGGAAATCACAAACCGGTCTGCCAGGACCGGACGTAACTCTTCCATCAGGTCCAGGGCCAGGGACGCCCTTCCCGGGCGGTCGCTGTGCATGAATCCCACATACGGATCCAAGCCTGCCGTTTCTAATGCGGACAGATTCATCTGAGCCAGCAGCGTATATACAAACGACAGTAATGCGTTGACCGCATCCAGGGGCGGGCGGCGGTTTCTTCCGGTAAAGGAAAAGTCCTCCTTTTGCTGCAGAATCAGGTCATCAAATACAGAAAAATACAGGCTGGCCGCTTCTCCCTCGATTCCCCTCAGAGTTTCCATGGAACTGCAGTCCTGTACAGCTCTGAGCGAGTTTTTCATCTGAGCAGACACTCTTTTAAGCTTTTCCGTATTGAGCCGCATCGCATGATCCCGCGTAGCCCGTTCCAGCACCCATCTGCCGTTGAATATTTTTCCTGTGATAAAGCTTTTCGCGATATCCAGACTGCTTGTTTCATCCTCGGACAAGGCGTACTGCTTCTTTCGCAGCAGTACATTTCCCCTCACTTCACCGGAAACCCTGGCCAGGAACCGCCCGGATCCGGACAGGAACGACAGTCCGATATTCCTCTTTGCACACGCCCCCATCAAAGCGGGGCTGGCGCCTGTAAACCCATATGTAACAATAGCCTCCAGATTGTGCAGGGGGACTCGTCCCACCTCCGTTTTCCCGCACAGGACCACCACATTTTCCCCGTCCAGGGACAGGTACCGGTCGGATGAAGTGATATATAGTGTATTCAGCAGCCGTTTCATTGTTCACCTTCCTCTCCGAGCCGTCCGGAAATATATTCCCTTGCCGATAGATGCTTCATGAGCTGGGGAAGACAGGTATTTTTAAGGGAACAGGCGTTGCACGCTTTCGTCCGTCTCACCTTCGGCGTATACCGCCGCCGGAAGTATTGGTGCATTTCCTCAAACGCATCTCTTACCTGCCGCCGGATTTCCTCATCCAGTGTCACCGCAATCCGCCTGCGGATCTCCCCGTAAAACAGATACCCTTTGGGGATGCCGCACTCCAGCATCTCCTCCAGGCACATAGCCTGGGCGGCCATCTGGAGGATATCCGCTTCATTCTCCTTTGGCTGGCCCTTTTTGTACTCAACCGGATAAACGAGGTATTTTCCTTCCCTGCCATGAATGGAAACCCCGTTTTTATCATCACGGTGAAATTCCACGATATCGCAGATCCCGCTGACCCCCATACTCCGGGAAAATACAGGCATCCCCCTGGATATAATTACATCCTTCCGCTTTTCGGATGAGTATCCGTCGTGCGCCTTTTTGTGGAACAGATTGCCTTCCACGGTTCTCACATTGTCGTCCCATTGCTGTTCAATGTGGATCAGGGCCCACTGACGCCTGCAAAAGGAAAAGTGCTGAATACCGGATAACATCAGATAGTCTTCTTCCTTATATTCCATCTATGATCTCCACTTCCAGCCCAGGCAGCTCATTCTGCACGATCTCATAATCCCCAAAGGAAGACGCCTCCTCGACGCCGTCCTTTCGCCTGATCTCAATGCTGCCATGGACCTTTGCCGCGGAATACTGGCCGATTGCGCAGTTGTGCTTCCACCAGTATAAAGTGTGTACCTGCATGCTTCCGTCCGGCCTCGCGGAGGACGCGTCGTTGACAAACAGGGTGAGGAGCGCCTTCTTAAGCTTCTCTGCATCCTCCTCGCTAAATCCTGTCTTTTCCGCGAGCTGCACGTTGACGCTTCCCTTCAGCACATAGAGGCCGAAATCAATCCGGTGCTTCATGCCCATCGTATCCGAGCTTTTTTTATCGGGATTTTTGGCGTCAGTCTCGCTGTTTACGCTCTTTGTGATCTGGATGCTGACCGGGGTGACCGCGTCCACGCTAAAAGCCGGGTGGATGGAAACCGGCCCCCGGACGCCCACGGAAATCCCGCCCGCGTCAAGCTCTTCATCCTTCTTTTTTCCCTTTGAAAATGCAAATACCTGCCCGAAGCTGCGCACATCCAGCCATTTTTCACACGCCATTCTGGAGAATTCGTCCTTCTTTCCCTCTTTTTGGGCCTTCCCCATATCCTTTTGCGCGCTTAAACGATCGCGGAGGCTTTTAAATTCATCCTTCCGCTTATCGTCGGACTGCACGAAAATGTCTTCTCCCATATCGAGCCAGCGGTTCCTGATTTTCCGCTTGATGCATACATCCGAGATTTCCCCCAGGCCGTCGTATGTCACTCTGGGCATATTTCCGCTTAAGGGATCCCCGTTCGGATTTGCGTTTTTCACGCTGATCAGCGCCAGAAAATCGATTTTATTCTTTAGTGTGCTCATGTCCTTCCCCTCCTGATTGTCTTCTGTTCTCTGCTTTATTTTTAAAGGCTTCCATCTGCGCCTCAAATCCCAGTATCATCCGCCCGTCCAGATGCCTCGCGCCTGTAAGCGCCTCCAGCGGATTTTTCACCAGATTGGCCGCGATGGCATTCCTCTCATCCTGGATCCAGCGCGCTTTTGGCCCAAGCTTCTCCTCATAGACCTGGATCTTATTCTGGATCACACTCATATATTTATTGGGGTGTTCCGCAAATTTCGTAAACAGGCGCATGACGTTTGTCGCCCGCTCCTCTCCCGCGCTGTACAGCGCGCGCCGTTCCATCTCATGCGCGCACGCCAGCCAGCGCCCGTAGTTATAATGAATATCTATGGAATCCCTGTTGATATCCATGGTTCCCACCTCCTTAAAGTCAGCTCTCACTACCGAACATGTAATTTTCAGAAGCCTGTCCCAGTTTTTCCCGCTGTAGCGCAGAGGATAACGGGACTTTAACACCAGCTTCCTGGCAATGTCCCCCGGCAGGGCCTTTCCTTCTGTCACACACGGGAGCAGGCGCACGATGGCGTCCCCTTCGATTTTTTTCTCTTTATCCACTTCGATTTTTCCGTTTTTTTCCACGCCCTGTGCAAAGCGGGCAATCTCTAAAACGGACGGGGACTGGATCCGTTTTACCCAGGCCTTTTTGTCCGCATCAAACGAGCCGTAATCCCAGGCGTGGGCCGTATGCCACCTCCCCACATTTTGAACCAGCTCTGAATACTGCGCCGGGGAAAACTCCTGGTAATAGCAAACGGACAGCCGCCCCGGCGTAGCCGCTTCCAGTACAAGGAATGCGATCCGTTCATTATGCCTTAAATCCTGCTCCCGGCGGAAAATGGCCGCTTTCAGGCGGGCTGCGAATTCCGCCTGCGTGTCTGCATTCACGATCGCGCTTTCTTCTTCCTCATCGTCAAACAGGGCTCCTGTGCCGTCAAATACCTGCGCCAGATCCGATCCGGCCCCGTTTGAAGCGCTGAGCCCCCACGCGACCAGCATCTTGTCTCCAATGGCTTGTCCCTGTTTCTGTATCAGCCACTTTAACGCATTGTGGATTTTCTGGGACGCTTCATAGCTTATCTGCGCCGCCTGGCCGGATGTGGCAAAGCGTCCGGAAAAGACAAGGCCCCTGTTTTCCTTCTCATTGGCGGATATCAGCTTGGCGTTTGCATTCGCGTTCCAGATCGTTTTCGGATGGTTTTCTGAAAGCAATCCCTCCTGGCCGCTTATATAGCACAGACCCTTTTCGCCCTGCCTGCCGCCCAGATAGCGGACAAAGTCTTCCTGAATGCTCTTCTCGTTCCATAACTCCAGATCCTCCATACCAATACCTCTCCGGATCCCGACTCTCACCAGCTCCCGGCATTTCTTGTCCAATTCCTCTGGCTTTGAGGCGTCAATTACTCCTTTCCGCTCCAGATCATGAAGTAACGTGTTCTTTTCCAGATACAAACAGACGGTTTTCACATAGTTATTGCCCTGCTCTGACTGACACCATGCCCGAAGCTGCTCCATGTATGTGAAATGGGGCTTTTCATTATCAATCTGATACGCCGCCCCATCCCCTGCCAGGTAGCTCAGCTTGTCAAACAGCGGATGCGGACATGGATTCGTCCCGGAGCGCCCGGCCGATTTTTCCGTGCAGGGAATGCTGATTTTCTGCTTATTTTTATCTGATTCATAGCCGGCGTCCGCAAACTCCCCCTTCTCGTCGATCCACAGCACAATCGGGGCCGCCGCCATTGTCTGGGAAATCAGATAATGCTCCAAAAGCTCCGTATCGTTCGCCTCATACGCATACTCATACGTACGGTGCAGCAGATCCATCATACCCATGGCTTATGCCTCCTCTGTATAAGAAAAATTTATCTGAGGTGAAAATGGTTTCATCGGCGCGTTCCTGAGCAGCCGTTCCTTCGGGCAGTCCTCCGGCCGGCAGCACAGGATCCTCCCCTTTCTCATCTGCGGATACCAGAAGCGGACCTTCATCTCATGCCCGTCTGTTTCATCCGGATATCCGATGGAGTGATACTGCAGCCCGAAGTCCATGTCCGTCTCATCATATGCCCCCTTCCTGCTTCCGAATTCCACGGGTTCCACATAAGCCTGGCATTCCCTTGCCCCGAGAAAAATATCTCTCCTCCCCCCTGCCCTCAGGCTGCGCAGCGCCATAAAATAGTGCTTATTTTCATCCCAGTCCCGGCTCAAATCAGGACGGTTTTGATTGAATTCAAAATGCGCCCTCACCTCGTACTCCACATCCCTTAAGTACGTATACCTCGCCAGATCATTTCCCTTGTCCCCGATGGGGCGGATTCCCTTTCCCTCCATCCGGATCGGGTTCATAACCCGGATTTCGTCCACAACCCATATGATCGACGGTTTCCAGTACACGCTCTCCGTTACCCCTTTTATGCTCTGGGGGGTGGGAATCTGCAGGCTGCTCTTTTCACCCCCGATTTTCGTCGCCGGATCCGTAAACAGCGCATACCGCCCCCACACACGGTAGGTTATCTCATTTTTCATTTTTCATCCTTCACCTTCCCAGTCAACGCAATAAAAACTCCAGTGTCTGTTCTTCTTTTATACCAACGGTTTCATCATAATACCCATCCCGCAGAATCAAAATCCCCGGCGCGGGGGATGCTGACACGGCGTGCTGGTACGCGCGCAGCCTGTCCGTATACAGGCTTACAAAATAGGGCCGCGCCTCCCGGATGAGCCTTCTGATTTCACCAAGGTGAAACCGTCCGTCCTTTTCCATTATCTGACGGATCAGTTCGTCTCCCTTTTTGTAGGGAACCAGAACCGATACCGTATCCTCGTCAATCACCCGGAACTGCCTGCCCGCCGTCTCAAACGGATACGTCAGGATCCACTTATAATCTCCCACTCTGTTCTGATAACGCCTGCGCAGCGCCGTATCCCCTGTTGTTGTAAAATACGAATATAAATCCCGTATTTCCGGGTCGCTCTTTACCGGATAACTCATCCGGGACTCGATGTCCGCCGCCCCGAAATACTTCTGATAGTAATCCGACATGGCCGCCGGGGACAGGAGGCTGCCATGATACGCCTGCGGCATCTTTCTGTATGTATCCAAAACTGCCCTTGCCTTCTCCTCCCCCACGATGATTTCCTGCATGGAGCCCAGACGCTCATCCGCTATATTTATGATATAGGTAATCCCGTTTTGCCCCTGTTCCCCGTGGCGGTTCCCCCGCCCGCTCGACTGGGCGATGGAATCCAGCCCTGCAAGATTCCTTACAACACACTCAAAGCTTACGTCCACGCCGGCTTCCAGGATGCTTGTGCTGACGCAGACGACGGAACGCTTCTGCTCCAGTAATTCCTTCAGGCGGCGGATCACATCGCTGCGGTGCGCCGGGCAAAGCTCGGTCGTGATATACAGGATTTGCGCATGGCTGCTGATCCGTTTTTTTAACGCTTCATAGAGCTGTCTGGCGATCGTTTTTGTGTTCATCACAACCAGAAGGCTGTTTACCTCCCCTTTCGCCTCCTCAAGGAAATCCGCCGCTGCCTCTATGCTGTATCCGCCCGCCTGCGTCCTGTCCCTCACCTCCATGCGCTGGAATTTTTGAAATATTTCATTCACATTTGGCATGATTTCTTTCACTTCTGTTTTAATCCCAATTGGCCGTTTCTCCAGTTCCGGCTGCGTCGCTGTACACAGTAAAACCGTTGTATTGCATGCATTGTACAGAAAATTTACAAGTTCGCCAAATAGCTTCATGGTTTTCAGCGGCAGGGCCTGGACTTCGTCCATGATGATCACCGAATCCGCAAGGCTGTGCATTCGTCTGATATCCTGTGTTCCAGGGCCGTATACGGTGTTCAGGAACTGCACGGTTGTGGTGAAAATAAAACTGGTATTCCATCTCTCGGTCAGCAGCCGGTACTGCTCGGAGGAAAGGTTATGTTCCTCTGCGTCTCTTTCTTCCTCCCCGCCTCTGTCTCCTTCCTGCCCCTCTGTCACAACATTCGAGTGATGCTCCAGAAGATCCTCCCCGCACTGAAGCGCATCCCGCACGGCTTTCGCATTCTGCTCGATGATACTCGTAAAAGGCAGGACCTGTATGATATGCCCAATCCCCGCCGCGTCCTCTTGCCGCATATGCCTAAGGGCCATACGCATGCCTGCAAAGGTCTTGCCTCCTCCTGTGGGTACGGTCAGCTTGTATACGCCCCTGGGCCAGCCGCCGGCTTTGTGGCAGGCAGCGGATACCGCCTCCCGCAAATCTCTTATCTTCTTTTCAGACGGGCTTTTCGGCTGCCTCTCATGCAGCCTTTCCAGAAACTGTTCCAGCCGTCGCCCATACAGATCCCAGTCCCTGTTTTCCGGCTCCGGCTTCTCCCCTTCCATAAACAGGCGCGTGTCTTCCCTGTCTGCATCGATCAGGCAGCTATACAGAAACCTCACCAGCAGATGGAGCTGAAATTTAGTAAATTCAGGCAGGCGTTTCTTCCATTCTTTCAGCTCCTGTACCGAAACCGAAAACAGGCGCTCAAGCTCTGCCCTTGAAAACTCATGTTCAAATTCCGCCCTGATTTGTGCATATTCCTCCCGTTTATGAACCGGGTATCCCTCAATCCGCTTCCAGAGAGGCGCGGATGTATCAGGCCCCAGATAATCCCTGAGCCCCCCGTGATGGCTGGCAATGGCCATGGCCAGAATCTCTGCCGCCAGCTCCGAATACGGATCCGCCCTGTCGCGCAATTCCTCCATCACATAAACCGCGCCGAAGCTCCCGTGATCCACGCTGCCCTTCCTGGGCGGGGCGGGGGCGTCTCCCGCCTCATACCGCATACAGGCATGCAGATAGTCCTGATATGCATCGCTGAATTTGCCGCTGTCATGGAGAATCCCCAGCAGCCGCCCTGTCTCTCGCATCCCGGTTTTTGCCGCGAACCGCTCTGAAAATGCCGCTGTTTCCTCCAGATGGGCCCGGACGCTCTGATATCTGAACCCGCCGTCCGCAGTGCTTTTAAAATGGGCATATTTCACAGAAACCTCTCTGGCCGCTTTGTCTGGTACACACTTCATCTGTCTCATATTCTCTCCGCCCTGCCGTTCTCCCTTGTTTTCTACATTTTACCATATTTTTCAGCATTTTCCTATAAAATAATCCTTGTAAATGCATAAACTTTACAAAAAAAGTTACGATTCACGGCCCGGCTAAAAAGAAGCCGTTCCGTGAATCATAACCATAAAAAAGACATCAGAATTCCTTAAAAATTTCTGATGTCTTATGAAAACGAACCAGTGCAGCGTTGCGTTGCGTAAACAGCGGTGAATCTTATGAACCATCCTCCATCTCATTCAGCACCCACAGCGCGTAATCCACATATACATTGCAGGCGAGCAGGAGTCCTTCCTCGTCCATGTCAAACAGCCCGTGATGGTGCGCTACGCCCGTGTTCGGCCGCTCCGGGTGATGCGTCCCCACAAAAGCGTACATGCCCTTTGCGGCAGCCAGATAATCGGCAAAATCATCGGCCCCGAGCTCTTTTTCCCGGTCGTTTATGATACATTCATCCGCAAGGAAGCGCTTTGTCACGGCCGTCACCTCATCCACGGCCTGCGGATCATTGATAAGCGGCGCGGCATAATCCCTGAATTCCACCAAAGCCTCCGCGCCGTACAGGGCGGCCGTCTCCACCGCGATCCGGCGCACGCGCTCATTCGTAAAGGCGCGCACTTCCGGCGAAAAGCAGCGGGTCGTTCCCTCAAGCGCTGCGTGCTCCGCCACGATATTATACTGGGTCCCGGCCCTCACCACGCCGACTCCCACCACGACCGTTTCCAGCGGATCCGTATTCCTGGCCACAATGGACTGCAGTGCGACCACGATTTGGGAGGCAGCATAGGCCGCGTCGATCCCCAGATGCGGCTTGGAGACATGCGCGCCCTTTCCCGTCACCCGGATGCAGAAATAGTCGCAGCTCGCGTTCTGCGGCCCCTTAGTGAGGGAAATCTTCCCGCTTTCGATTCCGCTGCAGGCATGCGCGCCGAAGACGCGGGACGCGCCTTCTAAAAGGCCGGCCTGTACAAACAGCCTGGCGCCCTGGCCTATCTCCTCTGCCTGCTGGAAAAAGAGCCGGATCTGCCCGGAAAAATCGTCCTCCTTATCCTTCAGGATCTTCGCCGCTGTAAGCAGCGTCGCGGCGTGGCCGTCATGGCCGCAGGCATGGCATATCCCCGCGTTCTGGGAAGCGTACTCCTCTGTCTTTAAATCGTCCATGGCCAGGGCGTCGATATCAGCCCTTAAAACCACGGCCCGGCCCGCGCGGCCGCTGTCCGGGGCTTTCTTTGTACCGTCAATCCAGGCGTATACGCCGGTTTCCCCCACTCTCTGATGCGGGATCCCCATATGGTCTAACTCCGCCTCAATCGTCCGGCACGTTTCAAATTCCTTCAGGCTCACCTCCGGGTGCGCATGAAAATACCGCCTCATACGCACCAAATACTCTTTTTCCTTTGCCACATACGGCTTCAACGGCATGATAACTCCCTCCAAACTTGCTCTGTAAAGCTAATTTAGTTTTCAGCGCCCTCCCATGCACAGAGGAAAGCCCCCTGGTAGGCGTCCTTAATGGTCTGCTCCACCTCTTTGGTGTGATAAGCGTCCACAATCTTTTTATAAACCTCGTTATCCTTATCCGCGCTGCGCGCCGCGATAATATTGATAAGCTGCGGAACCGCCTCATTCGTCGCAGGATCCACATCCTCCTGGAAAATAGCGTCCTCGGCGGGATTAAGCCCGGCCGTGTACGCGTTTCCGCCGTTGATGATCGCAGCCGCGCAGTCCGGGAGGATATTGTAAAGCGTTGCGGACTCTGCCTCCTTGATATCAATCTTCACATTATAATTCAGGATATCCGCCTTAGTCGGCGTATAGCCCTTTTCCGGATCACACTCGATCAGCCCGGCCTTTTCCAGGAGCTTTAACGCTCGGCCGCCGTTCGTCAGATCGCTCGGGATCGCAATCACATCGCCGTCCTTTATGTCCTCCATGGAAGAAATCTTGTCTTTGTTGTTAAATACAGCCAGGGGAGCGATGATTGTATCGCCGATATCCACAATATCATACCCCTTCTGGGCAATGTCATTCGCCAGGAACGCCTTGTGCTGGAATGCGTTCAAATCAATCTCGCCGTCATTTAACGCGCGGTTCGGGGCCGCATAATCCGTAAACTTCACAAGCTCCACCTGGATTCCGTCTCCGGCCAGAAGCTCATTGATCGTATCCCACTGAGCGTTGTACTCGCCCACCACGCCAACCTTTACCACCACGGTCTCCGGCGCTTTAGCGGCGTCCGCGCCTTCCCCTTCGGCCTTTTCTGCGGCCTCGGTCTGCGGTGCGTTTGCAGCGTCCGTCTGCGGCGCGCTGTCCTTTGAGCCGCAGCCAGACAGGCTTACGGCGCATACGGCGGCCAGAGCGGCGGCAGCCGTCTTTTTCCAGATTTTGTTTGTCTTTTTCATAATTTTTCTCTCCTTTTCATCTATTGTTAAAATGTATGTCCTGATGCCTATGCCATGAATCCGGCAGGAACATATATGCAGGTTTTCGTTCATCCGGACATACACCATAACCATTTTTTACAACACCTAACCCGGACAAGCCGGAACCAATAATTTTGTCATTTTGCGCAAAATTTTGTTGCTAAAGCCTAATGCGTCGTTTTGCGGATAATCACATTTCCCACAAACTGGATGATACTGATGATGATCAGAATAATAATCACCGTCACCCAGCTCATATCCGTATACCCCATCTGATACCCGTAGCGGATGGCAAAATCGCCGAGCCCTCCGGCCCCGATCGCGCCTGCCATGGCCGTGATGCCGATGAGGCTGACAAAGGTTATCATCGTCACGCGCGTGATCCCCGGCACGCTCTCTTTCAGATAGACCCCGAAAATGATCGCCGCCGGGCCGAAGCCCATGGCTTCGCTGGCCTCAATCAGCCCCCCGTCGAGATCCGCCAGGACAGATTCGATCTGGCGCGAGAAAAAGGGAACCGTGCCCGCAATCAGGGCCACATACGACCCGGTCACCCCGGATCCGGTTCCCACGATTGCCCGGCTGACCGGAATCAGCAGCACCATTAATATAATGAAGGGAATCGAACGGATCACGTCAATCGCTTTGTCAAGAACGTTGTAAATGACAACGTTCTGCAAAATTCCGCCCTTCCTCGTCACGATCAGCAGCACTCCGAAAAACAGTCCCAGAAAAAAGGAAATCGTCCCGGACACAAACAGCATCTTTAAGGTCTGCCCCAGGCATTTTAAAAGCTCTCCCCCCAGACGCTCCAGGTTGGGGGCAATGGTATACAGTATACTCATTCCTTAATCACCTCCACTCCAATCTCCAGGGAATGAATGTAGTCCATGGCCTTTTTCATGGCCTCCTTCTCCCCGCTTAAGGTCACCACCAGCTTTCCCAGGGGCTTTCCCTTGAGAAAATCGATATTTCCGTAAATGATATTGGCGCGTATGCCAAATGCGCCGGACAGATGGGAAATCAGCGGTTCACCGGCATTGTCCCCGGAATACGTCAGGAGCAGCATCCGGTCCCCGGGCCGGATCTCAGTCAGTTCATGTTTCTCCTCAATCAGCTCGTGGATCTTGCGGATGTTGCTGGCCGTCTCGATGAAATCCCTTGTGATCGCCTCTTTCGGATGGCAGAACACATCTACCGTGCGGCCCGATTCCACAACCACGCCGTCCTCCATCACGGCCACCCGGTCGCAGATGTCCTTTACCACCGCCATCTCATGCGTAATAATCACAATCGTAATCCCCAGATCCTCATTCACCTTCTTGAGAAGCTTTAAAATCGACTGCGTGGTCTGCGGATCCAGGGCGCTTGTCGCCTCGTCGCACAGGAGCACCTTGGGATCATTCGCCAGGGCCCGGGCGATCGCCACCCTCTGCTTCTGCCCTCCGGAGAGCTGGGACGGATAGGCGTCCCTCTTATCGCTTAATCCCACCAACTCAAGGAGCGACAGGATCTTCCCCTTTCTCTCCTCCCTGC
Organism: Clostridiaceae bacterium; assembly: GCA_910575795.1. Lineage (GTDB taxonomy): Bacteria > Bacillota > Clostridia > Lachnospirales > Lachnospiraceae > Otoolea > Otoolea muris. Next base: position 55,227 of record CAJTGE010000013.1, on the reverse strand, counting down.
CGAGCCCGGACTTCTTGAGCGGAAATTCGATGTTCTGGAACACGGTCCGGGAGCGCATTAAGTTAAAATGCTGGAAAATCATCCCAATCTTCCTGCGGATCCCGCGCAGCTCTTTTTCGTTTAATCCCGTGAGTTCCACCTCGTCGATCCACACGCGCCCCGCGGTCGGCCGTTCCAGCAGGTTCATGCACCGAACCAGCGTAGACTTCCCCGCGCCGGAAAAACCGATGATCCCGAAAATCTCTTTATCCTGTATCTCCAGACTGACGTCCTTCACGGCATGAACCCGGCCCGAGGCGGCGTCAAAAGTCTTGCTCACCTGCTCTAGCTTAATCATAGTCTGCAGCTCCTCCTTACTTTTTTCTATTGCCCTTGCGATTCTCTTTCCTTGTTTTCTGAAGCGCAGGGCCAGCCAAACAATAAAAAAGCCCCCGCCCTGTATTTAGGACGAGAGCAATTGCTCACGCGGTACCACCTAATTTCATCCGCCGCTCGCGCGAAACGGATCTCTTCGAGTACGGCCTCTCCGGCTTATACTCTGGCGCTGTAACGGGCGCGCCCGGCATGATCTAAACATAACGCACTCAACCATGCGGCTCCGGGACCATCTTCATAAACCTGCCTTTACTCCCTTTCAGCGCCGGGAGCTCTCTGTGAAAGGCGCGGGATTACTACTCTTCCCTTCATCGTCTTTGCTGGTAATCAGTTTATCAACTTTTGAATATAGTATTGCATTTTTTGAGGTTTGTCAAGCGTTTTTTTACCTGAAAATCAGCTAATATATCGATAGGTTCACAGAACGGCTGCTTTTAAGCCGTTCCGTGAATCGTAACATATTCATACACAATACATTCATACGCCCGCAAAATCCCCCGCTGATGCCCGTCATAGTTCCCAATCAGGCATCTGGCCTCCCGCGGCACGATTTCCTCGTCAAGGCGCTGCTCTTTATCGCTGAAATTGCTGAATACCCAGATCCGGCCTTCTTTGCTGTTTCTTGTATACAGATACAGCGCCTCGCTGTCTTTGTCCAAATCCTCATACCCGCCCTCGCAGACGATCGGATCCTCCCGCAGGATCCGGATCAGGCGTTTGTAGTAATGTAAGACCGAATCCGGATCCGCTGCCTGCGCCCTGGCATTGAGCCATGTATAATTCTCATTCACGCCAATCCAGGGCCTGGCGCGGCTAAAGCCCGCGAAAGGGCCGTCGTCCCACTGCATGGGGGTTCTGGCATTGTCGCGGCTAGACTTTTTCAGATAGCGCATCATATCCGCATGGCTTACGAGCTTTTTCTGGCTGACAAGCTCCTCATAGGCGCCCAGGCTCTCAATGTCGCGGTAATCGGACAGGCTTTCAAAGCCCGCGTTTGTCATGCCCAGCTCTTCGCCCTGATAGAGGTAGGGCGTCCCCTGAAGGAAATAGAGCGCGGTCGCGAGCATCTTGGCCGATTTATTCCAGAACAGCCGCGAGGACGTATCGCCGAACCGGGAGACAGCCCTTGGCTGATCGTGATTATTCCAGAACAGGGAATTCCAGGCCGCGCCGTAAAGGCCCTTCTGCCATTTCCCCAGCACCCGTTTCACATCGGAAAGGCGGTAGCGGGTATCGTTCCATTTTCCGCTCTCTCCCCCGTCCACATCCATGAGCTCAAACTGAAATACCATGTCAAGCTCGCTCTGATCCGCGGCGGCGTACCGTTTAGCCTCGCTGATGGTCACCGCCGGCGTCTCCCCCACGGTCATCACATCGTATCCGGCCAGCGCGCGCCGCCTCATCTCCCGCAGATATTCATGGATGCGCGGCCCGTTGGCGCATACAGAATGCCCGCGGATCGCGCTGTCGCGTAAAAACGCCCCGGGATCCTTGGAAATGAGGCTGATCACATCCATCCTAAAACCATCGATCCCCAGATCCAGCCACCAGCGCATCATCCGGAAGATCTCCTCCCGCACCGGCTCGTGATCCCAGTTCAGATCCGGCTGCTTTCTGCCAAACAGATGAAGGTAATACTGGCCGGCCGCGCTGTCATACTGCCACGCAGAGCCGGAAAAGCTGCTGCTCCAGTTGTTGGGAGGCGTCATCTCGCCGTCCGCCGCCTCCTTCCCGTCCCGCCAGATGTAATAATCCCGGTACGGATTTTCGGCGCTTTTCCTGCTCTCTAAAAACCAGGCGTGTTCATCCGAGGTGTGGTTCACCACCAGATCCATGACAATCCGCAATCCTCTTTCATGCGCACATGTAAGAAGCGTTTTGAAATCCTCCATAGTCCCAAAAAGATCCATGATGGAATAATAGTCAGAAATATCATAGCCGTTGTCATCGCCCGGCGATTCATAGATGGGGGTCAGCCACAAGACATCCACTCCCAGATCCTTTAAGTAGTCAAGCTTTTCGGTCACGCCCGCAAGATCCCCGATCCCGTCTCCATTGCTGTCAAAAAAGCTCCTGACATAGATTTCATAGACCACGCTTCGCTTCCACCACGGTATATTTCCCATATTGAATGATTCCTTTCATTTTTCTTTTGACTTATTTCAAGTTAAAGCTCTCATTCGCCCGCAAGATCCGCTCCTTTATGGTGTCAAACAAAACCGGCTTATATCCAATCCGTTCCACACACGCGCAAAAGCTCCTGGCCGAGCAGCCGCGGTACGCGGGATTGCGGTGCACATGGCCGAACAGATTCGCATACGGAGCCGCCATCGTCACATAAAGCGGCTCATGTGAAAGCAGATAGAATCCATCCAGGACCACCGGAAGCGGATATGCCTCCTCAAAGCCCGCCTCCATCCATTCCCGGGCCGTCATCCACTGATCGTGGTTTCCCATAACCAGGATCTTCCTGCCGTTTAAGCCTGCCAAAAGAGCGGACGCCCTCTCCCTGTCCGCGCCGCCCGCAAAATCCCCCAGATGGTATACCGTATCCCCGGCCCCGACTGCCCGGTTCCAGTTTTCACAAAGAACGCGATCCATCTCCTCCACGTCCGCAAACGGCCGTTCCTCATAGCGGAGAATACCGCCTCTGTCTCCGAAATGCGTATCTGCAACCACAAATCGCCGTCCCATCGCCTTTCCCTCCTTTATACCGGATCATTATAACATGCCGCCGCTGTTTTTTCCAGTCAGGAACTGTCAAAACGCAGATTGTAGAATCACAAAACATATGTTATGATAGAAGCAGGATGTGTTTGAAACATGCTTAAGAAAGGCGGTTTTTCCCATGATGATCAGCTTTGATCTTGATATGACGCTCTTAGACCACGCAACCGGGCGTATCCCGGAAAGCGCTCTCAAAACCATAGAACAGCTCCGCAAAAAACATAAAATCATCCTGGCCACCGGGCGCGATATGGATAATTATTTCAGCGTCCCATACCGGGATATCGTCTCGCCGGATGCCATCATCCATATGAACGGCACAAAAATCACAGTGGGAGGAAGGCTGATTTATGCACACCGTTTTGATCCGGCGCTGCTTAAAGAACTTCTGTCCTTCTGCGAGCAGAAGGGATATGGGATCGGCATGACACGGGGAGATGAGGACTACTACATCCATCCGGAGATCATTGAGGCCAGCGACAAGCGCTTCTGGGGGAGCTGCGGACGCCGGTTCCAGGATCCCTGGAGGATGCTTGACATGCCGATCCGCACCCTGGCCTTTATCGGGAGCGAGGAGGAGGTCCGGCGGGTCAACGCGCGTTTTCCTCAGTTAAAAATGCCTCTGTTTGCCGGCAGGCAGGGCGCGGATGTCATGGAGGCAGGCTGTTCCAAGGCGGACGGGCTGCGCCGTCTGGCCCGCTGGTTTGGGGAAAAAGAGGATCTCTCCGATACGGTTGCGTTTGGCGACAGCATGAACGATCTGGAGGTCGTAAAAGAAGCCGGAACCGGCGTGGCGATGGGCAACGCGGCCAAAGAGCTCAAGGAAATCGCCGACTATGTCGCCCCTCCTGTCTCAGAAGACGGAATATACCGGGCCTGTCTGCATTTAGGGCTGATTGACGCATAGGAAGCGCGGCGCGATCGTCGTACCATCCAGACGGCCAGGAAGTGGCGCTGCCTGCAGGCAGCAGCCCGGAAGACAGATGGTGGTAAAAAAACGGCAGGGTTTGTGAATCGTAACAGGGCAGGCGTTATGTCCGCTGCAGGACAGACCGCCGCCCGCCGGGCGGCGGCAGATGGCGGCTCTACTCCTCCTCCTCTGACTCCAGTCGATCCAGAATCTCGATCAGCCCTTCCGGCGTCATGTCACGCTCATCAAGGAGCTCCGCAATCTGCTTTAACTCCTCTTCTCTCTTTTCCTTTAAAAGCTGCTTCTCTCTGGCCTTCAGCTCTTTTAGCTGCGTCTCCAGGGCCTCTATCATTCCTGATACTTCTTCCAGCTTCTCGCTGCATGTTTTTCTCTTTCCTCTCGGCATGGGTTTGTCTCCTTTCTCTTCCAGCTTTTCCCAAAAGGGTATCATACGGCGGCCAGCGCAGTAAATACTACTGTCTGAGCCCCTGCCGGACTGAACACAGTAATACGCTTCGCGCCTGGCGGCATGTATACGGCAGCCAGTATATGCGCAGATCTGTCTGAGCTATTAGATTATATGCCATAATTTAGGAAATTATGCATATGTTGTATGTTTTCCGTTCTTTTCCTGTTACGATTCTGCCCCGGCCCGAGGCGGCAAAAGGAGGAGCCAGACGGCCGGCGGCCATCTGGCTTATTATGAAAAAATATTAATATTTGTGAATGTCACCCCTAAAATTTCATCTCTGCCGTTCGTGATTATAGTATATCCTAAAATTATGGCCGTATTTTGTAGAAAATGTGAACATTTTTTGAACTATCGGACAGGAAAAAAGGGGTTCGCGGCCCGCATGCTGCTTTGACAGCGGACTTCCTTATGCGCGCCTGTGCATGTAAAAGCGGCGGGAAAATCCCGCCGCCATGTTCTGTTTAATTGCAGCCGCAATCCGTATTGCTGGCCGGAGCGACTCCGCTGTTTGCACAGGCGTCAAAGCCGTCGCGGTAGCCGACCGCATATCCGTCGTTAAAGCCGTTGCGGTAAGCCCAGCTACAGGGATGGTTCGAGCCGCAGCCGCAGCCCGTATTGCAGCCGCATGTGCAGTTATTGTTCGAACCGCAGCCACAGTTATTATTGGAACCGCAGCCTGTGTTGCAGCCGCATGTGCAGTTATTATTGCCGGAACCTGAAACGGATCCACAGCAGTTATTGGTATTACAGCAGCAGTTTACTCTGCATCTGCACCCGCAGGCAACTCCATTATTTCTGCAGCAACATCTATTAAATAAACAACACATATTGAAATCTCCTTGTTTTCTTTATCTTTATAATATATGGTATGTACAGGAGGACAATATGTGACAGCCTGCCAGAAGATCATTTTCTGTAACCGTACAGATAACCCTGAACTAATGGCATTTAGCGAAGTGAACGGTTACCATTTCTTCCTCTTTTTCCCGCCCGCTCCTTTGGGATCCTTATCCCGGCGGAAGGCCGGGCTTTTAAAAACTCTCCAGTGCAGGATCAGGGTGAACATCACAACCGCCAGCAGAAACCAGTCCCCGTAATAACCGCCCACATGAAAGGAGATGCCGAACAGGCACAGGGTATCAATGGCAAACAGCCATTTTTCCACAGCGTACACTTTCTGCAGATCGTAATCAGCCGGATCGATCGAGCCGGAAATAAAGATCAGAAAATCCTTCTGACAGAATAAATCAATCGTCTCGGCCAGTCCCAGACAGCCGGTGACAAAAAAAAGAGTATCCATCCAAAGCTCCTTTACAAAACCCGTACAGCATCGCATAAATAGCCGCGCCCTGAAGCTTATGTGAAACATCATTCCCGCCTCAGGGCGCGGCGCATCCATACCTGCATTAAAATCTCTTCCACGTCTCCCTGTTAAACAGAAGAAGCATGGGGAATATCTCCAGCCTCCCGGCCAGCATGTCAAAGATCAGCACGCCCTTGGAAAAGTTGCTGAACAGGCCGAAATTCTGCGTGGGGCCCACCAGCTCCAGTCCCGGGCCGATGTTGTTAAACGTCGCGGCCACCGCCGTAAAATTCGTGATCAGATCCCGCTCATCAACCGCGATCAGGAACACAGATATGGCGAACAGAAGAATATACGCTACCATATATACGTTCACGGAACGTATCATATCCTCGTCCAAAACCTTACCGTCCATCTTAATCTTGATCACCGCATTGGGGTGCAGGAGGTGGCTGAGCTCCATCTTCATGGATTTAAACAGCACAATAAACCGTGAAACCTTAATGCCGCCTCCTGTACTGCCGGCGCAGGCGCCGATAAACATCAGGAGAACGAGAACTGTCCTTGAAGCCTGCGGCCACAGGTTGAAGTCAACGGTGCCATACCCGGTGGTCGTAATGATCGAACCCACCTGGAACGCCGCATGATGAAGCGCCTCGCCCGCGGAGCGGTAAAGGCTCATCGTATCAATCGTGATGATCCCGATCGCGGCCGCAATCACGAGCAGATAACAGCGCACCTCCTCGCTTTTCAGCCCTGCCCTGATTTTTCCAATCAGAAACAGGAAATAGACGTTAAAATTAACGCCGAACAGGATCATAAATACCGTCACCACATTCTGCTGGAAAGCGGAATATTCGCCCAGACTGGTATTTCTGATCGCAAAACCGCCCGTTCCGGCTGTCCCAAAGGTTATGGTAATGGCGTCAAACAGCGGCATCCCGCCAAACAGCAGAATTACACACTCAAGCACTGTCATTCCCAGATAAATGCTGTACAGAAGCTTTGCCGTGGTCTGCACCTTGGGGACCAGCTTGCTGACCGACGGCCCCGGGCTCTCCGCCTTCATCAGGTTCATATGGGTTCCGCCGGCTAGGGGAAGGAGGCTTAGAATGAAGACCAGCACGCCCATACCCCCAATCCAGTGGGTAAAGCTGCGCCAGAAAAGATGGCATTTCGGCAGGGCCTCGACATCGTTTAGTATGCTGGCCCCTGTTGTCGTAAAGCCGGAGACAGTCTCAAACAAAGCGTCCATGGGATTTAAGATATGGCCGCTTAAAAGAAACGGCACGGCTCCCATCACACTCAAGACCACCCAGCTCAAGGACACGGTCACAAACCCCTCCGCCGTGTAAAAGATCTGGTTCTTCGGCTTTTTCAACACAAGCGGGATCCCCATCAGAAGGCACAGCGCCATCGTGAGCAGATAGCAGCCCGCCGGTTCCTTGTAGATCAGCGCCACAATGCAGGGAAGGATCATAAATACCGCTTCAAAATTCAGGATCCAGCCCATAATATAGAATATAACAGAATAATTCATGGCTCGCTCCTTACTTTCTCAGAATATCGCGTATATCATGAAGCCCCTTCTGGCTCGTCACTACAATCACGGTGTCGCCCTTGAGGATACAGTCCTGGCCGCGGGGGATATGGATCTGCCCGCCCCGGTTGATACAGCCGATCAGCAGGTTGCTCTTTAAACGGATATTCATCAGCGGGACGCCCGTCACCTCCGAATCCTCCCGGATCCGGAACTCCAGGGCCTCCGCCCTGCCCTCCAGGATATGGTACAGCGTCTCCACATTGCTGCCGATCGTATTCTGCATGGCGCGCACATACTGGAGAATGTAATCGGCCGTGATGAATTTCGGATAGACCACGCTCCCCAGATCCAGCTTTCCGATCAGCTCGTCAAAGGCAATCCGGTTGACCTTTGTCACAAGCTTTGCCCCCGAAACCTCCTTGGCAAACATGGCGAGGAACAGGTTCTCCTCGTCCAGGCTCGTCAGGGTGACAAAGGATTCCGCGCTCTGCAGCCCCTCTTCCACCAAAAGCCGCCGGTCCGTCCCGTCGCCGTTGATGATCAGCGTGTCCTCGAGAAGCTCGCTCAACGCCTCGCAGCGCTTTTTGTCCTTCTCCACGATCTTGACACGGATATGCATCGAGGAGAGCTGCTTTGCCAGATAGTAGGCAATCGTGCCTCCTCCCACAATCAGCGTATTTTTCACCTGGTTTGTCTGAATGCCGATCTTTCTGAAAAATTCCGCCGAATTCCTGGGAGAAGCAATGATTGACACCACATCCCCGTCCTTCAACACAAATTTACCGTCCGGGATCGCCACCTCGTCCCCGCGCTCCACGCCGCTGATCAGCACGTCGCAGCGGAGCTGGCTGTCCACATCCATCACGGACAGCCCGTCGAGGCGGAATTCCGGCCGTATCTTGAATTTCAGGAGCTCTACCCTGCCCTTGGCAAAGCGGTCAATCTTGATCGCAGACGGAAAGCGCAGGATCCTGGAAATCTCGCCGGCGGCCGCCATCTCCGGGTTGATGATCATGGAAATTCCGAGCTGCTCCTTGATAAAGTTAATCTCATTATTATACACCGGGTTCCTCACCCTGGCGATCGTGTGGCAGCGCCCCGCCTTTCTCGCGATCAGGCAGCACAGAAGGTTCATCTCGTCCGAACCGGTAACGGCAATCAGGATGTCCGCTGTCTCAATCCCCGCCTCCATCTGCGTGCTGATGCTCGCCCCGTTCCCCAAAAGCTTAATTGCGTCAATCTCCTCAGACAGGCTCTGCAGCCGCTCTGAGGAGGTGTCTACCATCACCACGTTGTGGTTTTCCTTCACCAGCTGATCGGCCAGGGTAAGCCCCACCTTGCCGCAGCCGATAATGATTATCTCCATGTCTGTCCTCCGTGTCTGTTTGTATATCCTGTGTATTTGCGGGGTTTAAAGCCCGTTCGCATAGATTAAGCACATTATACCACCTTATTTATAAAATTCAAACAGAAACTTAGGATTTTCGGATTTTGCCATTACGGCCAGCGCAGACAGATCTGCGCGGCTATTTCTTTACATCAGCGACGACAAAACCGAAGCCTTTGACACGATCCCCACCAGGCTTCCGTCGTTCTCCAGCACGGCAATCGGATATTTGGCCTCCGCCGCCACCGGAAGGATATCGCTGATCACCGTATCCGCCGCCGTGGTCGCCACATCGGTGACGTAGACCTCCTTTAAGGATTTCCTCTCCTTCCTGGCCCGGATGGCGGCTTCCACGTTGACGATCCCTAAAAATTTCATATGGCGGTCCACCACATAGGCGGACGATACCCCGCCGTTCTTCATCTCACGCAGGGCGTAATCCGGCGAATCCGTCTCGCGCACGACGCAGGGCGTGAGCATGACGTGGCGGGCGCAGAGCACCTTGGTCTTGTCTGCGCTGTCGATGAATTCCCGCACGTAGTCATCCGCCGGGCTGGCGCTCATCTCCTCCGGCGTGCCGACCTGGATTAGGCGCCCGTCCCGCATGATGGCCACCGTATCGCCCAGCTTAAAGGCTTCATTGATGTCATGCGTGATAAATACCACCGTCTTTTCCAGCTTTCTCTGCAGGGATAAAAGCTCAAACTGCATATCCTTGCGCACCAGGGGATCCAGGGCCGAAAACGGCTCATCCATGAGAAGGACCTCCGGATCGTTCGCCAGGGCCCTGGCGATGCCCACCCGCTGGCGCATGCCGCCGGAAAGACTTGCGATCGAGGCGTGCTCATAGCCCTTTAAGCCCACCATGTCAAGCATCTCCATGGCCTTCCGCTCCCGCTCAACCCTCGCAAGCCCCTTGATCTCAAGGCCGTAGACCACATTCCCCAGCACGTCCCGGTGGCTCATGAGGCCAAAGCTCTGGAACACCATGGAAATCTTATCTCTCCTGTATTCATTGAGATCCTTTTTGCCAAAGGTGTCAATGGCGCTGTCCTCAAAGAGAATCTGGCCCGCTGTGGGGCGGTTCAGCATGTTCAGCGTCCGGATCACCGTGGATTTCCCGGAACCGGACAGGCCGATGATCACAAAAACCTCTCCCCGCTTTACCTTAAAGCTGACATCCCAGAGCGCCACCGTCACGCCCGTCTCGCGCAGAACCTCCTCTTTGGAGCGGCCTTCCTTCATCATCCGCGACGCCTCCGTGCGGTTCGCCGCGCCGTAAAGCTTTGTCAGATGATTGACCTGTATAATATAATCATTTTTATAGCCTGCCGCCTTATTTTCTGCCATCCGCCTGTTCCTCCTTTCTCCCGTTGTGGAACCAGCCCTGCGTCAGGCGGTCCATCAGGATCGCCACAATCACCACAGCCGCGCCGGCCAGAAGCCCGCGCCCGATCTCGATCCGGTTGACACTTATCAAAACCTCCATCCCAAGCCCTGACGCACCGATCATAGAACACGTCACTACCATGGCCATGGCCATCATCAGCGTCTGGTTGACGCCCGTCAGGATCGTCGGCAGCGCCTGGGGGATCTGCACCTTAAAGAGGCACTGCATCTTCGTTGAGCCAAAGGAGCGCGCCGCCTCCACCACCTCCGGATCCACCTGCCGGATCCCATGGCTTGTCAGCCGGATAACCGGGACAATGGCGTAGATCGTGGTTGCAATCACAGCCGGAGCCTTGCCGAGACCGAAAAACAGCACGGCGGGGATCAGGTACACAAACACCGGCATGGTCTGCATCGTGTCCAGGATGGGGCGCACAACCACATTCGCTTTCTCGCTCCCGGATACGAGGATGCCGGCCGGAAGGCCGATCAGCAGGGAAATCACCACTGAGGCCAGCACAATTGAGAGCGTTTCATACATCAGGCTCCAGAGCCCGATTAAGCCCACGATAAACAGCATCGCGCCGTACAGAATGCCCACGCGCACACGGCCGCTCAGCCTCCAGCCTCCAAATCCTGCAAGGGCGATGAAAAGCCACCAGGGAATCAGGCGCAGCACCGTCCCAATCAGGCCGATCAGGCCGTTTAAGACGCCCCGTATCCCGCCAAACACCGGGGAAAACCGCGCCGCAAATGCCTTCACCGAGGCGTCGAATGCCTCCACGTCAATCGGCAGCTCGAACGGGAAATCAAAGAAGTAATTTTTCGTCTCTTCCTGAAGCCCCAGGGCTCCCATCACCTTCTGCGCCTCCTCTTTTGGCAGCCACTCAAGAATTAAATCACTGTGCTCAGACAGGAACCATTTTGCCGTCTCCTCGTAGCTGGCCCCGGTCTCCTGCATATGGGCCAGCGCCTCCGACGTCAGGGCGCTGCTCGTCTCATACCGTTCCAGAAACTCACAGATCTCCGGCTCTCTGGCATAAAACTGATTGCTGACGCCGATCGTCACATCCACGGACGGGCAGGCGGTCCGCCCTTCCCGGTACGCGTCCGCGTCCTCATAGGGCGCATCCTCCAAAAGGACCAGATCATACTTTCCGGTCAGCCAGGTCGGCTCCCAGTAATACCCCACGATCGGCTCCCCCTTCTCATAGGCGGAGGTAAAGGCCGCCGAAAGCGCGGAGTCCGAGCCCGGCTGGAAATACTGGTACATGGCGTCAAGGCCGTTGTACTGAACCTTTTTCAGCATGATATCATTGATCTCCCATCCGGGAATCGCGCCGTAGATGCGCCCCATGCCCGGCTTCTCGTCATCCGGGAAAATGTCCGCATACCGCTTCAAGTCCTGCACGGTCTTCAAATCCGGCGCCAGAGGCGCTATCCCGCGCTCAGCATCCCCCTCGATCACATAGCGCGGCACGTAAAAGCCCTGGATATTATCCCCGAAATTTGTCCCCAGATCCCGGAACAGCCCGGCATCCCGATCCGCCTCGTAGGTTGATATATTGTCCGTCCACTCCTCCATGTTCACATCAATCTCGCCCTTTTTGAGCGCCTCGTGCATGATCGGCGTCGAGCCCGGCATCTCCTTCCACGAACAGCCGAACGCTGTTTCCGCCACCAGCCCGGCCACGGCGTTGTGAAATTTCACGCTGTCCCATCCGACATCGGCAAAAACAATCTCCCTCTTTCCCGCGCCGCACCCGGTCAGCGCCGCGCCGAACACGGCCGCCGCCGCAATCGCCATTGATATAATCTGAATCCTCTTCAATACAAATCGCCCTCCAATCTCTTCACCGCTATGGCATGATACACAATATAACGTTCATTCTCCCTTCCCAACATTTCTTTTTTGTAAATCCCTGTGTTTTTCTCTGAAAATGGCTGAAACCAGAAAAAGAAAAGAATACCGGAAATGTAAGACCGGACATAACACCTGCGCGGTTTCCCGCCAGGCTTCTGCCTGACAGAACAGGCTGTCTGAAAGTATGTAGTAATATAGAATATAGCGCCTGCCTGAATATAGTTTGATTATAATCTAATTTTCCTCAAAAATCAAGTAAATTTCGTCTGTGTGAGCAGTATGAGCAGTAGCTTTCATTGCGGGTAACCGTTCAGACAATCTGAACCAATGGCATTGTGTGTCGTGGGAGGGCCGCCAGTGTCAGATTCAAAATCCAGCGGAACCCTGCTGCCGCCGCATTTTCGGACGGTCAGCGCAGCGGAATGCGCAGATTTGTCTGAACGGTTACTTTTTATCAGGACTTCTTTTCCTTCAAAGGCAAAGCCGTATTTTCGGATGCGGTCGCCAGAGATTCCTCTGTTCTCTAAATCTGCCCGGTACTGTTGTTCTTCAATCTGTCTCAGCGCCGCATCCGCAGTCTCCGCCAGAGATTTCTGCGCGGACGGGTGAGCAGCGTCACGTCATCCCTGTTTTCCCACCACTGCCTGATAAAATCGGTTTTATCAGTGTAAAAGATATTCTCTGTAATCAGCTTCTCAAAGCTCTGAATCCCTATTCCTACGGTTCTTGCCATAGTCATATGTCCTCCAAACCTAAAATAACCGTATTTTTATCTATAATTATACATACTCTGCGAATAACACCCAAGAAGATTTCAAACGTTTCCATAATAATTATATCTGCTATAAAAGAATAGGACGAGTTAATCTGGCGTTCTTTGGCCAAATCAACTCATCCCGCGTTCTGAAATTCCCTGTCTTTTACGCAGTTTCATCTTTCCTCAAATTTCTCCCGCAGCTTAGAAAGGGCCTTCTTCTCAATCCTTGACACATACTCTCCTGTCAGGTTAGGGCTAAAAAATGTTTGAAAAATCTTTAAATTTCCAGTGAATCCGCAGGGAGCCATCCCGGCAGATACAGACCTGTTCCACAAAAGTCTCCACTATCTCTCTGGTCAGCGCCTCAAAAGGGGCAAACCGTCCCAGGCGCAGGGCAGTATCCATTTCCCCGGTATCTCCACACTTATCATCATATAACTTCTTCCTGCATTTTTCAATCTCTGCCAAAAGAATATTCCTCTGCTTTTCCAATGCCGCCTTTTCCCCTGCAAAGGCTTCCCGTGACAGCAGCCCGTCCTTGTATGCCTCATATTTCTCCCGCTTCCGGCCTGCCAGGCGATTCACTTCTGTTTCACATTTGATAAGGAGTTTCTCTGTTTCCTCTGTCTTGCTCTCTGACGCTTCTTCCATTTCCCTGTCAGCCACTGCTGCCGCCATCTTTCGGAGCATGGCCAGTATGGCCGTTTCAATCTGGCATTCTTCTATGGTCTGAGGGCAGCATCCAAATTCCTTTGTCATATTCTGAATCCCGCAGCGGTATGTTGCTCCTTTTCTTCCCCCGGACCGAACTCTTTTTACCCGTGATATGATGCGGTTGCAGCCGGCGCACCGGACCTTTCCCCTAAGCGACGCTTCTTTCTCCCGGTGACAGGCGCTGCGCTTCTTGATTCCCAGATTTACTCTCTCGAATACCTCGCGGGAGACAATCGCCTCGTGGGTATCAGGAACGATCATCCATTGTTCTCTGGGCACGGCGCGGCCTTCCCTGCTCCCTACCGATATCGGTTTTACCTTTCCATATACCGTATCCCCCGCATACCGCTGATCCTGCAATATAGACAAGACAGACGCCGTTCTCCAGACGCTCTTCTCATTCACGGTTTTGCAGGGGAAATGCTCTCCCCTCTGCCGCCGCAGCATCAGCGGCGTCAGAATCCCCTCTCTGTTCAGGGTGCTGGCAATGTGCGCTTTCGGAATCCCTTCCAGAGCCATATGGAAAATCCTGCGAACCACGAAAGCCGCCTCCCTGTCAGGCGTCAGCTTCTGATCCGGAGATTTCAAATACCCATACGGCGCATATGAAGCGATACATTTCCCCCGCCTGGCTTTCATCTGCCGCACACTGATGATTTTTTCCGAAAGATCCTTGCTGTATAAATCATGCGCCAGGTTTTTAAACGCCACATCAAAAAACTCCCCGGAAAAATCAGAAACACCGCTGTCAAATCCGTCATTTACTGAAATAAACCGGATACCGAGGAAAGGAAACACCTGTTCCAGATAATTGCCAACTTCTATATAATTTCGTCCGAACCGTGAAAAATCCTTTACCATTATCACAGAAATCACGCCCGCCCTTACCTGATCAAGCAGTTTCTGCACGCCCGGTCTTGCAAAATTGGTTCCGCTATATCCGTCGTCACAAAACTCAGCCATATAATAGTCCGCAAATTCCCTGTGGCTTCTCACATAATTCTTCAAGATGTCCCGTTGGGATGTAATGCTGTTACTTTCCCGAAATTCACGGCCATCCTCATCCGACAATCGCAAATACAATCCGATTCCATGTTTTTTCATGTCGCGCCGCCATTCTTTCCGGAGCCATCCAGAAAAGCAAGCGCCTTTTCATATTCATCTGTGAATGTAAAATGAATACTTACCGAATGTTCATTTAAGACTACCTTTTTCACCATCGCAGAACACATCTCTTTTGTCAGTTTCTCCGTGTCATGAAAACAGCTAACATCGCGGATCCCCGCTGCCGTCGTCCCTGGCATCCGGCTTTGTTCCTGCAGTTTTGCATTTGCAGCCTGTAACTGCCCGTTTAATTGTCCGCTGTCAGCCATATATCTGTCCCGTGTAATCGTATATTCCCCTTCTGTGAGAAGGCCGTCCTTAAAATCAGCGTAAAGGTCATTCCTTTTTCTCCGCAATTTCTGCTGTTTATCCTCCAGAATACGAATCTCCTCTTTCAAACTGCTGATATACCGACGTTTTTTTGCAGTTTCCAGTTTATCTCTTATTCGTTCCTTCCTATCCGTCAGGAGTTCCAACTGCTTTTTGCAGACCTGAAAAATGTAATTCTGCAGTTCTGCCTCATCAAACGCCTTTAAAGAACATCCCTTTGTTTTGAGATATTTATTGGAACAATAGAAGCTGTAGTGAACCAGCGAGCCATCTTTCCGGAAATAACCGCTGTCACGGCGGACACTGCCGCCGCATATCCCGCATTGAACCATTCCGCTTAACATATTTTCTGTTCTTTGCCTGCAGGATGTATTGGCTGCCTGCTGCGTTCTTTTCCTCCTGCTTTCGGAACGTAATCGTTGAACTCTCTCAAATGTTTCTCTGCCTATGATTGGTTCATGGGTATTTTCAATCAAATTCCATTCCGATTCCGGGATTACCTCGTTCTCCCGGCCCTTACAGAGAAGGCAGCTCCCTTTCCGCTCAACCATACAGCCAGTATAGCAGGGATTCTTAAGTATATCCGCAACCGCAGATCCGCGCCACAGGGCATGTTCTTTGCCGTCATGATGTCCCTCTGCAAAACGAATCTGAAGCTGTGTGGGAACTGCCATGTCATTCAGGCGATGGGCAATGGAAACCGGACCCATCCCTTCCGTCCGCCATTTAAACATCCTGCGGATAATCTCCGCTCTTTCGGTGTGCACACGCAGCTTATGGCGATCCTGTTCATCCCGCACGTAACCATAAGGCGGAATCTTTCCCATGAATTTTCCGGATTTCTTTTTTATGTCAATGGCTGAACTTACCTTCCGTGAAATATCTTTTGCATACGTATCATGCAGGATCGATTTTAAAGGAACCAGCAGCGTGTCGCTTCTTCCGCCATGAAGGCTGTCGAAATGATCGTTTACTGAAATAAAACGAATATCCAGATAAGGAAATATCTTTTCCAGATAATTGCCGGTTTCCAGATAGTTTCTTCCAAAACGTGATAAATCTTTCACAACAATGCAATTTATCGTTCCCTTTTTCACCTCTTCCATCATGTCCGAAAAGGCGGGTCTTTCAAAATTTGTACCTGTCTCTCCGTTATCAACAAACGTACGCGCTACTTTCAAATCCTGGCATGAGCTGATATAGTTCTCTATCATTTCTATCTGGCTCTCTATGGAATCACCCTGTATTCCATTATCCTCAATGGAAAGCCGTGCGTAGACTGCCGTGTGATAAAGCTTTCCTGGCCTGGGCTGCATGTGTTCTGTCTGCAAATTTTTTCTGCTTTTTCTTGCCATAAGCTCACCCCTCTTTCATTGCTTGCCGCACGATTTGAAACTCATCCCGGTATTGAAAGTGAACCTGAATATGTTCCGAATCCATCACTATGATTTCTTCCACTGTCATTGCCAGAAGACCGCGATCCAGTTCAGAAATCGTTCCTCTTTCTTTCAGCCGTTCTATCCAGGGACTGTGAAGCCTGCTTTCTTTTACAAGTGAACACACCTCCCTTTCCAGCGTTTCAATCGCTTTCTCCATCTGCCTGCAGGAACCCTCATAATCTTCCTTCATCTCAAGGTATTCCCTTTTTGTTAAAAGAGCCTCCTTATAATCTTCATATACGGAAATCTTTAATTTCTGATACCGCGTCAGTTCCTTTCGCCGTTCCTCGAGCTGTCTGCATCTTCTTTGCGCTTCCCGTTCCTGCAAAGGTAATTTTCCGATCATTTCCTTAAGTTCATCCATGGTAATGATAAGAAAAAGGTGTGTCCGGAGCATTTCCAGCACCGCCCTGCTCAAACCGTCTTCCCGTATCCGGTGGCTGCTGCATACAGACGTATCATTTTTATTGCTGGAACAGATATAATAGCAATATTCACCTTTAGCAGAGCGAATCTTTTTCCGGACCATATTTCCCCCGCAGCCGCCGCAGCGCAAAAATCCCGAAAACAGATGCAGCTTTGTTCCTCCGGGCGCTGTGCGTGTATCACGGAGCATCCGTTTTTGAACGATAGCAAAATCCTCTTTTGCAATAATGGCTTCATGGGTATGTTCCACCCGAATCCAGTCTTCCTTGCTGACCTTTATCCGCTTTTTCACTTTATAATTCAGGGTTTTCTCTTTTCCCTGAACCATAACTCCTGTATAAATCTCATTTTTTAAGATGCGTTCCACTGCCATGGACGACCATTTTGCCTGGGGTTTCAGCTTAAATGATGTGGTATACCGCCAATGCAGCAGCATTTTATATTCCATAGGCGACGGTATCCCATGCTCATTCAGATAATCCGCAATTCTGCGGTTATTACAGCCCTTGATACGCATATCAAAAATGTCTCTGACCACTTCGGCAGCCACAGGATCGATCACCAGTTTTCCTTTTCGTTCCTGATCTCTGAAATAGCCATACACAGGAAAGCTTCCTGTATAATCCCCGCGCTTCTGCCGCACCTCTATCTGGCTTCTCACCTTGATGGAAATATCCCGGCTGTAGGAGTCGTTCATAAGGTTTTTGAAGGGCAGGAGCATATTGTCTGCCTGACTGTCCATATGCCCGCTGTCATAGTGGTCATTGATGGCAATAAACCGCACTCCCATAAAGGGAAAAATCTGCTGTATGTATCGTCCTGTCTCGATATAATTGCGGCCAAAGCGGGATAAATCCTTAACAATAATACAGTTGATTTTTCCCTGCTTTACATCCTCCAGCATGGAATTAAGCGCCGGCCGGTCAAAACCCACTCCACTGTATCCGTCGTCCACTTTCTCCTCACAGACCTGAATATCGCCTTTGTCTTCCAAAAATGAATAGATCAAATCTCTTTGATTGGACACGCTGTTACTCTCTTCCTTGTCCCCATCCTCTTTCGACAGGCGGATGTACAAAGCCGCCTGATATTTTTTATCGATACCTGAATGACCGGGCAAAACAAAAGACCCCCTAACCTGTTTAATGTACTGAGAAAAACACATTAGGATGGTCTTATAGGTATGCTGCCGCAGCAATCCCTGCGCGTCCGGGTATCTTTATGCCATCCGGAAATATTGTGTCAGCCGCTCTGTAAGTGTGATATCGGTTTCTTCAAAAACAGACTGTACGACCATATCTCCGCATTTACACAGATACGGGTTTTTTACCTTTTGAATAAAATCTGCAATTCTTTCTTCTTTTGGCAATCGGCTCTCCACCACAATGTCCTGAATATCCACGAGATCGCTTCTGTTGACCTCATTGGGATCTGCTAAACGCAACTGTTCTAAATCTGCCATCGCTTTATTGTCAGTCTCTCCCACCTAATATGTTGTATATCATATGAAAAAAGCGGATTGTCCTATTCCTGATACCGTCCGCCGGAGCGGCGGCGGCTGATCCGCAGCTTCGGGCAGTAAAAAACGCCGTTTCCGGCTCCTTTCACAAGGAGGCGGAAGCGGCGTTTTTTTTGCGTGTTTAATACTTTGCGTCTGCAAAGCTGACAGGGATGTCCTGAGCCTGCGGGGCAGAGTAACTGCTGACACTGGCTCTGGGAGCGGGAGCGGCGTCGCTGACGGTACTGCTGTCCTCCAAACGGAACCGCGAAATCAATTGCTTGAGTACATTAGCCTGGCTGGAAAGCTCCTCGCTGGCAGCGGCGGACTCCTGGGATGTGGCGGAGTTGGTCTGAACCACGCTCGAGATCTGATCCACAGCGGTGGAGATCTGGGAGATGGAAGCCGTCTGCTCCTCAGCGGCGCTGGCAATCTTGCCTACCGCGTCCAGAACCTTCTGGGAACTGCCCACCACGACCTGAAGAGCCTGGCTGGTTTCATGGGAGAGATCAAGCCCCTCCTTGACTGCCTTCACGGTACCCTCGATCAGGGTTGTCGTGCTCTTGGATGCGTCCGCGGACTTACTGGCCAGGTTGCGCACCTCGTCGGCCACCACGGCGAAGCCTTTGCCGGCGGCGCCGGCGCGGGCGGCCTCTACAGCGGCGTTCAGCGCCAGAATGTTGGTCTGGAACGCGATGTCTTCAATGGTCTTGATCACTTTGCTGATCTCGGTGGAATGCGTCTCAATCTTGTTCATGGCGTTCAGGAGGGATTCCATATC
Source organism: Clostridiaceae bacterium (assembly GCA_910575795.1). Classification (GTDB taxonomy): domain Bacteria; phylum Bacillota; class Clostridia; order Lachnospirales; family Lachnospiraceae; genus Otoolea; species Otoolea muris. The sequence continues at coordinate 36,208 of CAJTGE010000013.1, read as the reverse complement.
GCTGAAGCACACGCCGATTTGCTGGTGGGACTGTTCGTTTTCTGTCTTGGCGGTTCTGGCGTAGGCAGCAGTGGATTCCACCTGCTGGCTGACCTCCTGAATGGTAGCGGCCAGCTCCTCCACAGAAGATGCCTGCTGGGTTGCGCCCTGAGCCAGGGCCTGAGCGCCGCTGGACACCTGCTCGCCTCCGGCGTTTACCTGAGCCGCGGCAGATTCGATCCTGGAGAGGGTCTCGCTCATGGAAGATTTCATAACTCTCATGGCTTTCAGGATATCAGCGTAATCGCCAATATAGGCATCGCTGTGTCGGCTCTTTACCGTAAAGTTACCCTGGGCCAGTTCGTCCATACAGTAGCTGATATCGCCGATCAGCACCTTGACAATCTCTGTCATGCTCCGCATGTTATCCGCCATCTCTCCCAGTTCATCCCGGGACTGGTATGTAATCTCCACATCCATATCGCCTTTACAAACACGGGAGGCTACCTGACGCATCTCCTCCACGGGCCTGCGCACGCTGTCGCTCATGAAAATGGCCAGAATGACACTGATCACTACCGCAGCCACGATCAGGCCGATTACGATCATGTCCGCAATGCCGGCCAGACGTTTGCCCTCCTCCACATTTGCCAAAGCGTTGGTTTCGGAGGTCTCACAGAGGCTGGTCAAAATGTCACGGTTGGCGTCCATATAAGGCTTGTAATTGGACTTGTATAAGGCCAGCGCATCATCGTCCTTCTGCTGCGCGGCCAGATCCAGGATCTGAGGCAGATAGCTGGACGCCTGATTTAAATTTTCCTCCACTGTGGACAACTGGGAGGATCCCCCGGATGAGCCGGTGATCTTCTGCTCAGTCTCCTTCAGCTCGTCCACCAGGGTGTAGATGTAGTTAAAATCACTCTGGGCATTGGCATACGCTTGATCACTGTACTCTACAATGGTCGAGAGGATATTGCCCCGGGCGGAGAATACGGTGCGGCGGGCATCCATAGCCAGGGATACCGTTTTAAACTGCATGTCATAGAAATTCTGCAGCCTTTTGCTCGACTGATTAAGCATAACGATTGATGTAATACCCACAATGAGCAGCAAAAGCACAATAATAAAATAGGAAATGAGCATTCGGCTGCGGATTTTTAAGTTCTTAATCATTTGATTCAACATTTCATAATCTCTCCTTTGTTATATTTCACCTTCAACAAAATAGTGGATGCATTGTTCAGGCCGCCCACTTCTGCCTATGTCTTTTGTATGTGTATTACATTACATTCGGTATATCTGCCTATGTCCTCACCTCTCCCTAAAATGATTTCCTTTATTCATTATACCTCAAAACATTTCTTTTTAACAGACTGTTTTTATCCAAAGTCCTATGTTATTTCATGGTCCTCCTGACTTTATCCCTATAATAACAGATGGGTAGGAGCGCGATATCCCCATCTCTCCCGCAATCTCTTTCTGTGTATGCTCCTTTTCTCCAAACAGGCCGTATCGCTTGCGCACGACCAGTTTTTCCGTCTCCTTTAAACAGCCGTCAAACGCCTCATACAGCGCCGTGACATCCTGCGCGCGGATGAGCTCCTCCAGCGCGGCTGTCTCGTCTGCCTCCAGGACGTCAATCAGATTGACCGTCTCCCCGTCCTTATCGACCCCGATCGGATCGTAAAGCGATACGTCCCTGGCATACTTTTTGCCGGCGCGCAGCAGCATCAGGATTTCATTTTCCACACATTTCGCCGCATACGTCGCCAGACGCGAGCCCCGCTCCGCCTTAAAGGTGTTGACGGCCTTTATAAGCCCGATGGTTCCCACAGACAGCAGATCCTCGGTCTCATAATCCGTATACTGGTACTTCTTTATAATATGCGCCACAAGCCTTAAATTCCGCTCAATCAGCACTGCCCTGGCTTCCTCGTCGCCCTCTCTCCAGCGTTTTAAATATTCTGCTTCTTCACCGGCCGTAAGTGGTTTGGCAAATGTCTTCAAAGAAAGCCACCTCAAGACTACGTTACTCTATCTTATGCCGCCCGAAACCCTGAAGTGCTTTTACAAAAAAAGGCTGGCTGGTACTATTTTATTAGAAGAAACCGCGGATCATGCCTGTATGTATCCACGCCCGGAACTCCGCCGGCGGTAACGGTTCAGATAGGTCTGCGCACCTGCTGCGCTGACCGTACGAAAACGCGGCGGCAGCAGGCATCCGCCCCATCGCGAAGCGATTTTCATGGGCAGATGCCGTAACAGTTCAGGTTGTCTGAACGGTTACCATCGGCGTCCGCGAGGCCGGGAACCAGACGGCTATTCGCTGTACAAAAGCTCCGCGATGATTTCCACGGCGTCGGAAATACATTCCGGGCAGGGACGCAGCACGGTTCCCGTGTCCAGGCCCTTTAAATCGCGGCAGAGTACCGCCCCGTCCTTTTCTTTAAAACGCTCCAGACAGGCCCTGGCCAGGCGGTAGGACGACGCCTTGGAATCCGGCGCTTTTAAGTTGCCTGTGCTGCACTTCGCGCCGGCCAGCACCCCCGCCGCCGCGATCGCGCCGCACATCCCCTGCATCCCGCCCATCCCCAGGCCAAGGCCCTCTGTCAGGCGAAAGATCGTCTCCTCGTCAAAATCCGTCCGGTCCGAGAATGCGCACGACACGGACTGCGCGCAATTATAGCCCTTTTTGTGATTTTCATGGGCAATTGAAATTTTAGAATCGATCTCTTCTCTGGTCATGGTTTTATTCTCCTTTTTGATTTTTCATTGATGATTCCTCAGGCAAATGAAAGGACATCGGCTCAGACCCAAATCTCCCCCAGCCTGTACGAATAGATGCACCGTTCCTTTACCCGTTTCCCGCTTATCTGGCAGAGCGCGCGCTCATAGTAGCGTATCTGCGCCTCATAGCGGTTTTTCAATACCTCCTCATTGGCCGCATAATCGGTCTTATAATCGACCACCACCAGCTCGCCGTCCTCCTCGAAAAATGCGTCGATGATTCCCTGGATCAGAACCAGCTCGCCGGAATCCCAGTCCCCCATCTCGCGGGCCGGGATCCCGATCACAAACGGCTGCTCCCGCCTCAGCCGCCCGGCCCGGGCGGCGCGGCACAGACGGCGGCCCAGCCCGGTTTTCAGGAAGGCCGCGATATCGCCCGGCCGTATGAGGGAGGCCGCCTCCTGCGTGATACGTTTTTCCTTCTGAAAACGCGCAAGACAGGAATGAATCCATGCCAAAAGCGCCTGATCCGTGGAGATATCCCCCTCTCCGATCTCTTCAAACGGCAAAAGCTGCATCAGGCGGTGATAGGCGTTTCCGCGCGTGGTTCCGCCCTCCTCCCGCTCCTCCTCTCCCATAAAGGCCGGGAGCGTGGGCAGGTAAGCCGTCTCCTCCTCTTCCTCCTCCAAATGGGCGCGCTTGAGCTCAGATACAGACATCTTGGTGTTCAGGACCATATCCGCCTGGAACGGATAGCGGAATGTAAACGAGCGGGTAAGGCGTTCCCGGAACGCCTCGTCATACGTCTCGTCCGGCCGCTCCCCGAACAGCTCCTCAAGGCTGTCCCGGCGCGCAAGCTGGGCCCCGATCTCGCGCGAAAGCTGCCCGGCCGCCTTTTCCTCGCGGACCGCAATCCGCACCGGGGCGGGGGCCGCCCGCATGCTCATCAGGATCCAGTCCAGATATGACCCGGCCAGCGTCAGCACCGTGCAGGGGACGCGGCCCTCCTCCGGCGAAAAATGGTTCCATTTCTCCAGGCGGTCCGACAGTCCTTTTACGGACGCGGTGAGGATCAGCTTTTCCTTCGCGCGCGTCATGGCCACATAGAGCACCCTGAGCTCCTCTCCCAGGGCGTCCAGCTCCATGCGGCGCTTCATCACGTTTTTCTTAAGCGTCGGCCCCTTTAAGCGCTTCACCGGATCCAGATAATCGGTTCCGATCCCCAGATCCGCGTCGATCAAAAGCTTTCCCCTTGTATCCTGCTTATTAAACTGCTTCGCCATGGCCGCCACAAACACGATGGGGAATTCCAGGCCCTTGCTTTTATGGATACTCATGATCCGCACCGCGTCCGTCCGGCCTGTCTGCGCCCTGGCCTCCCCGAAATCCGTATTGTACTTTTTCAGCTTTTCGATATACCGGATAAAATGAAAGACGCCGCGGTAGCTGGTGCTCTCATAGGCGGCCGCCTTTTCCACCAGCATATCCAGGTTGGCCCGCCTGGCCTCCCCGCCCGGCATGGCTGACACGTACGAATAATATCCGGTTCTGTCATAGATGCGGTACAAAAGCTCATGCATGGGCAGATACACCGCCATGGACGTAAGCTCCGCCAGCAGGCCGGACAGCTCCTTTAAGCGCGCGGCCAGCGCCGGCCGCCGGCCGCAGCCCGAAACATCAACGCCCTCGTCCTCCTCTAAGTACGCCCTGACCGCCCAGTAAAGCCCCTTGTGGGCCTCTTTCGCGCCGGCAGCCTTGTACCAGGCCGCGATGTGCGCCATCTCCTCGTCCGTGAGGGCCCCGATCGGCGATTTCAGAACCGAGGCCAGCGGGATATCCTGAATGGGATTGTCAATCACGGCCAGAAGGTTTAAAACCGTCTCCACCTCAATTGCGGTAAAATACCCGGTCCGCGACTCAGCCGCTGCCGGAATGCCGAAACGCCCCAGCACCTCGCAGAAGCTCTCCGCCCAGCCGCTGACGCTCCTTAAAAGGATCACGATATCCCCGTACCCGGCCCTTCTGTAGCGTTTTTCCTCCTTGTCCCAGACCGTAAGCCCCGTCTCCGGATCCACGAGCTCCTTAATCCGGCCCGCGATCATGCCGGCCTCCAGCTCCCTGGTCGTGTAGTCTGAGAGATCCTCATCCAGCTCTTCGAGCGCGCCGGCCGCTGTATCGATCAGCAGAAGCTCGGTTTCAAGCTCCGAAAGCCCCTCCCGCTCTTCAAACACCGCCCCGGCATGGAGCGCCGCATCCTCCGTATAGGCAATGCCGCCCAGCTTTTTCGTCATAATGCGGTAAAACACATCATTCACGCTGTCCAGAACCGCGCTGCGGCTGCGGAAATTCTGGTGCAGCTCGATCTTCTGAAACGGCCCGTCCTCCCGCGCATAGGCATCGTATTTTTCCAGAAACAGCTCCGGCCGCGCCAGGCGGAATTTGTAGATGCTCTGCTTCACATCTCCCACCATAAAGACATTGGGCTGCCCGAAGCGCTCCCTGGAAATATAGCGGATCAGCGTTTCCTGCACCAGATTGCTGTCCTGGTACTCATCCACCAGAATCTCGTCAAACTGACGGCTCAGCTCGTCCGCCACCGGCCCCGGCACCCGCGCGGCTCCGGCCTCCCGCCCTGTCCCGTCCTCTTTTCCTGTCCCGGAACCGTCCTCCTCATCGCGGCCTTCTCCCTCACCGCGGCGGTTCTCCATAGCGGAGCCGTTTTCCATATCAGAGTCATCCCCCGCGCCGCGGCCTTCCCCCGGCTCTGTCAATGCCTGGAGGGCAAAATGCTCCAGATCATTGAAATCCAGCACATTTTTTTCCTTTTTCTTTTCCTGAAACCGTCTGGAAAACTCCTCAGTGAGCTCCAGAAGCATCAAAAGCCCGTCCCGGCTCTCCTCCAGATCGCGCAGCGCCTGTTCCGGGGACTCGAACAGATATTCTTCTTTGAGCCGCTCCACCGCCTTTTTGATGCGCTTCCTGCAGTCCGAAACCTGTTCCTTTTTCTCCGGGTTCACGGAATGTTTATTTCCCCGGATCGCCGCCAGGCGGGAAAAGGCGACGCCGCCCACCGCGCGGCTGAACGCCTCATAGGAATCCGTACATGCAAGGATATGGCTTATCTGGCTCAAATCCTCCCGGATCGCCGCCAGATACGGCTGCGGCCCGTCCTCCTCTTCACAGAGCATGGCCGCCTCAGAGAGCTCCCGCATCCACTCTTCTGCCTGCATGGCCGCATCCTTCAAAAGGAAACGCATCCACTCCGTCTGGTTAAACCCCTCGGGCGAAGCGTCCTCAAGCTCCCTCCGGCAGCGCGCCAGCCATTCCTTTGGCCACGGATTGCTCTGTGAAAATGCGTAGACCTGAAAAATGGCCTCATCGATCCCGGCGTCCGCCTTTCCCACCGCATAGGCGTCCACAAACGCCTCATAGCGCTCCCCGCCGTTCTCATAGTAGTCCTCCAGCATATCGCGCATCACATCCGCGCGCAGCAGGAGCATTTCCCCCTCATCCCCCACGCGGAAGGCCGGATCCAGATGCAGACGGTCAAAATGCTCTTTTAAAATATACAGGCAGAAGCTGTCAATGGTCGTGATCCGGGCATACTGCGCCATCACCGCCTGGCGCTGGAGATGGCCGTTGTCCGGCTGCTCCTCAAGCTTCTTCTCGATCGCCTCCTGAATCCGCTCCCGCATCTCCGCCGCCGCCGCCCGGGTGAAGGTCATGACCAGAAGGCGGTCGATCTCCAGCGGATGCTCCCCCTCTGTGACCATCCGCACAATCCGCTCCACCAGAACCGCCGTCTTCCCGCTTCCCGCCGCGGCCGAGACCAGCAGATTCCGGCTGCGGCTCTCAATGACCTGCCTCTGTTCCCTTGTCCAATCGACTGCCATACCTACTTATCCTCCAGAAACGCATGGCTCATGATGTAAAATTCCTCCTGGCTTGGCCGGTGTTCCTTCTTCATCTCCTCCAGCGCATCATCGTACCGCCCGGCCGCTTCCTCGTCAAAGGCCATCACCGGGCTGCCATGATACGTCTGCCGCCTGCCGTCCAGCGCGTGGGGAACCAGCTCTTTCACCATCATCGCCGCCGGATACTTCCCGTTTTCGTCGCAGATATGATGTTTCCTGCAGCTCTGAAACCCGCGGCCCACATAGTTTGCGGGGCTTCCGAATATCACGATCACATCATAGCCAAGCGATACGGCCTTCTCAAAGGAATATTCCATGAGGCTTGCGCCGTACCCCATCCGCTGGTATTCCGGCAGTATGCAGACCGGGCCAAAGGTGAGGATCGCTTTTTCCCGGCCCGCCTCATCGACCAGTCCGGCCCGTGTATACATTATACTGCCAATCACCTGCCCGTCAAGCTCTGCCACAAAATCCAGCTCGGGGATAAAGTCCTCATGACAGCGCATGATATGCGCCAGATAATGCTCCACACATCCCGGAATGTAAAGATTGTAAAAGGCTTTTCTGATCAGCGCTTCTACAATTGTATAGTCGTTTTCTGTTTCATTTCGTATCGTAAACAAGGCCATGCTCCCTTCGATGATTGTATGATTTTTATTATTATATCGGATATCATGGCAGAAGTCATCTATTATCTTGGCAGGGTAGCGGAATCGTTCAGGTTGCAATGTATTTAGTTAAGCGAAGTGTGCTGTTGCGGGGCATTGTCTGTCGTGAGAGGGCCGCCGGAGTCCGATTCCAAACCTATAAGGAACCCGTAGAAAACCGCCGGCGCTAAGCGAGGTCTTTTCGAGCTTAGCGTCCGCTGCGCTTTTCTACGGGCGGAAGCGGGGTTCCGTTGGATATGGAGCCTGGCTCCGGCGGCCTCTTCACACATCCCCTTCCTCCGCCGCCTTCACAATCCGCTCCCAAATCTCCTCCGCCCCCGGGCTGTCCAGCCTCCTAAACCCATATCCCTCGGTCTTCAAATCAAACCCGCACACACTGTGGTACGGGCAGAAATCGCAGGCCGTCCGCATCCCGTTTTTATACGGCGAAACAGAAACCCGGCCGTCTAAAATCTCCCGCCCCATACGTCTCATCTTCTGATTCACAAAGGCCCCCAGGGCCGCGAACCGCTCCTCGCCCGCCACGGAGGAACGCCGCATCACGATCGCGTCGTCCTTAATCGAAACCGGCACAACGCTCGAATCCACGCTCCCGCCTCCGCCGAAATCCAGGCGGTGATCCAGATGTCCCAGCGCCGCCGGATCCCCGTTTACCAGCCCGTTCATGCGCAGCTTCTTTAAGATCCCCGCCGGATCCGGCGAATCGTCTTCATCAAGCGCTGCCTCCCCGCGATCCAGCATCGGGTCATCGATGTGGTAATAGAAGATCCCGGCCGGGATCACGCGTTTTTCCGGCCGCTCGCGCTGCACCTTTTCCACCGCCGCGTCCATATAGACCACGAGCTGGAGCTGCAGGCCGTGGTACAGCTCCGTCAAGTCGAATTTCGTCTTCCCTGTCTTATAGTCAATGATTTTCAAATACAGCAGATCCCCGTCCTCGCATAAGTCGATCCGGTCAATCCGCCCGCGCAGGTGGATGGCCTCCTCCCTGGAAATGGGGATTTTCATGGCGCGCAGGTTATCGGCCGGCGTAAAGGTTACCTCAAAGCCGCCCGGTTCAAAATCGCCCTTCTTGAGCTGCTCGGTCAGCGCCCAGATCGTGCGGTCCATAATCCGGCGCACCTTCCGCTCCAGATAGCGGTTCCGGGCCGAGCTCTTCATGATCGTATTTCCGTACTCCGCCGCCACGTCCGCCACGCACTCGCCGACGAGGCGCGCGCGATCCTCGTCTGAAATGGCCCGAAACGAGCGTTTTTCCTCCTTCATGCGCCTAAAATACGCATCAATGCTCTGGTGGAACAGATTTCCGATATCCGCCGGGGCCAGCTCATAGGCCGGGCGCTCGGAAAGCTCCAGCCCGTAGGCAAGGAAATGGGCGTACGCGCAGGATGCGTAAAGCTCCATTCGCGTCACGCTGCCGCGCAGGATCTGGCTGTAAAGCGCCTTTGCCGCCGTCCGGCCGATCCCGCGATCCGTGTAAGAGTAAAATACAGCCTCCCCCAGGCGGCGGAGCTCTTCCCCATAGTCCCCGGAGGCGCGGAAAAAGGAAAACAGCTCCAGAAACGCCGCATCCTCCCGCTTTTCTTCATATTTCTTCATGCCGCCTATCACAGAGCGCAGCCCCAAAGGAAGCGACCAGGCCGCCAGAGCGTTCACATCCGGCGTCTCAATCCGCATCCCGGGAAACAGCTTCAAAAGCTGGCCCACCAGGCTTGACGGCCGCAGGCTCTTTCCATCCGCCGAGGCCATGGAAAACGACACATAGAGGGCTTTTGACGGCTTTGTGAGCGCAAGGTACAGATAAAACCGCTGCAGAAACCCTTCCTCCCTGGCGGTCGGGGCCAGCTCCACCTGCCGCGCCTTTAAACGGTTTCTCTCCGCCTCGGAGAGGATCCCGCCCCGCCCGGAAACACAAGGGACCACCCCGTCGTTCACGCCGACAAAAAACAGCGCCTTCACATGCGACAGCCGGCTCCTTGTAATATCGCCCACCGGAATCTGATCCACCACGGCGGGAATAAGCCCCACCTTGATCTCCGCAAAACCGGCGTCCAGAATATCGCAGTATTCCGCCCTGGAGATCCGCTCCTCTCCTAAAAGCGCCGTAATCCGGTCAAACAGCTCCATCACCAGGCCGTATGCCTGGCCGAATTCTTTCTCCAGGCTGACCTCGCCTGACGCATGGAACCGCGCCTCCATATCCCGCAGTTTTTCCTCCACGCCCAGCTCCTCAAGGAAATGCACAAGCCCTTCGGTCTTGGCCTGGACATCGGCGCTCCTGTCGGAAAAGATCGCCCGCAGCCCGGCCAGGGGCGCGAGGATCGCCTCCCTAAGCTCATTTAACTCCAAAAGATTGATAAGCTCCGCCCCGCGGTACGTCCTCTCCCACGGCGCGTTCCATTTCGCAAAGCCCCGGATCCCCAGAGCCAGGACATAATTCTCCAGCACATAGAGCCGCTCGTCCACCGGAACCGCCAGCCCCGTTTTCAGATAGCGGAACATGCTCTCATAAGAAAAATTTTTCCGGACCGCATCAAGCGCCGCCCGAATCAGCTCCACCATGGGATTCCCCATGATAGTTTTCTTATAATCAATAAAAAACGGGATCCCGTTTTCCGAAAACTGGCGGACAATCTCCCTGGAATACGAAGGCAAATCGCCGGTCAGCACCGCAATATCGCGGTAGCGCAGGCCCTCTTCCCTGACCAGGCGGCAGATCTCCCCGCACACAAGCTCCACCTCCCGGCCAGAGGCCGCCGCCTGCCACAGAAAGAGGCTTTCGCGGCCCTCTCCCTGCTCATACTGCGCCGCATGGTACCGGAACAGCTCCCTCTCGATAAACTGGAGCTGCGGGCTCTCCCGGAACCTCCAGTACGGAACGCGGTCCAGAAACGTATCCTCCTCCCGGCCGCAGCCCGCCCCGGCCGCCAGATCGATGAGGCGGCAGACCGTATGGCGGCTCATGTGGAACAGCTCCTGCATGGAAGCCTCGCGGTAAGGATGATCGGCGGGATCCATGGTCACGGTCACCGTCACCCGCTTACAGTAGATAAGAAGCAGCTCCAGCACCTTATACTGCACCGGCGTAAAGCCCGTATAGCCGTCCAGTGTCACCACGCTGTTTTTGATAAGCGCCGAGCGCGGCAGCTCGCGCGCCAGGATCTCCAGAAGCTCCTCCTTGGCGATCATCCGCTCGCTTGTGTATTCCTTAAAGGCCCTGTACAGCGCATGCATATCCTGGAGCTTTCTCTTCAGCAGCGGGCTCGTCTCCTCCTGCGACAGCTCAAAGAGCCGTTCCCCGGTGAGCCCGTATTGGAAAAACTCGGACAGCATGGATTTCAGCTCCCCGATAAAGCCGATCTGATCCAGATGGCTCCCAAAGAGCTTCAAATCCTTCTTTACCCCGGCCGCCACCTTGCGCAGCACCATAGCCTTTCCCATATCGTCCAGAACCGCCAGCCGTTCCACTGCCAGCTCCTCAAAAATCCGCCACGCCAGCCGCTCAAAGCTCACGATATCAATGTTCATCACGCCGTGGCAGGGGTGAAGGGATACAATCTCCTTCTGCGTCTGCATCGTAAACTGCTCCGGGACAATGGCAAAAAAACGTCCCCCGGGCTCTCTTATGGACTCCTGTATGAGCTCCTCATAGAGATACCTCGTCTTTCCCGAACCGGAACCGCCGATCACAAACCGTAATGACATCTCTCACCCTCTCCTCCCCATGCATGCCGGAACACGCGTGTTAAAATACACAAAAACCGGAAGCCTGCCCATTTCCGCAGGTTTTCCGGTTTTTTGTTTCCATTTCGTTTAAGCGAGCTTCGCCTTAGCCAGCTCCGCCAGCTTTGCAAACCCGGCCGCGTCGCTGATCGCCATGTCGGATAAAACCTTGCGGTTCATCTCAACGCCGGCCAGCTTTAAGCCGTGCATCATCCTGCTGTAGGATAAGCCGTTGATACGGGCCGCGGCGTTGATACGGGCAATCCACAGACGGCGGAACTGCCTCTTTCTCTCCTTACGTCCTGCATAGGAGCTCGCCAGCGCCCTCATAACGGACTGCTTTGCCACCCTGTACTGTTTGGAACGCGCGCCTCTGTAGCCCTTTGCCAGCTTCAGCACCCGGTTATGTTTTTTTCTGGCGTTTAAACCGCCTTTTACTCTTGCCATATCTTATTTCCTCCTTCTTCCCAAATCCTATAAGTACGGTAAAATCTTCTTCATTACCTTGCTGTTTGTAGCGTCCGTAACAATGTCTTTCCTGAGATTTCTCTTTCTCTTCGAGGACTTCTTGGTTAAGATATGGGATTTGTAAGCTTTATTTCTTACTAATTTTCCGCTTCCTGTTTTCTTAAAGCGCTTAGCGGCCGCTCTGCTTGTTTTCATTTTAGGCATATTGATGTTTCCTCCTTCATATTGGTCTGTTGCGCAGCCGTCCAGCTCTTGCGGACAGCCGCTCTATTATAGCGTTTTGTCACACTAATCGAAAAGACAGGCTCTTTGCGAATAAACGGAACTCCCCGTCCTTCGTTACCGTTTTGCGCTTAGGAAAAGCACAAGGGTTCTGCCCTCTACCTTTGCAGGCTTATCAACCGTGGCAATATCGGACAGCTTTTCCGCAAAATCGTCAAGGATGTATTTCGTCTTGGACATATGAGCCATCTCGCGGCCCCGGAAACGAAGCGTCACCTTCACCTTGTTTCCCTTGGTGAGAAACTTCCTGGCATTATTCATCTTGGTGTTTAAATCATTCTCATCAATATTGGGCGAGAGGCGGACTTCCTTCACCTCGATCACCTTCTGCTTCTTCTTCGCTTCCTTCTCTTTTCGGGCCAGCTCGTACCGGTATTTACCATAATCAATGATCTTGCATACCGGCGGCTTCGCAGTCGGGGCGATCTTTACCAGATCAAGCTCTGCTGCCTTTGCCTTCTCATACGCTTCCCTTGCGGACATGATTCCAAGCTGTTCTCCATTCTCTCCAATCAGACGAACCTCCCTGTCGCGGATCTGTTCGTTAATCATTAATTCGCTAATAGCCGTACACCCCCATAAATTTGATTGATCTGTTCATACTCCCTGAGATAAACATACTGCCGCTCTTTGTATAACAAAAATAAGCGGACAGACTATCCGCTTATCATAACTGAACGCCCGAAAGGGACGCTTTCTTACGATATAAACCCATGGTCACTGCCTCGTGCCAGGGTGAGGTGGATAACCTGCTTTCCTGATTTGCCGCTCCTGACTTGGCGCGACTTTTATAATATACTATATTGTGGGGGAAATGTCAAATGGTTTTTAGTCTTTTTCAGTTGCTTTTTCAGTTTTCCCCGCCCCGTGAACTGTAACCAGTTTTCAGTTCTTCCAGCCGAGGGCAATCCAGCTATTCCTCAAACCATCCCCTGACGCGCCCGGACACTGCCGAAACCGCGGGGCCCAGGCAAAAACCGGTTACCAGCGTCGTCAGGCCCACGGCCGCGCCGAGCAAAAAGCCGATCGACAGTATTGACAGATCCCAGATCATACGGACATACCGGAATCCCAGCTTTCCCGCGCGGGCCGCGATGAGCTGAGGGATCGCGTCGTAGGGGGCGATTCCCAGATCAACCACCATATAGAAGGACACTGCAACCAGAAATAGGGCCATGCTGGCCGCAAACAGCGCCAGACGCATTGCCATCGATAATCCGTTTTCTGGTACAAATTCCCTGAAAACATACTGAAAAAAATCGGCGATATATCCCACGCCCGCCATATTTAAGACGGTTCCTATGCCGATTCGGGACAGATCGCAGCGAATCACAGGAACAAACATGAGGAGATTAAAAACCAACATGCATGTCCCAAACGATATGCCCGTCCAGTTGGACAGGCCTGTCCCGAAGGTGGAGCTGGGATCCGTCCCCAAGCCCACGATTTTAAACACAGCGATGCACATCCCCATAACCGTCAGGCTGATGATGAGCGCTGTGAGCCTTCTCCCCATGCGGGGACGTTTGAAATTTGCGGCAAATGCCTCCCTGTTCATATGTAATGAATATCCTTTCCCAATTAAAACGGTTCCGGCTTGCGGGCTATTCCCTGTTGTATAGCTAATGCGCTCCCGGAATCTCACAAAATCAGCCGTAAAGGCAGACGTGGAGGGACTCCGGGAGTACATCCCCAAAAAGGAGGCCGGCAGAACGGATCCTTCTTCTGCCGGCGTTCCCTTTATCCTATCTCGCGCGGAAGCTCGCGCATTCGGTCTGAACCGCCTCTGTGGCGTTTCCGCCTACAATGCCGATGTGCTCGGCGCTGCAGCGGCGCTCTTTATTGTATACACAATTCGTCGCCTCACATTCCACCTCCAGGCGGTTTTCCGGGGTCTTAAAGAGGTTGCGGAACATGTTTCCCTTCTTCTCATCATAGCTGCCGCAGCAGGTGTCGCACTTCTCCCTCGCGGCGTTGCCCTCAACCACAATCGTGTTCTTGCAGCAGCAATTCTCCGCGTTGTGTACGCATCCTGTTACATTACAATCCAGCTTTGTCATAATCTGATACCTCCTGACTGTTTTTTTCATTCACAAGAATCAGGATTAGTATGCGCGGCCGGTCTGATTTTATACATCAAAGGATTACGCAGCGTTACTCCGCCTTTTTCTCCACGGCGCGGATCTCTTTGCCGGCGATTTCTTTTTGAATCATGGAAATAAAATCGTTTACAGAGCTTGCGCCCTCGTCGCCTGCGAATCGGCTGCGGACGGCGACGGTCTTTGTCTCCTCCTCTTTCTGGCCCACGACCAGCATATAGGGGATCTTCTGCGTCTGCGCCTCGCGGATCTTGTAGCCGATCTTTTCCGAGCGCGTGTCGAGCTCCGCCCGGATGCCGGCCTCGTTTAACTGCTCAAGAACCTCTTTCGCGTAATCCGTATATTTGTCGGAAATCGGCAGCACCCTCGCCTGCACCGGGGCCAGCCAGGTCGGGAACGCGCCCGCAAAGTGCTCGATCAGGATGCCGATAAAGCGCTCAATGGAGCCAAAGGCCACGCGGTGGATCATGATGGGCTGATGCTTCTCGCCGTCCGCGCCCGTATATTCCAGCTCAAACCGCTGCGGGAGCTGGAAGTCGAGCTGGATCGTGCCGCACTGCCAGGTTCTGCCAATCGAATCCTCCAGATGGAAATCGATCTTGGGCCCGTAGAACGCGCCGTCGCCCTCATTGACCACATAGTCAAGCCCCAGCTCGTCAAGAGCCCCTCTAAGGCCCTCTGTGGCCATCTCCCAGTCCTCCTCGCTTCCCATGCTGTCCTCCGGCCGGGTGGAGAGCTCCACATGGTACTTAAAGCCAAACAGGGAATACACCTCGTTGATCAGGTGCGCGACTCCCTTGATCTCATCCTTAATCTGCTCCGGCATCATGAAAATATGCGCGTCGTCCTGTGTAAAGCAGCGCACCCGCATCAGGCCGTGAAGCTGTCCGGATTTTTCATGGCGGTGAACCAGCCCAAGCTCGCCGACCCGCATCGGCAGATCGCGGTAGGAACGCGGCTCAGAGGCATACACCAGGATCCCGCCCGGACAGTTCATGGGCTTGATCGCGTAGTCCTCCTCGTCAATCACGGTGGTGTACATGTTATTTTTATAATGCCCCCAGTGGCCGGACGTCTCCCACAGGCTCCGGTTTAAGATAACCGGCGTGGAGATCTCCACATAGCCCGCCTTTTTATGGATCTCCCTCCAGTAATCGAGGAGCGTGTTCTTAAGCGTCATGCCCTTGGGAAGGAAGAACGGGAAGCCCGGGCCGGCGTCGTGCATCATAAAGAGCCCTAATTCTTTGCCGAGCTTTCGGTGATCCCGCTTTTTCGCCTCCTCCATCATGGTGATATACGCCTCCAGGTCCTCTTTGGAGGCAAACGCGGTCGCGTAAATGCGGGTCAGCATCTTATTCTTCTCGCTGCCGCGCCAGTAAGCCCCGGCCAGGTTCATGATCTTAAAAGCCTTGCCCACGCCCTTTGTGCTCATCAGATGGGGCCCGGCGCACAGATCCGTAAATTCCCCCTGGCTGTAAAAGCTGATCTGGGCGTCCTCCGGCAGATCCTCAATGAGCTCCACCTTATACGGCTCCTCCTTTTCCCGCATAAACGCGATCGCTTCCTCCCTGGGCTTCGTAAAGTGCTCTAAAGGCAGGCCCTCCTTGATGATCTTCTTCATCTCCGCCTCGATCTTCGGCAGATCCTCCGCTGTCAGGGGAGAGGACGGATCCACGTCGTAGTAAAAGCCGTCTGCGATGGACGGGCCGATGGCCAGCTTCGTCTCCGGAAACAGGCGCTTCACCGCCTGCGCCATCACATGGCTGGCCGTATGGCGCAGCGCCGCCAGCCCCTTTTCGTCCTTTGCCGTTAAAATATTCACATGGCAGTCTTTGTCAACCACGGTGCGCAGATCCGCCGTCTCGCCGTCCACCTCGCCCAGGCACGCCATCCTTGCAAGGCCCTCGCTCACATCCTTTGCGATGTCGATGATCGGCACCGGGGCTGCATATTCCCGCACAGAGCCGTCTTTTAACGTAATCTTCATCTTCGTTTCTCCTTTATATTGATATGATGTGCAGCCGGGCTGGGAAACGCATTTTCCCAGCCCGGGCGCCCGTCAGCTTATGGCTGACATATTTCCTCCGGACGCCCGTGTGCATAAAAAATCCCCTGGCGCGCATCGTCTGATGCAGGCCAGGGGACGGTATATGCCGCGGTTCCACCCCGTATTGCGCAGGCCGCTTCCCGGCCTGAACCTCTCTTGCTGATGATAACGGAATCACCGTTCCCGATTAAGGGACGCTCCGAGGTGGTCTTCGGACTCCGTCTGCTGTAACGCGCTTCCACCGTCTTGCGCCTCTCTCTGGACAGCTCCCGGAGCCTACTCGTCTCTTCAACGCGTTGGCTTATTGGTTTGATTATAGCATTCGGTTGAGGTTTGTCAAGAAGTTTTTGAATGAAAGCTACAGCGAAACAACCACGCTCTCCTTCGCGCACTCCGGAAGCGCGTCCTTATTCATGGACACGCTTAAGACGAACGTAATATGATGCTTCTTCCCAAGCGCCTCCAGCGTCTTATATGTCTCTTCCATGCTCTCGCCCTCAAGGCAGGCCAATTTGAGGAAACTGTCCAGGTACATCTGCTCCAGATCATGATCCTGGCAAATGATCCCGCAGATAAAGCCGATAAAGCCCTCGCTGCTGGTAATCGGGTACTCCTGCACGTTGATCAGACGAATCCGGTTATTTAACTCGTACATGTGCTTAGAGCTCTTGTCGAGATACACGATCGAACCCTTGGATTCCTTCACCGCCGTATTCGCCATATCCAGTAAATACTTTGTCTTTCCTTTTCCCTTTGCTCCTGAAATGATCTGAACCATAACAATCTCCTCCTTGGATTTTATTGAAGTTGTATAAAAAGTCAATTAATGTATAAATAATTATAGTATAAATCAGCCAAAAACGCAATCACAAATTCATGCTCTGTGACTTTTTTCATAAAAAATTCGACCAGATATCAGCCATTAATTGACAATTTTTGCAATAATATTCGACATATTGTCGTACAGAGCCGGCCGGCCGGCCGCTTTCATCACGATAGAAATATACTCATCGCCGGATGCGTCGGCGTTTCCCATCACCAGGCAGTTGCCGGCGGCCTGCGTGGTGCCGGTTTTTCCGCCCAGAACCGTAACGCCTTCCGGCGGCTGGCGGTCCCCCTTCTGATACCAGTTGCCCACGTTCCAGGTTTTGGAAACCGGGTTTCCTTCCGCGTCCGTGTAGCCGGCCGTGTAGGACTGGATCCCGATAATCTCGCGGAACAGCGGATACTTTAACGCCTCGTTAAACATCAGGTACAAGTCATAGGCCGTTGTATAGTGGTTCTCATCATGCAGGCCGCTGGGGTTCATGAAATGCGTCCCCGTCGCGCCCAGACGCCGCGCGCGTTCATTCATGCGCTCCGCGAAGGCTTCCACCGAGCCGGACATGTGTACCGCTATCGCATTGGCCGCGTCGTTTCCGGACGGCAGCATCAGTCCATAGAGCAGATCCATAAGCGTCAGACGATCCCCGGGCTTAATCCCGCACAGGGTGGCCCCTGCCTCCGTGATCACCGCGGCCTCCGTGACCGTCACCGTGTCCTCAAGGTTCCCCTCCTCGATCGCGATCAGGGCGGTCATGATCTTCGTGGTGCTGGCCGGATACATCTGCTCCAGCGCGTTCTTGCTGTAAATGACCTCCGCGCGGCTTATGTCAAACAGAGCGCCCGCCTCGGCCGATATGGACAGATCCGCCTCCGTATCGCCTGCCGGCACGCAGAGATGTTCCGCAAAGAACGGCAGGCAGGCAAGCTCCCCCTGCGCCTCTGACATGCCGTCCCGCTCCTCAAACGAATACGCCCCTTCAAGCTCCCCGCGACGCGATACGCCGCAGCCGGACAGAACCGCCGAGGCGGCGAGCACGGCGCAGAGGCCCTTTGTCACTCCCCGTTTCACCATCATTTGTAAATCTCCCGCCATTCCATATCGCCCCGGTCCAGCGCCTTAATCAGAAGCTCCGCCGTGGCCAGGTTGGTGGCCAGCGGAATATTGTGCATGTCGCACAGCTTCACCACGTCGTTGACGTCCGGCTCATGCGGCTTGGGGGCAAACGGATCCCGCAGGAAAATCAGAAGATCGATTTGGTTGTGTTCAATCTGGGAGCCAAGCTGCTGGCTCCCGCCCAAATGGCCCGGAAGGTACTTATGGACGGACAGGTTCGTAACCTCCTCAATCAGCCTGCCCGTCGTTCCGGTCGCATACAAGTCATGTTTGCTTAAAATCCCCCTGTAAGCAATGCAGAAATTCTGCATCAGCTTCTTTTTTGCGTCATGCGCAATCAACCCAATAAACATTGATATACCTGCCTCCTTAATGATTCATGCTTTTTCTCTGAAGTCCGACATTGAGGACAATCCCCATCCCGATAAACATGCTGAGCAAAGAACTGATGCCTGAGCTGATGAAAGGAAGCGGAAGTCCCGTGTTCGGAAAAACGCCGGTGGCCACGGCAATATTGGCAAAGCTCTGGAAGGCCAGAAGCGCCGCCATGCCGGAGCAGATGAGCTTTCCGGCCTCATCCTTTGCCCGGCCTGCCATCCACAGGCATTCATAAACCATCAGGGAATAAATGAGAATCACGGCCACACAGCCAATGAAGCCCAGCTCCTCTCCAACTACTGCAAAAATAAAATCCGTCTGTTCTTCGGAAAGGAAATTTCCATTTTTGACAGACGCAAGGGTGTTGTTAAAAAGCCCCTTTCCCTTGAGCTGCCCTGACCCGATTGCCATAATCGAGTTATCCTGCTGACGGTTTAAGTCAGCATACTGGCTGTCGCTGTGAAAGATCTTGGCCAGGATGCGCTTCGCCTGGTATTGCTCCAAAAACGGAACGATATCCAGCACAGCCAGGTAAAGGCAGAGAAGCGCAGCGGGAATCCCGGCCGCCAGTATGCCGAGAATCCAGCGGTAGCTAAGGCCCGCCATATAGATCATGCAGGCCAGCGTAAACGCAATCACAATCGTAGTGGACAAATTTGGCTGCATGTAAACCATCCCCAGGGGGACGGCCGCAAGGAGGGCGGCCGCCCCGATGATCAGGGGGTGGTTAATCTTCTCCCGGTTCCGGGAAAGGAACCAGGAAAAGACTACGATAAGCCCTATCTTAACAAACTCAGACGGCTGAATCTGAATCCCGAAAATCTTGAGCCATCTCGTCGCGCCCTTGGTGTGCTTGCCGATCAGGAGCACCGCAATAAGAAATCCCACGCAGCCCAGATAGATCAGGGCGCTGAATTTAAAATACCGGTGGTAGTCGATGAGCGACAGCACAAGGCAGGCCGCCAGAGCGACTAGAGCTCCCACAATCTGCTTCATCACCGTGGACGAATCGCGCCCGCTGGCGCTCCCGATTAAGAGAACGCCGAGGACGCTGAGCGCGAGCATATACAGGATTATGCGGAAATTGTAATTTTTGAAGTTATACTCGAATATCATTCTGTAAACAGCCCCTTACTTCCGTAAATCACGAATCGGTATACTGGCATAGAGCGCGGGCAGCTTTCCCTTATAGCCGTCGGATGCGTTTCGCAGGACGCATACCGTCAGATCGCCCGCGTCGATCTCCACATAGCGGGACAGCGTGTGGAGAAAATCGTTCCGGATCATCTCCAGAAGCTCCGGCGAGCAGCCCGCCCGGTCCGAAACCAGCAAAAATTTCAGCCTCTGGCGGGCGATCTCGCCGGAATTTTTCCTGGTGAATATCTCTGCAATATGAATCATAGGGCCGCCTCCTTACGCCCGCTTCAGGAGGCATGTGATTTTCGACCAAATGTTCCGGCTGTTATCCAGGTTCATAAACGGCACTGATTCGCCCAGTATCCGCTTGCAGATGTTTAAGTACGCCTCCCCGGCGCAGCCGTTCATCCCCACCAGAGGTTCTCCCTGGTTGGTGGAAATGACGATGTCCTCGTCATCCGGGACGGTTCCAAGGATCGGGACGGACAGAATATCCATCACGTCATCTACGGACATCATGTCCCCGCGCCGCACCATATCCATGCGGATCCGGTTGATGATAAGCTCCTTTGTCCTTACGTCCTCCGCTTCCAGAAGGCCGATGATGCGGTCTGCGTCCCGGATGGCCGAAACCTCCGGCGTTGTAACGATAATTGCCCGGTCCGCCCCCGCAATCGCGTTGCGGAATCCCTGCTCGATGCCGGCCGGGCAGTCTAACAGTATGTAATCAAAATCTTCTCTTAAGTAGTCTACCAGTTTGATCATCTGTCCAGGGCTCACGGACGACTTGTCCCGCGTCTGGGCAGAGGGCAGTAAAAACAGGTCAGGATATCTTTTGTCTCTAATGAGCGCCTGCTTCATACGACAGTTCCCTTCTATGACGTCCACCAGATTGTAGACAATCCGGTTCTCCAGGCCCATCACCACATCGAGATTGCGCAGCCCGATATCCGTATCAATCAGAACCACACGCTTTCCCAGCATGGCAAGGCCCGTTCCGACATTCGCAGAAGTGGTTGTCTTGCCGACGCCTCCTTTTCCGGAAGTAACAACAATGACTTCACTCATATGAACATCCTCCTGTATTCAGTTTGCCGCGTTCCGGCCTTTATTCCCGCGAGCAACGAGCCAAGTGGGCATGCTTGCATGCACATTTGGCGACTGCCGCGAGGGTCAAATACCCCGCTGCTCTGCAGCGCTGGAAGTTTGACGCCCCGTTGCTTGCAGCGGGGTTGTTGACTGCCTGGCATAACCGCCGGCCGGCCCACAACATAAGTCTACCCTATTATTCTACTCTAAAACCGGAAATAATTCCAGTATTAAATGTAATTTATATAAAATTTATATAAAATTAAAGTAATTAAAAAAACTTTTTTTAATGGTCTCCACGCGGATCCCGTTTTCTGAGACGGAGGCGATCATGGCCCCGCGCCCCAGACGCTTTCCCTTATCTCCTCCCCCGAGGGTGCAGGAGGCGATCGTAAGCTGTAAGGGAGACATCCCAAAGGCCGCCACCACGGCGTCCCGGTTTCCCGCCGCCCCGGCGTGGACCGTGCCCCCCAAAAGCCCGAGGACAATGATATTGCCCTTTGCCGTCACGCGCGCGCCGTGGTGGACGTCCCCGATCACCACGATGCTCGCCTCGGACTCGATCACGTCGCCGCGGTTTAAGCTGCCCCTGTAAAACTGTCCGGTCCGGCCTGAAAGCTCCATCAGGCGTTCGGTCAGCGCCTTTTCGCAGCGGGCGATCCGGTTCGCGTCCGTGTCCAGGAGGCAGAGGATCTCAAGCTGCGAGTTTGCCGTAATAGCGTCCACCACCTTAAGCTCCTCCACCGGGGTCAGCTCCCTCCCCTCCAGTGTCAGCGTCATCTGGGCCGAGCCCCAGAAGCGGGCGCTCTCCCTGAATTTTTTTCCTATATCTTCAATCAATTCCTCAAACGGCAGCTCCGGGCTCAAAATCACCGTCATCCCTGCCTTGCTGCCCTTGATCACAACTGAACTGCGCATGAAATCATCCCCTTTTAGTCTCCGTTCATCCGCTCATTGGACGAATCGAGCGCTCCGGAGGCCATAATATCGTCCAGCGTCGTGTACCCGTAATAATAGCGGTACACATGCCTTGCCACCCGGGCCGCATTTGCGGAGGTATATCCGTTCGGAATATTGACCGTGACCACGATCTCCGGGTTCTCATACGGCGCAAAGGAGATAAAGAACGCATGGTTGCCCCTCTTCTCCGACTCCTGCGCCGTCCCTGTCTTTCCAGCAATGTGGATGTCCAGATTTGAAAAAATACTGCTGTTTGTGATAACCTGGCGCATCCCCTGATGCACGGCGTCCCAAGTATCCTGGCTGATCGAAAGGCTCTCGTGGATCTTTGGCTTATAGTCCTCCACCAGGTTCCCCTGTGAATCGGTCTCCTTGTCGATCAGGCTCAAATCAAACACCGTCCCGCGGTTTGCCAGAGCCGTCACATAGCGCGCGAGCTGCACATTGGCAAACTGGTGCGTGCCCTGTCCCATGGAGGAGCGCTCGGGATCCGTATTGCTGATCTCCGGCGCGGACTCCGAGATCTCGATGCCCGAAGTCTCGCCAAGGCCGAACAGGGTCGCATATTTGCGAAGCTGCGCCAGGCCCTTTTCCGTGCTGTATGTCCCGTCCGCCTCCAGGGAGAGCCGGTGGGCCGCCTCGGAGAAGAAATAGTTGCAGGAATTTTCCAGCCCTCCGACCACATTCAGCGGCCCGTGAAAGCCCGGGTACTTCCAGCAGCGGATGGGATTGCTGACCTCTTCGTAAATACCCGTGCAGGTGATCGGCTCCTCAAGGCTTATCACGCCCTCCTCAAGACTTGCAATGGCTGTAATCGGTTTAAATGTCGATCCGGGCGCTTTTAAGGTCTGCGTCGCGTTATTCCGAAGCGGCAGCGACTGATCCGCGTTCAGCCTGGCAAAATATTCGCTGTCCGAGATCCGGTTATTGTCATAGCTCGGGTAGGTCACAAGCGCCAGCGCCTCCCCGTTGCGCACATCGGTCACCACGCAGCTCGCCGTACACGGATCCAGGGCGAGCTGGGCCGGCGTGAGCTCAATATTGCGTATCTTTCCTATCAGGAAACCATACGCCGTATTCTCATCCCCCGCCTCAAGGGCCCGCACCTCGGCCTCATCATAGGCCAGCACGTTCTGCGCATACAGAGCCAGGCAGAGCTCCTGCCCCGTCACGGTATTATTGTTGATTAGATACCTGTAAATCCGCTTGGTAAACTCCGTATCTTCCCGGAGGAGGTCAAAGCAGAAATCCACTAGGGCTGTAAACACATCGTCCGCGTTGGAATAGCGGCTCTCGATATTCAGCTTTGTGGTATCGATCCAGTTGCTGGCAATCCCATAATATAAATAGTCATGCAGGCTCATCTGCCCCTCGCGCCAGGCCGCGTACTCCGCGCTTCCCGTATCAATGGCGTCGCGCAGGACGACCCCCGCCTCGTCTCCGGACAGGCAGGCGTAAATATACTGCATGTACGAGCGCATCTCCTCAGACAGGCTCTCCATGGGCAGCGCGTGCTCTGATAAAAGCTCGCCGCGGATCTCATTTTCAATGCGCACCCGCGCGTCCGCATACTTCTGGTTGATCCGGCGCTCCACATCCGAAGCCTCATCCGAGGCAAAGGACTCAAGCGACAGCACGTTATTGTTGATGAGCTGAAAATAGGCGTCCTTTACAGGAATCCGGATCGTGGAAGAATCGCGGTAAGTGATCTGATCCGCCTCCATGTTGACAATGGTATTGACCAGCACGCCCGCGAGCTGCCGCTCCAGGATATGATAAATGCCCTTCTGCAGGTTCAGATCCAGGGTCAGCCAGATGTCATTGCCGGCCTCGGGCGGCACCTCGTTTTCAATGCTTAAGATACGCCCCACATTGTCCACATACGCGGTCTGGGAGCCCTTTTTGCCCTTTAAATTCAGCTCCATGGAGGACTCGATCCCGGTCCGCCCCACGATGTCATTGAGCTCGTAATCATCATTGATTTTCTTCAATTCCTCCAGCCGCTCGGCCGTTACCTTGCCCGTATAGCCAAGGATCGGGGCAAAGTACAGGCTGTCATTGTAGACGCGGATCGTCGTCTCCTCAATATCCACGCCCGGAAGCGCCGCCGCGTGCTCCAGGATATCCGCCACCGTCTCGTCGCTGATATTGGAGGCAATGACCGTCGTCTCGTACTTCTGGAAAGCGGTGAAACGCATCGTGTAGCGGATATTCACCATGGCCAGCGCCAGCGGATCCGGCACGTCCGCCGTCTCCCCGGCCCGGTTTTTTGTCTCCCCCAGGCTGTATGTCTCCTTCAGCTCCTCAAACAGCTCCCGGGCCGTGACGTCCGAGGGGTACTTCCCATCCTCGCCGTCCAGCTCGTCCACGCTCTTTAAGCCGTAGTAATCCCGCAGAAAGCGCTTCTTCGCCGCCTGTGTTTTGGCTGTAAATCGAATCTCTCCGTCGCGGTCGATCGACAGCTCCAGGCTGCCCTGCACCGTCTCCCCGTGCCGGTCCAAAATCGAGACCAGCTCATACAGCATGGTATTCCAGTCCGAGTCCCTGCGAAGCGCGCCGATATCCTGGATGGCGACCGTGTAGGCCAGCTCATTGTACGCCAGGACATTCCCGTTGCGGTCGTAGATATTCCCCCGGGTGCTGGCCGTCTTAATCACCTTCTCGGCCAGCGCGATGTACGCGTCCTGATACGTCTCCCCCTCCATAATTTGTAAGCGGAACAGCCGCGCCACCAGCGTGCAGGACATAGCAAAAAACAGCACGCCAAGGACAAACAGCCGTGATGTTATGATCTTATGAAACAGCTCTTTTATATATTCTTTCAGGTCTTCAAACAAGATTCGAGTCTCTCCTTTGCTCCCATTCCCTGAGCTTGCGGTGAATAAATAAAAGGAATGAATAACACACCAGCGTCGTCACCGTTGTGAAAATCATCTCCGGAAGGATGATCTTCAGGAAATAATGCCCGAAATTCAGCCGGTTCCGGATCAGGAAACGGAAAATGTAGATATACAGGTTATAAGCCAGATCATTTACAATACTTAAAACCAGCGGCAGCGTAATATAATCCTCATAATAATATTTCGTGCAGATCCCGTTTACATACCCCATGTTTACGAAAAACAGGGTGTAAAAGCCAAAGGGCCCGCTGTAAAAGAGATCCATGAGAAGTCCGGCGATGAAGCCGTACAGCATCCCCAGCTCCTTTCCCTCAATAAACGCGCAGATGAACGTCAGGGTGAGAAGCAGGTTCGGCGCTGCGGAAAGGAAGGCAATCTGCGGGAATACGCAGATCTGGATGGTAAAGGCCAGAACCATCAGGCCAATGTTAATCAGAATTTTCCGCATGCCCGTCTCTCCTGTTTTTAAGCTGTGTAATCACCAGCACCTCCTGGAGGTTGTCAAACCTCGCCGCCGGGATGATATAGCCTGATTTAGTGACATTATTCGCGTCCGTGGACAGCTCTGAGGCGTAGCCGATCAGAATGCCGGGCAGGAACACATCGCTGATGTTGGAGGTGACGATCTTGTCGCCGTCCTGGATATCCGCGTCCTTTTTTATGTGGTCAAGCCCGATGCGGCCCTGCTCATACAGCGTCAGATCCCCGGACACATTGCACGTGTCCCCGGAGCGCAGCGACATGCCGCTGACATTGCTGTCATCGTCGATAATCGTGCGGACCGTGGCGTAATTGGCCCCCACGTCGATGACGATGCCCACCAGGCCGCCGTCGGCCATGACGTTCATGTCAACCATGATGCCGTCCGCCGAGCCCTTGTTGATGCGGAACACCTGGAACCAGTTGCCCGAATCCCTGGCAATGATGCGGGCCGCCACCTTCTCATACTGCATGTATTCCTGATCCAGCCCGAACAGCTCCCGAAGCCTTGCAAGCTCATACACCTCGGCCTGCAGGCGCGTGTTCTCCTCCGTGAGCTGGCTGACACGCGCCGTGAGGACCTCGTTTTCCTCCTGCGCCGCCTTAAGGGATGAAAAATCCCGGATGTAATTGTAAATACTGGCCCCGACCGCATTGACCCCTGACTGGAGCGGGACGAGCGCATAGCCGACCCCGACGCGCAGCGGCGCGAGAAAGCTGCTGCTAAACGACGTAACCCCAATCAGCAGGATGCAAAAAACGGACAGCCCTGCCAGGATATATTTGCTGTTTTTCATTCTATAGTATTCCCCGTTCCTTAAAACTGAAATAGGTCTGATTCCCAATGATAATGTGATCTAAAAGACGGATTCCCAGAAGGGCCCCCGCCTCCTTCATCTGCGCCGTCATCCTCTGATCCTCCCGGCTGGGGGACGGATCGCCGCTCGGGTGGTTGTGGATCAGGATCACACTGACCGCATGATACCGCACCGCTTCAATAAAAATCTCCCTTGGAGACGCCACGGATAAGTTCACTGTCCCCCGAAAGATCAGCGAATCGCGGATCAGCGTGTTCTTCGTGTTCAGCATCATCAGGCGCAGCTCCTCCTGTTCCATATGACGCATGTCCTCCATATAGTAGCCCGCAATCCGCGCCGGATCCGTAAAAGCCGGCACATTGTCCCGCGCCACGGACTTCCAGATGCGCCTCGACAGCTCGCCCACGCACAAAAGCTCAATCCCCTTTACCCGTCCGATGCCGCGAAGCTCCATCAGCTCCGGCAGGGATAAATGCATCAGGCCCAAAAGGCCCTCCGGCTGGCACTGCGTCAGAAGCCGCTTTGCAAGCTCCAGAGAGTTCTCCCCCCTGGTCCCGGTCCGCAGCATCACTGCCAGAAGCTCCGCGTCCGTTAAAGCCTCCGGCCCCTGCGCGGCGCATTTCTCATAGGGTCTGTCCTCGTTTGGCAGCTCCTTTATCTTACGTCGTTCCATCTGACCTCCTCACCGGCGGCCCGATGTGGGCCCCGCCGCTCTGAACGCGCCTCTCCAAGTACGTTTTGAGAAGGAAAATCTGTGGAAATCATCGTTTTTGACCGATTCCATAGCCATATGCGCTGCGCCTTTAAAAGACGCGGTATACCAGGATCGCGACCAGCACCCCGATGATACTGGCCATGGTAATCCGGATCGTCAGCCCAAAGGTGATGACCAGAATCCCGAAATCCAGCTTCAGCGGATCCGTCAGCCCGAACGTCTCCCCGAAGTTCAGCCACGACAGCCACGGAATACCGGACGCAAGGCTGCCAAGGAAACCGCCAAGCACGATGCCTGTCAGTAAAAACAGCAGCAAAATCCAGAAATTCTTTTCTCTGCCCATGATCGGTTCCTCTCTTTCCGCGCCGTTTCCAGGCGGGGCTTTCACAATTCGCCCTTATCTCCGCACAATCTTCGCCAGCCCTGCATCAACCATCTTCTGCAGCGACATCAGAATCCCCAGCTTTGCATGATGCCACGTCAGGCCGCCCTGGAAATAGACGTTGTAGGGCTCTTTGATCGGGCCGTCGGCTGACAGCTCGATGGATGAGCCCTGCACAAAGGCCCCGGCGGCCATGATCACCGGCGAATCGTAGCCCGGCATATCCCATGCCTCCGGCGTGACGAAGCTGTCCACCGGGGCGGCGGCCTGGATGCCCTGGCAGAACGCGGCCACGCCCTCCGGGCTTTTCAGCGTGACGGCCTGGATGATGTCGTGGCGGCTCTCCTGTCCATTTGGCATCACGGGAAATCCGAGGCGTTCATATACATTTGCGGCGAAAATCGCGCCCTTCAAAGCCCCGGCCACGACGGCGGGCGCCATAAAGAGGCCCTGGAACAGGGACTGGTTGACCCCAAGGCTGGCCCCTACCTCGCGCCCTAAGCCGGGCGAGCCCAGGCGGAACGCGGCGTTTTCTACACATGCCTTTGTCCCCGCGATATAGCCGCCGATCGGGGCCAGGCCGCCGCCGGGATTCTTGATCAGGGAGCCCACGGTCATATCCGCCCCCACATCGCCCGGCTCGATGGCTTCCACAAATTCTCCGTAGCAGTTGTCTACCATACAGATCACATCCGGCTTGATGGACTTGATGAAGGATATGAGCCCGCCGATCCGCTCCACGGACAGGGTCGGGCGGGAGGCGTAGCCTTTCGAGCGCTGGATCGTCGCCAGCTTTGTACGGGGATTGATTGCGCGCCGGATCCCCTCATAGTCAAAGCCCCCGTCCTCCAGAAGATCCGCCTGGCGGTACGTGATGCCGTATTCCTTCAGGGAACCGTTTGACTCCCGGATGCCGATTACCTCCTCCAGCGTGTCGTACGGCTTTCCCACAGGGGAAAGAAGCTCGTCCCCCGGCCGCAGGTTTCCGGCCAGGGCTGTGTAGAGCGCGTGCGTCCCGCACACAATCTGCGGGCGCACCAGCGCGTCCTCTGTGTGGAATACGTCCGCATAGACGCGTTCCAGCGCGCCGCGGCCGAGATCATTGTAGCCGTAGCCTGTGGTTCCTGCAAAATGGATGTCGCTGATCCGGTTTTTCTGCATAGCGGCAATGACCTTGAGCTGGTTATACTCCGCTGTCCCGTCGATCGCCTCAAAGCGCTCCTTTAACGAGCGCTCTATCTCCTCTCCAAAGGCCAGCGTCTCGCGGCTGATCCCAAGATTTTCATATATCTGTCCCAGTTGTTCTGATTTTGACATGCCCTTTATCTCCTTATGTACAGGAAAAGCAGGCCGCCCGGCCGCTCTTCCACTGTTTCGGTATGCATTCTATGGCAACCGCCCAGCCGGGGCGAACCGCTGTATTTTGCGTTCTATTTACCATACCATTATATGTAAGGAAATTCAAGGAAATTTTTTATAAACTGCCATTATCGTTTTCAATCCTGCCGCAGCTTTTTGGACAAACCTGAACGGCCGTATGCCTGCGGACACTACACTTTCGTGCGATCCAGCGCAGCAGGCGCGCAGACCGGTCTGAACGGCTACATCCTGTCCACAACCTGCGCAAATAACATCAAGGCTATGGGACAGCTTCACCACTACTAGTACACCGTTTTCTTAATCCTTATTCACACTCACCATCTGCCTCCAGGAAATGATCAGGGAGATGGCGGCAACAGCCGCATACGCTGCGATACGCAGCCGTTTCCATTTTGCAAACAGTTTTGGGAAATGAGCGCACAGCAAAAACAGATATCCCGCAAATACCAGCGCATATGTAAGATGGGCGCGGATGGGCTGCGCCATTCCCGTAAGAAGCGTAATCGCTACGGGCAGGACAAACAGCGCCAGAAGGGCAAAGATACCTACAGCAGACCATTTCTCCTTTCCCTCACCCCGCGGCCAAGAATCAAAAGCGAAACAGCGGCGGCCCAGACAAAGAATGCGGAGAAAAACAGCGGCAGTTCCGCCTGATACCGGTATTTGTAAACATACAGACCCCCCCCTGCCTTTCCTGAATCATTGTTTTTGTCAATTTTTTCCTTAAAGAATTGTACCATAAACGGAAACGGGATTCAAGGTGCAGCAGAAAATGGGGTATGTTTTCATATGTGCCGTTTCCGATGGGAAGACGCAGGACACGCAGGGATAGTTCGTATTCTCCGTACCCTTCAGCCGGGAAACAGGCAAAAGCTACCTTTTGACAGATGCGCCGATACTGGCCTGCTGCAAGGATGGTATCCATAACAAACAACAGGCAAAACCGGCCCTTTCGGTTTGTCCCGCCTTAACTTCCTACCATATGTTAAAACTGCTCTCCTGCAGCAGAGCAAAACAGGAATTTATCAATCTCTTTTCATATACAGTAATGGAAATGGATTGCCTTGTTCATCTAATTCTGTTCGTTTATAAACTTCAAATCCCATGTGTTCATAAAAGCCTTTTGCAAGAGGATTTTGTTCATTGACTGCAAGTTCCTTTACCGAATAATTTTCAATGCCATACTGCAGTAATTGTTTCCCAAATCCTTGCCCTCTGCATTCATTTGAGATAAACAGCATCTCAAGCATTTTATCTGCAACTCCCATGAAGCCCATTGGATTCCCGATTTCATTCTCTGCTGCCACCAAAATAGGAACGCTATTTAAGGCTTGTGGAACATACTGCTTAATACTGCTTATCTCATCATCTGATAAAAACAGATGAGTAGCTTTCACAGCACTCTCCCATACTTTTAATAATTGTTCAACTAATACGGAAGTTCTGTCTTTTATCTCTATAATTTTCATACTCTTTACCTATAATGTACTCTCGGAATCTCTCTGCGCCTGCTTTTGCGGCTGATTTTCCGCCAGATGCACCCAAATTTAATCAACGTACGCTCCACGTACGCCTCATAAATTTGTGCACATCTGACAAAAAATCATCTCACAAAATCAGGCACAGCGAGATTCCGAGAGTACATTATATAAATCTATTTTTGTTTAAAATAATCAGCTCTGCAATTTTTTCAACCATCCTTTCTTTGATTGTACGTATTTAACGAATGAATGTAAATTCTTTTCTGAGCACACGCCACGAAAAACCGAATATCGAAACCAAAAGCGCGCAGCACCTGACGAACCATCATCTACCGCGCGGCTTTTTTGTTATATATCGCTTTGCCCTGGATCCTTTTGACCGACCGCCGTTACAAAGGCATATCGCCGGAAGTCAAAGTGCCGTATGGCCTGCTGCATGACCGCATGAGGCTGTCTGCCCGCAATGGCTGGCTGGACGACAACGGGCGGGTTCCTCTACTTCACCCCGGAGGAAGCCATGACCATGCTGGACTGCGGCAAGGACAAACCTGAAAACAAAAAAAGCTGAAAGCTCCATATCACTTCAGCTTTCAACTTAAATATTCAACAGGGGAAGAGGGATTCGAACCCCCATTAACGGTTTTGGAGACCGTTGCTCTGCCATTGAACTATTCCCCTAAATCAGCTCACTCAGATATAATACCACATGACTGTGGAACTGTCAATTATTTTTTACAATTTGGAATCAGTAAAAATGAGATAAAATAATGGTTGACTTTTCCAGTACAATTGCGGTATAATAAAAATACTTTCATATAATCTGTTTATCTGTTACATTTATATCATTTCACTTTCTTAAATAAGGTAATATGTTTCTGGACAAGACTCTCCGCCATTGCTATAATATGACCAAGGAGGAATTTTTATGGGTGAAAAAGAATTTCTAGCGACATTGTCTGAACTGCTTGACAAAAAGATCGATGTCATAGTCACGGAAAAGATCCCGGCAGTTTTAGAGGAAGCACTTGAATATTCTCTGCTTCCCAAACTTAACATAATATTAGATGCTAAGCTTGAAGCCAGATTCGCAGAACAAAATGCTAAATTTGAAGCCAGATTTGCCCAAATCGAAGCCAAATTTGCTCAAATCGATGACAGGTTTGCCCAAATCGATGACAGGTTTGCCCAAATCGAAGCCAGATTTGCCCAAATCGATGACAGGTTTGCCCAAATCGATGACAGGTTTGCCCAAATCGAAGCCAGACTTGCCCAAATCGACGGCAGATTTGCCCAAATCGACGACAGGTTTGCCCAAATTGATAACAGATTTGCCCAAATCGATGACAGCTTTGCCCAAATTGATGACAGGTTTGCCCAAATCGATGACAAATTTGAATTCTACAACGCGAATCTGGAAGCTTCCTTCTCCAGATTAGAGAGTGAAATTTTTAAGCTTCAGGATGCTGTTAAGGACATTAATTTAAGACTTGACAATGAGATTATGCCAAACATCCGGCTGCTGTCTGAGAATTATGTCCCGGCGGCGAAGCGGTATGAGGCAGCCTCGGATGAAATCATTGCGATCCGCTCTGATGTGGATCTTTTAAAGATTGTTGTATCCCAGCACAGTAAGCGGCTGGAGCAGATGGCTTAGCCGCCTGTTATCCATTCGCCCTGTTTATGTATTCCCGGAGTCTCTCCGCGCCTGATTTTGTGAGTACATGTTTTTGATAAGGAGGTTTTATCATGGCATTTGACGGAATTGTAATTGCAGGTCTTGTAAAAGAATTGAATGATAAGCTGGCCGGCGGACGGATTACGAAGATTGCACAGACGGAAAAGGACGAGCTTCTTTTTACAGTAAAGGGCCCGCGGGATACGTTTCGGCTTCTTCTCTCGGCGAATGCCAGCCTTCCGTTAGCTTACCTGACGGATGTCAGCAAGCCCAGCCCGCTGACGGCTCCGAATTTCTGTATGCTGCTGCGCAAGCATATCGGAGGCGGACGGATTTGCTCAGTCAGCCAGCCCGGCTTGGAGCGCTGCATCCATTTTGAAATTGAGCATCTGGATGAGATGGGCGATCTGTGCCGGAAGCTTTTGATTGTGGAGCTTATGGGAAAGCACAGCAATATTATTTTCTGTACGCCGCAGCTTCGGATTATTGACAGCATTAAGCATATCTCCTTTCAGGTCAGCTCTGTGCGGGAGGTGCTTCCGGGCCGCGATTATTTTCTTCCCCGGACTGTGGAAAAGTCGGATCCCCTCTCCGTCTCCGAAGAGGATATGGCGGCGCTTTTCGCCTCCTCAAAGCTGCCGGCCGGCAAAACGGTTTATACTGGTTTTACGGGGATCAGCCCTGTTATGGCTGAGGAGTTCTGCCATCTCGCTTCCATTGATTCCTCTGTTCCGGCCATGGAGCTCTCCGAAGCGGAGCGCGTCCATCTCGCGCACACGCTGGCGCGCTGTTTGGAGCTTGTCCGGGAGGGGGATTTTGAGCCCTGTATCGTCTTTAAGGGGGATGAGCCGCTGGAGTTTGCCGCCCTTTCCCTGACCTCTTATCCGCCCTCCTGCAGTGTGCGCCGTTTTGAATCAATCAGCCGGGTTCTGGAGACCTACTATTCCTCCAAAAACACCATCACCCGGATCCGGCAGAAATCTTCGGATCTGCGCCGGATCGTGCAGACGGCTCTGGAACGGAATTATAAAAAGCTTGATCTGCAGCTAAAGCAGCTAAAGGACACGGAGAAACGCGATAAATACAGGGTATACGGCGAACTGATTAACATCTACGGCTATGAATTAAGCGGCGGGGAGAAGGAGCTTTCATGCATTGATTTCTATACGGACGCCCCGGCGCGGATTCCTTTGGATCCGCAGCTAAACGCCAGGGAAAATGCCCAGAAATATTTTGATAAGTATAACAAGCTCAAACGCGCCTTTGAAGCGCTTAAAGAGCTCACGCAGGAGACAAAACGGGAGATCGGGCATCTGGAGTCCATCAGCGCCTCCCTTGATATCGCGCTGAAGGAAGAAGATCTGACACAGATTAAGCAGGAGCTGACGGAATACGGCTTTATCAAAAAGCACGGCCCGTCCGGAAAAAAGGAGCGCATCACCAGCCGTCCCTTCCATTACCGTTCCACAGACGGGTTCGATATCTATGTCGGGAAAAACAATTACCAGAACGAGGAACTGACCTTTAAGATCGCCTCCGGAAACGACTGGTGGTTCCACGCAAAGGGGATTCCCGGCTCCCATGTCATCGTAAAAGCGGACGGGCGCGATCTGACGGACCGCACCTTTGAGGAAGCGGGCGCTCTTGCGGCCTACTACTCAAAAGGCCGCGGCAGTGAAAAGGTGGAGATTGATTACATTCAGAAAAAACATATTAAAAAAGTGGCTGGGGCTGCGCCGGGATTTGTGATTTATCACACGAACTACTCTATGGTGGCTGTGCCGAAGACAGCGCTTGTGGAACAAATCTAAATTGCTGACACGTTCATTACTCATCCAGCAACCACGCTGCAAGCAACGGGGCGTCAAGCTTGCAGCGCCGCAAGACAGCGGGAATATAAAGGATTCTGCAGCCTCCTGCCATTATAAAATACAGAAGCTTATCGCTAATTGAGGAAAGCGGCTGCACTTCTGACCCGCTGCAATATATGGAGATCCGAATGCGCTTTTTTACAGAATACCCCAACGAGGCGCACATTTTCTTTGAAGCTATCCTGCAGCCCCAGGAAAAATTACGGGACAGGATAAAACAGATTTTAGAGCCCTTTGAGAAGATCAACGAAAAAATCTACCGCAGTGTCATCTCCGGCATCACACTGCGGGACGGAATCACGGAAGAGGATGCTATTGAGTATTTCCGCCAGATGCAGTGTATGTTCAATGGGTATTTCAGCAGCTTTGCCTACCGCTATATGACGCTGGATAAGCAAATCAGGGAACATGAAAAAAGCTGCGGCAAGGGTCTGATTGTCACCACTCTGCCCCAGTCTTTGGGCACTTTTTTCTTTGTAACGCTTGTCTTTGCCATTGCATTTTTGCTGGCAGGCGCGCCTGTTTACCTTGCCTTTATCTTCGGCGGGATTGCGCTGGCTACCCCCCTGCGCCGGCCTTGTCCATCGTAAACGAATTCCACGCAAAGGGGCCTGTAACCAATACATTGCTGCCAATGGCGGTGTTAGATGACATCGTGGCAATCATTGTATTTTTTACGGTCAATTCCGTTGTGGCCAGTTCTGTATCGGGCGGCTCCGTTTCTCTGTATATGCTCCCTGTGATGATTCTTTTGCCAGTCATCATCGGCCTCGTTACAGGACTTCCTGCCGGACGGCTCTTAAGCAGGGCCAGGGGGCGTATACAGACATTCTCCGTCCTGCTTGCTGTTATAAAACGAATCTATTTGAGGAAATTAAGTTAAATATCCCATATCCGTCAACTCGATTGCATATTGCCTTACCGTGTCCTGAAATACCAAAAATCATGACAGACGATTGCTATTGGCATATTTATCCTTGTCGGCCTATATTCCGTTCCGCGAATTGTGAGGTTATCTCTTTTACATTCAAATGGTGTTTTTGCTATGTGGAGCAGACCCTCTGTCACCGCATTTCAGCTTTGCCGAGAACACGCAGCAGCAGTTATGGCTCCGCCCTGCATTCTTCCTCCGCTGCATTCTTCCTCCGCTGTATCCCTGTCCGTCAGATATTTTTCAATGGCGCAGGGCGTCTGCCCCTGCATGAAAAGCCGGTAGATGAGCCGCACCGTTTCCCATGGTACATCGGCTTCCCTCCAGTATTCTTCATGCACTTCTTCGTGATGTGCTTCTCGCGGCAGGTTTTCTGCAGGAGCAAATTTCCGGTGTATGCATAATTTCGGAGCTGCTTTAAAATGGGGCTCCTGCTCCACTTGTTCCCAAGTCTCGTCTTGATGCCCATGGCGGTCAGGCGGTCACACCCATCCCCTCCAGGTACCAGTCAAATATCATCCGCACGGTCTCCGCCTATTTTTTAAACCACGTCTCCGGCTTTCTGTTTTCCATTCTGTGCCATAACACCTGCAAGGGCATGCGGGACATACAATTCCTCCAAATAATCCGTTTCTTCCTGTGTAAGTTCCAGCTCCACGGCTTTGACCGCTCCGTCAATGTTGGACTTCTTCGTCACTCCCATAATGGGAGCCGTAGACTTCCTAAGCAGCCATGCAAGAGAAATCTCCGTCATGAGTACATTTTTACTTTCTGCCAGTTCCTTAACTCTTTCGATAATACCTGCATCCGCATCCTGCGACTTGTCATATTTGAACCTCGCATACGCATCCAGTTTGAGCCGTTTTGTCGTTTCACCAGCCGGTCGGCAGAGCCTGCCGGAAGCCAAAGGGCTGTACGGAGTCAATGCAATGCCCTGATCTTCACAGAACGGTATCATCTCCCGTTCCTCCTCACGGGCGATCAGATTGTAATGTCCCTGAACAGAGATAAATTCAGCAAAACCGTTCTCCCTTGCATAAAAGTTCGCCTTGGCAAGCTGCCACGCATAGCAGTTGGAAATGCCGACATATCTTGTCTTTCCTGCTTTCACCGCGTTATTCAGTCCCTCGATGATTTCCTCCATTGGTGTGTGGTAATCCCACATGTGGTAGATATAGAGGTCAACATAATCCAGTTCAAGGCGTTTTAGAGCGTGTTTGAAAATTGCTTTCTGGTAGCTGTGCGTGCCACTTTGTGGGAGATTTGTGCCAAATGAACGCGGCGCAGTGGGCTGCGTTAAGTGAATTTGGCACAAATATACCGCGAAGTGGGGCGTGCAGATGCCAGGAATGAATTTTCAAACACGCTCTAGGCTCCTGTCGAGACAGTCCGCCACATGCGCCTGTCCAGATACATTTCTGTCAAGTTCCTCCTGCGACCTCGGCAGGAATTTTGTCGCAACAATATAATCATCACGCTTTGCAAAATCCTTGAGAGCCTTGCCGAGAACTTCTTCGCTGTTGCCTTCCTGATAAGACATGGCAGTATCAAAGAAGTTGATCCCCTGATCCAGCGCATAGCGAATAATCTCCCTGCTTCCTTCCTCCGGAACAGCCCACTTGTTCATGCCCTTTGAAGGATCGCCGATACCCATGCACCACCCCATGCAGATACGCGAGACATTCAAATCTGATTTTCCGAGTTTTGTATATATCATTATGCACCTCCACGGCTTCTGATTTACCGTTCTCTCCCGGCAACAAAATTATACCTCATTTATTCGCAAATTTCCATACACAGTAACATCCTATTTCCATCTCAACCGTCCTGTGACGCCATGTCTCCTTCCCCCGTTGACGTCGGGATGTTCCTGTCCGTCAGATATTCTGCAATGGCATAGGGCGTCTGCCCCTGCATGAACAGCCGGTAAATAAACCGCGCGGTCTCCGCCTCTTCCGGCACAACCTCATACCGTCCGTTCACGTTACGGTAGCCGAGCAGTGTGCTGCTCCTCGGCTTCCCTTCCTCGAAATTCTATTTCATCACTCAAACTTCCCACATTTAAAATGGGATTTGCTCCTTGAAAAATCAATACTTTAGCTCACAAAATAGCGCTCAGGCAGCCGCTGAACCGCACTCCAATGCTTTTTGCATGTACTTTGGCA
>CAJTGE010000012.1 GCA_910575795.1 Clostridiaceae bacterium | reverse complement strand
GTAGGGAAAAAAGCAGCATAAGGGATTGTGTATTTTATTCAGTTTTCGAGGTCAGGTAACGGATTGAAAAATAAGTCCGATGAACCTGATTTTTTAGTGTCCAAAATGACTTCAAATGGATGAAGATCAGGGTTTTCGGACAGTCTGGGGGGGGGATCGACCCTGTATGAACTGTGCGCATGCGGGACGCCGGCGATTACGTATGTGCTGGCGGATAATCAGATTGAGAATGCAGTGAAATTTGAAAGCGCCGGGTATATGATGTATGCGGGGGACTGCCGTGCGGGAGATTCTTTTAAAAAGAACCTGGCTGTATTCTGGGAGTATGGCGTAACATTATGAACAAACGGGCAGGTTTATTTACCGGCATTTTTAGGTAAGGAAGGGAGGTTCCCGGGCTTTTGCCTGTTCCGATCCGCATACAGAACCTCATACACCCTGTTTTCATAGTGCGAGAGGGGCCTCAGACGCCTTTGTATCGGATCAAAACAGAGATACGAGCCGTTTTCCGCACCGATGATCAGGACATAGTGAAAGGCGCCCAGGCCGCCTTCGCGCACCCGGGCGATTGGGTAGCGGCCGGCCTGGAGCTGGCGCATCATATCATTTCCATCCACACTGCCGTAAAGCTCTAATGAGACATGCAGCCTGGCTGCGATCAGTGTGTTCCATTGGACTGTGGATCCTTTGACGGAGAGGAGCGTAAACCCCAGGTATGGCGCGTCGGGTTCGGTTTTCTGCAGCCGCAGGGAACGCCTGATACAGCAGGTAAGATAGCGGGATTCCTTTTCCTGCCCGAGGCTGCACTGGCAGGACGGTATTTCCTCGGGGAACGGAACGTCAGCAGACGGGAGCATCTCCACGCCCCCGTAAAGCCGCTGGAAGATCATGCAGGCTGTTAAAAGCAGAATTCCTGCCAACACAGATAAAAGTTTCTTTGTTTCAATCGCCGGGGGATCCGGCAGAAGCGGTTTTTTCTGCTGCATGTCGTCCATTTGTGCGTGTGCCTCCCCAATTTAACGACGGTTCCTCATTGGCCTGCTTCCTGTGAATCGTGATGAAGGAAAAGGATAGTTTATTGCCTGAATGAAAAAACCATACTGTCTCTTTCTTAAAGTATAGCTGATTTTGTCCGGATGTACAATGCTCTGCAGAAAGAAATGCAAAAGTTATCCGGCGCGGCTGGCTGCCGGAAAAGGAAAAAGAGCGGCGGCAGGAGTCACAGGCCATTGATTAAAGGCTGCAGGTCTGCTATACTTGAGTTATCCAACAGAGGTTTTGTGTAAATTAAGGATGGCAGAGGAAAAATGGAAAGAGGCAGAAGAAGAGCTGGCGGACGCAGCTGCTCTTTCCGGCCTGAAAGAACTTTGTTTCTGCAGATGAAAAGATTCTGGGCGAAAATGGAAAGATTGACCCAGCAAAGCTGGAACCCATTGTGTTTGATCCGGTAAACAATGCCTATCTGAAGCTGGGCGAAAAGGTGGGGAACGCCTTTCAGGACGGAATGAAACTGAAATAACGGCAGAAAAACAATAACAACAATAACAACGCAGAACAGGGCGCTGGCAGAATGGAAGTAAAAACCATTTTGCCGGCGCTTTTTCTGCCTGCGGGGAGGTTACGGACAGACAAACAGCATGAGACGCCGTCCTGTGCCTGGTTCCTGTGATTTTTGCTGTCGTGAAAGTAATATGCGATAATAACATTGCCGGATGCAGTTGATGAACTGATCAGATAAATGGGGAAATAAGCCTGCTTTATGGTTCGCGCGCTTATTTTCAACAGGAAGTAATGATTTGTCAGGCCGGCATCAGTCTTTGATGACTGGAAATTACCGCCGGGTTTCGTAGAATACCTTAATCTAAGAAATTTTTCTTTATTATACTACGCTTCTTCCGTTATTTCAATGGGATTTTCTATCAGATATGTTTAAAAATTTCAATTAATTTCTTTATAGATTTCTTAATTTTATTTTCCAGACAAAACAATCAGATTTCAATCAAAGTTTTCACATGTCATATTTCGTGGAATAAGGTATTCTACGAAATTCAGGTATGGCTGCAATGCCGGAAGGGGTATGCCAATGGAACAATGGTATGTTTTAAAAACGTTTCCGGGAAGGGAAGAGAAGGCCGCGGATCTGCTAAAGCGGAATATTACGCCCGCTCTCTGGGAGCAGTGTCGGGTTCTAAAGAAGGTAAAGGTATTTCGTTCCGGCGGGGCGTTGCATTTTCCAGAGGAGGTGTTGTTTCCTGGGTATTTATTTATTCGGACAGCCTGCCCCAAATCTCTGGAAAAAGAGCTGAAGCGGTCCAGGGATTTTCCTCAGTTTCCATCCGTCACTCCTGTGGAGCCGGCTGATCTGACATTTTTAAAAGATGTATGCGGCGAGGCTTTGGAGCAGCCTATGGGTATCACCAGGCTGACGCTGGATAGGGAAAAACAGATTATCCGGGCGGAGGGGATTCTGAGCGGGTATCTGGATCGGATTATTAAACTGAACCTGCACAGGCGGTTTGCCCTGGTGGAAACCGCCCTGTTTAACCGGATTCAGCCGATACTGTTTGGCGTAACGCTGGAGCAGGATGTTCCAACATGAAAGGATAAAAGCAGTTAAGAAAACAGGGGAGTGCAGAGGGGCTGCCGTAAAACGATTGTAATAACTGCCAGAACGGCTTAGGCAGTCTGAACCGTTATTATTCCGCAGCGGATATAAAAAAGGTATGGGAGATACAGATTTTCATGGGAAATAACAGAGGAAAACGAAAAGAAATGGCAATTGGCTTAATGGGACTTTCCTGTCTTTATGCCTGTTTGTCTGTAATAGCGGAAAAACACAATGAGTCTGTGGGAACTGTCGGTGGAAATCAATCTCGTTCTGGAGCTGAAACGGATTTTCCCTTACGTTCGTTATCCGGCGCGGAGCGCGGATCATTCTATGAGACGATTGTGAAGCCTCTCCTTGATAAAATGCTGTCCTTTGCCGGCCTCATTGCGCTTGCGCCGTTTGGCGCAGTCATCGCTGCCGTGATATACCTTCATGATCCGGGGCCCGTATTTTTTACACAAAAACGAGTGGGTAAAGATAAGAAATTGTTTTATCTGCATAAGTTCCGCACCATGCGGATGGATACGCCCCATGACGTCCCGACCCATCAGTTGGAGCATCCGGAGCAATATATCACAAAGCCCGGACGTTTTCTGCGAAAACACAGCCTGGATGAGCTGCCGCAGATTTGGGATATATTCAGAGGAAAAATGAGCGTTGTCGGTCCCAGGCCGGCTTTGTGGAATCAAACGGATCTGATAGAAGAGAGGGAAGCATATGGCGCGAACAGCGTCATGCCGGGCCTGACCGGATGGGCGCAGCTAAACGGCAGGGATGAGCTGACAATCCCTGACAAGGCAGAGCTGGACGGGGTGTACTGCAGGATGCTGCGTAAAGGGGGAATCAAGGCATTTTTATTTGACGCCCGGTGCTTTGCGCGGACCTTTCAATCGGTTGCGGACGGCCGCGGCGTGGCAGAGGGAGATACAAAATTCCGTGTAAACCAGTCCGAGGCCGGGTTTGAGGAATACGGGCATTTAAAGAGCTTCCACATTGATAAACATGTCCCCAGACGCGTCCTGATAACAGGAGCCGGATCGTATGTCGGAGAAGCGTTTCGGAACTATGCTTCGAGCCATTATCCGTCTCTGACCGTCGATACGGCGGACATGTTGGATCCTGCCTGGCGCCAATCCCGTTTTTCTGAGTATGACACGGTCTTTCATGTCGCCGGGATCGCGCATGCAGATATCGGAAAGGCAGATGAAAAAACCAGGCAAAATTACTATGCTGTCAACCGGGATTTGGCGGTTGAGGCCGCGAAGGCCGCGAAGGCGTCCGGCGTCCGGCAGTTTGTATTCATGTCCTCTATGATTATTTATGGAGAGTCATACCCGTACAAAAGACAGAGGATGATCGATGAATACACGCTTCCCTGCCCCGCCAATTTTTATGGGGATTCCAAATGGCAGGCAGATAAAGAAATCAGAAAGCTGGGGAGCAAAGACTTTGCGGTTGCGGTTCTGCGCCCTCCGATGATTTATGGATGCGGATGCAAGGGCAACTATCCGGCGCTTCGCAGGCTGGCCCGGGCTCTGCCGGTTTTCCCGGACGCGGATAACTGCCGTTCCATGCTTTATATTGATAATCTGTGTGAATTTCTCTGCCTGCTGAT
The DNA here is from genome assembly GCA_910575795.1 of Clostridiaceae bacterium. Lineage (GTDB taxonomy): Bacteria > Bacillota > Clostridia > Lachnospirales > Lachnospiraceae > Otoolea > Otoolea muris. The sequence goes on along the minus strand of CAJTGE010000012.1, from coordinate 153,652 downwards.
ATTGAGCGGGGAGAGCGGCGTGTATTTTCCGCAGAACGAGGAATACAGCAGTACGGCAAAACTGGCCAGGGCGATAAAAAGGGAGGCGGGAAGAGAGCTTACGCTTTCCTCCCTGCTTACTGCGGCAGTGGCGATTGGCTCACATATTCCGGGGAAAACAGGCAGGCTGGTGAAGAAAGCGTTTGGAAACAATGCGTATTCTCAGACGCTGTCGGTTTACAGGGGACTGGAGTACCGTGTCTGCAGCCTGGAGGATTCCATCCGGGCTTCGGAAGGGAAAGAGATATGTAAGGGGCAGCAGGCGGGGCCGGGCCTTGTGTCCGTTATTACGCCTGCCTATAACTGCGCCGGCACAATCGGGGAAACGATTGAGAGCGTAAGAAAACAGACGTATCAGAATTGGGAAATGCTGATTGTGGACGACGCTTCGACGGATCATACGGCGGAGGTTGTGGGAGAGTATGCGCGGCTTGATCCCAGAATACGGCTGTTTTCGTTAGAACATAATTCCGGTTCGGCAGCGGCGCGGAACCTAGCTATCGCGAATGCAGGCGGCAGATGGATTGCGTTTCTCGATTCAGATGATCTGTGGAAGCCGCAGAAGCTGGAAAAACAGACGGAGTTTATGATGAAACATGGGTTTGCGTTTACATTCACTTCGTATGAGACATTTAAAAGCTCCGCGGATTTGAAGCGAAGAGTGTTTCGCGCGCCATACAGCGTCCGGTACAGGCAGTATTTAAGAAACACGATTATCGGCAATCTGACGGTGATGATGGATCGCTCGAAAATCGGAGAGATTCATGTGGAATCCGGGTATCTTGAAGATGTGCTGACATGGATGCATTATCTGAAGCTGGGATATACGGCATACGGCCTGGATGAAAATCTGGCCAGCTACCGCGTGGCCGGGAATTCCAAATCCGGAAATAAGTTAAATAATGCCAAGAGATATTACCACTGTCTGAGAGAGGTTCAAAAGCTGTCAGCAGCCGAAAGCCTCATTTATGAAGCGTGTTATCTGGCAAATGCCATAAAAAAGAGGATGTTTGGCAGCAGCGCGGTATACAAAGAGGAGGAATAACCAGATGAAGATCAAAGTGTTACTTTTAAACCCGCCGTTTTTGGACCGGTATTCCAAAAGCTCAAGAAGCCCTGCGGTCACAAAGAGCGCGACGGTATATTATCCTCTCTGGCTGTCCTATGCCGCCGGCGTCCTGGATCAGAAGGGGTATGAGCTGAAAATCATCGACGCGCCTGCCAGGCGGCTGAAACGGCAGGAGACGCTTGAAATGATAGAGGAGTTTCAGCCGGGGCTCGTCGTGATCGATACTTCGACGGGTTCGATCAACAGTGATCTCGCATTTACAAAGAAGATAAAAGAAGCGATGCCGGAGGTAAAGACATGCCTTGTAGGCACGCACGTGTCTGCAACCGTTCCGGAGATACTCCCCAGGCGCGCTGATTTCGTGGATTTTATTGCAAGGCATGAATATGATTACACGCTTCCGGAACTGGCAGAGGCGATCGGGGGAAGCAGGGAGCTTTCCGACGTGCAGGGCATCAGTTATTGTGAAAATGGGGTTCTGAAGGAAAACGGCGACAGGCCATATATCGAAAATCTGGATGAGCTCCCGTTTGTGACAAGGGTATATGAAAAATACCTGGATTACAGGGATTATTTTTATGCGCATGTCAGTTACCCGACCGTCAGCTTTTTTTCAAGCCGGGGATGCCCCTCAAGATGCATGTACTGTATGTATTCACAGGTCATGTTTGGAAAGAAGTACCGGAAACGAAGCGCAAAAAACATATTTGACGAGGTGCGGTATGTTGCGGCGCATTTTCCGGATGTAAAGGAAATCCTGATAGATGACGACAATTTTTCGGTGGATCAGAACAATGTGCAGGAATTTTGCAGGCTCATGATCCAGAACAGGGTGAAACTGAAATGGGTCGCGGAGTGCAGGGTGACGCTGACCTATGAAACGATGGTTCTGATGCGCAGGGCCGGATGCCGCCTGATCGTCACCGGCTATGAGAGCGGAAGCCAGAAGATCCTTGATAATATGCATAAAGGCATCACGCTCGAACAGTCCAGGAAATTTAACGATGCAGCCAAAAAAGCCAGGATGCGGATCCACGGGTGTTTTATGGTTGGAAATCCGGGTGAGACGAAAGAGACGCTTTATGAGACTCTGAGATTTGCAAAAACCCTGAAAATGGATACGGTTCAGTTTTTCCCGCTAATGGTGTATCCGGGGACAGAAGCCTATGAATGGGCGAAATCGAACCATTATATTAAGGCAAAGTCATACAGGGACTGGCTGCAGAAGAACGGGGAGCACAACTGCGTCATTGAGACAGAGGAGCTGTCAGCGCAGGATTTGGTTGATTTCTGTAATATTGCAAGAAAGCAGTTTTACTTAAGGCCGGGATATATACTGATGAAGGCCGGGCAATGCCTGACAAGCAAAGATGACCTGGTCAGGACAGCGAAGGCATTTGCAAAGTTCTGGAGGTATCTGTTTGCCCCGGCGGGAGGACAGAAGCGGCTGAACCGATAAAAGAGGGAAAAATGAAGATATGTCATATGACATCCACACACAGGGAAAAAGATCAGCGTATTTTTGAGAAGGAATGCGTATCCCTGGCAAAGCGTGGATATGAAGTTTATTTGGTGGAACAGGGTATCACGGAGGATGCAAAGGGCGTGCATATCCTTGGGACAGGGGAGACAAAAAAAGGCAGATATTACCGTTTGCTGGCGCGGCCTGTGAATGTATGGCGCATAGCCAGGCGTATTGATGCGGATCTCTATCATTTCCATGATATGGAACTGCTGCCGTATGGAAATCTTCTGAAAATGTGCGGGAAAAAGGTGATTTTTGACTGCCATGAGGATTTTGCCTCCAGATTTGCGCGCAGCGATGCGATTTTGGCGCCCGGATGTGTGAAGAAGCTGCTGCAGATTCTGTACCAATGGTACGAGTATCATTCGGTAAGGAAATATGATGCGGTCATTTCCGTGACACCCCATATCTGCAGGCGCTTAAAGAGGATGAATCCGGAAACCTATATGATCACGAATTATCCGCTTTCCGACGCGGAGGAATGGAACCGGGAGGAGCAAAAGGACAGTCCGGAAAATGCCATCGTATATGCCGGCCAGATTGACGATACGTACAGGCTTACGTTCATCACGGAGGCGATTCAGGAAATTCCGGATATCCGATTCCGGATATGCGGCCATGAAAGAAAAGAGGGCGATATAGACGCTATAAAAGCCGTGGATCGGAATCACAAGGCGGAGTTTGCAGGGAGACGGCCGTTTATGGAGATTCCCGCTTTTCTGAAAACCGGCTGCATGGCCATCGTTTTAACGTCCTATTGTGAGAATTCCGGGTGGAAGGCAGGGAATATCGGTTCCAATAAGCTGTTTGAGGCAATGCTCTGCGGGCTCCCGGTGATATGTACCGATTACGATTATTTTAAGAGAATCGTTGAACAGAACAGGTGCGGGCTTTGTATTAACCCTTACAAAAAGAGCGAGCTGATAAACGCTGTCACATACCTGCTGGAGCATCCCGGAGAGGCCAGGGAAATGGGAAAAAGGGGGAAACGGCTAATCGAACGGAAATATAACTGGAAGACGCAGGAGCAGGTTCTTTTTCATATCTATGAACGTATGGCGGCTTCGGTAAAAGAGGAGGAGGATTTAAATTGCTCTCACAGGTGAATGTGATCGGACTTGGATATATTGGATTGCCGACTGCTTTAATGCTTGCGTCGCACGGCATAAATGTGGTTGGCACAGATAAGGACAAAAGGCGGATTGAAACATTAAATCAGGGCAGAACCACCTTTAAGGAAGCGGATTTGGAAGGGCTGTTCCAGGAGGCCTTATCTGCCGGCATCCGTTTTACGACAGAGTATCAGGCCGCGGATACATATATTGTTTCCGTGCCCACCCCATATGATAAGTTCAGCAAAAAGGTGGACGCAGGGTTCGTAGTGGACGCGGTAAAGGAGATTCTGAACGTATGCCCTCCCGGCGCGGTGATCGTGATTGAATCCACGGTTTCCCCCGGGACGATTGATAAATATGTGCGGCCGGAGATTGAACGAAAGGGTTTTCGGATCGGGAGAGATCTGCATCTGGCGCATGCGCCGGAGCGCATCATACCTGGAAATATGGTTTATGAGCTGATCCATAACAGCCGCACGATCGGGGCGGACGAAAGGGAGACAGGAGAGGAGATAAAGAGGCTGTACGCTTCCTTCTGTCAGGGAAACATTGTCGTGACCGATATCCGCACCGCGGAAATGACCAAGGTGGTGGAAAATACCTTCCGCGCGGTGAATATTGCGTTTGCGAATGAGCTGGCCAAAATATGCAGGCATGATGATATGGATGTATATGAAATTATCAGGATCTGTAATATGCATCCAAGGGTAAATATCCTGCAGCCGGGGCCAGGAGTGGGCGGTCACTGCATCAGCGTGGATCCATGGTTTCTGGTGGGCGATTATCCGTCGCTGGCAAAGGTCATCGATGAATCCATGAAGACCAATGACCAGATGCCGGATTTTGTCCTGAACCGGATCTATGAGATTATGAAGGAAAACGGGATGGAGGACATCAGCCGTGTGGGCCTTTACGGACTGACTTACAAGGAAAATGTGGACGATATGCGGGAGAGCCCGACCCTGCAGCTCTTAGAATCGCAGGAGCGCCATCTGGCGGCGGGCTTAAAGGTTTACGATCCGCTGATACCGCAGGACGCGGCGCCAAACCAGTATCACGATCTGGATGCGTTTTTAGATTCCGTTGATTTGGTAGTGATCATGGTCGGGCACGATGAAATCAGGGAAAATATGGAAAAACTGGCGGGAAAAACCGTGCTGGACTGCCAAAACATCTGTACTCTTAAAGGGGTATACCATTTATAAGGCAAAATCAGACCCGCACGGCAAAAGAGAGGGGAGCGGCTTGAATATCCTATATGTGACGGGAAATTATGAATCGGTTCAGAAGCACCTTGCAGAAGCGTTTATGAGATCCGGGAATGATATAAAGGTATTTTATTACCGGATAAGAAATAAAAAGGAAAAACCAGATCTTTTGGAGCATGTGCTGTATTATAATTCGCCATTCCATATGCGCGGGCCGGTATTGCTTCTGTTCCGCTTAAAAGCGGCGGCTCTGTGGTGTGCAAAAAGGATGGAAAAAAAGCCGGATATCCTGCACGGAAATATGTGCTTTCTGGACGGATGCATCTGCAGATATCTGTCACATATCTGGCATGTTCCCTATGTTCTTTCGGTTCGGGACACGGATATGAATTCGTCTTATCTGTGGGCTGTCCCGTGGCTGCGCCGCGCCGGCATTCGGAATTTAGAGCAGGCGAAAAGAATCCTGTTCCTGAGCGAGGGCTATCGCGAAATGCTGCTTGAAAGGCTTCCGAAAGCGGCGGGGGATAAGATAAAAGCCAAATCAGGCGTCATACCGAACGGAATCGATCCGTATTTTCTGAATCACAGATACGTCCGGAGGAAGGCCCCGGAGCAGATACGAATTATTTTTGTCGGTAAGATAGGAAAAAGAAAGAACCTGGAACTTACGACAGAAGCGGTGAGGATTCTCCGAAAAAGAGGGATGCAGGTTTCTCTGACGGCAGTCGGCGAGATAGAGGATGACGCATACCGGGATATGATTCATGACCATGCGTTCATAACTTATATCCCGAAATGTCCGATGGAGGACGTCGCCGCGCACATGAGAGCCGCCGATCTGTTTGTCATGCCGTCCCATACGGAGTCGTTCGGATTGGTCTATGCCGAGGCCATGAGCCAGGGGCTGCCGGTAATTTATACGCGCGGGCAGGGGTTTGACAGGCAGTTTCCGGACGGAACCGTCGGATATGCCGTCTCTGATACAGACAGCGCGGAGCTGGCGGAAAAAATTTTGCTGGCAATGGAACATTATACAGAGAGATCGAACCGGTGTACAGAGCTGGCGGGGATATTTGACTGGGATCGCATCGCGAACGAAATCTTAAAAACCTACAGGGAGTGAAAACAGGGTATATATGACAGATTATGACGGAAAATACAGGGAGATCGGGAACCGGCTGATCATGCAGTATCAAAAGGAGGGGACGGTTCCGGCAGGGGTGAACGGGCCCTATGATGATAAGGAAAGCATCGTCCGGAATTTATCGCACCTGATTATTATGACAGCGATCGAAATACGCACGTTTGGGAGAAAAGAGCTGGCCGGGGATCTGGAACGGATGGGCGCTCATCTTTTGTTCCTGCGGCAGCCGTCGGGCCTCTATATTTTAAGGGAGAATACTCAAAAGGACGCCTGCAACGGCGTCATCGGGCATGCATGGGTGGTGGAAAGCCTGGTTTATCTGTATGAGCTTACCGGGAAAGACCGGTATCTGGAGGCGGCCGGGGACATCGTTTCCAGGCATTGCTTTGATAAAAAGCAGCGCTTGTGGCATCGGCCGGATTACGGCGGCCAGGCAAAAGCCGGTACATCCATTGATTATACCTTAAACCACCAGCTATGGTTTGCGGCGTCGCTGGCGGAGCTTAACAGGACGGCGGGAAAGCACGATTATGATTCCGAACTGGGGGCGTTTCTGGACGGGCTAAAGCGAACTATGGCCATACACAAAAACGGTCTGATTTGCCATACGATCTATCTGTCCCGCGACTTCCGGCACAGCGTGAAGGGGTTCATAAAATACGGCGCGGATCAGTTTTACAGGATGCTGAAACGGCCCTCGTATGAATACCGGGAACAGGGATATCATGTGTTTAACCTGATGGCTGTCGCAAGGCTAAAGGAGGCGGTGGGTGAACATGCATTCTTCCATTCAGAGAAAGCGGGGAATATAGCAGGATATGTCAGCCAGGCCGCCTTCCTGGAGGGCTTAAGCCGTTCTGACTGGACATCGGATCCGACGCTCAGTTACACGAATATAACGGAAGAGGAAAAGTGTGTGAATGTGTATGGTTATCCCTATAATGTGCCGGGGCTTGAGCTGCCCTATATCAGCCTGGTATTGAAGCCGCTCATAGAGGAGGAGGCCGTGAAGCGGTGCTTTCTGGAGCAGCATGCGAGAACCTTTGATGAGAAGCGGCGCGAGATGGGGAAAATCAGCCATGATAAGACAGTTATCAATTACCGGGTATACGAATATTACAGATACCTGGAGAAAAAAGGCCGCGCTCAGGGGCATTGAGGCAGAGATAAGATATTGTGGGGAATTGATTGTGAGAGACGTAACGCGAAAATTGTACATCCTGACCATACTGACACTGGGGACACAGGCGATTGAAATACCGGGGATTCCATTTTCACTATTTCAAATCATGATTATGCTTACGGGTTTCATGTCCGTTCTGGCCGTATTAAAAGAGAGGTATTACGATTTGCACCAAAACCTCGCCTTTGCAGTTGTGGAAATGCTGAGCTGTGGGGCGGCCTTTTCGTTATCGACCTTCCCTTCATGGGCAAAAAGCAGCCTTTTAGTTGGGATTATGACGTCCATGATGATTGTGTTTATCCCGCATTTTTTTGGCAGGGAGGATCTGGCCCGGTTAGAACGCGCTTTAATCCGCTCCCAATATATTGCAGTCCCTTTTTCGGTTTATACATACTATATGTTTTATTACAGGGGAGGGCTGCCGGAACGGATCCGCCTGTTCCTGGGCATGTATATCACTCTGGACAGCGACTTTATACGCCGCGCGCAGGCTTCCGGGCACGTCAGGCTGGCGCTTCCGTTTGCGACGCCTCCGGTTCTGTCGGTTGTCATGGGGATCTGTCTGGTTCTTCTGCTGATGAACCGGAATTTATTCCGTCAGGAAATCAGGATTTCCCTGATGGGGATATTTGCAGTGATTTTAGGCTTTACCGGAAGCCGCGCCGGGGTAATGGCCGTGGCGATCACCCTGCTGCTTTTTGCGCCAAAGCGCTTAAAGAGGAGCCGGCTAAAGAGGATTCATGTTTCATGGATATTTATAACAGGTCTGCTGGGATTGGGGATACTGTATGTGGCGGCGCACAATTTTGCGTATATAGCAAAGTTTAGCTCCAGATATTCCATTTCGTTTCTGCTTCAGGATCGGCACCTGCTTTTGCTGATAGAGGGCGTGAGGATCTGGTTTCGTTCTCTGGAGAATTTCCTGTTTGGGATCGGGTTTGGCTCCAGTATCCATATGCAGGGGAGTTTGACGAACCTTGGCCCCTATTTTTTCAACAGCTATCTGACGCTGGCGGTAGAGCGGGGTATTCTGGGGATGTACCTGGCGTTTTCTCTTATAAAGATGGGGCTGCATGCGTTAAAGCAAAGAAAATCACGCTCTGCGGATGAATTTGCAATGGCTGCCGCGGCGGTTGCCGCGTTGGCGAGCTGTCTGTTCTATGAAGTATTTCATTGTTATTTCTTTGTTATTGTGATAGCGGTTTACTACGTCATTTATAATGAACGGACTGGTAAAGCACAGTAAAGAGCCGTGAGGAAGCAGAGGAAAAGATATGCTGTACATAATCGTACCAACCTTTAACAGGCTGGAAATATTCAGAAAATTCATAGAACAGATGGATGCGCAGAAAAACCGGAATTTTAGGCTGGTGGTAGTGGATCATGGAAAAAACCGGACCAATTATCGGGATCCGGGAGTGATCGTAGTTGAAAGCGATGTAAATGGATGGAGCCTGGCAATGAATATCGGACTGCAGTATCTGTTCAATACCATGCATGTCAGGGAAGATGATCATATTATGTTTTTGAATGATGATGTATGGATAGACAAGGAATTTATCGATACAGCATATAAAGCGATAGAACAGAAGCCTGACGCCTGTATAGGCTCTGTATGCTATGCCTGCGGTACAGATCTGACATTGCATGTAAACATGAAGCTGCATAAGATGAAAGCGCATTTTCAATATCTGAATATCAACCGCCCCTTGGGCTCCATGGAAGATACATTCTACGACAGTGATGTGCTGAAAGGGCGGGGGACGATTTATCCGGTTCGTGTGATTCAGACAATCGGGCTGCTTAATGAAAAGAAGCTTCCAATGTACCGCGCCGATCATGAGATGGCATACAGGGCAAAAAAATGCGGCTGCGAGGTTTGCGTATATGGAAAATGGCATGTGGGAGCGGCGCTCGATTCGCCCCATCAGGTGGACGGGAAGCTGTCATTTCTGCAAAATTACAGAAATATATTTCTGCATATGATTTCGGTTCAGAATATAAGGGATTTGTGGAATTTTTCCTGGTGCTGTTTTGAGCCGTTTTATGCCAGCTATTATTTTTTCGTAAATCTGATACGCTCACATTATATTTTTTTATGTACGTATTTTAAAGCCAGGAGGCATGACAGATGAAACATATGAATAATATTTTGATTGCAGGGGCGCATTTTGACGATGCGGAGCTTGGGGCCGGGGCAACGGCGGCAAAAATGGTGGATGAGGGAAAAAACGTTTATAAAATAACGTTGACGGATAATGTCACACATTTTTCTGAAAAAGGGATTGAGGTAGATTATGAATCAAGTATGCTTCAGAGCAGGGCGGCATGCAGGATTTTAGGGGTGAAGGAGCTCGATTTTGAAACCGAGGCATGCAGCCATCTGACATATTCTACGGATGTCATGCAGAGAATCGAAGCAATCGTGTTTCAATATCATATAGATACCTTTTTTATGCATTTTAGTTCGGATATGAATCAGGATCATATCGCTGCAAATAAATTGTGCCTGACAGCAGCCCGGCACTGCAGAAATATAATACAGTTTCAGAGCAATGGATATGTTTTGGATAATGTATACTATCCGTCGTATTTCGTTGATGTAACAGATTATATTGAAAAGAAGAGAGAAGCCTTAAGCTGTTACAGTGATGCGCATAACCGGTTTAACCGTTTGTTTGAGACAAGTATTGACCGGTGCAGGGTATGGGGATATGCGAATGAAGTGGAATATGCGGAGGGATTTAATGTAATTAAGATGCTGGATTAAACCAGGAGTGAATTTGTGGAGAAACAGAGAGGGGCCTGAAAGAGAGAATGGATTTTATGAATTTCAGGAAAGTAAAAGACGGGACAGGCGCTGCCTTTGACAAGATCAGGAAAAATGATTTTATAAAAAATGTTTTAAGGGTGCTGATTAACGGAGGTTACCTGTATGTGCTTACATTCATCAATTCGGTTCTGATTGCCAGAACGATCGGCCCAAAAGGGCAGGGGATTGTCAGCTATGCCAATACACTGGGCGGAATGGCGGTTCATCTGATTGGCGGCGGCCTTGACCTTGCCGACCGATATTATGTTGCCAGAAATAAAAACGATCTTCCCGGTATACTGGGAAATACGATGGCGCTGTTTGGATTATATATGGCGGCAGGCGGATTGTTTTTTTTAGTGACATTTGCTTTTAATGTGACATTTGATATATCCGGATTCCTCTTGATTTTATTGATTGCGCGCGTACCATTAGAGACGATTGGCCTTCAAATGCAGGGAATGCTTTTGGGACTAACGGAGGTTTCATTATACAACCGATCAAAGCGGATAACAGGCTTCCTCTATTCCATGTTTGTGTTTATCTTCTGGATTTCAGGAGTTATTTCTTCTGTTTTAGTATTATTAAGCGCGTTTATTGCGTACCTGGCTTCATTTGGGATGATGTTATTTGCATTGTGCAAACGATGTGCGATCCGCATGAATTTGAATGCCGGGCTGTTCAGGAGTATGCTGCCATATGGATTTAAGTCTTATATTGGGGTGCTGTTTAATTATTTTTTGCTGCGGAGCGATGTCCTGATGGTGGATTATTTCATGGGGAAATATCAGACGGGCCTGTACTCCACGGCTTCCAGCCTGGCCAATATACTGCTTACGCTCACCTCATCGGTTGCATTGCTGCTCACCACAAGACTTATCGAGCTGCCGTCAGAAGAGGCCAGATTCAAATTTGAAAACAGAATTATCTGTACCGTATCAGTGCTGATGGCATTTGTAGTATTGGCGGTAACTGTTTTCAGCGGATGGGCGATTCAGGTATTTTATGGCATGCAGTATAAAGATTCCGCATTCGTATTTCGGGTGTTGATGCCAGGTATTTTTTGCTGGGGATTGAATTCGATCATTTCCAGTTATTTAGCTGTTGTCAATCAATTAAATATTACCATTGTGGCATCAGCGGCGGCCTTCTTTTTTAATCTTGTACTCAACTATTATCTGATCAGGAGGTTTGGAATTGTCGGGGCCGGGATTGCATCCTCGCTTGCCTATCTGACAGACGTTGCTATAAGGGGAATTTATTATTTTAAATTGTACAAAGGATGTAAAAAATGACGGGATTTAAAAAGTAAAATTTTACGAAAGAATGGAGATTTACAATGAAAAGAGATCGTTTTACTGTATGGTGTAAAAAACGAATTTGTTCCGTTTTTCCAAAAGCCTCACCGAAGCTTCGCAGAAAAATCAATAGCTATCGCCGCTTTCTCATATACGGGCAGAAAGGATACGAAAAGGAAACGGATTTTCTGAGAAAAAATATGCCAAGGCTTAAAAACCCCAATGCGGTTCCTCTGATTCCATATGAGTGGATAGAAGAATATACGGAAAATGAGAATATAAATAAGCTGTGCCGGAAAGATACGGGGACAAAAAGTTTTTATTTGGAGCATAAAGGAAAACGCCTCTATTTTCCGCAAACATTTGGCGGGAAAGAGGCTGTTAATGCGTATAAGCAGCTCTTAATTGAGCAGGATAGCAGGAGTCCGCATAAATATTACAGTGAAACATGCAATATGGAGGATGCAGACGTATTCGTGGATGTAGGATGCGCGGAAGCGATCATGTCCCTTGAGGCTGTAAATCAGGCAGAGACAATAATTGTAGTGGAAGGTATGCAGGTGTGGTTCGATGCGCTTAAGAATACATTTCGTCCATATAAAAATGTGGATTTTATCTTTAAATTTGCCGGAGGGAATGGAAGTGATGACAGTTTTATAAGCCTTGATGCAATTTTGCATCCATATATGGAGCAGGGAAAGCGGATTTTGATCAAAATGGACGTGGAAGGCTCAGAAATGTCTGTATTAAACGGCGCGCGCAAAGCTCTTTCCTATAGCGGGTCACGATGGATCTGTGCAGCATATCATAAATATGGCGATTTCGAGCGAATAAGCGGGTTGTTCAGAAAACATGGTTATTCGATCGAGAAAAGCGATCACTATATGTTCAGATATAATCCGGAACAGGGGGATTACTTTTTTACACCTGGTATTATAAGGGCCTGGAAAGAATGAGGAGGTAATTCCGGCAGCTTTAGAACAAGTGGAGGAGAGCAGATAAATGTCGTTATTTAAGGATTCAACACTATTAATCACAGGGGGAACCGGTTCGTTTGGGCATACGGTACTCAAACAGTTTCTCAGTACCGATATTGGCGAAATACGTATCTTTTCCAGAGATGAAAAAAAGCAGGATGATATGAGGCATGAGCTGCAGGCTCTGTATCCGGACAGGGCCTCGAAGGTTACATTTTACATAGGAGATGTCCGTAACCCACAGTCTGTGCATGACGCTATGCCGGGAGTAGACTTTATCTTCCACGCGGCGGCCCTGAAACAGGTGCCGTCCTGTCAATTTTTTCCTATGGAGGCAGTCAGGACGAATGTGGAAGGCACGGACCATGTGCTTCATGCCGCAATTGAGGCCGGGGTGAAGAGGGTAGTATGCCTCAGTACGGACAAGGCGGCTTACCCGATTAACGCAATGGGCACATCAAAGGCAATGATGGAGCATGTTGTGACAGCCAATGCAAGGACTGCAGCCGAACGGGGAAATACCGTTATCTGCTGTACAAGATATGGGAATGTGATGTGCAGCAGGGGCAGCGTAATCCCGCTGTTTATTTCACAGATTAAATCCGGTAAGCCGCTGACAGTTACCAACCCGCATATGACCCGCTTTCTCATGAACCTGGACGAGGCGGTAGAACTGGTTACATTTGCCTTTGAGCATGCGAACCCGGGAGATTTATTTATTCAGAAAGCGGACGCAAGTACAATAGGCACATTGGCAGAAGCGGTACAAAGAATGTTTGGACGTACAGGAATACAGATGATTGGCACACGCCATGGTGAAAAGCTGTATGAGACACTGATGACGAGAGAAGAGAGGCTGCGTTCAGACGATATGGGAGATTATTACCGTGTGTCTGCCGATAACCGGGATCTGAATTATGATAAGTATTTCATTAACGGGAAGATAGAGACAGAGAGCGAAGAGGCATACACGAGCCACAATACAAGGCGTCTTTCCGTTGAAGAAACAATAGATAAACTGCAAAGGACAGGCTATGTGCAGGAACAACTGAGGGCGGTGGGCGTATGAATATACTGATAACAGGAGCCGGGGGCTTTGTCGGCCGTAATCTGGCAGAGAATTTAAAGAATATAAGAGACGGCAAAAACAGAACCAGGCCGGGAATTTTAATTGAGAATCTTTATGAATACGATATCGGCACAGAGGAGACAGTGCTGGAAGATGCCTGCAGGAGTGCGGATTTTGTGTTCCATTTAGCCGGTGTCAACCGTTCTGCGGATCCATCGGATTTTATGAACGGCAATGTTGGGTTTGGGTCGCTGCTTCTTGAAACACTGAAAAAATATCATAACTCCTGTCCGGTGATGCTTTCTAGCTCAGTTCAGGCGGCGCTTAGCGGGCGGTATGAGGGATCAGAGTATGGAATGAGCAAGCTTGCAGCGGAAAAATTATTTTTTGAATATGCAAAGCAGACAGGCAGCCGTGTCCTTGTGTACCGTTTCCCTAATTTGTTTGGTAAATGGTGCAGGCCGGATTATAATTCAGCGGTAGCGACATTCTGTAACGCGGCAGCGAGGGACAAGCCGTATACGGTTGCAGACAGAAGCACACAGATCGAGCTGTTATACATTGATGATCTGATGGAAGAGATGCTTGATGCGCTGGAAGGCCGGGAACACAGGTGCGAATACCCGGCCGGGGGCTCTTTAAGCGGCCTGCGGCCAAAGGCAGAGGAACAGGGACAGTTTTGCTATGTCCCGGTTACGTATCCGGTTACGCTCGGGGAGATTGCGGATTTGCTGGAACAATTCAGGCAAATGCCTGCGAAACAAACGGTTCCGGAGCTGTCTGAGCCCTTTGTAAAGAAACTCTATTCCACCTATATGTCGTATTTACCGGAATCGAAGATAGCGTATCCCCTCCAATCGGCCGTTGACGAGCGGGGGAACTTTACAGAGCTGATGCGGACTTTATCCTTTGGGCAGATATCCGTGAATATCGCCAGGCCGGGCGCCGTCCGCGGCCAGCATTGGCATAACAGTAAATGTGAAATTTTCATGGTCGTTTCAGGCTATGGGATGATTCAGCAAAGAAGGATCGGGATTGATCCGGCGACAGGAAATGCGTATCCGGTTATGGAATTTGAAGTAACGGGCGATGAGATACGAGCTGTCCAGATCCTGCCCGGATATACGCACAATATAATAAATTTGAGCGATACGAAAGACCTTGTGACAGTGATGTGGGCAAACGAGGAATTCGTTCCGGAGCATCCTGATACATACGCGGAATTGGTAAACGGCAGTCATATACACAGGAGCGTGGATGGATGAAAACAGATTTTCAAAAGCTTAACTGGAAAGAAAATGGGAGATTGAAATTATTGATAATCATAGGGACAAGGCCGGAAATTATCAGGCTTTCAGAGATTATCAAATGCTGCCGCGCCTGTTTCGACACGATTCTGTGCCATACAGGGCAGAATTATGACTACAGCCTGAATGGAATTTTCTTTCAGGATCTGGGCCTGGAGGCCCCGGAAGTATGCCTGTCTGCAGCTGGCGATGATCTTGGCTCTACAATCGGCAATATTATCCACGCTTCGTATAAACTGATGCGGCATCTCCTTCCGGACGCCCTTCTCATTCTTGGAGATACAAACAGTTGCCTTTCGGCAATATCGGCAAAACGCCTTCATATCCCGATATTCCATATGGAGGCCGGAAACCGATGTAAAGATGAGCGTCTTCCGGAAGAGACGAACCGGAGAATTGTGGATATCATTTCGGATGTGAATCTTGCTTATTCGGAGCATGCAAGGAGATACCTTGCTGACTGCGGGCTGCCGAGAGAACGGACCTATGTGACGGGAAGCCCGATGACTGAAGTATTGGGGAATAATCTGCAGTCCATCCTTCACTCGGATGTGCATTCCAGGCTGTCACACGAACTTGGCATTCAGATAGAAACGGGGAAATACATTCTCCTTTCTGCACACCGTGAAGAGAACATCGATACAGAGCAAAGCTTTACATCCCTTTTTCAGGCGGTTAATGCAATGGCAGAGAAATATGACATGCCAATCCTGTATTCATGCCATCCAAGAAGCCGGAAACAATTGGAAAAAAGAGGATTTAAACTGGATGCCAGAGTGATCGCGCATGAGCCGCTGGGCTTTCATGACTATAATTGTCTGCAAATCTATGCGTACGCAGTGGTCAGCGACAGCGGCACGCTTCCGGAAGAATCCGCTTATTTTACATCAATAGGCATGCCGTTCCCGGCTGTGTGCATACGAACCAGTACAGAACGGCCGGAAGCGCTGGATAAAGGCGGCTTTATACTATCCGGTATTGACTCCAGAGGACTGATTCAGTCCGTAGAACTGGCGATCCAAATGCATCAGGCTGGAGCTTATGGTATTCCTGTACCAGACTACAGGGATACAAATGTCAGTGCAAAGGTAGTAAAGATTATTCAAAGCTATACGGGAATCGTGGAGAAAACCGTTTGGGGAAAATTATGAAAATGCAGGATGAGGATAGCATCAGGAAAAACATCAGGGATTTAAAGCAGATTGAAATGAAGGGAGCGATAATCAAGATAATCTGTTTCATAGGCATAGGGCTGTTTTTGTTACGGAGTATTTCATATTGCCTGCGGTCAGATACGCTGGAAAAGAGATGCTTTGCCGGATACTATGCGCTTCATAAGGGTGAGGAGAACGTAGTATTCATTGGATCCAGTAAAACGCGTTCCTCCATGATTCCGGCCATGATGGGGGAGCAGTATGGATTTACATCCTATGTTCTGGCTACATCCGCGCAGGATCCGAGAGCGCTGATCCATCTGTTAAGAGAGGCGGCAAAAACGCAGCCCCAAGCCGTTTTTGTTTTCGATCTCGCCCAGTTTTCAAGGGATGATGAGGTTTGGGATCATTCAAGCGAAGCGTACACACGGCTGACTACCGACAGCTTACGGTATTCTGTGAATAGAATTATGATGATTCAGGATATCGTAAAAGAGGACAGGGTTTCTTACTATTTCGACATTTGCAAATACCATATATTGTGGAAATTCGGGTGGCAATGGGATTTCTGGAATTTAAAGGAAGAATGCGCCGGCAGAGGGTATGCATTATTGTCAAAAACAGAAGAGATGGAGTATCCATCGGGAAAATATACAACTGAAAAAGCACCGGTTACGGACAGGGCACAGGCAGTTCTGGTAGATTTATTAAAGGAATGCAGGGATAAACATTTAAAAACCGAGTTTATCTGCCCGCCGGATCCCGGAGGAGATTACAGGCGCATGAATTATCTGGAAGAAGCGGTCAAATCCTATGGATTTGATTGTATAAATTTCAATAATAAAAGCTTTGAACATATGTATGAGTTTAAATATGATTTTTATGATGGAGGACATACAAATGTATCAGGCGCGCTAAAAACAAGCCGATATTATGGGAGCTATCTTCACGGCAAATATCATTGGAGGTTTAGCCGGAATGAAGAATTTCTTCAGACATGTAAAGAACAGATGAATCAAATTTATGAAACGATCAACACAAAAGTAAAGGAAGGAACTTACGATGAATGAATTAAACTACCCATTCGATCCCGATTTCATTCTCAAAAAGCGCAAATCCTTCAAAAGGGCCCTGAAAGCGCCGGGGGGGGGGTACAAACCGGATCTGCAGACGCATCGCCGTCCTTGGCGGCTCTACCACGCATGACATTATAGAAATTCTGGAACTGTTTCTTCTGAATAACGGCATTCAGCCCGAATTCTACGAATCCGGTTACGCCCAGTATTTCCAGGATGTCATGTTTGACAGCCCGGAGCTTCAGGCGTTCCACCCGGATCTCATCTACATTCACACCAGCACAAGAAATATAAACGCATTCCCCTCCGTAAAAAATACGGAAGAGGAAATTGACGCCCTTCTGGAGGAGACATACGCGCCCTTTGAGGCGATGTGGAGGAAGATCGAAGCAGTCTATCACTGCCCCGTGATCCAGAATAACTTCGAGCCGCCCCATTACCGCCTCCTGGGAAACCGCGACGCATGGGACCTGCACGGCAGGCTGAACTTTGTAAACCGCTTAAACGCCCGCTTCTGCGCCTATGCCGCGGCCCACGAAAACTTCTATCTTCAGGATATCAGCTATCTGGCCTCCTGCTGCGGGCTGGATCAGTGGTCGGATCCCTTTTACTGGCATATGTACAAATACGCCTGCGCGGTTCCGGCCATCCCGGCGCTGTGTTTTAACCTGGCGAACATCGTGAAGTCCATATTCGGAAAGAATAAAAAGGCGCTCGTCCTGGATCTGGACAACACGCTCTGGGGCGGCGTGGTCGGCGACGACGGGCCGGAGGGGATCGAGATCGGGCAGGAGACGTCTGAGGGGCAGCTCTACAGCGAGTTTCAGGCGTACATAAAGGCGCATAAGGACATCGGGATCCTCCTGGCTGTTGATTCCAAAAACGAGGAGGAGAACGCCCTGGCGGGCCTGCGGCGGCCGGACAGCGTTTTAAAGCCGGAGGATTTTCTGGTTATCCGGGCCAACTGGGAGCCCAAGGATGAGAACCTGCGCCGGATTGCGGAAGAGCTGAATATCGGGACAGACAGCCTTGTCTTCGTGGATGATAACCCGGCGGAACGCCACCGGGTGAGGACGGGGGCCCCGGAGGCCGCGGTTCCGGAGCTGGGACCGCCTGAGACGTACATCCGCATCCTGGACCGCAGCGGCTTCTTTGAGGCGACGGGATTCTCGCAGGATGACATAAAGCGGAATGCGATGTATGAGGCCAATGCGGCCCGGAAAAAGCAGGAGGCCGGGTTTGACAACTATGAGGAATACCTGCGCTCCCTTGAGATGCGGGCGGAGATCGGGCCTTTTTCGCCGCTCTATATGGCGCGGATCGCGCAGCTCACGAATA
This sequence comes from Clostridiaceae bacterium, assembly GCA_910575795.1. Taxonomy (GTDB): domain Bacteria; phylum Bacillota; class Clostridia; order Lachnospirales; family Lachnospiraceae; genus Otoolea; species Otoolea muris. Next base: position 135,338 of record CAJTGE010000012.1, on the reverse strand, counting down.
AGAGCAACCAGTTTAACCTGACCACCCGGAGGCACAGCCAGGCAGAGCTGGAGGAGAAGGCGGCGGATCCAAGGCGCATCACGCTGTACGGCAAGCTGGAGGATCGGTTCGGGGATAACGGCGTGGTGTCCGTGGTATACGGACATATGGGGGAAGGAGAACCAGAGGATGCCGGGCCGGCGTCAGGCAGAGCGGCCGCGGTGGAAGGAGACGGCGGCACAGCCGCAGGGAAAGGAAATGACGGCACAGCCGCGGTGGAAGGAAACGGCGGCACAGCCACAGGGGAAGGAAATAACGGCGCGGCCACAGGGAAAGGAAATGACAGCACAGCTACAGGGAAAGGAAATGACGGCACAGCCGCGGGAGATGGAAATCCGCACGGTGGCGCAGGAGCGTTCCACATTGACCTGTGGCTCATGAGCTGCCGGGTGCTGAAGCGCGGTATGGAGTCTGCCATGATGGACGCCCTTGTCAAAGAATGCCTGGCGCGGGGCGTGCAGGAGATATTCGGGTATTATTACCCCACAGCCAAAAACCGGATGGTAAAGGATTTTTACGCCCTCCAGGGCTTTGATAAGATATCAGAGGATGATACAGGAAATTCGGTCTGGCGGCTTGATTTGTGCGGCGGGTATGAAACCAAAAATCATGTGATAAAAGTGGAGGAAAAACAGGATGAAGATGACAAGAGAAGACGTATACGAAAAACTGAACGAAATATTCCGGGATGTATTTGACGATGAGGACATCACTGTAAACGATGCCACTACGGCGGACGATATCGAGGACTGGGATTCCCTGGAGCACATCAACCTGGTGGTGGCGGTGGAGAAATGCTTTGGCATCAAGTTCACCATGGGGGAAGTGACAGGCATGAAAAATGTGGGGGAGATGGCGGATATCATCCTGGGGCGCGCCGGATGAGCGGGAATGCGTACGGCTATGGGGAGATAAGGGAAGGGCAGACGGAATGCTTCCGGGTGGAGGTGACCGCGGAAAAGATGGAACTTTTCGAGGCGATCACCGGCGACCAAAACCCGCTGCACCTGGACGACGGCTTTGCAAGGCAGATGGGCTATGACGGGCGGGTGGCGTACGGGATGCTGACCGCATCCTTTTACTCGACCCTGGCGGGGATGTACCTCCCGGGGCGGTGGAGCCTGATCCACAGCGTGGAGGCAAAATTCCTGCGGCCCGTCTGCCCGGGGGATGAGCTGACCGTAGCGGGGACGGTCCGTGAGAAAAACGATACGTTCCGCCTTCTGACCATAAAAGCGGAAATCCGCAACCAGAAGGGGGAGAAGGTTTCCGGCGCCAGGATGAAAGTAGGTGTTCTGCATGAGTAAATGTATTCTCATAACCGGGGCTTCCTCTGCGGTTGGGATGGGATTTATCCGCAGGGAGGCGCAAAAGTATGACCGTATCCTGGCCCACTGCCGCTGCCGCGCCGGGGAGCTGGAGGCGCTGAAAGAGGAGCTGGAAAAGAGGGAAAGCGGGCTGGGAAGCCGGATCCGGGTTTTGCAGGCGGATTTTACCTCGCATGAGAGCACGCTTGCCATGATCCGGCAGATCCGGGAGGAGGAAATCCAGCCCTCTTACATCCTCCATCTGCCCTCCGGAAAATACAGGAACGCGAAATTCCACAGGCTGGGCTGGGAGGCTTACCAGGACGGATTGGAGATTCAGCTCCGCTCTATCGTCCTCCTGTTGCGGGAATGCCTCCCGCACATGGCAAAGGGGCGGTTCGGGCGGGTGGCGTTCCTTTTGTCCTCCTGCGTGGACGGGGCCGCGCCGAAATACCTGCCGGATTATGTGACAGTAAAATATGCCCTGCTCGGCCTGATGCGCGCCCTGGCATCGGAATATGCGGGGAAGGGGATCACCGTGAACGCGCTTTCCCCGGGGATGATGGAAACCGCGCTTTTAAGCGAGGTCCCGGAGCTTGTTGTACAGCAGAATGCGGCGGCGAACCCGTATAAGAGAAATGTAAGGGTAGAGGACATCCTGCCCGCCCTGTCCCTGCTCCTGGAGCCGGGGGAAATGATGACAGGGCAGAATCTTGTCATCACAGGGGGGAGGCAGGGGACATGAGCTTAACATCCTTTCACTTTCTGTTTTTTTTCGCCGTCCTTCTCTGCCTGTACTACCTCGCGCCGGATCGCCTGCGCACCGCGCTTCTTGCCGCGGCCAGCCTCGTGTTCTGTTATTTTGCCGGCGGAAAACGGATGCTGGCCTCCCTCGTATTTGCCACTCTGACCACCTGGTATGCGGCGGCGCGCATGGAGGCCAGCGGGACAAAACGGGGCAGGAACGCCTGGTTTTACGGGGCGCTTCTTTTAAATCTGGGAGTTCTGGCAGTGTGCAAATATCTCAATTTTTTTATTTACACCGGGCGGGCCGCGGGAGAGCTCCTGAAAAGGGAGTTTCCCTTTGATGAACTATCCATTGCAGCGCCCCTGGGCCTGTCTTTTTATACGCTGCAGGTCCTTGGCTACCTGATGGACGTCTCCAGGGGGACATGTAAAGCAGAGAAAAGCCTGGCGCGCTATACGGCCTTTTCCTGTTTCTTCCCCCAGCTTGTGACCGGGCCGATTAACCGCTATGGGGACATGGAAAAGACGCTGTACGCAAAAAAGCATTTTGATTATAAACAGGTAACCTTCGGGCTCCAGCGGATAGCCTGGGGATTTTTCAAGAAGCTGGTTATCTCTGAGCGGATGGCGGTGCTGGTGAATACGGTATACGGCGATTATCAGACGTATTCCGGGCTTTATATCGGCTTTGCAACCGTGTGCTTTGCGTTCCAGCTCTACACGGATTTTTCCGGGGCCATGGATATCGCGCTGGGCGTTTCGCAGGCCCTTGGGATCCGCATGGCGGAGAATTTTGACACGCCTTTCTTTGCGTCCTCCGTGTCCGAATACTGGAGGCGGTGGCACATCACGCTTGGGACGTGGATGAAGGATTATGTGTTTTATCCTCTTTTGAAATCAGAACGGTGGATCCGGATCGGGGAAAGGGCCAGGAAACGCCTGGGAAAGAAGAGAGGGAAAAAGATCCCCACGTATCTGGGGATGGTCGTTCTCTGGTTTACAGTGGGCCTGTGGCACGGAGGCGCGTGGAAATATATCGTGGGATCCGGTCTGCTGCACTGTTTTTATATCATTTTTGGGCAGATGATGGAGTCTGTATTTCAAAAAATGAAAGAAATATTTCATATCAGGACGGAATGCTTTAGCTACCGGCTGTTCCAGAGCCTGCGCACGTTTTTCCTGGTCTGTATCGGCTTTGTGTTCTTCCGCGCGCCGAGCCTGCGCGCGGCGCTTGCCATGCTGAAAGCGGGGCTGTACCCGAATGTATGGATTTTTACGGACGGATCGCTTTTGAAGCTGGGTCTGGATGCGCCGGATTTTACAGTAGGGATACTGGGACTGGCGGTTCTGCTTCTGGTATCATCGCTGCAGCTTAAGTTTCGCGCAGAGGGGAGCGGGGTGAGGGAAAAGCTGGCAGGGCAGAACCTTGTGTTCCGGTGGATTTTGTATTACGGGCTTTTGTTTGCGGTGATTCTGTTTGGGTTTTATGGGCCGGGATATGACGCGGGCCAATTTATTTATCAGAATTTTTAGGTAAGGGAGGCGGGCGGCCTGGAACTGGGACATCCTGTGATTTCCATCCATGCTGCCGCAACCCTCCCCGGTTTAGCGGCGGTTCTTTATTCCCGCGAGCAACGAGCCAAGTGGGCATGCTTGCATGCACATTTGGCGACTGCCGCGAGGGTCAACAACCCCGCTGCTCTGCAGCGGGGTTGTTGACTTGCTATCCGTGTGATTTTCCAGAAAGCCGATTTGTTCCCGGCGGTTCATCTGGGAATCGATCACTTCCCCATCCTTTGTAATAAAGGAGGTTTCTGTATGGCTCGATAGCTGGTAGCGCCCTTCTGAGGATATATAATGAATCCCTGTGAAAAAATACTGCTCCGGTTCTTCCGGCCCGTCATGCTGCTTGGGATACATATAGTAAATCTCGATATAGTCATACTCCTGAAACGTTTGGGCACACGGCTCCTCAATCAATGCGTTGGCCTGGTTCTCTGCGATTTTAATAAGCCTGCCGCCGTTTTCCTTTTTTTCGGAGTAAGGCATTCCCGATGCCTCGATAAAGGAGATGGCCTCCTGATAAGCGGCTGTTTGTGGAAAATCAATATACAGCCTGCGCAGTGGATCCGGCTCACTTGAGAGTGTCTGATTCTCAGGCGGCGAGGCGGGCGGTGTTTCTGATTCTGCGCCATCTTCAGACTGGCGGTCTGCCTCTTCTTTCTTAAACGCCTGTTTTTCTTGCGCAGGCTCTGTAAAGTCTGCTTTCTGTGCGCATCCTGTTAAAAATAAAACGGTCGTTATAAATAAAATGAAATTTCGGATACTCCTCATTAGCCTGCCTCCTGTGAATCGTGATGTATGGAAATGGATCATTCATTATCTGAATGAAAACCCCATACGGCCTGTTTCTGAAAGTATAGCTGATATTACGCGGATGGTCAATGTTTTGCAGAAAAAATGCGGATTAGCTTCGTCTGTTTTCTGTTCGGATAGTCAAAGCAACGGTTTTTACATTGGGAAGTAATGATTGACAACGTATCTGCCGCTTTATATACTAAAGACAATATATCTGCTGCGCGCGGTCTGCAGTTGGATTGTAGACCCGTTTGTAAATGAAGGAACTTGTGCCGGTTGCGGGGGGATTTGTTTTGGGCTGCGGCCAGAGGATATGGACAGTACGCCATGGCATTCCTGTTATGTGTTCCTTACGCTCGCCGGATCGTGATTGGGCAGGGGAAGCGGCCCGCTTTCTTTAGAATTCATACGAAGCCGGCCGTTTAATACAGCGGCGGCTTTATTCCCGCGAGCAACGAGCCAAGTGGGCATGCTTGCATGCACATTTGGCGACTGCCGCGAGGGTCAGATACCCCGCTGCTCTGCAGCGCTGCAAGTTTGACGCCCCGTTGCTTGCAGCGGGGTTGTTGACTCATATCATGTGCTTTCATTTCCAGCAAAAACAGCCCGCCGAATTGCTTTGGCGGGCTGTAACATATATTATACAGGCTATTCTGACAGAGTGGTTTTGTACGTCCGGCTTTTCTGATAACCGTTTAGATAACCTGAACGGTGGTCTTTTCTGCACAGTTCCAAAATCTGGGAGCATGCGCAGTATCGTATCACAGGCGCTTCGTAGAATTACGTATTCTAAGAAATTTCATTCATTATACTACGGTTTTCCCCTGATTTCAATAGCAGTTTCTCTCAAAAATGTTTTAAAATTCTATAAATGTTCTTTATAAATTTCTTAAAATAAAACTCATCAAAAAATAAATCAGATAATTAAGTGAATTTCAACACAGCTCCATTTCGTAGATTACGTAATTCTACGAAATGGACGGCTCCCGGCCCTGGTTTTTGGGACCTGCGGCAGGCGTTTTGCCAGGGGCAGAGCTATGTATATCTGCAAATACGAAGCCGGAAATCGTCAGATGAAACAGAAAGACAGCAGATAGGATGGGGATGAGGTCAATGGACAGCGTGGAACGCTGGTATGCGCTCCGGACAGCGCCCGGGAAGGAGGAGAGCGCGGCGGCGCTTTTGCGGGAAAGGGCAGGATCGGATTTATTTAGCTGCTGCCGTGTATTGAAGAAGAACCGTGTATTCCGCTCCGGCGGCAGGTTTCATATCCTGGAGGATGTGATGTTTCCGGGCTATGTGTTTATAAAAACGGCCCGTCCGGAGGCATTGGCCCGGGAAACAGGGAAGGCAGGGGCGTTTCCACAGGTTCTTTCTTTTGAGATAACGGAGGCGTCAGGACAGAGGCCGGTTCCTCTGGAGGATGCGGATGTGGCGTTTCTTGAGCATGTGTGCGGGAAAGGCTTTCAGAAAACTATGGGACTCAGCCGGATTCTACTGGATCGGGAGAGACGGATTGTACATGCAGACGGTGTTTTGGCCCCGTATCTGGATCGGATCGTGCGGCTGAATCTCCATAAGCGGTTTGCTGTGGTGGAAGCCCCGCTGTTTAACCGGACGCAGCCGGTTTTGTTTGGGATTTTTCTGAACGGGGATGGAGAGGCGGCGCAGGCTTGCTGCGGTACAGGAAGAAACGGCTGTGATGGTTTACAGAAGGCATGGCAGAGGCAAAAGAGCAGCCGTTCAGATAGATGAACAGCCGCGCAGAGATTCACAGCGCAAAAGGAGTGCGTCAAAAAGGAAGGGGGAGTGAAAAAAGATGTTTACAGAAGCTTCAGATATAAAACCATTTCAGAAAAGGTTATGGCTTTCCTCGCCAACCATGCATGGGGAGGAGCTCGCCTATATGACAGAGGCGTTTCAGACAAACTGGATGTCCACGCTTGGAGAAAATATTGATGCGGCCGAGCGGATGATCTGCGAGAAGACGGGGAGGAGGTATGCGGTGGGGCTCTCGTCCGGGACGGCGGCCCTGCATCTGGCCGTAAAGCTGGCGGGGGTGAAGCCCGGGGATCGCGTGTTCTGTTCTGATATGACGTTCAGCGCGACGCTGAACCCTGTGGTCTATGAGGGCGGAATCCCGGTTTTTATTGACACAGAGCGCGATACCTGGAATATGGATCCTGCTGCCCTTGAAAAGGCGTTTGAGCGATATCCGGAAGTAAAGGCTGTGGTAGCGGCCAATCTGTACGGCACGCCGGGAAAGCTTGGGGAAATACGGGCGATCTGCGGGGAGCATGGCGCGTTTCTGATTGAGGATGCGGCGGAGTCGCTTGGCGCGGTATACAGAGGGATGCAGACCGGAACCTTCGGCGATTGCGGCTGTATCAGCTTTAACGGCAACAAGATCGTGACCGGCTCCTGCGGCGGGATGCTGCTGACAGACGACAAAAAGGCAGCGGATCGGGTCCGCAAATGGTCCACCCAGAGCCGTGAAAACGCCCCCTGGTACCAGCATGAGGAGCTGGGATACAATTACCGGATGAGCAATGTGACAGCCGGCGTGATCCGCGGGCAGCTTTTGCATCTGGAGGAGCATATAAAAGCTAAACAGGCGATCTATGAGCGCTACAGCGAGGGGCTAAAGGATCTTCCGGCGCGCATGAACCCGTATGACAGGGAGCATACACAGCCTAATTTCTGGCTGAGCTGTCTTTTGATTGAGGAGGAGGCGATGTGCCGTCAGGTCAGGGGGGAGACGGAGGCGCTGTATATCAGGGAGCGCGGGAAAACCTGCCCGACAGAGATCCTGGAGGCGCTGGAATGCTGCAATGCAGAGGGCCGGCCAATCTGGAAGCCGATGCATATGCAGCCATTTTACAGGAGCAATCCATTTGTCACGGCAGAGGGCGATGGAAGGGCAGGGACAGACGCCTATATCAAAGGAGATGCGCCAAAGGACGTGGGGGCGGATATTTTCAGAAGGGGGCTGTGCCTGCCCAGCGATATCAAGATGACAGCCGGGCAGCAGGAGACGGTGATACGCCTGATTCGGCGGTGCTTTGAATAGGCATCCGAGAGAAGGGCGGATGATGGGACGGACATTTTATGAAGCTTATGGAAAGCGGCTCTTTGACGCGGCCTGTTCTCTGATCGCTATTCTCTGTTTTTGGTGGCTGTATGCCCTGGTGGCTGTTTTAGTAAGGCTCCGGCTGGGCTCTCCGGTATTGTTTGCGCAGCTCCGCCCGGGCAGGGACGAACGGATTTTTAAAATGTATAAGTTCCGCACTATGACAGATGAAAGAGGCGCAGATGGGGAATTGCTGCCGGACGGCGTCAGGCTCACGCCGTTTGGGCGGACGCTGCGCAGTACGAGCCTGGACGAGCTTCCGGAGGTTTTTAATGTGTTAAAGGGAGACATGAGCCTGATCGGCCCCAGGCCCCAGTTGGTGAGAGATATGGTGTTCATGACAGAGGAACAGCGGAAAAGACATCAGGCGCGCCCCGGCCTTTCGGGCCTTGCCCAGGTAAACGGGCGGAATGCCATAGGATGGGAGGAGAAGCTTGCCTGGGATTTGAAATACATAAGGCGTGTCACATTTGCAGGAGATGTGCGGATCCTGCTTAAGACGGTGAAGAAGGCATTTTTTAGCCGGGACGGAATTACGGCCGAGGGGATGGACACAGCCGAGGATCTTGGGGATTACCTGTTGCGCAGGGGACGGATAAGCCGGGAGGAGTATGAGGAAAAAATGGAAGAGGCGAAGAAATTTTTATGATGTCAGGCAGAAACGGCGGACACACATCGCGTGATCGGGATATTGAGGATGGAGGAAATGGCAGAGGAAAAGGGATCATTTGATTTTTCAGTGGCAATGAGCGTTTATCAAAAGGATCAGCCGCGGCATTTTGAAAGGGCGCTGGACAGTGTTATAAAGCAGACGCTCCCTCCCAGGGAAATTGTAATCGTCCTGGACGGGCCTGTGGGGGGCGAAGTGACGGATATCATACGGGACAGGGCAGAAAAACACAGGGAACGGATTGCCATCCGCACCATTTCCTTCAAAAGAAACCGCGGCCTGGGACCGGCTTTAAAAGCCGCGGTGGAGCGTTGCCGCTATGAGTGGGTGGCGCGGATGGACAGCGATGACATCGCAAGGCCAAAGCGGTTTGAAATACAGGTGAACTATATCATGCAAAACCCGGACACGGACGTGCTGGGCGGGCAGATTGCAGAATTTATGGATGAGGATGAAACGACCCTTTCATATCGGAGGACGCCCCTGACCGCGGAGGGGATCGGAAATGCCCTGAAGCGAAGATGCCCGTTTAACCACATGACAGTCATGATGAGAAGGGAAGCGGTTTTAGGGGCGGGAAATTACAGGGCATGGCACTTCAACGAAGACTACGATCTCTGGATCCGCATGTTTTTAAACGGGAGCCGGTTCGCAAATGTGGACCGTGTTCTGGTCAAGGTGCGCATTGGCCGGGAAATGTACCGGCGGCGCGGCGGGCTGGCGTATTTTAGGAGCGAGAAACGGATTCAAAGTATGCTCTTTAAGGAAGGCGTGATTGGGATGCGCGGATATTTAGCGAATGTGTGGATTCGTTTTCTTGTCCAGATCGTGCTGCCGGACAGGCTCAGAGGGATTGTTTTCCGGCGGTTTGCGCGGGATACGCGAAAGCCCGGTCCGCATGCTGGGCGGTAAATAACACATATGCTTTCGGAATCCCGCTGCGCCTGATTTTGTAAGATTCGGAGAGTACATAACACAGGTAAAGATAAAGGAGAAAATCGCAATGAACGAGCATCTGGCCAGGCTTCAGAATGTGAAGTCAGAGGATTTCATCGCCATCGCCCGCTTTCTCGCGGCCATGATACCCTCATGCGTCATGAGGGCAAGATTAAAAAGAAGACACGCCTTTTTCTGGCTGATCTGCGAAGAGGCGGCGGAGGCGAGGGATAACGGATATGTTTTTTTCGAGTATATAAAAGAACATCATCCGGAAACAGAGGTTTATTATGCTATTAAAACGGATTCGCCGGATTATGAGAAGCTGAAACGGTATGAGCCATACATTTTAGAGGCAGGTTCTGTAAAGCATTGGATCTATTATCTGGCGGCGGATGTCAATATCAGCTCGCAGAAGGGCGGGAAGCCGAACGCCGCGGTCTGCTATGCGCTGGAGGTGAGCGGGCTTTTAAAAAACCGGCGCGTCTTCCTTCAGCACGGGGTGATGTTAAACAATGCCGAATTTCTGCATTACAGGAACACAAAAATGCGCCTGTTCATCGCAGGGGCCGCGCCGGAATATGCCTATATCCGCGATACGTTCGGATATCCGAAGGGATGGGTGAGATACTGCGGGCTCTGTCGTTTTGACCGCTACCATGGCCTGAAAGCAGACCCAAAGAAGATACTCCTGATGCCGACCTGGAGGTACTGGCTGAAATTAAAATCCAGGGCCGGGGATGACGGCGGGGCAGGACCTGACGATGCGGCGTCGTCGGAATACATCACGGCCTGGAAATCGCTGCTCCGGAATGAGCGGCTTCTCGGATACCTGCGGGAGACGGGGACGGTTCTGTATTTTTACCCACACCGGAACGCGCAGCATTATCTGCATCTGTTCCGGGCGGGGTATCCGGTGATCCTCTGTACACAGGAGGAGTATGACATCCAGGCGCTTTTAAAAGAGTGCAGCCTGATGATCACAGATTATTCCAGCGTGTCAATGGATTTCGCCTACATGAAAAAGCCTGTCATTTATTATCAGTTTGATGAAAAAAAGTACAGGAAATACCAGTACGGTTCTTCTTATTTTGATTACAGGACATGCGGGTTTGGGACAGTGGCAGAGACAGAGGAGGAAGCGGTGGAGCTGATAGTAAAGAGAATAGAAAACGGCTTTGCGTTTGACGAAAAGGCTGAGGCCGCGCACCGGGCGTTTTTTAAGCTGTACGACGATAAGAATTGCGAAAGGGTATATGCGGCGATATGCAGGATGAGAAAACCTCGAAAAAGATAACGGCTCTGTTTTGTTTTTTTATGTATCCGGTGATGCTTCGCTGCCCGGCTTTGATATCCTATGCGATTATTTACGGGATTCCGCTGTGTTATCTCCTGTTCCATATCCGCTTATTTAGGGTGATATCCAAACGCCAGTGGATGGTTTTGGGCCTGTGCGCAGCCATGCTGCCGCTCTGCGTGGCGTATCCGATGCTTCATGAGACAGGGGATTATTCCTATATAACGACAGCTACGTTTGTATTCAGGAAACTCATTATTTATGTGTTCCTCGCCTGTGTGCTGGCAAAGCGCTATCAGGGCAGGGCGTCGGCGGAGCTGTTTTACTATTACTTTGCCCTGGCGGCCGCCATTTATGTGATCGGGACATTATGCCTGGTATTCATACCGGGGCTGCAGCCGCTGTGGCTGGGCATGTTCCGGGAAACGATTGAGCGTTCGGGAAATCTCTCGGAATCCTTTGGCTATACCTTCCGGATCGGGTGGCAGGGCTTTGCGGGCTTCCGCGTAACCTTCCGCTGCACGCTGGGCTGTCTGTTTGCGCTGTACCTGTTCTATTGTGAGGATTCAGGCGTCAGGCTGAAGCGGCCTGTTTTTCTGGTTTTGTACGGGCTGTGCCTTCTGGGAAATATGTTTTACGGACGGTCGGGGCTGGCTGTGACGCTGGCCGCAAGCGCCGCGGCGGTTGTGGTATGGAACAGAAGGCATATGCAGAATTGTGTGTGGTTTGCGCTGTGCGGGGCGCTGTTTTTGGGATCTGTCTGGGCGCTGAGGGAGGTTCCGGTTATCTCAGACTGGTATATATGGATGTCAAAGCCGTTTGTCAACCTGTTTACCACCGGGCGCTTTGACAATGTATCGCTGTCAGCCCTGGTGGATTCGACCTTTATGCCGGATCTGGATACGATCCTGTTTGGGGACGGGTATTACACCTTTGAGGGAAAGTATTATATGGGCACGGACTCAGGGATCATGCGCAATATCCTGTTCTGGGGGATTGCGGGCGCGCTCGTGTCGTATGGGGCCGCGTTATGCGCGGTGTGGGATGTGAGGAGGAAGAGTGTGCTTTTATTTCTTCTCGTCATAGGATCCTTTGCGGCTTTTGAGTATAAAGGGGATATGTACTATGAGTATATTACCCTGTTTTTATCTGTATCATTCGTGGAGACTCTGAGGAGATAAGAAAAGAAGTGGAGAATAAAAAAATAAGCGTTATTATGAGCGTTTATCATGAACCGCCGGACTGGATTGCCGGCTCTGTGGAATCCATTTTGAAACAGACGTATCAGAATCTGGAATTCATTATCGTGATTGACGCGCCGGATAATCAGAGGGTGATGGATTGTATTTACAGCTACCAGAAAAAGGACAGAAGGATCATTGTATTAATAAATGACAAAAACAGGGGGCTTGTGTATAGCCTGAACCGTGCTCTTTCCGCGGCGTCCGGATACTATATAGCGAGGATGGATGCAGATGACATTTCCTGTCCGGACAGGCTGAAGCTGCAGAGGAATGATTTAGAGGCAAGGGGCCTGGATTTGGCAGGAGGGCAGATCACGGTAATTGATGAAAACAACCGCGTATTGGAAAAACGCTCGCATTATCCAGTTTCATGCCGCGAAACCAGCCGCGCATTAAATTACGGTTCAGCGATAGCGCACCCGGCCTGGTTTGGGAAGCGGGAGGTTTTTACTGCGTTAAAAGGATATCGGGATATACCGGCGTGTGAAGATTATGATTTTTTATTGCGGGCAAGGAAAGCTGGTTTTCGGCTCGGAAACCTGGATCAGATATGCCTGCTGTACAGGTATCATTCAGGCAGTATATCGAGGACAAGAAAGGCAGAACAGAGATTGTGCGGCTATTATCTGCGCGGACAGTATAAAAGGGGACGCGGCGTGGGCGAAGATGAGGTGAAAGCGTATCTCTTAAGCGAGGGGGCAAAACGGGAAAGAGAGAGGTATGCTCAGTATCAGAAGTATTCCCATGCAATGCTGGCATATAAAGCGGAGAAAAAATATCTGCGTTTTTTATGGGGCGGGATGCAGATTATGGCAACAGCCTATGGGAGAAGAACGGCATGGGATATGTTCTTTACAAGGGCTGCCTGCAGAAAGCGGAGATAAAGAAGGGTGGAAAATGAGATGGCAGAAAACGGTACAGAAAAGATTCCGCCAATCATTCACTATTGTTGGTTTGGGGGAAACCCGCTTCCGGACATGGCGAGGAAATGTATAGCCAGTTGGAGGAAATATTGCCCAGGTTATCAGATTATTGAGTGGAACGAAACGAATTTTGATATAAATTATAACGATTATATGCGGGAGGCCTATGAAGCGAAAAAATGGGCCTTTGTATCCGATGTGGCAAGGCTGTATGCGCTGTCGGCAATGGGCGGGATCTATATGGATACCGATGTCGAGCTGCTTAAGCCGCTGGACAGCTTAAGGCAGTACGAAGCGGTGTCTGGATTCGAGTGTCAGACTCGAATCTCGACAGGCCTTATGGCCTGCCGGGAGGGGCAGGAGATGTTTTTGGAATTTCTGAGCGCTTACAATGATATCCATTTTAGGCTTAAGGATGGGAGCTTTGATTTGACGCCAAATGTGACAAGAATCACCGATGCCTGCCTGAAATATGGCCTGAGCCTGGACAATAAAAAGCAGACTGTGAGGGGCTTTACACTATTGCCGTCAGAATATCTTTGCCCCAAAAATTTTGAGACGCTTGAGACAAAGATTACGGAACATACGCTGTGTATTCACCACTTTGATGGTTCATGGCTGTCAGATGAGGATAAATACCGCATTGCCCTGAAAGAGAAAATGCACCGCTTTTTTTCAGCCCCGCTTTCCGGCCATATAGCCAGGTTTATTTCTATCGCAAAATATGAAAGCCTGACGGAGGCAATGGTTCAGTCCGGGAAGTGGCTCAGACAAAAGAAAAAGGACAGAAAGAAGTATGATATCTGACATGATAAAAGGCCAGTACGGCCTGTTCAGGAGCGCATCAAATTTGAGGCATTTGAGACAATGCAGGCCATATCTGGAATCAGGAGCCTATTATTATATAAAGCCGGGAAAGGCCTTTTTGATCAGGGCGGATTTTCTGCAGGTTTGCGCAGGTATGCTGTTTACGCCGGAATGCGCGCCTTCCCAGAGGTGGATCATTCCGGTGAGAAACGGAAAAGGGATAAAAGGCAGGTTTGCCGGCCAATGTGTGCTGTTTACGGCAAATGGGGAATGTAAGATATTTGATTTCAGGCATGCGGCAGTATTGAGTTTTATATCACAGGACAGCGGTATGCGGACAGGGCAATACGAATTTTTTTCCGCACATTTCCATACTCCGTTTGTAAAGAGAAAGGGGAATCTCCTGCTCGAACGATGTATCTCCCATATTCCCAGAAAATATTGGAAGGAGGCGGAGATAAAAGACAACTACGATACGGTGCTAAACGACCTGGCCCGCTTTTACCGCGCAAGCAAGGCGGTATACTGGGGAAATCCATATAAAGAGAGAAATATAATCCTCAAAACAGGAAACCGGGAATTACAGGCTATGTTTGATGACCTTGCAAAAAGGTGCTTCGATCTGGGAAAAATGCCATATATTTATTTGCACGGCGATATCCATTTTGGAAATACGCTTTTTGACGGGAAGAGATTATGGTACATCGATTATGAATATGCCAGAGAAGAGGTTTTCTTTTACGATATATTTAATCCCATATTTGCAGAGCTGTCAGATTATGGTTCAACGGTGCTTCTGGATGTGTTGATGAGCGGAGGCGGAACCTCTGCCGGTACAATAGCAAGCTGTTTTGAACGCTTTCAGCTCCGGTTTTGTCCGGAACAAACAGAAAAATATATGTATATGTATTTGATGTGCCGTTTGCTCCTTGCCTCAAAATTAGCTTTAAAGGAAAAAAAGAGGGAACGGATAGCAAAAGAAAGCAGGGCGATCGTTGAATACCACAGGACATTTTATGAGTATATAAAAAATATAAGTGAAAAGAAGGTTCCATGAGCCGCGCCGGATGAATCAGGAAGGCGGATTCTTTACCATATGGGAGGGGTTATGAAAAGGTTTGTTTCTGTCTGTATTACAGGAGTGGACGGCACAGGTAAAAGCACGGCCGTAAAACGGCTGTCTGATTATTTAGGAAACGAAAAAAGTGAAATTCAATATATGGGGTCGAAAAACTGGGAAACCAGGATGGCAGAAAAATATCTGTCAAAGCCGGGAAAGATGTATTCCCTGACAGAAAAAATCTATGGGAAATGGATATTGATATTCGAGATGTATAAAAGGGTCTATAAGCATGCCGGTTCCGATAAACTCATTATTTTTGACCGGTATGTTGACGAGCAGGCTCTTTGGTACCGGACGGAAAAGGCGACGTTTAAAGGTAAATTGGTTCAGCTTTTATATACAGTGATTTTTACAAAATGCTTTTATCGGCCGACTATAACTTTTTATCTAATGTGCGATGTTTCTGTATCGGTGAAGCGGAAAGATGATATAGCCGGTTTGTCCGGGATAGATGACTTGAGAAGGATAAAAAACGTATTTGATGATTACTATATTCCTCTGAAGGATGTAATTAAAATCGATACGTCCAGCACAGGGATTGAGGATACGGTTGATATTATCTTAAAACATATGGAGGAGAAAAGATGCTTTTCTACTTTTCTGAAATGATGCAGGATGTGAGGAGGCTTGGATTGTCAGAGGATGAAATTATGATCGTCGGGAGTTCTGCCATAACCGCCTGCGGGGGAAGGAAAAACAACGATATTGAATTTTGCGTATGCAGACATGCATGGAAAAAGGTGCCGTTATGCGTCAGGTTCAGGCTGTTGTTCCTCGATCATACAGATCTGTCGGAACATGTGGACTTGTTCAGAAATCGTTACCTGAATCTTGGAATCCAGGATTATGATTTGTTTACCCATAATGTATTTAGATATTATGAAGGAATTAAGATCGTATCTCCGGAGATCGAATATGCCTATAAAGAAAAATTATTACGCCCAAAGGATACGGTTGATTTAAAGGAGATTGAAAGCGACTTGGCATTGAAAAACAAATTTGATTTTAGGGCCTTAGAATACATAAAATTATTTCGTTTATCTTTTTGGAACAGCATTTATGTAAAACTACGTGTCATTTTCTGGAAGGGATTTGAAAAGATCCATAGACTTCCCAAACTCTTCCTGGGGGGGGGGTAATTCATTCATTTAAAAATTCATTTGCTGCTTCATTCTCATTTGTGGACAAGCCTGTGGATGGAGGTGTGTCCGCATGAAAAGATGGGAATGCCTGTATGATTTTTTTAAGGATATAAACGAAAATTGCAATTATGTTGTTTTGCGGAATGGAGATGACATAGACTGGAAAAACAGCCTTATAAAAAACGACGGAGATCTGGACGTTCTGTGTGAGAACAGGAAGGCTTTTATTGAATTATCCGGAGCGGTTCCCATATATAGCAGCCGGCGAAGGGATAATTATTATATTACAGTTGCAAATCATAAAGTCAGGATTGACATTCGTTATGTGGGAGATCGGTATTATGACAAAAACTGGGAAAAGGATATACTGTTGTGCAGGCAGTTTAACGGATTATATTATTTGCCGGACGAAACGAATGATATGTATTCTGTCATATATCACATTTTACTCCAGAAAAAATATATTCCGGAAAAATACAGGAATGGGATTTTGAGCCGTATGTACGGAAATTCATTTAAGGGGAAGACGGTTTCCGATACTGATATAGCGGAATCAATGATGAAGGATCTGATTAAATATCTGCAATTCAATCATTACTGTATTACCGTACCACACGATTGTGGCGTTTATTTCAATTATACCAATGCAGGAAAGATGAGTTGTAATATTTCATACATACAGAGAGCCTTCAGAAGGCTGCGGTATAAAATAGAAAGCCGGAGGTAACCGTCCAGGCTGCCCGGCAGTCACGGGCCGGGAAACGGAGTCCGTCGGTATAGAAGGAGGTGGACAGGATGGAAGGCTGCGGGAGGCGGTTTACCAGAAAATACAGGGAATTATCGCTGCCGATAAAGGTATCATTTTGGTTCTTCTTCTGCACGGCCCTGCAAAAGGGGCTGTCATTTATCACGACGCCTGTATTTACCAGATTATTAACAACGTATGAGTATGGGATTACCAATGTATACAGTTCATGGGAACAGATTATGGTTATCTTTGTGACATTTGGCGTCTCAAACAGTATTTTCAATGTGGGGACTGTTAAGTATTTCCATGATAAAGAAAACTATCAATCGGCGCTTTTAGGGCTTGGCACTATAACAACCCTGTTCTTTTCACTTGTTTTTTTATCATTTTATAGGTATTTTGAGGCTTTTATCCAACTGGAATTTAAATATGCTGTTTTGATGGTGTTTCAGTGTTTTTTCACCACAGTGGTTGCCATGTGGTCCCTCCGGGAACGATTTGCTTATCATTACAGAAACATGGTGTTTATTACTTTGGCAAATACATTTGCAGGCACACTGTTTTCCATATATGCCGTGACGCGCGTGGATGATAAAGCATATGCAAGAATCTGGGGCCTGTTAATCATAACGGCCTGTTTGGGAGTTTTCTGTTATGCAGGATTTATAAAGAAATCGCACCGCCTTTTCAACCGCTTTTATTGGAAATTTGCAATTGCGTATAACCTGCCTATGATTCCTCATTTTTTGTCTACGGTTCTTTTAAACCAGATGGATCGGATAATGATTAAGGCAATGTGCAGCGCGGAGCAGGCGGGGATTTATTCGGTTGCCTATAACAGCGCGGGCGCTGTGTCGATTGTAAATCAGGCGCTTGCGGCTTCGTATAACCCATGGCTTTTGCAGAGGCTTAAGAAAAAGCAGTATTCCGGAATTAAAAGAATAACAACGTATATTCTGCTGGTTTATATGCTGCTGCTCGTATTGATTATTCTGCTGGCGCCGGAAGTTATGATGATCATGGCTGCCAGGGATTATTTTGAAGGAATTTATGTTATTCCTCCGGTTGCCGGCAGCATGTTTTTTATATTGTTATTTAACATCGTCGCGCCTGTGGAACATTTTTCGCTGAAAACGAAATTTATAGCAATGGCTTCCACCTGGGCCGGGCTGGTTAATCTGGTGACAAATTATATTTTTATAAAAGCAGCAGGATATTTAGCGGCGGGATATACTACATTATTTTGCTATATTATTTATGGTTTTTCTCACTATTTTTATATGAAAAAGATCTGCAGAGACAACCTGGGAGGAATCAGCCTGTTTCATGATCGCGCCATATTGGGCATGAGTATGTTTGTCATTTTGTTTTCATCTGCTTCATTTTTCATATATCCATATACAGCAGTACGATATTTTATGATTATCATGATTTGTATTTTGGCCGGGTTCGGCGGTAAGAAAATATTTTCGTCGTTTGATAAAGATTCACACTGTTTTGAAAAACGATTCTGAAACAAAGGAGAAACTACAATGTACCAGACTGCAATCATCATCCCTGCGTATAATCCGCCGGACGCCCTGATCCCGTACACAGAGGAGCTGATCCGCCGGGGCTTTCACCGCATACTCGTCATTGACGACGGGAGCGCCAGTGACAGGCGGCACATCTTCCATGCATTGGGCCGGCTCGGTGAGGTGACCATCTTTCGTCACGCGGTTAATCTCGGGAAGGGCCGGGCGCTGAAAGATGCGTTTAATTATGTTCTGGCAAACTGGAATAACGAGGTTCAGGGCGTGATCACCGTTGATTCGGACGGGCAGCATACCGTGGAGGACGTAATAAGGCTCCGGGATATGCTGACGCGGCAGGCGCAGGGCCCGTCCCTCATTCTGGGGACCAGGGATTTTAACGGGAACGAGGTTCCCTTTAAGAGCCGCTATGGAAATAAGCTGACGGGCCTTGTGTTTCATTTCCTGTATGGGGTGCGGGTATGCGACACCCAGACCGGCCTCCGGGCGGTTCCCATGGCGTTTTTAGCGGAATACTGTAAGCTGGACGGGGAGCGTTTTGAATATGAGATGAATATGCTGATTTACGGCGCGCTCCACCGGCAGCGGATCGAGGCGTGCCCCATCCAGACCGTATATTTTGACCATAACAGCGAGACGCATTTCCGGCCGGTAGCGGATTCGATCCGGATTTACCGGGTGATACTGAAAGGCTTTTTTACATATATTCTGTCATCCGCCTCGGCATCTATACTGGATCTGGCCTTATTTTGGCTTTTTCTGCCTGTGTTCGGGGCCGCGGATGATTCTCTGCGGATCGCCGCGTCAACGATCCTGGCCAGGGCCCTGTCATCCGTTTACAATTTTACCGTAAACAAACGGCTGGTTTTTAAAAGTAACGGAAGGTTGTTTGGGCAGATGGGGAAATACTATGCGCTCTGCGCTGTGCAGATGATCCTCTCCGCATGCGCCGTATCGGCGGTTCATCTTATGTTTAATGGAAACGAGCTGATAGAAAAAATGGCGGTGGACAGCATCCTGTTTCTCATAAGCTACCAGGTTCAGCGCGCCTGGGTATTCGGGGGGGGGGTATTCTGAATGAACATGGATCATGCGGCGGTTTTGCTGCGGATGGCCGGGCTCATATTCTCGTTTTACGGTTATCTGCGGCTGCTCGCGAAGCGGATCCGGCCGGAATTTGGTATTGCCGTCATCTTCTCAGCGGCCGGAAGCCTCCTGTTCCTGGCAGGTATTTTGAATTTGATGCCGGAAACGGCGTTTGCGCTGTATGTATCCGGGATCGCTCTGGGAATCCGCTCTGTGAGGGCCAAGGAGCCGTTCCGGGAGACGGTTACTGCGGGAACGATCTTTTTCGGTCTGATGGGCGTGTTTCTGTTTGTACTGCTTTACCATGACAAATTCCTGCATTATGATAATTTCAGCCATTGGGCGCTTGTGGTCAAGGTGATGCTGGCCGAAAACCGTTTTCCCAATTTTCTGGATACGAATATTATGTTCCAGTCATACCCGCCCGGAAGCGCGGCCTTTATCTACTATATTGTAAAGGCCGCCGGTATCGGGCCGGAGTGGCTGCAGATGTATGCGCAGGCAATTTTTATGGCCGGAATGGCGGCGTGCCTGTTTGCGTTTGCGGGAAAGCAGCCCGTCCGTATCCTGATGGCCGCTGTTTTAGCTGTGATGCTTCTGGCCGGCAATATGCCGCTTTATGATCTGCTGGTTGACACTCAGTTACCTCTTGCCGCTCTGGCCGGGCTGGCATTCTGCGCCTGTTGCCGCGGGGCGCAGGCGGGCGGCGGGCTGAAAGGGAAGACCTGGTATATAGCGGCGTTTACGACGTTTCTGGTCACTATAAAAAACAGCGGTGTTTTATTTGTGTGCATTATTCTGCTTTACCTGATTTTGTGCCATGGGGGAAGAGCCAGGGAAGCGGTGAGGGAGCTGGCCGCGCCTCTTTTTTGTCCCCTGGCCGCGCTTGTCCTGTGGAAAAAGCATGTCAGCCTGGTTTTTGAAAAGGGCCTGTTGGCCAAGCATTCCATGTCTATCCGGAATTTCAGGGCGGTTTTTGGGGAGAAGAGCGCGGATGATTTAAAGATGATTGCCCGTTCTGTCTGGGATCGCGTGTTTACCCTGTCTAACCCGGCTTTAGTTGTCCTGTTGTTCCTTGTTCTGCTGCTGGCGCTGCAAAACAGGAGGCAAAAAACAGACAGGGGAGAAATAAGGCTGGCGCTTACTGCCTTTGCGGCCTATTTCCTGTATCAGCTCGGCATACTGGGAATGTATCTGTTTTCAATGCCGCTTGGGGAAGCAGCCGTTTTGGCGAGCTATGATCGTTATAACCGTACAATTCTGATATTCATCGCCGGGATCGCGTGGATTCTGACAATGGAGGCTGTGAACCGGTGGGAGGGCGCTGGGAAAAGAGGGCGCCGCGCAGCAGTTCTGGCTTTGTGCATCGCGGGATCACAGCATATGCTGAAACCTAACTGGAGCTATTATAAAAAGCAGGAGATGGGTCAGACTCGGTTGACATATGACGCGCTGATCCGCGATTACCATATTCCGTCAGGCGGATCGTATATGGTGATAACGTCAGGGGATACGGGATATTTGCATTATATGTCAAAGTATCTGCTCCTGCCAAAACGCCTTTCGGTGCGCGATGTAAGCCGCGCAGGAGAGCTGGAACGTGTGGAAGAGGAGTGGGGCAATTTTGATTACCTTATCCTCTGCGGAGCGCCGGAGGAGTCCGCGCTGTGGGCGGAGGACAGGTTTGGCAGCGGGAAGCCGGTGATTGAGCTGGGGCTCTATAAATAACAGCATTTATAGTTCTGAACTGCCGCACGATAATATAAAAATCGCTTAATGGGCTGTGAAAAAATGGAGCGCTTCTGTCTCCATTTTTCACAGCCTATTTTTTCCTCCTGCCTCCCCTCCCCCAAACCGCGCAACACGCGCGAAACTCCCTGCTTTATAATAGAGCTTATCAACAAACGGATAACACGGATACAACCTGCCGTTTGGCGACAGGGGGGAGAGGGGGCAGGCATTTCGTGTCCTTGTAAAAGGCAATCAAAAATTTTACGGAGGATGTACAAATGAGAAAGGAAGAAAAACAATTCAATGAGGTTCTGCTGTCCTGGCTGGAGGAGATTAAGATCATGCGCGCGCCGTCCACGTATGTGAAATACTACCGGATGTCCTGCAAGTATATTATTCCCTATTTCCAGGGGGAATGCGTGCAGGAGGTCACGATCGACCGCTTAAAGGAATACCGGGAGATCCTGTTCCAGATGGAGGCGGAGGGGCTTCTGTCAGAGGGCAGCATCCGCTGCATGATTATGATTGTCAATGCCGTGATGAACGACGCCTATCAGAGGCGCCTGATCGGGCAGGAGGTGCATATCTTTCCGGGCCTTAAGAAACAGAAAAATGTGGTGCAGGTGTATTCGGAGGAGGAGCAGCAGACGCTGGAGGCGTATATGAAGCGCCATATCAACATCACCACGGTGGGCATTTATTTATGCCTGTACACGGGGCTGCGACTGGGGGAGATCTGCGCCCTGAAGTGGGAAAATATGAACACAGAGGAAGGATTTATCCATGTAAAATATACGACGCAGCGCCTTTCGCGCACCAGCCGCGCCTGGGAAACGGCGGGGGTGAAGGGCAATTTAAACGGTTTCGTTCCCAATCTTCCCAGGGCCTCGGATACGGGCCTGGGGCCGCATTCCAATCTGATCATCACAGCGCCAAAAAGCAATTCTTCCAACCGCCTTGTTCCGGTGCCGTCTTTTTTGCTTCCGTATATCCGGGAATATGAAAAAAAGTCGAAGCCGGAACAGTTTTTTCTCTCCGGCGATGCGCAGCTTCCCATGGAGCCGAGAACCTTCCAGTATCAGTACAGGAGATATACCATGGCGGCGGGCGTCCGCTACTTAAATTTCCACTCCCTGCGCCACACCTTTGCCACGCGCTGTATCACAGTGGGCATGGATCCAAAGACGCTGAGCGAGATCCTGGGCCATTCGGATATCAAGATCACCATGGACTATTATTTCCACTCCACCATGGAATATAAAAAGTACCATATCGAGCGCTTAAAGGCGGCCCTGCAGAAGCGCAACCGGGAGAAGGCGGAGCAGCGAGAGCAGGAGGAGCAGCGCAGGCAGGAGGAAGAACGGGAGAAGGAATTGCAGATGCCGGGAAGGGATGAAGCGAAATAAGTTTCAGAAAAAAGGCACATCATGTCCACAAGGCGCATAAATATAGAAAGACAACAGAAAAAAGGATCTGTGTTATGGCATTAAAAAGCTTCAACACCAAAGAGATGACCAAAATCGAGCTCAAAGCGCTGCAGGAGACGGTGGAGGAGATGTCCGCCGAGATGCTTAAGAAGTTCCGTGAAAGCTTTGACGTGGATGAGATGGGATTTGCCGGAAGAATGGAGGGGATCTGATTATGGATGTGAACCGACTGCTGACACCCTATAATTATTCTAACGGCTCTGCGTCCCGCATCCGCTATATTGTCATCCACTATGTGGGGGCCACCGGGGGCGCGAAGGCGAACTGCGAGTATTACGCCAGCCGCTATATCGGGGCCAGCGCCCATTATTTTGTGGGCTTTGAGGGGGAAATATGGCAGTCCGTTGAGGAGAAAGATATCGCCTGGCACTGCGGCGCAAAATCGTACCGGCATGACGAGTGCCGCAACTCCAACAGCATCGGTATTGAGCTGTGCGTGCGCAATAAAGGGAGTAAGGCGGCAAACAGCCGCGACTGGTATTTTGAGGACGCCACAGTCCGCTCCGCCATTTCTCTGACGCGGATGCTGATGGAAAAGTACCATATTCGGTCTGATCATGTGATACGCCATTATGACGTCACCGGAAAGATATGCCCGAATCCGTTTGTCTATAATCACACAGGACATACCTGGGAGGCATTTAAGGACGCCCTGCATACGCCGCCCGCGCCGGCAGAGCCCGGATGGGTAAGGCTTGAAAACGGGCGTTACCGCTATATGCAGGCGGACGGAACATATGCGGCCAATAAATGGCTTTTGATCAACCATCACTGGTATTTATTTACAGGGGACGGGCTGATGATCACAGGCTGGCAGCGCTGGAACGGGGAGCGCGTCGTGTCAGGGGACGAACCGGGCGACTGGTATTTCCTGGACAATACGGCAGGGGGACCGCTTGAGGGCGCGTGCTGGCACAGCCGGGAAAACGGCGCGCAGGAGATCTGGTACGTGGAGGACGAGTAAAGACACATAAAAAGAGCGGAAGGCATTCGCGCCTCCGCTCTTTTTATGCACAGACCTGCGCATGGGAATATGCGCACAGGCCGCGCGGCGGGCAGAAGGAAGTTCCCCCGCCTGATTGTATCCGTTATTCCACTGCATACACCTCGACAGACTGAACCCCGTAGGCCAGGGCCTCTTCGTGGGTCGGAAAATAGATGTCAAGGCGGTTGCCGACGATCGTGGAGCCGATATCTTCTACGGTATAGACCACATCGCCGATCATCAGTTTGGTTCCAAGAGGATATTTCGTGATATCAGCCGAGATCGTATGGTTCGCTTGCGGAACGGTTCCGGAATAGGTGAGAGCCGTCCCATTCGGACAGCACTGCGTGCATGTGCAGTACGCAGTCGTCTCGAAAATCCCCAGGAGAGCGCCGCGCTTTGCCGTATCGTCAGCTTTTCCCTTGGAGCCCGGCCCGGCATCCCCGGCCGGCCCCGAACCAGCGGCGACAACAGTGACAGCAGCTTCCTTTTTCGTATATCGGAAAGAACCGTATAAGCGCACTCTGCCCTCGTCGGTTTCAGCATAGGCTTCAATTATAAAGGATTGCCCTTTGAGCTTGTCCCAGTCAACCTGATAGGAGAATGCATGTTTTCCATTCGCAGCAGAATTTGTTAAGTCAGTACGGTATTGGTCTGCAGTCACTTTTACAAGTTCTTGCGGTTCCTTACTTCCGTCTGTGTATACACAGAGGACGACAGGAACGCTCTTGTCAGGATGCTCCGCATCGACCGCCCATCCGCTGATAACCGACTCCCCTGCTTCCGACAGCGCCCCGTCCACAGAGGCAAAGGAGGAGAAGGCGGCAACCAGTACAAAACAGACAGCCAGAATAACCGCGGATAATCCATGGCTTACTCTTGCTTTCATGATGTTCCTCACAATCCGTTAATTAATAGATACATTACTATTATATTACAAAACTGTTAAATGTCAAGTAAAAGAGGGAAAATGAGGAGATTTTGGGCTGCCTTTACAAATTAAAATCAGCAAAATCCGCAAAAATCAAAAAAACAGGTTGACAAACGCACGGCCAAGTAATATAGTATCAATTGTAGATGTTAGCACTCCACATGAATGAGTGCTAACAAAAGCAAAGCACCCGGCATTCCCCCGTTCAGCGTCTTCTGTCAGAGCTGAACAGGCCAGCGCGCAGCAGGAAGGCCGGCGAAGGAAGAAAGGATGTGCGGCGCATGGGGCTGGACGGGAGAAAGATACGGATACTGAAGGCCATTATCCAGACTTACCTCGAGACGGGCGAGCCGGTTGGTTCCAGGACCATATCAAAATACTCGGATTTGCAGCTCAGCTCGGCGACGATCCGGAATGAGATGTCGGATCTGGAGGAGATGGGGTACATCATGCAGCCTCATACCTCGGCGGGGCGGATTCCGTCTGACAAGGGATACCGCTTCTATGTGGATCAGCTCATTCAGGAGAAGGAGCATGAAGTGGCGCAGACGCGCGACATGGTGATCCAGCGCGTGGACCGGGTGGAGCTTCTTTTAAAACAGCTCGCAAGGCTCCTGGCGGTGAATACCAATTACGCCACGCTGATCAGCGGTCCGCAGTACCGCCGGACGAAGCTGAAATTCATCCAGCTTTCCAGGGTGGAGGCGGGAAAGCTTTTGATTGTGACGGTCCTGGAAGGGAACATCATCAAAAATTCCATTGCCCGCCTGGACGCGGAGCTTACGGACGAGGATATCCTGAATCTGAATATCCTCTTAAACAACAGCCTGATCGGCCTGACGATAGAGCAGATCAACCTGGATGTGATCAGCCGGATGAAGGAGCAGGCAGGCCCGAGGCGCGAGGTGGTGGATCTGGTCCTGAATGAGGTGGCGGAGGCCATCCGGGCCAACGAGGAGGATCTGCAGATTTATACCGAGGGCGCGACGAATATTTTTAAATATCCGGAACTGAGCGACGGAGAGCGGGCCAGCCAGCTACTGGGCACGCTGGAGCAGAAGGAAATTTTAAAGGAGCTTTTGTCAAATGACGCGGATCCGGAGAAGAAGAACGGAATTCAGGTTTATATTGGAAATGAGACGCCGGTGCAGTCCATGAAGGACTGCAGCGTGGTAACCGCCAATTATGAACTGGGCGGGGGCCTGCGGGGCACGATCGGGATCATAGGCCCCAAGCGGATGGATTATGACAAGGTGGTATCAACCCTTCGGTCGCTAATGAGCCAACTGGAGGATACATTTAATCAGGAAGAAAGGTGATTTGCAAAGTGAGCGAAGAGATGAAGGATAGAGAGACAAACGCAGGCGGGCCGGAAGAGGCGCAGACGCGGCGCACGGAAGAAGAGCCGGGCAGAGAGAAGGCCTGCGGGACGCGGACAGAGGACGCGGAAAACGACGGACTGGAAAAGGAGCAAACGGCGGCAAAAGGAGCTGAAGGCGCAGACGCGCAGGGCTGTCAGGAGGACGATCCGGAAGCGGATTCGCAGGGCGGCCCGGAAACAGGAAAGAAAAAAGGATTTTTTTCCAAAAAGAAGGATAAAAAGGACGAACAGATCGAGGAGCTGACGGATCGCTTAAAGCGCTCCATGGCGGAGTTTGACAATTACCGTAAGAGGACAGAGAAGGAAAAATCCGCGATGTACGAGATCGGCGCCAAGGATATCATCGAGAAGCTGCTCCCGGTGGTCGATAATTTCGAGCGCGGGCTGGCGGCCGTTCCGGAGGGGGAGAAGACGGTCTTCGCTGACGGAATGGATATGATTTACCGCCAGCTCATGAAGATGCTGGAGGATGCCGGCGTAAAGCCTATCGAGGCGGCCGGCCAGCCCTTTGACCCCAATTTCCACAACGCGGTGATGCATGTGGAGGATGAGAGCCTGGGGGAGAACATCATTGCAGAGGAGTTTCAGAAAGGTTACCTCTACCGCGACAGCGTGATACGGCACAGTATGGTAAAGGTGGCCAATTAACATAATTATTTTATATAACACGATTATCACGAATGTTTCAGATCCAGGAGGAAAAAGACGATGAGTAAGATTATTGGTATTGATTTAGGTACGACAAACAGTTGTGTGGCAGTGATGGAAGGCGGCAAGCCGGTGGTGATCGCCAACACGGAGGGCGTGAGGACCACGCCGTCGATCGTGGCTTTCACAAAGACAGGAGAGAGGCTGGTCGGCGAGCCGGCGAAGCGCCAGGCGGTTACGAACGCGGAGAAGACCATTTCCTCGATCAAGAGGCATGTGGGAACGGATTATAAGGTCAGCATTGACGACAAGAAATATACGCCGCAGGAGATCTCGGCCATGATTCTGCAGAAGCTTAAGGCGGACGCAGAGAGCTACCTGGGCGAGAAGGTGACCGAGGCGGTTATCACGGTTCCGGCGTACTTTAACGACGCGCAGCGCCAGGCGACCAAGGACGCGGGCAAGATCGCGGGCCTGGATGTAAAGCGTATCATCAACGAGCCCACGGCCGCGGCTCTGGCTTACGGCCTGGACAATGAAAAAGAGCAGAAGATCATGGTATACGACTTGGGCGGCGGCACCTTTGATGTCTCCATCATCGAGATCGGCGACGGCGTGATCGAGGTTCTGGCCACAAACGGCGATACCCGTCTGGGCGGCGACGACTTTGACAACCGCATTACCCAGTGGATGATCGATGAGTTTAAGAAGAATGAGGGCACGGATCTCTCAGGCGACAAGATGGCGCTCCAGAGGCTTAAGGAAGCGGCGGAAAAGGCGAAAAAGGAGCTGTCCTCCGCCACGACCACGAACATCAACCTTCCGTTTATCACCGCCACGAGCGAAGGGCCGAAGCACCTGGATATGAACTTAAGCCGCGCGAAGTTTGACGAGCTGACAAGGGATCTGATCGAGCGGACCGCGATCCCGGTGCAGAATGCGTTAAAGGACGCGGGGATTACCGCTTCCGAGCTCGGCAAGGTGCTGTTAGTCGGCGGATCCACCCGTATGCTCTCCGCGCAGGAGAAGGTAAAGCAGCTCACCGGACACGAGCCCAGCAAATCCTTAAACCCGGACGAGTGCGTGGCCATCGGCGCGGCGATACAGGGCGGCAAGCTGGCAGGCGACGCGGGCGCAGGCGATATCCTGCTTCTGGACGTTACCCCGCTGTCCTTATCCATTGAAACCATGGGCGGCGTTGCGACGCGCCTGATTGAGAGAAATACCACGATCCCGACCAAGAAGAGCCAGATCTTCTCCACAGCGGCTGACAACCAGACGGCGGTTGATATCCACGTGGTACAGGGCGAGAGACAGTTTGCAAAGGACAATAAGACGCTCGGAAACTTCCGCCTGGACGGCATCCTTCCGGCCAGAAGAGGCGTTCCGCAGATTGAGGTTACCTTTGATATCGACGCCAACGGCATTGTAAACGTATCCGCAAAGGATCTGGGAACCGGAAAGGAGCAGCATATCACGATTACCTCCGGCTCCAATATGTCCGACTCGGATATCGAGAAGGCCGTGAAAGAGGCGGCGGAGTACGAGGCGCAGGATAAGAAGAGAAAGGAAGCCATTGACGCCAGGAACGAGGCGGATTCCATGGTCTTCCAGACCGAGAAGGCCCTGGAGGACGCGGGCGATAAGATTGACGCGGCCGACAAGGCGGCGGTAGAGGCGGATTTAAACGCCCTTAAGGAAGCGATCAACAAGGCCCCTGTGGATCAGATGACAGACGCGCAGGTTGAGGAGATCAAGGCAGGCCGCGAGAAGCTGATGTCCAGCGCGCAGGCTCTGTTTGCCAAGGTATACGAGGCGGCGCAGGCAGGAGCCGCCGGCGCCCAGGGCGGCCCGCAGCCGGGACCGGATATGGGAAGCGCCCCGCAGGATGACAATGTGGTTGACGGGGACTTCAAAGAAGTGTAAAATACGAAAGATGTAAAAAACTGCGGGGCGCGGCTTAAAAACGGCGCCCCGCGGATAAGGAAAGACGTGATGGGGATTGGGCGCTGGCCCAAGCCCCTTTACGGGCGTTTAGGAAGGAAGACCTGACATGGCAGAAAGCAAGAGAGATTATTATGAGGTGCTGGGCGTTTCCAGGGATGCGGACGATGCGGCCCTGAAAAAGGCGTACAGGAGCCTGGCTAAAAAATATCATCCCGACGCCAATCCAGGGGATCAGGCGGCTGCAGATAAGTTTAAGGAGGCGTCCGAAGCCTACGCCGTACTCAGCGACGCGGAGAAGAGAAGGCAGTATGACCAGTTCGGCCATGCGGCGTTTGACGGCGGCGCAGGCGGCGCGGGCGGCTTTGGCGGCTTCGATTTCAGCGGGGCTGACATGGGCGACATATTCGGCGACATATTCGGCGATCTGTTCGGCGGCGGCCGCAGCCGGGGAGGGCGTGGAAACGGCCCCGTGCGCGGCGCGAATGTGCGCACCAGCGTGCGCATCACCTTTGAGGAGGCCATTTTCGGCTGTGAGAAGGAGCTGACCTTAAACTTAAAGGAATCCTGCGATAAATGCGGCGGAACCGGGGCAAAATCAGGGACGCAGCCCCAGACCTGCCCGAAATGTAACGGAAAAGGCAAGATCATGTACACCCAGCAGTCCTTTTTCGGGCAGATCCAGAATGTCCAGACCTGCCCGGACTGCTCGGGAACCGGAAAGATCATCAAGGAAAAGTGCCCGGACTGCTACGGCACGGGCTTCGTGACCAGAAGAAAGACGATCAAAGTCACGATCCCGCCCGGAATCGACAACGGCCAAAGCCTGCGCGACCGCGGCAACGGCGAGCCGGGACTCAACGGAGGCGAGCGGGGCGATCTGCTCGTGGAGGTGGTGGTATCTCCGCATCCGGTCTTCAAGAGACAGGATACGAGCATCTATTCCACGGTTCCGATCTCTTTTGCAAAAGCGGCGCTGGGCGGCCCCATCCGCATCAGGACCGTGGACGGCGAAGTGGAGTACGAGGTAAAAGCCGGCACGCAGACCGATACGAGGGTGCGCTTAAAGGGTAAGGGCGTGCCGTCGCTGCGCAACCGGAATGTGCGGGGCGATCATTTTGTGACGCTGGTGGTGCAGGTTCCGGAGCGGATGAACGAGGAGCAGAAGGAGGCCCTGCGGCGCTTTGACGACGCGATGAACGGGATCGCGTCGGAGGGGGAGAAGGAAAAGCAGCACAGGAAGGGCAAGTTCAAGGATATCTTTAAATAGGAACCGGAATGCGGCGGCCGGGAGGAGACGGCCCGGGCGGCTGCGGGGAAACGGCAGTTTTATGGAATACGCCGCGGTTTTGGAGTCCAGGATGGAATCGGAGCCGCGGTTATTCTAAATTTTTATAAAATCATGAAGGAGGATACAAGATGTCAAAGTATGCAGGGACAAAGACCGAGCAGAACCTGATGGCGGCTTTTGCGGGGGAATCACAGGCGCGCAATAAGTATACATATTTTGCATCCAAGGCCAAAAAGGAAGGCTTTGAGCAGATATCGGCCCTGTTTCTGAAGACGGCGGATAATGAGAAGGAGCATGCCAAGATGTGGTTTAAGGAATTAAACGGCATCGGCGATACGGCCGCGAACCTGGCTGCCGCTGCGGACGGGGAGAATTATGAGTGGACGGATATGTATGAGGGCTTTGCGAAGACAGCGGAGGAAGAGGGCTTTAAGGAGCTGGCGGAGAAATTCCGCCTGGTAGCGGCGATCGAGAAACACCACGAGGAGCGCTACAGGGCCCTGCTTAAGAATGTGGAGACGGCCGAGGTTTTTGCCAAGAGCGAGGTGAAAGTCTGGGAGTGCCGCAACTGCGGGCATATTGTGGTGGGGGAGAAAGCGCCTGAGGTCTGCCCGACCTGCGCGCACCCGCAGAGTTATTTTGAGGTGCATGCGGAGAATTACTGATAAGGCGCGGTTTAACCAGGCGGGGATTGTGACAGATGTACTGCCTGTGGATAATCGCAAGAGGGGCCGCCGGAAAACGGCGGCCTTTTTCCTTATATGATTCTTTCAGAAGCTCGGTATGTCTATGCGCGGCCGCCTGCTGAAAGAGCGCAGGTACGCGGTCATTTTGACGAAAGCCGCGGTTGTATCAAGCGGCCGCAGGATGCGCTCAGGAAAGTGGTATTTCTTTCCGGAGTATGGGTTTCAGGCCGGGGACAATATGTATCGCGTAAAATCTCCGGGCGGCTACAGCGTTTGCTACGTGGGGGAGGGGAGAGAGGTTGATCTGTATTATGCCCCGGAAGACCCGAAGATATTCTATGTCCCGGCCATGCAGAAGCACGTGAAGCGCTGGGCGGCGCTTTTATGCGGCGTGGGGATTTTGTGGCCCCTGCCCGGCCTGGTTGCCCCGCAGATTCGGGCGCTGTTCTGTTTTTTGGAAGAGACGGGATAAGGAACTGTCACGAAATAAATTAGCCATTCGGCTTGTCTAAATGCCCATCTGCCGCATCGAAAAATCTTGACGCTGCCCGCTACGCCTGCGATTTTCTTCTTTGCAGATGAACATTTATCCAGCGCTGTCTGGCTAATCTATTTTGTGACAGTTCCTAAGGGGGACGCAGCCAAAAGGCGGCGCTGCGGCCCGGGCATTGGCAGAGAGGCAGGCTGTCAGGCGCAGGTTTTTGGGGGATGTGTATGAAATATATGGTTTACGCTTTAAGAGATGTGCTCAGAAATTCGTTTAATCCGCACGGCAGGCTTTCCAGGGCAGGCTACTGGTGGGCATGGCTGGCCATTTTTGTAATCAACGTGATTCTGGACATTGTCAAAAACACTCTGTATGGAGCGGGGATTCTACATATGTACCGGTTCGTTGCGCGCGGGAGCCTTCTGTGGAAAATCGCCGTATTTTTTCCCATGCTGTTTGCGGCGGTCAGGAGATATCATGATTGTGGAAAACCGGGCTGGCTGGCGGTTCTGATTGACGTGTCGGGAGGGATCTGCGCCGTGTCAGGTTTTGTGGTTGGAATGATAACCGTGCTGTTTTTTGTCTTCTCAGCCGGCGTTTCGGTCAATATGGCCGGCTTTTTAGGGCTTATGGCCTTTAGCGTCCTCTTCCTCCTGGCAGGGATTACTCTTTGTATCCTCAATATCGTATTTCTGGCGCGTCCCTCGGATCCCCGGGAAAATGTTTACGGGAAACCGGAACCGTTTTATCATTTCGCCAGAGGGGAAGAGGATTTTGAAGAAGATTAATGAAACCATAACCGCCAAAAGTAACAGTTCAGACGGGGCGTCTTTCCGCCTGTCTGCGCCGGACAAGAAGCGCCGGATGCCTATCCAATGGGGAATCTGAACTGTTACCGCTAAAATATAAAATTTTCGGAAACTGCTGTTTTACACTTGAAAAAGCGGCGCAGATATGGTACAGTAAAACCAGTTTCCGGACAGGGGACCATTCTTATTTTCTAAATTTCTGAATCATTCAACGTATGATTCACGCCGGTTTCGGCAAGATTTCGACAAACAAAAATTTGTAACAGGTAATGGCTTTTCACAGATCGCAGCGGGCGGGTAGCAGTTCAGATAACCCTGAACTGTTATGTGGGCGGTTTTCTTTTGGATATGCATTCCGCTTCTATAAAGGGCAGTTCCATGCTTTTGAATCCCTGTGGGAAAATGGAACCGCCTGGAGGCCCAAAACGGCCGCCGTGATTTCAGCCTTACCAGGACAGGGTACATGCAGATGCGCTTCTGATGTACTCGCGGAGAAAGGGAGGGAGAAGAACGATAAGAAAATGCAGGACAGCGCAGGCCGCGGCTTGGGCCGCTCTGGGGCTTATGCTGTGTGTTTCAAAGACCGCGCGGGCGGGGGAGGGGAATGAGATTGGCTATATGGTGTTCTTTGTGGACGCAAAGGATCATGCCACGAAGATTTTCAACACGCAGCGGGGCTCGGTTTTGGACGGGACGGCTCTTTCGGTATCATTTCCGGAACAGATGATAGGAAGCGACGGGCATATCTGGAATTCCAGGGAGTCCTCGCCGCAGGAGTTTCTCGTCACGCAGGACGGGGTTCATAAGTATTATGTCGAATATGAGCAGGGGGAGGCGGTAAAGGAGGCGCCGGATCCGGAGGATGCGCAGCGCGCCAGGCTGGAGCTCTGGGTGAAAAAGGCGTGGGAGGCTGAGTGCGCAGTAATGGGCAGGAATCCGGAGGAGAACCGGAATCCGGCCGTGGTTGTGGGGAATGCGGCTGAAAATGACAAAAGGCTCCGGAACCTGATTTCTGCGGTGCAGGATACGGGATGGCACTATTTTTTCCTGATCGGGAAGGATTACACGCCGGATACGCTGCGGATCGGAACGGATTTTGACGCGGTTTATTCGGCTGTGCAGGAGGATGTGTTTACGCTTGGCGGCTGCCGCTATGAGGTGTGCCGCGTGGGGGTAAAGCGCAGGTGGGATCCGGATGCGTGCGCCCACCGCTGGACAAAGATATCACAGACGCCGGGCGGGTGTCTGGAATATGGGGAAGAGAACTGGAGGTGCGGACAATGTGAAGCTGAGGAGAAGACGTTTCTGCCTGCCCTGGGCCATCTGGACGGGAACGGGGATTCTCTCTGCGATCAGTGCGGGGCGCGCGCCTTCTCCCAGGAAGCGGGAAGCCGGATTGCTGCCGTTTTAGACACAGGGACGGGGGAACGGCCGCTTTCCTTTACATGTATCGACGAGGATTACCGGGGAACCGGGCATATGCTGTATCTGGCGGATGAGACGCTTTCGATGGAAAGCCTTGGCGTTTCGCAGGAGTGGTTTGAGAGCGCGGATTACAACGGATCCTTTGTCCGGCAATATTTAAATCTGGGGTTTGGAAACAGCATTTCCCTGTCAGGG
The DNA here is from genome assembly GCA_910575795.1 of Clostridiaceae bacterium. Taxonomy (GTDB): domain Bacteria; phylum Bacillota; class Clostridia; order Lachnospirales; family Lachnospiraceae; genus Otoolea; species Otoolea muris. The sequence goes on along the minus strand of CAJTGE010000012.1, from coordinate 102,249 downwards.
GCGCTTTTGTCTGTCCTGCGCGGCGACGGGGACGGCGTGGGGGATCTCGCGCTCCTCCTGTCCGAGGAGGAGGCCGCGCATTATCAGCTTATGGGGCGGATTGCCCCGGCAGGCGGCAGATGGGCTCTCAGGACCGCGGACAGGGATGGCGGCGGGATGAGAACCGTCGCGCCGGACGGGAGCATTGAGACGCGCCCTGTTGAAGGTCTGGGCGCGTCAGGCTGCGGTATACGCCCCGCTGTGCTTCTGGAAGCGCCCAAAGCAGGAGAGGAGGCGCAGAAACGGCGCTGGGCGCGGGGGGATGTGCAGATGAGGCGGATCGGGAAGGAGACGTACCGTTTCCGGTGCGTGGATGAGGATTACAGCGATGCGGGCGACACACATAAGAGTACGGCCCTGTTCCTGTGCGACCGGGTGATCCGCTCGGATATCGACAGGACGGATACCAGCTTAAAGCCGCTTCAGTTTGGAAAAAACAATAATTATAAGGATTCTTACATCCGGGCATGGCTGAATGAAAACAGCCGCGGCTCTGATTTCCAGACGGAAACCGCTTATATCGGGGTCAATACGGCTTATACGGGGGCCAGCGCGGAGGGAGAGTCCTGGCAGCTCTCGGAGCATTCGTTTACAGGCCATGCCATCGGTTTTCAGCTCATGCAGGATCGGATGTTCTGCCTCTCTCTGGAAGAGGCGCTCCGGTACAGGGAGGAGCTGTGGAGTTTTGGGGAGAAGGGAACGGACGGCTGTAAGGGGCAGATAAGCCCTTATTCAAGGGGATATTATCTGAGAACCCCGTTCTATTCGGAGGATACGTCGGGAAATTTCCTCTATACGGACCGGATCTACGCGGTGGATCTGGAAAAGGGAAACATCCATCCCGCGGATACGGACAGTGAAACGTATGGAATCCGCCCGGCGTTTACTCTGCCGCAGGGTTAAGGAGGACAGGAGCGGGAGGCAGAACATCAGAAAGGAGTTTGCAGTGAAACAAAAGAAGAATAAAGGAAAACGCGATGCATGGCTGGCGGCCCTGCTGGCCTCTGCCATGCTTACAGCAGGGACGCTGCCGGCCATTGCGTCTCCGTTCTGTGGGCTTGAAGCTCAGGGGATGGGACAGGATACAGAAAGTGGATACCGCGCGAGTAGCTCGTCCGCGCGCCGGACGGGAAATCCAGATAAAGATCAGGCGGATGAACGGCCCGTATATGGGAAGATTGGGACAGCCGCTTATTGGAAAAAGGACTCCTATGCGCGCCCGGCGAGCGGTTCGGAGGCGGATGTGGAAGCGCCGGATGGAGCCGGGGCCTGGCGTGACGATTGGCAGGATGCGGCGGGGGCGAGCCCGTCCGAGGCGCGGTTTTCCATGAGGGCGGCGAGCTCATTAGGAGATCTGTGGGATGGCTGGAACGGGGATTTCTCTTTTTTAAACGGTCAGTACGGGGACGGCTCAAAGGAAAGGCCGTATGAGATACGGACAAAGAATCACCTTATGGGGCTTTCCCAGCTCGCTGCGATGGGAATGCGGATTCAGCCGGGAGAGGGGGACGCCCCGCTGATTGGTTCGTATGACAAGAGTTATTTTAAGCTGATGGCCAACCTGGATCTGGGCGGCATGGAGTGGAATCCGATTGGCTTTTACCGGGACAGCTCTGAGCTTTCGGGCGAGGTGCAGACTCCGTTTTTCGGCCATTTTGACGGAAATGGGAAAACGATTTCCAATTTTAAGCTCAGCCGCGGAACATGGGGCAACACGGGATTCTTCGGCGCGGCGCGGGATGCGTCCATTGAGAATCTGACGCTTTGTCCGGGCAAAACCGTGACAGGCAGGACGAACACGGCAATTTTGGCCGGCAGCGCTGAAAATACGCGGATCGCGGACTGCGTGGTGCGGGGAAATATCTCGTCAGCCGGCGCGGCCGGAGGGATTGCCGGCCGTATCGAGGGGAGCGAGAAATCAGGCTCTGTGATTGAAAACTGCACGGCGTATGTGACGATCAACGTCAACGGGGGCCAGGAGTTATACGCGGGCGGAATCTGCGGCCGGGCGGCGGGAAGCAGTATTGTTGACTGCCGTGTGGAGACAGGGGATAACCAGAGCGCGCGGATTCAGGGACAGGGCGCCGCAGTCGGAGGCATTGTCGGCTTTCAGAATGATACGGATGTATACAACAGCTTCGTGTCAGGAACCATCGGCGGCGCGGGAAGCCGAATTGTGGGCGGAATCACAGGGCTCTATGCTTCGGGGAAAATAAAGGCGGCCCGTTTTGAGGGAACGATCGGCCAGTCCGGGCTGGGGACGGCGGGCCACAGAGGGACTTTTATCGGCCACAGGGAGGCCGGGGATTATTTCCGCTACGGGGAGGATGTCGCGTATCTTTTTGCGGACAGCGAGGCGAAGATTGCGGCGAACGTGTGCGGAAGCGGCATTCCGGATGACAACGAGTATACATATGGGGCGCACATCGGCTTTTCGCACAGGGGAGATCTGTTCTACACCCTTGTGCAGGGCGGGTTGACGCGTGATGTGACCGATACCTATTACTATGAGGAGCTGGAACATGCGATCCTGCACATTATGGATGAGGATAACGGGGGCGCGGGGAAGGAGGAGCTTGGCTATGAACTGGATCATGTTGCGCCGAACGACGCCGGGAGGCCGACAAGAGGCTATCTGGTAACGGTCCCGCAGATTGATACCGTCTCAAACGGAGCGAACTATTACGATGTGGCGTCCCTGGAGGTCAGGGGCAGCGGAAGCTATTACCGCACGATTGACAAGGATCGCAGAGGGGCTGTCGCCGCGGGGAATACCGTGACAGTCAGCACGTCAGCCAGGCAGACGGACGGGGCGAAATTTCAGATGGAGGGCGTCCCGGTTTACAGCGCGGGCGGACGGGAGCGGGAAACCGATTATGTGAAAGGCGGCGAGTATACCTTTACCATGCCGGCCGCGCATACGCAGGTAAAAGCGGCCTACAAAAAGGTAGCGGTAAAGGTTTCCGTGGTCCCGTCCCAGTACCGGCTCTCGGTCGTGGAAGAGCGGACCGGAAACCGGAAGCATCCGGTCCGCACCACGCGGGTGATGGATCAGGACGGCCGCCTGATTGCTACCTATATAAATGGGCTTCTTGAGCAGGGGACGCAGATTCAGCCGATCTCGGTCGGGGCTGTAGTTGACAGCAATAATGATGTGGAGGACAGCTCGGTTAGGTGGTCGGTAGATGATGCGGATCTCATCACGCTCCTGCCCAATCCGGACGCGGATGCGGACGGCTATACGAGGCAGAGCGCCTCGATTCAGGTAAATTTACGTTCTTCCTTCCTTTCAGACACGATCCGGCGTCTTGAAAAGGAGCAGGCGGATAAGGGGTACCGCTACCCGATACCGGATACCATCTTCGGGGCCGGCCACCAGAACGGCGGGGTGGCGATCCTGACCGCCTCCACCAGGCCGGCTGTGAGCTTTGAGGGAAGGCCGTGCCGGGCAAACGCCAGGATAAACGTGACATTCCAGGTAAAGGATCAGACCTATGTGGCCAATGAGGGGGCGGCGTTAGATAAGTCGTTACTGTCTTTTACGGTGACGAGAAGGCTTGAGGGCAACCGGAAAGCGCCGGAGGAGACGCTTCTTGTCACGGGCCCGGAGAGCCTGACCGCCTCGTTTACCCCCGATTTCTTTGACCGCCGGGATATCCGCTGGTCCGTGGATGATCCGGCCCTGCTGCGCGTGGACGGCGAGGGGAAATCGGCCAGCGTGGCGGCCGTAAAGGATGCCAAATGGATCCGGGATATCATGGCGGGAGACGACGGGCTTCATGAAAACGATGCTTTTGCAGTCCGGAATGGATCCGGCGTGAAAACGGCAGCGGTGACGGTCAGCGGCGACGATATGCTGGGAAATAAGCAGACCGCCTCGTGCGAGGCCCGGATACGCTTTGTGACCGAGGACAGGACGAAGATATTTGCGGAGGGGATCACACTGTCGCCGCAGGAGCTGGGATTTGGGCTCGTCTGTAAAAAGACAGGACTGCGCTCCAGCCCACAGATTAGCTGGTCAGGCAATGAGGCAAAAAAGCTGACGGCAGAGGTACTGCCGGAGCTGGCCTTTAACCGCCGGATTTCCTACAGAGCCAGCGACGACTCCCTGTCCGTTTCGGACGACGGGATCGTGACAGTTAATACACAGGCTGGCTGGATAAAGGAAGCGGATCGGAGTTATCCGTATAAAGCGGAGCACAGAGCGGTGATCACGGCGGTATCGGAGGACGGCGGTTTCACCGCGTCGTGCGCGGTAGTTCTGAAATATGAGATGACGGATCAGACGTATGTGAGGAATCATTCCTCAGGAGGTTCGTCCGGCGGTTCATCAGGAGGCTCGTCCGGCAGTTCATCAGTCGGTTCATCAGGCGGTTCATCGGGCGGTTCATCGGGCGGTTCCTCCGGGAGTTCACCGTCAGGCCCGGCAGGCGGTTCGTCAGGAAGTATGGCAGGCGATAGGGCGGGAGGAGGTCCGGCAGGCCCGTCCGGAGGCGGACAGGACAGCTCCGTGGGCGCATTTTCCTCAGGCACAGGGACGGCTGCGGCAGGAGCGGCGATACATCCGGCCGATGCGGCGGCTATGGCAGCCGGGGCGGCAGTGGGAGTATGGACGATCGGGGAGGACGGAAGATGGCGTTTTTCTGCGGGGGGAAGGACATACCAAAACGAATGGGCCTATATCTACAATCCCTACAGCGGCGCAGGCCAGGAGCCGTTTGACTGGTTCTGGTTTGACGCGTCGGGCTGTATGGAGGTCGGATGGTTTACGGACAGAGATGGAAGCCGGTACTATCTATGGCCGGTATCGGACGGCGCGATGGGCCGCATGGTAACCGGGTGGCAGTGGATCCAGGGAGAGGACGGGACGTGGAGAAGGTATTATTTCCACACCATATCAGACGGTACCAAGGGACATATGTACAGAAGCGGCGCAGCGCCGGACGGCGGCATGGTCAACGAAAACGGCGAATGGGTTGTGGACGGGGCGATTCAGATAAAGAAAGGAGAATAAGGTGAAGAGGTACAGGCAGATAACAGAATGGGTGAAGAGGGCAGCTTCGTTTGGCCTGTCGGCGGTTCTGGCATGTATGGCCGTTCTGCCTTACCTGCCTGTGCTTCCTGTAAAGGCAGAGGAAGGAGATCAGGTCGTTTTGACGACTGCGTTCGGGGAATACGGAGGCTCCCATAAGCTGTACTGCATTGATAAGGGCGGCATGGCCATATGGGGGATTGCGGACGACGGGGATGTGTTTGAGCGCCACCGCCCCTCGCAGGCCAGCCTGCCTTTATCCGAGAGGGAGCAGGAATACGTATTCTGGGGAATTCTGACGCTTCAGGCTTCGCTTGGAGTGAAGGAAGCGGGCGATGTCGTCGCATCCATCCGCGCAAACGCAGGAGCACAGGGCAAAACGGCGATCACGAACCTGGTGACAGAGGAGGATTTAAAGGCTCTGATCTACAGCGGGAGCGTCCGCGCGAAATATCCGTGGCTGGAAACCGTCGCCTCCCATACGGAGGAGTATCTGGAGCTTGGGGGATTGCTTGGAGGAGGCGGCGCAAGCGTCAGCGGAAAGAAGATACCGGATGTCCTTGCGGGCGCGTCCTCCCTGACAACGGCGTATCAGGTGAACCGGAGCGATTTTACGATTCATTTTGATGAAAATGGGGCGGATGCGGACTTTATCGAAACCGTTCCGCTGTTATTTTCCAATGATAACGGAGCTCAGTTTCAGCCGGAGCCGACGGATGGCTGGACGTATGTGAAAACGCGGGACAGCATTACCTTTTCCAATCCAAACCCACAGCCGCCCAAGGCGCTGATCCGGTTTGCCGTGGAGGGGACGGACTATGCTCTGGCAGGAGGGGCGTATCCCTCCAAAGAGGCGCTTTTTGACGAATGCCTTGAGATTTGGGAGTGCGTCCGCTGCTCGGGCGGACATACGGGCGGGACGCCGCCCATGAGCGATACCTGGATTCATCAGAGGATGGTCTGGCTGGAGCTCAAGACCGTTGAAAAGCAGCTTTTCGCGGCGCTGGCTGGCGATCCGGCGGCGATCCCGGGCGAACCGGAGCTTACGTTCCGGGTATTCCGCCATGCGGAGGATTTTGAGTCCTCCTACCGCCTCCAGTTATACAAATATGATCATGAGACGGGAAAAGCGCTGGAAGGCGCGCGGTTTGCCCTGTATGAGCGGTTTGATGACAGGGATGTGATTGACAGGGACAGGGACGGGGCGGTTCATATCTATGAGGGAGGAGAGCCGTATGCGGCTTATCACACGGATAAGCCGGCCGTATGGGACGGTTTCCGCAATGCGGCCTCCCTGATCACAGATGAAAACGGATATGCGGCCAAAACCATAGAACGGGGATACCACTATGACAAGACCTTCTGCGACGGCCATCCGGCCCCGGTTTTTATTGCCGTTCCGGAGCCGGAGGAGGACGAGGAGACAGGGGAGGTGTTGAACAGCGACGCGATCGAGGCGGCGCAGGCAAAAAACCGCGAAGCAGCCGGCGCGTGGACGCTCTGTGCAAAGGATTGCGGGGAAAAAGCGGGCGGGGAATATTCAGGCGTACACTTCCATTGGATGATGGAGGATGTGGATACGGAAGAGATCGAACGGATTGCAGCCTCCGGAGGCGATCCGGGGCGGCAGCCGGACGGCGGAAATACCGAAGAGCCCGATGCGCAGACGGCATATGAGGAGTCCGGCTGTTATGAGGACATGCTGCAGACATATGACAAATTTATTTCTCTCCGATACAGCTACGCGTGGGTGGAATTTCAGGCCAGGGAGGGATATGCGCGCCATGATCTTCATTCCGGCGATCTGCCGGTTGAGATTATAACAACCGATTCCTCCCAGAACGGGGCAAACGCCTTTTTCTCAGGGGAATACAGCAGCATGGAGGCGATGGAAAAGGGAGGGAAGGCAAAGCAGACGGAGAAGCTGCCCAAGAAAGCGGCGGCGCTTGCGGAGGAGACAGCGGAGCCGGCGCTGCGGCGGTCGGCGAAGGAGGTTCCTGTCGTGAGGGCCGGGCGGGAGAATGACAAGGACAGGCGGCCGTTTATATTCATCGATGAGGAAGGCCCGGAGGAAGAAGAGAAGGAAGGAGAAAGGGCCTCCGGCTCAGAGGCGAAAAAGCCTGCTTCCGGCCGCCCGGCATCGGCTTCGGAGGCGGTTTTGGAGGAGCCGGTCGTCAGGGAGGAAGCGGCCTCCGCGTCCGAGGCGTCGTTTGTGTGGCGCGCCGCGAAAACAGCGTTTCGCAGCCCGGGAGCCGGAGGAAGAGAGGAGGAGGATACCGGGGAAAGGCTGTTTCCCCCTGCATATGAGGAGGCGCTGAGGGCCGAAAGCGAAGGGGCCAGGGCCGGGGCCGGGCCGTCCGGCAATTTCAGCCATTGCAGCAGCCGGGATCCGGAAGGGAATGCCTGGCGGATCTATGATCACAGGACGGAAGGCGAATTCCATATCCGCAAACAGGATCTTGATTTGGCGGGAAATGATCCTGAACATGCGCCTGCCGGCGGGACACAGGGAGACGCGACGCTCTCCGGCGCGGTTTACGGGCTATTTGCGGCCCGGGATATCGTTCACCCGGACGGAAAGACGGGCGTGGTATACCGGGCCAACAACCTGGTTGCCGTGGCGGCGACGGATCAGAACGGCGACGCGTCCTTTGTGGCCAATACAGAAGCGCCGGGCTATATCTATGATTATGCCAGGGGCATGATCACAGAGGCCGCCGACGGATGGGCCGGGCAGGCGCCGGAGAATCTCTATACAGCGGATGCCGTATATGACGACTATACAGAGGACGGGCGCTATGCGCGGGAATATGAAAATCTGGCTGTAAAAAATAAAAACTGCTGGATTGGCCGCCCGCTTCTTATGGGGGAGTATTATGTAAAGGAATTGTCTCGCTCAGAGGGCTATGAGCTGTCCATCGGGAACCGGAAAAATCCCCTTACCAACCGCGGCCAGGATACGGACGCCGGCGCTCCGGAGCCTGGGAAGGGCTATGCGGGGATCGCCCGCCCACTGTTTGCGGACGGGCAGACCTCTGATCAGGGGGAGGGCTCCGGGCCGAATGAGCTGTTCTTTTCGTCTGAGGCCAGGGATACCGGGGGACGCTATGACATTGTGCTTTCCGGTCTTCCGGCGGGCGCTGCCATATACAGAAAGGAGGCTGGAACGAGACAGGCGGAGGCTTTAGTCGGAACCGGCGTCTATGAGAAGGTCTTTTTGACGAATCCGGACGGAACGCCGGTATATCTGAAGGCAGAACGCCCCTTCCAGTACCCCAAATATAACGCGGACGGAAGTTTGATGAAGCAGGAGGTATTGACCAATGAGGCGGTGAACCGCTTCCGGCAGGTTTCGGCGCGACGCCTGCAGGAGCAGGCGGTGAGGGAGGCGCTTGAACGGGCCGACGGGGGCATGACGGAGGCGGAAAACCTGGAAATGCTGGAGCAGCCTTTTACGCGGGATAAGCTGGCTTTTGTAAAGGGAAAGGCAGAGGCGGCGCTGCGCAGGAACAAAAAGGCGACTCCCGGAAGCCGTCTGGCGGGCGGCGGGATGGATTATTCCAGCATTTACGCCGGCGTATTTGACAGCGGGGTGCGGGAGGGCGAGCCGGATATGTACGGCTTAAGCGGCGTTACCCCGGGAAACCCGGCTGCTTTTACGGTATATGGGGCGCCGGTTCAGAGCGTGGAAGCTTTGAAGATGGGGGATGGCGGGACACGGCTTACCGTCCGGGAGGCGATTCTGTCTGTGCTGCGCTTCTATGACAGCCATCCGTACTATAGCTATGGGGGAATTGATTCCGTGAAGGAGACGGGAAGCGGATTTCAATTTGAGGTATATGCCGGCGTAACGGGAAATCCGGAGAGCTTTATGGCGCTGGGAAGCGACGCAGAGGATGACAGCATCATTTTCCGTGCGGTCCGCTTTCTCCCGCAGGATATGTCAGAGCCGCCCCGGCTGGTCTATGCGTCCTACTCAAATAACACGGCTTACAGCGCGTTTGGGACTTACGGGTCGTATAAGGAGTACGGGAATCCCCCTTCTGTGCTTGGAAGCGCGGTTCTGATACCGGCGGCCGAAGCGGACGGGACAGGCAGCCTGCACGGAAAAACCGTTGAGGAAAATGTGTACTATGAGCCCGGGGAGGAGGTATATGGACGGGACGGGAAGAGGATCCAGGCGTTTGAATACCGGGAGCGCCTTAAGACGGAGCTTGTGGAAACCGAAGACGTGAGATGGCAGAAGCTTCCCGCCGTGAGGAGGAAGGATGGGAGCTATGTCGTGTCAGTGGAGACGGCCTATACAGATTCGTTCGGCGCATCCCATACGGATGAGGGCGCGTCCCAGACGACGGAATGGAAGATCGCGCTAAAGGAAAAGGAGGCGATCCTGTCAGCCGGGGAGGCGGCTATGCTGGGCGCAGGTTTTGCACCCGGAAACACGATGGACAGCGCAAGCTATTATCTCCATGTGAAAAAAGCCTTTGTAAAGGCATATCTGGACGCCTCCAATGGGAATCTGACGGGGGAGAACAGTTATCTGCTCCCCGCAGAGCTCGTCTACCCGGGACAGGAGAAGACAAACCAGGACGCCGGGACCAGAAAGAAGCCGGGACATGTATTTGAGCGGGTAATCCGGCAGAGAGTGAAGGTCGTAAAGGATATCCAGACCATGCCGGACGGAGGCTATGCCCACAATACCAATGAGGCCGCCGGGCATAAGGACAGCTTCACAGAGGGCCCGGGCGGGAAAACGGGCGCGGGCGCGCTTGCGAATTTCCGGTTTAAGGCGTATTTAAAGTCCAATCTGGAACGGCTTTACCGGAATGATAACGGAGAGATTGTGTGGCTTGACCAAAACGGGGAGGAGACGGATCCCATGGGGGATAAAAACAGGTATCCGGGACAGGATCCGTGTGCGGATGTGCAAAAGCGGTACACAAAAGCGCCGCACCGGGCGGATTCCGTCACGGTTGGATCCGTCAATAACAATACATCCAGTGAAGCGGTATGCGTAAATCCGATCCTGTACCGGATCGGTGAGGACGGGCTGATTGAGGCGCAGCCGCAGACGGGCTATACGAGGCTCCTGGAAAGCGTGCCGCGGGTCATGGAGGACGGAGCGGGAAAAACAAGGACAATTATAGCGTACAATTATGAGAAGTTTTTTGATGCAATGAGGACGGCAAATTTTGACAAATGGGATCAGAAGGGGGCGTCAAGCACGTCGTTTAAGCCGCTGGCCTGGATTTTGGAGCGAATGCAGGGCTTTACGCCGGGCGGACAGGGGAAAACCGGGCCGGAAGAAAAACAGGGCGCCCGGACGGCAGCGGGAAGCGCAGCGCTTCCGGGCGGCGGGGCGGTGCAAAATGAGAGCAATACATCCAAGGAGGCGTTAAAGAACCAGGAGGCCACGGACGCGGTCCGCCAGTTTGCCGTCACATGGTATCTGGACGAGGAGGTGAAAAAGCTGACAGAAAGGAGCGGAGACGGGAGCCGGCAGGCGAAAGGAGGCGCGCAGTCTTATCAGGAGGAGGCGTATGACAAAGCGCTCCGTGAGGCGATCCAAAAGGCGGAGAACTACTTAAAGCCGTTTTTTACCTACGATTTGGACGAGATATATGCCATAGAGTGGGACGGCGAGCCGGACGGGGGAAAGGACGGAGATAAAACCACGCTGTCGGCAGACTCATCCGGTGAAGCGCAGGGGAAAAGCTGCTATTACGGAGTGTCAAAATACCTGCCTTACGGGATCTATGTGGCGGTCGAGCAGCAGCCCTGTATAGCAAGGCTCGGAGACTTTTACAATAAGCATTACCGGATCGACCAGCCAAAGGAGATCGCGGTTCCGTCACTGTATCAAACGGACGGAAACCGGGAGTCGCCGCCGGCCTTTGACCCCTTCTATGAATACGGCAGCCAGGATACGCCGGAGCAGCTTGCGTCAAAATACCTGATCCGGATGAATGAGGAGTGGGCGCAGACGCATACGGATGAAGCGGAACGCTATGTGATCCGCGCACAGGGAAACGACGGGCCGTTTGAAGTTTACAAATACGGGCTGGATGCGGATAAGAGGACGGGACAGGGAGCTTTGTTTGAGGACGGCGGCTCTTATCAGGGCTATACCTTCACGCAGGAAGAGTACGCCCCGTATAAAGCGCTCTATCACACCGATCACCCGGAAAGCGTTTATCACAGCAACGCGGCGGTTGGGGCGTATTACCATTATGCCTCTGTGTCGGAACAGTCCGGGACAGAGGATGGCGTGCTGTACCGGCACGGCCCGGAATCGGACGCCAACAACCCATCCGGTTTTTATTTTAAGGATCAGGTGAAAACGATAACCGGCGCCCTGACCGGGTATGACGGGCAGTATTTTGCGGCGCTGGTTCCCTGGACGGTTACGGAGCCTCCGGGGCCTGACGCATACGATGCTTCTGTTTTTGCCGGATATGCGGATCAGACGTTCAGGAATACCTTTTATGCGTCAAAACTCCGGCTTGAGAAGCTGGATTCAGAGACGGGGGAGGACATCCTGCATGACGGAGCCATATTTACCATTTACAGTGCGAAGCGGGAGGATAAGGAGACAGAGGACGGCCGTGTGAAATTTTATGAAAAGCCGGCTCTTATAACCGGTAGCAGAGAGTTTCTGGAGGCAATGGGGGCTGAGAATATCACGCCCGCGGCCAGGGCGGCGCTTCCGTGGGAGATTCCGTATAATGGGATATATTTCGGAATCGCGCCGGCGGGAACGCCGATCTGCCGGGAACAGGAGCAGGTAGTATTAACAGATGCATACGGAAATCAGACCGGGCAGTTTGAAGCGTTTACGACTGTGCGGGACGGGGAGCTGGGGGAAGGCGTGACAGGAGGGCAGACCGTCGGCTATTTGGAAACGCCGCAGCCGCTCGGGGCGGGATGCTATGTCCTGTGCGAGATCAAGGCTCCGGCAGGCTATGCCCGCAGCCGTCCGGTGGCAGTCGAGATCTATTCGGATGAGGCGGCCTATTACCTGGACGGGAATCCGGATCAGCGCGTGCGTGCGGCGGTTTACCATGAAAGGGTGAGCCGTACGGCAGACAACGGTGAGGAGATCACAGCCCCGGACGGGACGGAATCAAACGGGAATAAACCGCAGGATCGGGGAGACATGGCGCGTGTCTATATCGATAACACGCCGCTGCGCTTAAAGGTTGCAAAGACCAAGCCGGAGGAACAGACAGCCGTCTTTGAGCTGAACGGCCGCCTGGAGGGAAGCATAACGCAGCTAAAGGGAAGATACGGCCTGGAGAATCTGGAGCTGGCATTCAACGATTCGGGGACTTATCTGGGCTATGCCTGGAGGAAGGGCTTTCTGGACGCGCTTAAAAAGAAAAAGGATGCCGGGGAGGATCTTGAACTCCTCTATGAAGAGGGCGTATTTACCGGAAAGGCGCGCCTGACCAGACGCCTGGAGAGCGCGGATGACAAAAACCGCTATCTGCCGGGCGCGCGGATGACCCTATACGACGCGATTGAGATAAAGGAAAGCGGAGATAAGGAGGATTACAGGTTCACGGGTGTGAATATTGAACGTGATGCGTTCGGAAATGTGAAGCGGATGTATGTCCAGAAGGGATATGCGGGAACCGCGGTGAAGTACCTGCTGGATAAATCAGCGGATGCCGGCGCGGATCCGGAAGATTTGAAGCGCTATTCCTATTCGGATCAGGAGGACGACCGGGGAGAGGGAACCTGGATCTATAAGACCGTGGAACGGGAGGATACGGATATTCTCTTCTATGATCTGGGGAATCTGTCCGTTCTGGAGGAGATAAATGGCGCGTACTATGGGCGTGACGCATACGGAAACCGGGTTCAGGCAAAGGCAGGCATGGCGCTGTTTGCATGGAAAAACGGCGCCCCGTTCCTTGAAATCACCTGCCCGGACTGGGAAGGACTCCTCTACAGCAAGGCGGATCGCGCCTTTACAGAGGTTCCGGAGGGGACGAGGATGTACCATCTGGACGCGGATAAAAACAGGGACAGCCTGGTCGAGCCCTATACGGGCATGGCTTATGTGGAGGATGAGGAAGGAAGGGTTTTGGTCTGGCCGGTCCGGATTTCGAGGGATCCGTATGGAAATGTGATCGTAAGGGAGAAGATAAAGACCGGCCGTCTGGCCTCAATATTTTCTGATACAGAGAACGAATATACGATTGGGACCTACCGGAACGGGAAGCTGGAAAAGTCGCTTTCCCCGGCCTTAAATGAACACGGGCAGCCGGTTTATTACCAAAAATCGCAGAAAATCTATAAAAAAGGAGAGGCGGTTTATGACCGGGACAGGGATTTTGTCCGCTATAAATATGACGATCGCTTAAGAAGGTATAATACAAACGCCTGGGAGATTCAGACCAGCGGGGAGCTTGCTGATATCGGCCCGGATCCTGAGTCAGACCGGGATGATAAGCCGCTGTTTCACAGGCGGGGAGAAGGGTATATCATGGAAAACACCTGGATCACCGGGGAGGCGGCGCCAAACGATCCCTTTTCCCACGCCATGACGCCGGGACAGGCGGATGTATTAAAACGGGTTCCGGCCGGCAGTTATATCATGGAAGAGCTTGTGCCTCCGGCCGGATATGTGAAGACCATGCCTGTCGGATTGACCGTGGGGGAAGACGGAACGGCAGCGCCGATCGCGAGGGCGGTGGACTGGCCGATCAGCGCCTATATAGAAAAGGTGGACGCGCCTGAGAACTTTAAAATAACGGTTCTGGACCGGGATGGGCTGTTTGATGAGACAGAGATCCGGCAGGAGGGAAAGGCCGGCTATTCTTTCCGGAGTGTGAAGGGCGCAGAGCTCGCCCTGTTCCGGGCAAGGCGCGTTCCGTCAGACCAGCTTTCGTCCCATCCCTTTGGCTATTATCTGGAAAAAATGGAGGATACGCCTGCACAGTGGGACGTCCTGGACGGAGAGAACGGGATCCATACCTATACGGCGCAGTGGACGGCGGGAGATACGCCGGCTTACCTGGAGGCGGTTCCTAAGGGAGACTATATTCTGGAAGAGATCCACACGCCGCCGGGCTATATTCCGGCGTCGAAGTGGGTGTCCATAAGCGGGACGCGCGGGCTCCATCACATCGCGCTCCCCAACGACCATACCAAGCTGGAGATACTCAAATATGAAGAGAAGGAGGGAGAGAAACAGGCGCTTCCCGCAGCGGCCGGGGCCGTGCTCTCGCTTTATGAGGCGGAGACGGACAGCGGCGGGATTGTCACAGAGAATGGGGTTCCCAGGTACAAAAAGGACGTCCGGATCGATACCTGGACGGCGGATGACTGCCTGGAATACACAGAGACGATTGAAGTGTCCGATTATGAGGAAAATCCGGAGAAATCCATTTTTGCCCGTGTGTTCGGACCGCGAAAGGAGGAGACAAAGAGCGGTTTTACCCACAATTTTGAGTCCCTGTACGCAGAATATGGCCCTTCCTTTCAGGAGGTGGGCTGGAAGGCGGCCAGAAAGGCTGTCCGTGTGTCCGAAAGCCCTCTTGTCTATACACTGGACGGAGGTAAAAGGGCCGTATACCGGGATGGGGCGTTCACCTTTGACGCGGATGTCTGCCAGGAAGACAGGGACGCCTTTTTAAGACAGTACCAGAAGAATCCGGGCGCAGGGGAGCTTCGCTGGCTGTCCGCGCGGAGCGCGCGGCTGACAGACGCCGAGGCCACGGTTGGCGAAGAATCGGTGCGCCAGATGTGGGAGACGGAGAGTGGAAAACAGATTTTGATCCATATCAGCCGCGGCTTAAACGCAGAGGGAAAGTGTGGATACAATTTTGACTACAAGTTCAATTATCAGACGCTTACATACAGGAAAAGCCCGTACGCGGTCAGCTATGACACGGCGCAGGGACGGCGCCGGATCGATTATCTGGCCAGCGGCACGCCGTACGTGCTGGTAGAGGAAAAGACGCCGCCCGGCTATGAAACGGCGCCGCCCAGGGTCGTGGAGGTTGCGCAGACGGAACAGATCCAGCTTTACGGTATGGAAAACAGGAAGCAGGGGGTCGAAATAGTAAAGACCGATGAAGCGGGCGTTTCGCTGGCCGGCGCCAGGCTTGCGCTCTATAAAGCCGATCCGGACGGCGGCTTTTGCGAGGACGGGGCGTATCTGGCCGCTTCGTGGGTGTCGGGGGAAGACGGCGTTTATACAGAGGACGATCGCAAGTCGGGAAGAATCCCGGAAAAGCAGTCCGTGGGAAGCCTGCGCCCGCACCGGCTGGAAGGGCTGGAGGACGGAATCTATTATCTGGCCGAGCAGGAGGCCCCGGACGGATACAAAGGCTTTGAACCGCAGCGGCTGGCGCTTTCAGGAGGGCGGTTTGAACAGGGGAAGGCGGTGTTTCAGGCGGTCAACGAGAAAAAGAAGGGAGTGGTGGAAATTGTCAAGACAGACGCGGCGGATTCCGGGCTGACGCTTGCGGAGGCGGTGTTCGAGCTTAAAAATCTCGACACAGGAGAGCATATTCTGATGGCGACAGGCGAAAGCGGAACCGCGCGCAGCGGGGAGCTGGAAACCGGGAGAACAGTGGGCGGGGTGTGGAAACCGTACCGTTTTTCGGTGAAAGAGGTAATTCCCCCGCCGCGCTACGCCCGGGCGGTAACGGAATATTCGTTTACCTTTTCAGACGATCCGGATCAGAAGCTTTTGCTGTACCGGCTGGAGGCGTCAAATGAGCCGACGCGGATCGAGATAGCCAAAACGGATTTCAAAAGCGGGCATCTGGTGAAAGGCGCCGTGCTGGCAATCTATGAGACAAAGGAAGAAAACGGGAATTATACAGAGGACGGGCCTCCTGTTGAGACGTGGATTTCCGGCGGAGGAAGCCATCTCGTCGCAGGCGTGCTCTCGGCGGGCGGGGTGTATCTCCTGAAGGAGCTGAAAGCGCCAAAAGGGTATGCGCTGGCAGAACCGGTTCTATTTTCCATATCTGACGATGGGAGGCGGGTTTCCGGCATTTCCACAGGTACGGGAAGCGTGCGCTTTACAGCGTCCTCCGATTTCCCGGACGCGATTGAGAGGCTGGATATCTGGGGAAGAAGGGCGGCTGGCACAAGGCGGATTCTCACAGATTTGGAGAGCGGCGGGCAGTATGAGCTGACATACGGGCAAAGCCTGCCCGTCCGCCCGCGGGAGGATGAACATGGTCCAGACGGGAAAGGAGGGACAAAGGACAGAGGGCGGCAGGAGCAGACAAAGCAGGGAGAAGAGCCGGATGTTTTAGAAGTATGGGAAGGGAGGCTTTATGAAGAAACGGAGCTGACCTTCTACACAAATGGTTCGGAGCAGACGACGGAGCGCCGCATATTCCGCATGAAGCGCGGCGCAGACGGGCTCTATACGCCGGGATGGCGTCTGGCGGATGAGACGCTTCTTGCCATCAAAGATGAAAACGGCGGGGCGCTGGCGTCGTGGCGCGTGGAAAATACGCCGGGAGAGGGCTATCAGAAGACGCTATATAATCCGGAATATGAAGAAAAAAGGGGGATAGAGGTTTTCAGCGCAAACGGAAAAGGCGGCGCGGCCATTCTTTCCGGCAGCGTGATACGCTATGAAGCGACATGCAAAAATACAGAAAAGGAGGAGAAGGGGTATACGGCCCTTGTACGGCTGGGCAACGGCCTTGAGTGGATGCCTGCGAATTCGTCGGCGGCATGGAACATGAAGGGACAACCGGGCGTTTTGGAGGCTGAAACAGGCATTTTGAAGCCCGGTGAGGAATGCAGGCTCGTTCTCACAGCAGCGGCGCGGCCGGAGGCGGAGGGTGTGATCCGGTGTGCGCTGGAGCTGGAGGGTGAAGTATATGAAGCCGTAAACCCCATTGGGGAGGCCGGAAGCCTGACGCTTGTAAACCGTGTGACAGGCACAGGGGCCGGGAGCGTAACGGGGCGCTTTTCGTATCGGATCCATCTGCGCGGTTCGTCCGGGGAGGATTTTACAGGGCTTGTTCCCTTTAAGGGAAGCCTTACCGGAAGGATTCGGAGCGGGGATGTGGTTTCCCTGGCGGCGGGGGAGGCGGTTACGTTTACCGGCCTGCCGTGGGGAACACGTTATCAGATCGAGGAGACTGAGGAAACCAGGCGGGAGACAGAAGCGGCCATGCACGCGAAAAACAGCCGGAATACAGAGGGAACAACCGGGAAGAATCCGGAAAGCGCTGTATTTTTCTACGAAAAACGCGATGGAAGCAGGCGGGAGCTGTTTACAAAAGACGGGACGTACATCCTGACAGAGCATACAGGGTATTCAGACGGAACGTTTGCCCTGACCGGACGCCGCTCCTTTGGGTTTAATGGGGAGGCGGCTCCGGTATGGTTTGACATGACGGATGCGCCTGTGGAAATTTTGGCCGGGAAAACGGATTTCGAGACGGGAAAGGGTGTTTCCGGAGCTAAGATGGAGCTGCTGGCGCAGGACGGGACACTTTTGGAGGAATGGGTTTCCGACGGTTTTGTTCACCAGGTTGAAGCTGTTTTAAGTCCGGGTGAATCCGCGGTTCTCAGAGAGCGTGAAGCGCCTCCCGGCTACGGCCGGGCAGAGGATATCGCGTTTACAGCGCCAGAGGAAGGCGGCGCTCTGCGAATCCAGATGGAGGATCAGCCAGTCCGGGTGATTGTCAGGAAGACAGAGCCCGGGGAGAAAGAAGGAGAGACGGACGATCTGGCCGGGGCGCAGCTTACGATCTGCACTCCGGACGGAACCGTCGTGGAGCAGTGGGTTTCGGACGGGACGCCGCATCTGGTTCAGGCCGCGCTTTTGGCCGGAGCTGCTTACCGTCTGGAGGAAAGGATGCCCATGGCCGGGTACGCCATGGCCGGGCCGATTCTCTTTACCGTTCCGGAAAAAGGCGGGGAAATCGTTTTGGAGCTTGTCAATACGCCTACAAGAGTGACGATACGGAAATTAGCGGTTGAGAGCGACGGGACAACGCCGATCGGCCCTCTTCCCGGGGCGGCGCTGCGGATCGAGACAGAGGACGGCCAGGAGGTATGCCGCTTTACAACGGATGAGAGCGGTTCCAGAGAATTTACGGGGGTATTGGAGGCAGGCGCTTCCTACCGTCTGGCAGAGGAGTCCGCGCCTGCCGGATATGAGATGTCCGATCCGGTTACCTTTACGGTTCCGGAAAATGGGCAGGGCATTACCGTTCTGATGTACGATGAAAAGACGCCGCCCCAGAAGCCCGGGAGGCCGGAGCGGCCTGGCCGCCCGCAGACGCCGAAAAAGCCGGATATACCGGTCGAGGGGACGCTGACGCTTTACTATGACGAAACCATAGAAGGAAAGGGGGATATCTGGCTGAGAGCCGAAACGATTCCCCCGCTTCCGAAAACCGGGGAGGGAGAGGGACAGGGGAAAGCTCCTCTGCCGATACCGGAAGGCTTCCTGATAACCGGCCTGGCAGCGGCCGCGCTGCTGCTTCTGATTTTGTATACAAGACGGGCTTCAGACAGAAAAGGGGAGCGGGAGAGAAACATAAGGCGCTAAATTTGTTACACAGCACGAAGAAATTATGATTTTCGCGGGCAGATGGCCGGATGAGCATCTTCGTATGCACATCTGGCGGCTGCCGCGAAGGAAAGCGGGGTATGTCATTTATGATAAAAAGAACAAGCAGAATCAGCCGTTTCAGGATGAACCGCTGCATCAGGGCCTCCGCCCTGACCGTTTTTGCAGCCGGATTCAGCTTTCTGGGGAGTATGCCAGCGGCAGCGGCGCAGATACGGGAGATTAAGATACGTCTGGAGGCGGAGTCCTTTGAGGAGGACGGATGGCCGCTGGTGGAGGCATACTGCGCCAGCAGCCAGTACACAGTAACAGGCATCTGGCAGTCAGGGGAGGCTGGGAATCCGGGAAACGGCCCGTCTGTTTTTCCGGATCCCGCGGATGGGATACCATATCCGGACAAGGAAAGCGAGGAGGAAGAGACAGGGAAGGAAGGAATCACAGAGGAGGAGAGAAACGAATCAAAGCAAGGGACGGAGGAAGAGGGAACCCGGTATATTAAAATTGAGCTGACGGCGGAAGATGAGGATGTGTTTGGCCGGATAGATCAGGATGAAATACGCTTTTCGGGGGTTTCCGCGGTCTGCACCAAGGCAGTCCGCGGGGATGCGGGACAGAGCCTGCTTTTGACGGTGGAGCTTGAGGCGCCCGGCGAGCTTGTGGGGGAGATCGGGCGCGCGGCGCTGGAAGGAACATGCGCGAGATGGGAGGCCGCCCCCAATGCTTCGTCCTATCTGGCGATGCTGTACCGCAACCAGAGGCGGGTAGGATATCCCCACCGGACGGCCGGTCTTACATATGATTTTGCGCCGCTGATGCAGGAGAGCGGGATCTATTACTGTAAGGTTTATCCCCTGACAGAGAGCGGGAAAAAGGGCAGTCCGGCCGAATCGGGACTTAGGCAGGTGAGAAAAGAGGAGGCGGATCAGATTCGGGACGGGCTCTGCGCTTCTATATTTCAGAAGGAGGCAGACGCCGTTCCGGGAGAGGAGCTCCCGGAGGAAGAGGCGTCAGGATGGCGTTTTAAGGAGAACCAGAAATTTTATCTGGAAAAGGACGGCTGTATGCCGCAGGAAAACTGGCTGTTTCTCGACGGCTGCTGGTACTATTTCGACGGAATGGGGGCGGCGAAAACAAGCTGCTGGCAGGAGTGGAAGGGGCGCTGGTATTACCTCGATCCGGAAGGGAGGCTTGAAAAGGAGTCCGGTGAAAATCCGTTTCAGGCATCCGCCTGCTGAAGAACCGCCTTTTGGCCGGCTTTTTTCCGGTCAGAGGCAAGCGCGTCAACGGTCAGTCCGGACACAGCGCGCAGGACGGACAGGTTGGTTTCAAGTGAAAGATTGTCTACTGTGACAGTAGCCTCCTTTGTCGCTCCGTCTACCCCGCCTGCCAGAACCACCTGCCGTAAAAGCCTTGCCTCTGTCTCCTCAGAGGGAAGAAGGGAACGGCCGAGCTGGATGGATAAAAGGGCGGCGATACCCCAGCCCCACCAGTTGGAGACGCCGCCTGCCAGGGTGAAGTCAGCCGCTTCGCTGGCGCAGATCATATCTCCGCAGGCGACGCCTGCCACGATTTCTTTCCGGAAAGCGCCCATGCCCATCTCATTACCGCCGTCTCCGATGGCGATGGTGACAGCCCCGGCTCTTTTCGACTCCGAAAGAAAGGCGGCGGAATCGGTGAGCATGTCGTCAATCTGTTCGCCGCGCATGTTATGGTAATGGCCGTCCGCCGCCTTCCCGGGCCGTTCGAGACTGATAAAATGAGTTGGCTTAAGCGTTTCTACAAGCTCTGCGATAAATGGTTCCGGTTCGGATTTCGGGAGCAGAATCAGCTCTGCCGACGGAACGCGCAGGGCAAGAGCCGCCTCTAAGAGAGCGTGGGAAACAGAATCTGTAACGACGGACACCCGGCAGCCTGTCTCCATCAGAGCGTAGGCTAAGTTGGCGGTCCCGGAAGGCCCGTCTGTCTCTCCGACGACGCTGCCGTCCGGAAGGCGCACAGGAAAGCCGGTCAGGAGTATGGCATGCCTGGCCTGCGCGAGGGAGCGCGCCGTTTGTGCGATCGGGGAGGCGGGGAGCGAGCTCAAAAGCCCCCTTGCGCCGAAATCCTGTTTCATTATGGCATCTAAGCGTTCATAAAACTTCATAAGTATGGTTCCTCCAGTGTGTTATTTAACGGAACAAAAAAGACCCGTCTATTCTTACGGGGTTCAGGGTTCTTATCTGAGAGGGGGAGATCCGGACGGGAGTCCCGTAAAGAATGTGTTTTGGGAACGGCGGGGAGAGATTGCCGTTACTTCATTTTCTGTCTCAATTGTAGCGGAAAAAAGGGGGGCTGTCAATGGATATTTGGGCTGTCGGTTCACGGTTTGCCGGGGAGGGACGGAAAAAGTGGATTCATGATGAATGATATGATTCTGTTTTGCGCATAATGATGGAAAATAGTGACAGGGCAGAGGTGTGTATGATGGGATATTTAAAGGAGCTTTTTTCAAAACAGGAGGATTCACAGGAAAGGGCGCAGGAAAAGAGGAAGGAGAAGAGCCAGGAGCTGGCGGAAGTTTGGAGCTTTTATTCCAGCATGAAGAAGCCGGCCTCTCAGGAAACGATTGCGGCGATGCTGAAGGAGATTCAGGAGATCCGGGGATTTATTTCTCCGGAATGCCGGGCGCTGGCGGCCGAGGCGGCGGGAGTGAAGGAGAGCGTCATTGACTGTATTATGAAACTTTATAAAAGCTTAAAGCCTGCGGCGTATGAGCACCGGATCACGGTCTGTACGGGAGAACGGTGTATGAGTAAGGAACACAGAAAACAGCAGGAAAAACGGCTTGGGAGGCTTAAGAAGCGGCTGGGCATTGAGGGCGCGATTCCGCCTGAGGGGGCATTGTCCGCGGACGGAACCGTATTGCTGGAGACAAGGAGTTGTCTAAAGCACTGCAGGACGGCGCCGAATATGCTGTTTGACGGGGAGCTGGCGGAAGATGACAGCATGCCGCTATGTTCCAAAGGAAACCGTGAAGCGTAACATGAACGGCATGATTTTTATTACTGTTCACACCCCTGCCGGGCTGTGCCCAGTAACACGCTTCGCGATGCGCACAAACCGCAAAAAAACGCGGTTTGGCGCCGCTGCCCTCGGGTTTTCCGTGACTTCCGCTGCGATGCGCTCACAAAAAACACCTCGCATTGTCTGGTGTGTGAACAGTAACTGATTTTTGCATATCGCCGCATATCGGTTTAATATCTGCTTGCAACCCGGACTGAAAAGCAATACAATGTAACTGTTCACAGACAGTTGGATGAGGAGCTGTTAATTGACTGCAGACAGAATGGAGAGTACAGATGATACAGGATATTGCACCGCACCGCTATGATAACGCTTACCGGGATCTTAAGCCAACGGCATCGGATTACGCGCTTTGTATTGTGCAGAATAAAACGCTTCTGCTTTGCGGGGAGGAGACGCAGGCTGCGATCCCCTGCTTTTCGCAGATTCTGCCGGTTTTTCCGGAGGCATTTACCAGGGCGGTTTATTTATTTTCGATTGATGAGAAGCCGTATTTTCTCGTCGAGCCTTCAGAGGAGGACTCTGCCTGTGCGGATTCCCCCGAAAATCCCGGCCTTCAGTGGAAGAAAACCCAGTATTTCAGGACGATGGAGCCGGCTTATCAGTCATTTGCTGCGATCACGGCCACGCAGTTGTGGAGGTGGAGGCAGAGCCGCCGTTTTTGCGGCCGCTGTGCGTCAGCTATGACAGAAAGCCGGACCGAGCGGGCTCTTGTCTGCCCTTCCTGCGGGCAGATTGAATACCCGAAGATTTCTCCGGCGGTGATTGTGGCAATCACAGACGGGGATCGGCTTTTAATGTCCCGTTACCGGGACCGGCCCTACAGGGGGTACGCCTTGATCGCGGGCTTTGTCGAAATTGGCGAAACCTTTGAGGAGACGGTCCGGCGCGAGGTGATGGAAGAAGTAGGGTTAAAGGTCAAACATATCCGTTATTTCAAAAGCCAGCCCTGGGCTTTTACAGATACAGAGATGATCGGTTTTTTTGCAGAGCTTGACGGAGATGATACGATCCGCCTTCAGGAGGACGAGCTGTCAGAGGCCGGATGGTATACCAGGGAAGAGATTCCGGATGACGACGTTATGATCAGCGTGGGAAGCGAGATGAAGATGGCGTTTAAATACAGGACGTGGGATCCGGATGCCGGCCCGGATGTCTGAGTACATAACGAAAAAGGATATGAATATTACCTGCGCGCACAGGCTGCGCATCTTCCCGGCCGGTGTATCCCGCGGCGTCTGCGCAGACCTGTCTGAAACGGGCGGCCATATACCGTTAAGGAATAGAATCTATTCCATTTAGTTAGTTGACAAAGCCACAATTGATTGCTATGATTAAGTGAATTTATAGTGAAACACTATAAATATGATACAGCAAGGTGGGAATGTACATGAGCAGAATTGTTTTATCCCTGCTGGTAGATAATACTGCCGGCGTTTTAAGCCGCGTCGCGGGCCTGTTCAGCCGCCGCGGGTACAATATTGAAAGCCTGACCGTGGGCGTCACGGCGGATCCGAGATATTCAAGGATGACCGTGGTCTCGCTGGGCGATCATCAGGTTTTGGAGCAGATTCAGAAGCAGCTTGGAAAGCTGGAGGATGTCCATCACATCAAGGCGCTGGAGGAAGGGCATTCGGTTTACCGCGAGCTGATGATGGTGAAGGTGAGGGCTGACGCCAGCCAGCGCATGGCGATCAATGCGATTGCGGAGATTTTCCGCGCTTCCGTGGTGGATGTGGGAAAGGATTCGGTCACCGTCATGCTGACCGGGGATCAGTCCAAGCTGGACGCGATGATTAACCTGTTGGAGGACTATGAGATTCTGGAGCTGGCGAGGACGGGCCTTACCGGGCTTTCCAGGGGGAGCGACGATGTGCGTTACCTTCCGTAAGCTTTTTGCCGGAGCGGAAAGGCCGGGCGGCGGCGCATGATGCATACAATCAAAATGAATAATCCCAAGGAGGAAGGAAACGAGATGGCAAGGATCTATTATCAGGAGGACTGTAATTTATCATTACTTGATGGAAAGACGATCGCGGTGATCGGCTATGGCAGCCAGGGACATGCGCATGCCCTGAATGCAAAGGAATCGGGCTGCAAGGTGATTATCGGCCTTTATGAGGGGAGCAAATCCTGGGCAAAGGCCGAGGCGCAGGGCTTTGAAGTGTATACCGCGGCCGAGGCGGCAAAGAAGGCGGATATTATCATGATCCTGATCAATGATGAGCTGCAGGCGGATATGTACAAGAAGGACATTGAGCCGAATCTGGAGGAGGGCAATATGCTGATGTTTGCCCATGGATTTAATATCCACTTCGGGTGCATTAAGCCGCCGAAAAACGTGGATGTGACGATGATTGCCCCTAAGGGACCGGGCCATACGGTGCGCTCCGAGTATCAGGAGGGAAAAGGAGTTCCGTGCCTGGTAGCGGTTGAGCAGGACGCGACAGGCAAGGCGCTTGATATTGCCCTGGCTTATGCCCTGGCCATCGGAGGCGCGAGGGCCGGCGTACTGGAGACAACATTCAGAACCGAGACAGAGACGGATCTGTTCGGCGAGCAGGCGGTTCTGTGCGGCGGCGTGTGCGCCCTGATGCAGGCCGGCTTTGAGACGCTGGTGGAGGCAGGCTATGATCCGAGAAATGCCTATTTTGAGTGTATCCACGAGATGAAGCTGATTGTGGATCTCATCTATCAGTCCGGTTTTGCGGGCATGCGGTATTCGATCTCCAACACGGCGGAGTACGGCGATTATGTGACCGGGCCGAAGCTCATCACAGAGGAGACGAAGAAGACGATGAAGAAGATCCTCTCCGATATCCAGGACGGCACATTTGCAAAGGAATTCCTTCTTGATATGTCCCCGGCCGGCCGTCAGGTTCATTTCCAGGCGATGAGAAAGCTTGCTGCTGAGCATCCGTCGGAAAAGATCGGCGAGGAGATCCGCAAACTCTATAGCTGGAATAATGAGAATGAGAAATTGATTAACAACTGATAAAAAATCATCTCACAAAATCAGGCGCAGCGGGACTCCGGGAGCACATCAGGAGAAAAACGGGAGGCGCAGCGGTTAGAGGAGGCTGGAAAAAGGGCGGAGCCGGCGAGGCATGTCCGCCTTTTTTTCGTTACGCAGGAGCGGGCGCGGAGGTTAATGCAGCGAGTCAACGGATGTATAGCAAAAGGCGGCGGATAGGGAGCACAACGCAGCCGATGGAGAACAGGATGTGGCAGATGGAGAGCAGAATACAATGGACGGAAAACAGAGCACAGCGGTCGGAGAGCAGAACACGGCGGATGGGAGATAAGACGAAAATGCCGCCGTCTCCGGCCATATCCGGTGTTTCTCTGCCGGAGCGGTTTTGTATCCGGTTTGTGCAGGCGTTTTTGTGCGGGATCCTGTTGTTTCTGACCGGGCTCAGCGCTTTTGTTACCTGCACAGTTTACGGAGGGGCGGAGATTGTGGAATACGGCCGGGATCACCCGTTGTTCCATGTCTCTGCCTTTGCGCTTTTGCTGTGGTTTTTGAGGCAAAAGAGGGTGGGGGAAGCGGGGAAAGCGCTTTCTGCGCGGGAAAAACGGGCGGCAACCGGGCGCTATACCCGCCTGACGGTGATTGCGGCCGCAGCGCTGGCTGTGTGGACGCTTCTGCTGATGGGCTGGGCGGGGAGTGATTCGAGGCTTTGCATGGAATCGGCCCGCTGCCTTTTGGAGGGGGATAGGTCGCCCTGGGCCCCAGTCCGTTTTAGCTATGGCTCAGAAGGAGGGGCGCAGGGGTACGCGTATACGTACCCGCTCCAGAACGGGCTGATCCTTTATATGGCGGTGTTTTATTCGGTATTTCGCGGCGCCGCACCGTATGCGATGCAGCTTTTTAACATTGGCTTTCTGATTCTGGGGATGGCGTGTCTTGCCGCCTTTGTCAGGCATTCGGGGGGAGAGCGCCGGCGAGCGGATTTGCCGGGGCAGGCAGGAGGGCTTTTTCTCTGCCTGATTTTGTATCTTCCATTTTCCTTTTACGTCGTATTTACCTATGGAACCATGCCTGGCTTTGGGCTTTCCTGCCTGGCGCTGTACCGGATCGGCCGCTATATCCGCGAGGAGAGGGGGATGGATCTGTGGATCGGCGCAGCGGCGGCAACAGGGGCCGTTTTCCTGAAATCGAATTATCAGATTGCTCTGGCGGCGCTGGTGATCGATCTGGCCGCTGAGGCGGTGTTTCAAAAGAGGCGGCGGCTCTTTGCCGCGGCGCTTATCGTGGCCGCGGTTTATATGGCCGGGAGTAAGGGGCTGGGCTTTTGCATGGAACGGCTGACAGGCGCTCCGGCCTCCAAAGGGATTCCCATGGCCGCATGGGCCGAGATGGGGCTCTCGGAGGGAAAAAGGGGACCGGGATGGTACAATGGCTACAATGTCCGGGTATTTTGGGAAAATGGAGGCGATACGGAGCGGGCAAAGGAGGCGGTGCGAAGGGATCTGGCGGAGACGATATCAGACCTGGCGGCCGATCCGGGGGCCTGCGCGGACTTTTTTGTGAGGAAAACCGCGTCGATCTGGGCTGAACCCACCTTCCAGAGCCTCTGGATCCAGGAGGTTGGGGGCGGCCTGGCGCTCCTGCATGACATGAAACGGTCGCTGTTTAAAAAGGGAGGCGTCCTGAATGCGCTGTACCTTCTCACGGTCAACTGGCTGCAGACGCTGATCTATGCGGGCGCGCTGCTGTGGGTTCTTTTGGAATGGAAACGCATACGGTGGGGAAATCTGATTCCGGGGATTATATTTATCGGCGGATTTTTGTTCCATCTGGCGTGGGAGGCCAAGGGGCAGTATACGGTCTGCTATGCTGTGCTCCTGATCCCGTATGCGTGGACGGGGATCCGGAGAGCGGCGCTTGCGGTGGATCGGTTCATGGCGAAGCGCTCTGTGCTGCCTGAATGATCTGATGAAAGAGCTGCTGTTCATACATCAGCCAGCGAGGAATGTGTTACCGGGCACGGGGAGGAGATATGCTGATTAAAACAATCGAGTACGATTTTTCCGTTTGTAAAGTAGCCGATTATTCGCAGACAGATATAGAAAGCGAGTTTTGCTTTATTGGCAGGACAGATGAGGAGAAATCATTAGTATGCCGGACAGATAAGGTTCCCGGCAATGCGGCTGCATGTGAGAACGGGTGGAAGGCCTTTCGGATTCAGGGGATATTGGATTTTTCCCTTATCGGCATTCTGGCTGAGATCTCTACGCTGCTGGCAGATAACGGGATCGGGATATTTGCTGTATCGACTTATAATACAGATTATATTTTTACGAAACAGGAGGCGTATCATAAAGCGCTGGAGGTGTTGGCGAAAGCGGGCTATCAGATTATAACGCCTGCTGAACAGAAATTTTGACTGCGTGATGCTGGACGGAAGCGGCGCGGCGGGCAGCAGGGTTGTGCTGTGCGAGGCCGGTGATTTTGGTAATGAAATCAGACCTTTTGACCCTGGTATCATGAGATTCAGATAAAGGAGGAAGAAGGATGGGGGAATTGTCGAAGCTGCCGAATATTGGGAAAACGGTGGAAGGGCAGCTTGCCCTGGTGGGGATTGTTACGGAGGCGGAGCTGCGATCAGCCGGCGCGAAGCAGGCATGGCTGAAGATTCAGGAGATAGACGAATCGGCCTGCATTCACAGGCTAATGGCGCTGGAGGGCGCGCTCCGCGGGGTGAAAAAGGCGGAGCTTCCGGAGGATGTAAAAGCGGATTTGAAGGAATTTTATACGTGGCATAAAAAATAGCGGATTCTCAGACTTTGGGAACTGTAGAGTTATTTTTGTACAATTCGTTACCATAAACATGACATACAGACGTCATGTTTTATATGCTATATTTATCCATGAAGCTTACGGATGCGCTTTCGCCGCTGCTTCATATGCGCGAAAGCGGGACGGAAAATAATGTATTCCCGGAATCTCGCAAGATCAGGCGTGATGAGGCTTTGGGAGTACACAGCGCCTGATTGGAGGAAAAAAGATGAAGTTAGACGGTTTTGGGATCCTGGTTAAGGATATGGCGGTGATGGTTCGGTTTTACAGGGACGTGCTGGGCTTTGATATCAAAGAGAGCGAGGACGCGATGAATGTGCTTCTCGAAAAGGACGGCACCCTGTTTATGCTGTACCGGAGAAAGGATTTGGAAACCATGACAGGCGCCTCCTTTTCCTATGCGGAGGGGATCAACGGCCATTATGAGATAGCGCTGAGCGTTCCCTGCTATGCGGAGGTGGACAAGGCGTTTGCAGCGGTCACGGCCGCCGGGGCGAAGCCCGTTCTGGAGCCTGTGACAGAGCCGTGGGGACAGAGAACCTGCTATGTAGCGGATCCGGAGGGAAATCTGGTTGAGATCGGCTCGTTCGTAAAAGGAGGCTGAGAACAGGGGCCTGTTTCGCGCCAGCCGCGTATCTAAGTAATGTACTCTTGGAAAATCAGCCGCAAAAACAGGCGCGGCTGGACTCCGAGAGTACATCGTATCGGAAAGCGCTCAGTCATCCACTTTGAGAATCTTATCTACGATCACAATCAGGATCGTCCCCAGCGCAATCGTGATCAGGAACACGACGCCGATGCGTATCAGAAGAACCATAAAATTATGGCTTTCGTTCCATTTATCATTGATACAATAGAATACGCCTTCGGTATTTACGTTATACTCCCTGCAGAGGTCTGAGATATTGGCGAGGACCTGGCGGTGCGCCGCGGTTTTGCGGCCGATGGGCAGCGTGAGATCCTTTCCGGCTTTGAGCTTTTTGGCGTCGTCAACCGGTATCTGCGCCAGGATATAGGACTGATCCGGGAGCTTCAGCAGGAAATATTCACCGTATTCGTCGAGAATATCCAGGGCTGTGCGCGTGACCTCCGGACGTTTTTTCTGGCCGCCCCGGCGGCGTCTGATGTAGGGGTCAACCCACGGGTGGCGGGGGCCGATCCCCGTGCCGATGATCGCTTCAGGCTCAATGGTTACATAGCTCGTCTGCCAGGTATCCTCCCAGGAGGCGGCGTCCTCAATCCGGGGGATGTCGTCAGCGGCGGGCATGCCGATGTAATCCTCCGGCAGGCCGCCCTCGGTCATGGCTAAGGTAACCGGCTCTTCCTTGCCCCGGAGGATGGACTCGACGCCGATGTTCCTGCCGACAAGGACGCCGCATACGAGCGCAGCGACAACAGCGATGAATTCCAGGGCTTTTGCAAGTTTTTTCTTCATGATGCTACCATTCCTTTTTCTTTCGGTGTTTTGCAGAAACGGCCGCGGTGCGGAAAACGGCGGCCTAGATGTATTATAGCACGGGAGCGGCGGTTTGTCATTAGCGGTAACCGGGAATACATTTTACTGCGGGGCGGGGAATAAGGAACTGTTAAGAATGGATTGCCTGGCCATGTCACGCCGCGGCAGACGGCTGCTTCCATGTTCGTAGAATAACTAATTCTAAGAAATTTCTATCTATTATACTACGGTTTATGGGG
The DNA here is from genome assembly GCA_910575795.1 of Clostridiaceae bacterium. GTDB lineage: Bacteria > Bacillota > Clostridia > Lachnospirales > Lachnospiraceae > Otoolea > Otoolea muris. Next base: position 73,050 of record CAJTGE010000012.1, on the reverse strand, counting down.
GATTTCAAGGAAAATGGCTGTCGAAATTGTGAGGTTTTTACAAAATATAATCCATTTTTATCATTTAAATAGGAAATAAAAAATAATATATCAGAAAATAGCGCAAGTTTTCATCAGCCGGATTTCGTAGAATTAGTTATTCTACGAAATCCACGGCGGGGCGTTTTTACCGGTCCGCTGTAGAAAGGCTGAAGGAGAAAACGAAAGATGCTGTTTAATTCCTATCTGTTTGTCTTATTTTTCCTGCCCGTTACAGCGGCAGGTTATTTCTTGCTGAACCGCCTTAAGCGGTACGGGCTGGCGGAAGTGTTTCTTTTGGGGATGTCTTTGTGGTTCTATGCGTATTTCAATGTTTCTTATCTGCCCATTATGCTGTTCAGTATCGTGTTTAATTATGGGATCTACCGGCTGTTTGGCGTGTGCGGGGGAGTGGGCGCGCGCAGAAAGGGGATTTTGCTGCTGGGGATCGCGTGTAATCTGGGCGTTTTGTTTTATTTTAAATATTACGATTTTTTTGTGGAGAATGTGAATGCGCTGTTTCGGACGGATATGGCTTTGAAAGGGCTTTTGCTGCCTCTGGGGATCAGTTTTTTTACGTTTCAGCAGCTTTCGTTTGTGATTGACGCCTACCGGGGGGAGATACCGGATTACAGTTTTTTGCGGTATGCGCTGTTTGTGAGCTTTTTTCCGCAGCTCATCGCAGGGCCGATCGTGACGCATGACGAGCTGGTTCCTCAGTTTTCGGATATGGAAAAGAGGCGCATGGACTGGCGGAATCTGTCGCAGGGGCTTTTTATCTTTTCCATGGGGCTGGCGAAGAAGGTTCTGGTTGCCGATATGTTCGGCAATGCGGCGAACTGGGGCTTTGCGCATTATCTGGAGCTGAACGCGCCGAATGCCTGGCTGACGATCCTTTCGTATACGATTCAGATTTATTTCGATTTCAGCGGGTACTGTGATATGGCGATCGGGATCGGGAAACTTTTAAATATCGATCTGCCGGTGAATTTTCATTCGCCGTACAAGGCGCTTACGATCACGGAATTCTGGGAGCGGTGGCATATGACGCTGACGCGTTTTTTTACCCGATATGTGTATATTCCCCTGGGAGGGAACCGGAAGGGGACAGCCAGGATGTGCCTCAATACCATGATTGTGTTTCTGACCAGCGGGCTGTGGCACGGCGCAAACTGGACGTTTGTCCTCTGGGGCGGCGTGCATGGCGCGTTCTGTGTGGCGGCAAAGGTGTTTGCGGACTTTTTTAAGGGTCTGCACCCGGCGCTTAACTGGCTGGTTACGTTTTCCTTTGTGAATATCATGTGGGTGTTTTTCCGCGCGGATTCGATTCTGCAGGCGCTGGTGATTTTAAAGAGGGCGGTATGCCTGAATATGGGCGCGATTGATGCGAATATCATCCAGGCGTTTCAGCTTAAGGAGATCCTTTATCTGGCCGGGAAGCTGGGCCTTGACAGGCTTTACCGGGATTTTCCGCAGGTATGGATGGCAGGCTGCTTTGCGCTTGCCCTGGTTGTGCTGCTGGGGAAACGAAACAGCTATGAGAGGATGGAGCGGTTCTCGGCACGGTTTTCGGAGGGCGCGCTGACAGCGCTTTTGATGGTGTGGGGCATCTTTTCCCTGTCCGGGGTCAGCACGTTTCTGTATTTTAATTTTTAATAACCGTTCAGACGGCGGGGAATCTGGAGGAAATTTTGGCGTTAAGCTTGCTTAAAATCCAAAATTTCCTCCAGATTCCACATTGGATGGACATCCGATGCTTCTTGTCCGGAACAGACGGACAAGAAGATGCCCTGAACTTGAACTGTTACAATATTTAAGGGGGAAATGGACGATGGCGGATGAAAGAACAGAGGATGGGAGAATGGGGCGGCCAGCGGGCGCGGCTGGCAAAGAACAGGGGACGGGCCGGGAGAAGCGCTGGTTTGCGTGCACATTTCTGGCAATGGCAGCGGCTCTGTGCGGCCTGGCGGGACTTACGGCCTGGGTGGATCCGTTTTTTCATTACCACAAACCGCAGGCCGGGCTGGCGTATCCGATTCACAACCAGAGATATATGAACGACGGGATTCTGCGCCATTTTGACTATGAGGCGGTGATCACAGGGACCTCCATGACGGAGAATTTTAAGGCTTCGGATTTTGAGCGGCTGTGGGGCGTGAAAACCGTAAAGACGCCTTTTTCCGGGGGCTCGTATAAGGAGATCAACGACAGCCTTGCGCGGGTTCTGCGAAAGGAAAAGCGCGTGAAGTATGTGGTGCGGTGCCTGGATTATTCGATGCTTTTAAGTGATAAAGACAGTATGCGTTATGAACATGATTTTTACCCCTGGTATCTGTATGACGACATTCCCTGGAATGATGTCAAATATGTGCTGAACAAGTCCGTGCTGTTTGACAATACGCTGGGCGTGTTAAAGTATACGAAGGACGGGGGAACGACCACGGATTTTGATGCATATTCCAACTGGAACGCATCGTATACCTTTGGGAAGGAGCCGGTTTTAAAGGGCTATACGAGGCCCGGCGAAAGCGCGGAACAGGAAGGTCTTTCGATGGAGCTTAAGGAGCGCATCCGGGGCTCTCTGGAACAGAATGTGCTGTCTCTGGCAAGGGAATGCCCGGATACGACGTTCCTGGTGTTTTTTTCGCCCTACAGCATCGTGTACTGGGATTCACTGAAGCAGAGCGGGACGCTGGGGCAGCATATTGAGGCCGAGCGGGAGGTGATAAAGGCGCTGGCTGGGCAGGAGAATATTGAGCTGTATTCGTTCAGCGACTGTTTTGAACTGGTGTGCGATCTGAATAACTATAAGGATATGGCGCATTACAGCGAGGCAGTGAACGCGATGATACTGGAGTGGATGCATGAGGGGGAACACAGGATTACGGCGGAGAATTATGAGGCATATCTGGAGAGCATAGAGGAATTCTATTTTTCGTATGAGTATGACGCCATATTTGAGGGAGAGTGAGGGATGAGGCCGCCGCCTCCCAATCAGTTCCATAGCCCGCTATGCGCCTGATTGGGGGCGGCGCTCTCGAAGAAAAATCCAGCGCACGATGCGGCAGTTATGTATTTCCGCTAGAGCGTGTTTGAAAAATGCTTTCTGCCAGATGTGCGTTCCGCTTTGTGGGAGATTTGGGCCAAATGACCGCGGCGCAGCGGGCTGCGTTAAGTGAATTTGGCACAAATATGCCGCAAAGTGGGGCGTGCAGATGGCGGGAATGATTTTTCAAACACGCTCTAGCAGCGGGCATGCCTGCATGCACATTTGACGGCTGCTGCGAGGGTCAAATATCCCGCTGCTCTGCAGCGCTGCCAGCCTGATGCCCCGTTGTCTGCAGCGGGGGTGTTGACTTCCCGCCGCCCTGCGCTTCTTCCGGACTGCGTTTCGGGGCCGCGTTTCTGGCGCGGCATATGAGCTGCGTCATGGTTCCCATGGGGCAGTATACACACCAGGAGCGGGGCTTGAAGAGGATCATGGTAAACAGCCCCAGCACGGTGGAGGTGAGCATCACGCTGTAGAAGCCAAAGGCAAACTGCGCGACGCCGTCAGAAAACAGGGCGCCGTGATAGGCCCAGTGCCATGGGAGCTTGAAGGTCCACAGCAGCGTTACCGCCCTGCGAAGATCCCGGGCACCGGCGAAGACGAGCCAGGTGTTCCACAGCATGAGGAAAAACATCGCAAAGAAGAAGGTCAAAAATCCGTACCGGAAACCGGCTGATCTCATCCAGGCAGGGATATCTTTTTTCCGGGAGAGCCCGAACCGGCCTCCTATGAGGGAAAATAGCTGTCCTCTGCCGCAGTATTTGTTGCAGTAGGCTTTATTTCCCTTTACAGCCGCAATGAGGAGCGGTATAAAAAAGCAGAGAAGTCCCAGCCACGCAAAGAGGATGTTGAAGAATCCCAGGATCAGGTATGTGAGAGAGGCAATCCACAGGTAATCATACCATTTCTTTTTTTGGTTCACGGTTCGGCCACCTCCAGTCGGATAATACTTGCAGGGCACTCTTTTGCACATTTTCCGCATCCGATGCATAATTCGCGGTCAATTTGTGCATAGATGCCCTGCGGGACAGAGATGGCGTCTCTCGGACAGACTTTCATGCAGCATCCGCAGGCAACGCATTCGCGGGCGCTGACAACCGCTTTTCTTTTTGCCATGATAAAGCTCCTTTTTGTGTTTTATATTGTATATGTATATATACAGAGAAAGGATATAAAAACACTCCTTTTTGATACGATGTACTCTTGGAGTCTCTCCGCGCCTGATTTTGCGGGTACATTGCGGATTGCCGAACTGGATTCGTATCAAAAAGGAGTTGTTTTTCAGTTTCTGGCTGTAACGCCGCCTTACTGATCTAGCAGCCGGAATCTGGCGACTAATTCGCGCAGCATGATGGCCTGGCCGGAGAGTTCCTCGCTGGCGGAGGCGCTCTGCTCGGCGGTGGCGACATTGGTCTGGACAACCGTGGAGATCTGATCAATGCCGCGGGTGATCTCCGCGGTGTCAGCCTCCTGCTGCCTGGTGTAGTTCGCAATGCCGTCAATCAGGTTATTCATCTCGTCCGCCTGGGAGACTACCTTCAGCATGGAATCCGCCGTATCCTGGGCGGCGTGCACGCCTTCGTCCATGGAGTCCACCGTCTGCTGCAGCAGGATTGTGGTCTCCTGGGCAGCGGCGGAAGATTTGCCGGCCAGGGCGCGGACCTCGTCGGCGACCACGGCAAAGCCTTTTCCGGCGCTTCCTGCCCTGGCAGCCTCCACGGCGGCATTCAGAGCCAGGATGTTGGTCTGGAAGGCAATATCCTCAATGGTCTTGACGATCTTGTGGATTTCAGTCGATTTGTCGCTGATGCGCTGGATCACAAGGGTCATATTCTGCATCTTGTCATTGCTTGATAAAATACCAGTCTTAACACCCTCAGAGATGGCGCTGGCTTTCTGTGCGCCCATGGCGATCTTGTGTACGCTGTCGGACACGGCATTAATGTGCTCGGCCAGAGTCTCGACCTCAGCCGCCTGTTCCGTAGAACCCTGGGAGAGGGTCGTCGCGCCCGCGGAAACCTGCTCTGCTCCCGCAGCCACGTCCCTGGAGGCGGCGCGGAGCTGTCCCATGGCATTGTTGAGCGAATGGGATATCTCGTCCAGGGCCGACTTGATCCGCTTAAACTCTCCGGCGTATTCATTTTCCAGGGTAAAGGCCAGATTGCCCGTGGCAATCTCGTGCAGCTTTTCCGAGATCTCCGTGATGTAAGTCACATAGTCCCGGAGTCGGAGGGTGACGCGGTTAAAGTCGTCTGCCAGCACGCCGAGCTCATCTCTGGAATGGTAGCGGATGGTCTGCTCGAGTTCGCCCTCGGCGATCCGGGTGGCGGCCTGGCTCAGCTCCTTAACCGGACGTCCGATGACGCGGCGCACCTGGAACACTACCAGGAGAATCAGCACCAGCACGGCCAGGACCGCTACCACCAGCATGGAGGCCGTCAGCTCGCGCAGCTCCTGCAGGACTTCCCCTCTGGAGACGAACGCCACGGCCACCCAGTCGCTGCCCGGTACGTTTTCCACCTGGATATATGTATTGTCATACAGGGACAGGCCGGTCTTTCCCTGGCGGATCTGCTGGCCGGCGTAGGCATACATGCCCTCGTTCATTTGGCTGAGAATCTTGCCGGTGACCGATGGATCCCGGTGGCCGATGATGGTGTCCGTCCGGGTATCGACCAGGAAGATCCCGCCCGTGTCCTCGATCCGGATGCCGCTGACGATATTGGAAATGGAGTCCAGATACACGTCGGCCGCCGCGACGCCCCGCACAGAGCCGTCCCGGGCCCGGAGAATGCCGGAAGCGCCAACTACATAGGACTGGCTGTTCTCATCGACGTACGCATCGCCTAAAATAAAATCATCGGACTTAAGGCCGTCCTGATACCAGTTCTTTTTGGTGGGATCGTAATCCGGACCGGCCACAAAGGAGGCGTGGTGCAGGGAGCCGTCTGTCAGCGCCACATAGAGTCCGTCGGGATAGGCGGGATTCTGATTGACTGTGTGTTTGATATAGTCCGTCATATCGGGGACGTCCATGTCCTCGTATTCGATGGTGTCCCGCTGGGTTTCCAGCATGGTCAGCGTGGTGTTCATCCAGGCTTTCGTCTCCTGGAGCGTACGCTCTGTCGTGGTCTGCAAAAGGCGCTCGCTCTTGTCAAGCAGTGCGCGCGACATCTGGAAATAGACTACGGCGAACAGAATTGCCACCGCGATCACAACGCTTACAACAATGGACGACGCCAGCTTTCCTGTGATGCCCCAGCCCCGCCTGACGGAACCGGACCGGGATGTTTCTTTTGTTGTCTTTTTCATACCTGTTGCTCCCTTGAAAATTCAGTTTCGTTTTTTTGACAGATTTTCCTGACATATACAATGAAAAATCATGCAATATTACTATAATTATACCAGTGTCCGGGCAGGAATACAAGTGCTTTTGCCTGAACAAATCTTGCAATTTATCCGCAAAGCAGATATAATGAACCCAGGAGGTTTCAAACATATGAAGCGTGTATTTTTAATAGTATTAGACAGTGTGGGGATAGGCGAGATGCCGGACGCGGCACAATACGGCGACGAGGGCAGCAATACCGTAGCGGCGGCGGCGTCCAGCCCGCTTTTTTCCATGCCGAATATGCAGAGGCTTGGTTTTTTTAATATTGACGGCGTGGACTGCGGCGAGCCGGCGGATGCGCCGCAGGGAGCGGTGGCCAGGATGACCGAGGCGTCAAAGGGCAAGGACACGACCATCGGCCACTGGGAGATTGCGGGCGTGGTTTCCGGGCGGCCGCTTCCCACGTTTCCGGACGGTTTTCCGGATGAGCTTCTGGACGAATTTAAGAGGGAGACGGGCAGGGGCGTGCTCTGCAATAAGCCGTATTCCGGGACGGATGTGATCCGGGATTACGGAAAAGAGCATCTGAGGACCGGCGATCTGATCGTCTATACCTCGGCGGACAGCGTGTTCCAGATCGCGGCCCATGAGGATCTGGTTCCGATCGATGAGCTGTACCGCTACTGCGAGGCAGCAAGGCGTCTGTGCGCGGGGAAATACGGGGTGGGCCGTGTGATTGCCCGTCCGTTTGAGGGGACGCCCCCCTTTACGAGGACGCCAAGGCGTCACGACTATTCGCTGAAGCCGCCGGCAAAGACGATGCTTGATTACATCAGCGGGGCCGGGAAGGACGTGCTTGCGGTCGGGAAGATCAACGATATTTTTGCCGGGAGCGGCATTACGGAAATGGCGCGCACTGTGGATAATGCGGATGGCATTGACAAGACGCTCGCGTGGGGGAAGCGCGCGTTTCACGGGCTGTGCTTTACGAACCTGGTGGATTATGACATGCTTTACGGCCACAGGAATGATGTGGAGGGCTATGCAAAGGCCCTGACGTACTTTGACAGGCGTCTTCCGGAGCTTCTGGCTATGCTGGGAGAGGAGGATATTCTCATGATCACAGCGGATCACGGCTGCGATCCCAGCACGCCGTCCACGGATCATTCGAGGGAATATACGCCTCTTGTGATCGCCGGGCCTTCCGTCCGGGCGGGCGTGAATCTGGGGACGCGGGCGAGCTTTGCCGATATCGCGGCGACCATTCTCGACTATCTGGAGGTGGAAGGAGAGACGGCGGGTAAGAGCTTCCTGAACGAGATCGTATAGCAAAGGGCAGGGGGGAGACGTCATTAATCGTCGTTTATGGCGTCTCCCGTATATTTTCAGGAAAGGATACGGTTTGTAAAATGGATATAAAACGGATTTTAGGGGCTGTGGATCACACGCTCCTGGCGCCGGAGTGTACCTGGGAGCAGATTCAGGCGCTCTGCGACGACGCGCTGCGGTATCAGACGGCTTCTGTGTGCATCCCGCCCTGTTTTGTAAAGCAGGCAAAGGAATATGGAAAGGAAAGCCTTACGGTCTGCACCGTGATTGGCTTCCCGAACGGGTATAACACAACGGCGGTTAAGGTATTTGAGACGGAGAACGCCGTGGCGGACGGGGCGGATGAGATCGATATGGTGATTCCCGTCGGCGCGTTAAAGAGCGGCCGTGGGGATCAGGTCCTGGCGGAGATACGGGCTGTGAAAGAAGCCTGCCAGGGCCGGATTTTGAAGGTGATCATCGAGACGTGCCTGCTGACGCGGGAGGAGAAGATTTCCATGTGCCGCCTGGTCACAGAGGCCGGGGCTGATTTTATCAAGACCTCCACCGGCTTTTCCACAGGGGGCGCCACCTTTGAGGATGTGAGCCTGTTTGCAGAGCATGTGGGCCCGGGGGTGAAGATCAAGGCCGCAGGCGGGATCGGCTCCATGGAGGATGCAGAGCGGTTCCTTAAGATGGGCGCGGATCGCCTGGGCACGAGCCGGGTGGTGAAGCTGGTGAAGGAGATGGAGGGAACGAATGGATAAGGCATATGATCTGACAAAGGAGGAGGCGCAGGCGCTGATCCGCGCGGCGTTTGAGGTATTGCCGCAGGCGTATGTTCCCTATTCCCATTTTCACGTAGGGGCGGCGCTCCTGTGTGCGGACGGGACGGTTTATACAGGGGTCAATATTGAAAATGCGTCCTATCCGGCTACGAACTGTGCGGAGCGGACCGCGATTTTCAAGGCGGTGAGCGAGGGAAAACGCGATTTTAAGGCTATTGCCGTCTGCGGGGGGACGGATGGGAAGGCGGCGGATTTCTGCCCGCCCTGCGGGGTCTGCCGCCAGGTCATGCGGGAATTCTGCCGTCCGGAAGCGTTTAAGGTTCTTCTGGCAAAATCGTGTTCGGAGTACCGGGAAATGACGCTTGAGGAGCTGCTTCCCTTAAGCTTCGGGCCCGGTAATCTGGCTTAAGGAGGAGGTTTACGGGGATGCGGATGTATGATTTGATTGAAAAAAAGAAACGAGGGGGCGCGCTGAGCCGGGAGGAGATCCGGTTTATGATTCAGGGGTATGTGTCAGGGGCGATCCCGGATTACCAGATGTCCGCCATGCTGATGGCCATTTATTTCAGCGGAATGGATGATGAGGAGACAACCGCCCTTACATTGGAGATGGCCCATTCAGGCGATATGGTGGATCTGTCCCCCATCCAGGGCTTTAAGGTGGATAAGCACAGCACAGGCGGGGTGGGAGACAAGACAACGCTGATCGTGGGTCCGATTGTGGCGGCGCTTGGCGTGCGGGTGGCCAAGATGTCCGGCCGCGGCCTGGGGCATACGGGCGGGACGATCGATAAACTGGAGTCTATACCCGGGTTTCAGACCTCGGTCCCGAGGGAGGAGTTTTTTGATATCGTAAAGCGGACCGGGATCGCGGTGGCAGGCCAGAGCGGCAACCTCGTCCCGGCGGATAAAAAGCTGTACGCCCTGCGGGACGTGACCGCGACCGTGGACAGTATCCCGCTGATTGCGTCCTCGATTATGAGCAAGAAGCTGGCGGCCGGAAGCGACGGGATCGTGCTGGATGTAAAGACCGGGAGCGGGGCGTTTATGAAGACGCTGGAGGACTCGGTTACCCTGGCCCGGAAGATGGTCTCCATCGGCATCGGCGCAGGCCGCGCCTGCACGGCCCTGATTACGGATATGGACGTGCCGCTGGGCTTTGCCATCGGAAATTCCCTGGAGGTGATCGAGTCGGCCGAGACGCTTCGCGGCCGCGGTCCGGAGGATTTAAAGGAGGTCAGCCTGCGCCTGGCGGCGGAGATGCTGCACACGGCCGGAAGAGGAGACGCCGGGACGTGCTATGGGATGGCATTGGAAGTCCTGGAGGACGGCCGCGCGTTTGACACGCTTCTTGCCATGGTGGAGGCGCAGGGCGGAGATCGTTCGTTTATAGAAAATCCGGAGCGCTTCCCGAAGGCGCCGTTCATGCTCGGTGTCAAAGCGCCGGAGAGCGGTTATGTGGCCGGGATGGATGCAGAGGGCTGCGGCGTGGCGTCTGTGCTCTTAAAGGCGGGCAGAAGCAAAAAGGACGACGCGATCGACAGCTCAGCCGGGATTATATTGAAGAAGAAATACGGCGACGCGGTGGAGAAGGGCGAGGTCCTGGCAGAGCTTTACGCGTCGGATGAAGCGCTGTTTGGCGCGGCGAAGGAGAGGCTTTTGGCTTCCTACCGGATAGAAGGGGAAAAGCCCGGGGAGAGGAAGTGGATCTACGCGCGCGTGACAGGGGATGGGGCAGAGATGTTCTGAGGCTTTGAAAGATGAGGGCATGTTTGGGGCTGAGATATTCGGGTTCGATGATAAACGGGATTTTTTTGCAGCGCTTCAGAGGTTATCTGAACCTCAACGCGTTTTCTGAAAAAATGGAAAAGAAGCTATCAAATGGAACTTGAAAAATCGTCAGTCCTGTTGTATAATAGCGATATCCGATAAATATTTGTAACTCCTGAAATGTTCGACAACTCTTACTTTTTTTGAACCTACATTTTGACCAACGGGATTCCAATATTTTTAAGCGGATGCCAGGCCTCCTTTGAGTGGAAGGCAGAAGTTTAAGTGAGGTTGCCCACCTAGCAGCGCTAGGCGTCAATACTGTAAGAACCGGCATTTTGGGGTTACAAAGGATAAAAGCAGCGAGAAATCGCTGCTTTATTTTTTCATGTACAGACGTCTGCATATCCTAAGAAATCTTTTCGTTTATATCACTTGCCAAAAAAAGTGCCATCCTGTATACTGATTGTGGTAGAAAATGGCCGCGCATAGCGGGCAGGCGCCCTGCATGCGCATCACTTCGTAAAGAACAGACAGGAAAGTGGGCTCAATGGAAAAGAATGATATAAAACGATATATATACATGGGAATAACGGCCGTATCGGTGATTGCGACGTGTATCCTCTTCTGGTATTGTGTGGAATACTGGGAGTCCGTGTGCGGGGGATTTAAGCGGATTCTGGGGATCATAGCGCCCATCATCTACGGCGCGGTGCTGGCGTATCTGCTGGCCCCGATCTATAACCGGACAGCGGCAGCGGTCAAAAAGGCGCTGGGCCGGGTTTGGAAGGAGGAGCGGCACGTCGCCGCGGTTTCGGGGGCGGCGGGGACGATCGTATGCCTGGCCGTTATCCTGGCCGTGGTGTCCGGCCTGATCCGGATGCTGATTCCGCAGATGCGGGACAGTCTGATGGGGCTTCGGGATTCATTTCCGTCCTATCTGCAGAACCTGTATGACTGGCTCCAAAAGGTCCTGGCCGACAATCCGGAGGTGGAGGAGTTTGTACTGAATAATCTCCAGAGCTCAGTGGGAAAGCTGCAGCTATGGCTTGAGAATACGTTCATCAATATTGACGTGAACCGTCTGGCGGAGTTTTTAAACGGCGTTTCGAGCAGCGTTCTCGGGCTTCTGGGCTTTGTCAAGAACTGGCTCATCGGCCTGATCGTGATGGTGTATCTGTTAAATATTAAGGATGTCCTCATTGCGCAGGCGAAAAAGATCGTGTATAGCTGCCTGAGTATCCGCTGGGCCAACAGCGTGGTGGAGGAGATGCGCCTGGTCAATCAGATGTTCGGGGGCTTTATTATCGGCAAGCTGGTTGATTCGCTGATTATCGGGATTATCTGCTTTATCGGCGTGTCCCTGATGAATATGCCGTTTCCGCTGCTTTTAAGCGTGATTGTGGGCGTGACGAATGTGATCCCCTTTTTCGGACCCTTTTTCGGGGCGGTCCCGGCCGGTTTTTTGGTGCTTTTGGTCAGCCCGGTGAAATGTCTGTATTTTCTTTTGTGGATCCTGCTTCTGCAGCAGTTTGACGGAAATATCCTGGGCCCGAAGATTCTCGGGAATTCGACAGGGCTGTCGAGCTTTTGGGTGCTGTTTTCCATCCTGCTGTTCGGGGGGCTGTTCGGCTTTGTGGGGATGATCATTGCCGTGCCGGTGTTTGCGGTAATCTACGATCTGATCTCGCGTGCCGTGCATCATTCTTTAAATAAGAAGAAATTGTCCATGGTGACAGAGGATTATAAAAATCTGGATCATATCGATGAGACGAGCGGGAAATTTGTGAAATAGAGTAAAATTTTGCGTTTTTCGTAACAGTTCAGGCTAACTGGACTGTTACTGATTTTCAGGCCATCTGAGCGGCGGCATGTGATCGCGATGATGTGCGGGACATCCGGGAGGCTGTAATATGGAACATGAGAGAGGACGGTATACGAAAGACAGGAGACGCCGGAGACGCGCCCTTAAGACAGGAGAGGCCGCGGGGGGCGGGAGAAAGGCGAGGATGATGGGCTGGGCGCTTTTCATCCCGGCTGTTGTGCTGCTCCTGATCATTGTCATTGTTAAAATGGATATTGCGGAGAATTCTGTTTCGCGCGCCATGGCGTCCAAAGCCATGGCGCTGGCTTTGGCGGACCGGGAGACCTGCCTTTCCTCCCAGCGGGAGCATGGCTCGCATTTTAAGGGAGGGGATCAGGAGAACTGGTATGCCAAATATATGGACTATCTTCTGGAGGAAGGGTATCTGGAGACAGAGGAAGAGGCGGACAGTGATTTTGCCGTCGGGCCCCTGACGTATGGGGAGGCAGCTTACGCGGCGGAGCAGGTGAAGCCCGGACTTTCGGATGCACTGAATATTTCCAGGAAAAAATACGGGAAGCCCATACCGAAAGAGGAGTGGCAGCTTTTTTATGAGAGCTTTCTGGCAGAGGCGGATCCTGAGGGGAAGGTTACGCAGGAGAGCCTTTTTCTGTACGGTACGCCGGAAAATGTCAGCGGGGCGTCTCCCTGGACGGCTTATACGAGCCGGGGCGTGATGGGCTTTGAGGGAGAATCGCTGGACGCGTATATTGATCATGAGATTACGGTTTTATGCCGCGGCAGCGAGATCATCCGCCTGACAGAGGATGTGTCGGATCAGGTGACGTACCGGAACGTATGGCTCGTTCCGGACGGGGCGGGCCGGATGAAGCTTTACATAGGAACCATTGCGCGTGAATTCCCCCTTCCGGACGGACTGGCGCAGGAGGACGGAGCGCTGGCCGACGTGTCTCTCGAAAAGGGGGAGATAAAAAAGCTGTCCCTGAAAAATGATACGGTGGAAGGAAAGGTGCTGGCTGTCCGGGAGGATTCCATCGAGATCGAGGGCTACGGGACGCTTAAGCTGGACGCGGATTTTAAGGTTTATAAGACATATGGCGTGGTCCGCGAGCAGAGGAAGAGCCAGATCGTGGTCGGCTATGATCTGGGGAAATTCGTGGTGGCGGATCAGAAGATCTGCGCCGCGCTCCTGACCAAAAGCTTTTCCGCCAAAAATATTCGCGTGCTTATTATGAATACGGGATTTTCTTCGATCTTCCATGAGGAGATTGCGCTTCGCAGCGAATGCGGGATGCGGCTTACGTATCACGGGAAAGAGGAAACCGTGGAAGCGGGAGCAAGCCTGATCCTCAAAGCGGATGATGCGCGCCTGAAGGAAGGACGCTTAAGGATTGAACCGCTGGATCCGCAGAAGGAGATCACCGTGGCGGGCATCAGCCGCCGTCAGGGCGCGCCTTCTTATTTCGGCAGCTTTGAGGTGATGCGGGAGCCGGAGGGGCTGCTGCTTTTAAATGAGCTGGATATTGAGGATTATCTGACGCGGGTGGTGCCGAGCGAGATGCTGACCTCCTTTGAGCTGGAGGCGCTGAAAGCGCAGGCCGTCTGCGCGAGGACTTATGCATACCGCCAGATTCAGGCCAATTATTACAGCCAGTACGGCGCGCATGTGGACGACAGCACGAATTATCAGGTGTATAACGATGAAAAGGCCAGCGAGCGGACGGACCGGGCGGTGAAGGAGACCGAGGGAAAGCTCGTATTTTATGGCGGGGAGCCGGTGGAGACCTTTTATTTCTCAACCTCCTGCGGCTATTCCACGGACGGGACTATCTGGGGCGCCGCGCCGGAGGATGTGCCGTACCTCAAAGGCTTTTTCCTAAACAGCGGAAGGAAGGCGGCCGGCGTGCCGGGAAATGAGGAATTTTCTGAGTTTATAAGAGGACAGGGAAGCCGCAATTATGACTCGGACTATCCGCTGTACCGGTGGAAAACGACGGTCACGAGCGCGATGATCGAGGAAAAAGCGCCGGAGATCGGCAGGCTCCAGGCGATCATGGTCACGGAGCGCGGGATCGGCGGCATCGCGAAGGCGGTGAAGCTCATCGGAAGCGAAGGGGAGAAGACGCTTAAGGGGCAGACGCCGATCCGCTCTACATTGGGATCGCGGGAGCTTGTGTATACAAGAAATGACGCGAGCACGATGACCGACTGGGCAAGCCTGCCGAGCGCGTTTATCGATGTGGATGAGACGGCCAGGGATGAGGAAACCGGGATACGGACTTTTACTATCTGGGGCGGCGGGTATGGCCACGGCGTGGGCATGAGCCAGAACGGCGCGCAGCAGATGGCAAAGGAGGGGGAGGATTATGAGGCGATTCTGACTTTTTTCTTTGATGGGGTTGAGGTGAAGGAGGTCGAGGGGTGAATTTGGATGCAGCGGTTCGGGTTTTGTGAAGAAGTGTCATTTGCTTAAGGCGTATGTGAGCTGTGGTTTATTGTGAGGGGGCCGCCAGCTCCTGTATCCAGCGGAACCCCGCTTCCGCCCGGAGAAAAGCGCAGCGGACGCTAAGCTCGAAAAGACCTCGCTAAGCGCCGGCGGTTTTCTGCGGGTTCCTTATGGATACAGGAGCTGGCTGCGTTATCAGCGGGCTTGGGACGAATCTCATATTGCCGAAAGTTTTGTATTAATTTTGTCTGGCATAGACGGGTAAGAATATGTTTCTTATGATACAGCCGTGATGAGCCATGTTATCTGTTGCTTTTATTAAAGCTTGCCGGGCATGCAGCCAGAGTCCGATTCTAAAATGTACTCTCGGAATCTCTCTGCGCCTGCTTTTGCGGCTGATTTTCCGCCAGATGCACCCAAATTTAATCAACGTACGCTCCACGTACGCCTCATAAATTTGTGCACATCTGACAAAAAATCATCTCACAAAATCAGGCACAGCGAGATTCCGAGAGTACATTAAATCCATAAGGAGCCCGTTATAAATCAAGCTTCATATCCCCCTCCCGGATCCATCCGAGCCTTCTCAATGCACTCCCAAACAAAAGCGTCAGCGCCGCGGGAAGCACGAAGCAGACAAGCAGTATACCGGGCCACATAGCGGGATTGCGGCTTTCCTGCATAGCGGCATAGATGCCGATGGGGCCTACCATGCCGCATGTCCCCATGCCGGCGCCCTCGGGGATGTTTTCCAGCTTAAAGATCACGGTGGAGACGGGGCCTGTTATCATGGAGGCCAGGGTGGGGGCGATCCAGATCCGGGGATTGCGGACGATGTTTCCCATCTGCAGCATGGAGGTTCCGAGCCCCTGGGCCAGGAGGCCGCCCCATTTATTTTCGGAAAAGCTTAAGACGGCGAAGCCGATCATCTGCGCGCAGCACCCGGCTGTGGCCGCGCCTCCGGCCAGGCCGTCGAGGCCCAGCATGATACAGATGGCCGCGCTGCTGATGGGGAGCGTGAGGGCGACGCCGATGAGCGCGGAAACCAGGATCCCCATAAAGAACGGCTGCATGACGGTGGCGGTTTTGACGAGATTGCCGAACGCGCTCATGAAGGCAGAGACGCCGGGGCCGACGAACCGGGCGGCAAAAGCGCCGCTGATGATGGTGACGGCGGGGGTCAGGAGGATATCGACCGGCGTCTCCTTTGAGATAAGCTTTCCCAGCTCCACGGCGAGGATTGTGGCGATCAGGGCCCCTACCGGCCCGCCCAGGTCATTTCCGGCGATTCCGACCGTGGCGGCGGAAAACAGGACGAGCTGCGGGGCTTTCAGCGCATAGGCAATGGAGACGCCGAGGGCGGCTCCGGTAGCGCTCTTTGCGTAGGAAGAGATGATCTCAAAAAAATGGATATGGGTGCGCTGGCCAAGGGTGGAGAAGATGGTTCCGACCAAAAGCGAGGCGAATAAGCCAAAGGCCATCGCGCCCAGGGCGTCGATCAGATAGGCCTGGACGGAAATGTTGACCTGTTTTCGTTTCAGAAAATCCTTAAAAGCAGTCTGGCTCATGGGAAGCCCTCCTTTGCAGATGGATAATTTTAACGCGCGTGCGCGTTATCTTATTGTAGCATATTTACGGCAAAAAGAAAATCGAAGATTGACAACTTTCATTTTTGTGAATTTTCATTGCAGGCATTCGCTGCGATATGTTATAATATAGGTAATAAAGGAGGACGACAGGGCGCGGGCCGCCGGGATGTGCAAAAGGAGAATAGGGATGCGTAAAAGGATATGTCCGATCTGTGATCATGAAATGAAAACCAGACATTACTGCCATTTTTGCAGGAGCTTTGTGCGCCGGCCGGACGTGGCTGATGTCAATTATTACTTAAATGAGCGCCATCCGGCGAATGAGAGGAACTGCGAATACCACGCGTTTTCCCAGGTTCCGCCCGCGCCCGGGCGAGCCGCGCAGCCGCCTGCGCCGGCCCGCGGGACAGGAAACCCGCCGCCGTCTCCGGGGCGCGCCGGGACGGGGGCCGCGCAGGCAGGGCCGGGACGCGCCGCCGGGATGGGGAGCGTGCAGACTTCCCTGGGGCGCGCCGGGATGAGGAATCTGCCGCCCGCGCCGGCCCGGACAGGGGCGAAGAGCACGCAGACGCCCCAGGCAGGCGACGGGATGGGAGGGATGACCTCTGTGTTTGTTATTATCACGATCATCATCCTCCTGTTGATTGCGCTGGGCGGGATGCTTCCCTTCCTTGTGTTTTTGTTTTGAGACATGCAGCGGGGGCCGCTGGCCTGCCTGCGGCATGTTTGAGGCGGCCCGTCCTGTAAAGGGGGCGGATCGTTATAGATGGTAACGGTCAGGATATCCGCACCGTTACAAAAAATGCTTCTGAGCGCCATCATGTAACCTGATTTTATGAGACATAAGCCGGTAGATGTTAGTAGAGTTGGAATACTTCAGATGACAAGCGAGGTGGGGAAGCTATGACAATTTCAACAAAAGGACGATACGCGCTCCGTATGCTGGTTGATTTGGCGGAGCACCAGGACAGAGGGTACATTGCTTTGAGGGATATTGCAGTCAGGCAGGGGATTTCCAAGAAGTATCTGGAGCAGATTATTCCGCTTTTGAACCAGTCGGATATTCTCCTGGCGACCCGCGGCTTTCAGGGGGGCTACCGTTTATTTGGGAGGCCGGAGGAATATACAGTGGGGCAGATTTTGCGCATTACGGAGGGAAAGCTGGCCCCGGTGGCCTGCTTAAAGCACGATCCGGTTGAGTGCAGCCGAAGCGGCCAGTGCCCGACGCTTCCGGTCTGGAGGGGGCTTTACCAGGTGATCAACGAATACCTGGACAGTATCACCCTGCAGGACATCCTTGACGGAAACGTACAGAAGCGGTAGGCCGGCCGCCCCGCCGTTCATCACAGGGGAAGGGCGGCCCGGCCATGCGTTTGCCGCAGATGTACGTCCGCTTCGGATGAATGCGGACAGTATACCGGGAAATAACAGGGACAAAGGAGCAGATGAACATTGAAGATCAGAGATATTTTAGGCAAAGGAAAGCCCACGCTCTCGTTCGAGGTTTTTCCGCCTAAGGAGGAGAGCAATTATGAGTCCGTTGAGCGGGCCGCGTTTTCGATCGCACAGCTTAAGCCGGCGTTTATGAGCGTTACGTACGGCGCGGGCGGCGGGACGAGCCGCTATACCATCGGCATCGCGTCGGATCTGCAAAGACAATGCGGCGTTACCGCCCTGGCGCATCTGACGTGTGTTTCTTCAACCCGTGACGAGGTGAAGGAGCGCCTTTTGCAGATGCGGGAGGCCGGCATTGAAAATGTCCTTGCGCTTCGGGGGGATATCCCCAAAGGCGGCCCGCTGGCGGCGGACTACCGATACGCGTCGGAACTGATCCGCGATATCAGGGAGGCGGCCCCGGATCTGTGTATCGGCGCGGCCTGCTATCCGGAGGGCCATGTGGAGTCGGAGAATAAGACAGCGGATATCGTCCACCTGAAGGAGAAGGTGGAGGCCGGCTGCGATTTTGTGACGACGCAGATGTTTTTTGACAATAACCTCCTCTACAATTATCTGTACAGGATCCGGGAGCAGGGGATTACCGTTCCGGTGGTAGCTGGGATCATGCCTGTGACGAATGTGAAGCAGATCGCACGGATTGTGGGCATGTCCGGGACCTGCCTGCCGCCGCGTTTTAAGGCGGTACTGGACCGTTTCGGGGATCGCCCGGCGGCCATGAAGCAGGCGGGGATCGCGTATGCCACGGAGCAGATCATTGATCTGCTTGCCAACCATGTCGATGCGGTTCATGTGTATTCTATGAATAAGCCGGACGTGGCGGGGCAGATCCGGGAGAGCCTGTCGGAAATTCTTTGAGGAGCCGGATGAGTATGGAAGTAAACCGCCGTGAAATTTACCGCTATATGGGCTATGGGAGCGCCGGACCGGATGAACGGGTGAGGGAGCTTACAGAGAGCTGCCTTCTGGAGCTTATGGAGGCCGCGTCGCCGCGTTCCTGTTCGCGCCGTTTTCCGCTGCGGATATGGCCGGACGGGACGCTTGATTTTAGCTGCTTTACCGTGAAAAGCGGCCAGCTACAGAAGAATCTGGAGGGCTGCGAAGAGGCGGTTCTCTTTGCGGCCACGCTGGGCACAGGGGTGGATTTCCTACTGCGGCGCTGCAGCCATGTGTCCATGAGCCGGGCGGTTGTGCTGCAGGCCGCGTCGTCGGCCCTTCTGGAGGCGTACTGCAATCAGGAGAATGAACGCTTAAAGGAGGAGGCGCGGGCGCGCGGCTTCTATCTGCGGCCGCGCTTCAGCCCGGGATACGGCGACTTCCCGCTGGAGGCGCAGAAAGGGCTTTTCAGGGCCCTGCAGGCAGAAAAGCAGATTGGCGTTACCCTGACCGATCGTCTCTTGATGGCCCCGTCGAAATCTGTGACGGCCGTGATCGGGGCGGGAAGGACAGATGCGCATTGTGAGATGGAAGGGTGCGAGGCATGCGGGAAGGCGGACTGCCCTTACCGGAGAGGATAGAGCATGGGAATACTGGACGAGCTTAAGAAACGGATCATATTGTTTGACGGAGGGATGGGAAGCCTTCTGCAGGAGCGGGGCCTAAAGCCAGGCGAGCTCCCGGAGCTGTGGAATCTGACGTATCCGGAGGCGGTGTATGACATCCACAGCGCATATCTTGCCGCCGGGTGCGATATTATTTTAACGAATACCTTTGGGGCAAACCGGCTGAAATATGCAGGAACGGGCGGGCCCGGCGTGGAGGAGATCGTAAGGGCCGGCACAGAGAATGCAAAGCGGGCCGTAAAGGCCGCGGGCAGGGGTTTTACGGCCCTGGATATCGGGCCTACGGGAAAGCTTTTAAAGCCTATGGGCGATCTCGGTTTTGAGGAAGCGGTCGCTGTATTCGGGGAGGTTGCGGAGGCAGGCGCAAAAGCAGGCGCGGATCTCATCGTGATTGAGACGATGAGCGATATGTATGAGCTCAAGGCGGCGGTTCTGGCCGCAAAGGAGCGCGCGAAGCTTCCGATCTTTGCGACCGTGATCTTTGACGGCTCGGGCAAGCTCTTAACAGGCGGTACGCCGGAGGCCGTTACGGCCATGCTGGAGGGCCTGGGCGTGGACGCCCTGGGCATCAACTGCGGCCTGGGGCCGATCCAGATGAAGCCACTGGCAGAGCGCCTGACCGCCTGCGCGTCGATCCCTGTGATTGTCAACCCCAACGCCGGCCTTCCGAGGAGCGAGAAGGACCGGACCGTCTATGATATTACGCCTTCCGAATTTGCAGAGGTCATGGATTCGATCCTGGATTTGGGCGTTTCCGCCGTGGGCGGGTGCTGCGGGACGACGCCGGAGCACATGCGCCTTTTAAAGGAGCGCGTAAGGGTGCGTCCCGCGCCGCGCATTGAAAAAAAGAACCGCACCGTGGCAGCCTCCTATGCGGCGGCCGTGGAATTTGGCAGGGAGCCTGTGATCATCGGCGAGCGGATCAACCCCACGGGCAAGCCGCGGCTTAAGAAAGCGCTGATCGGGCATGATCTGGAGTTCATCCTGGGGGAGGGGATTGCCCAGCAGGAAAGCGGGGCCGCGGTTCTGGACGTAAACGCCGGGCTTCCTGAGATCGACGAGGCTTCTGTGATGGCGGAGATCGTGGCCGAGCTGCAGTCCGTGAC
Organism: Clostridiaceae bacterium; assembly: GCA_910575795.1. GTDB lineage: Bacteria > Bacillota > Clostridia > Lachnospirales > Lachnospiraceae > Otoolea > Otoolea muris. The sequence continues at coordinate 52,803 of CAJTGE010000012.1, read as the reverse complement.
CGAGCTGCCGCTCCAGCTTGACACGTCGGATCCAAAGGCTCTCGCGGCGGCGCTGCGCGTCTACAACGGAAAACCGCTCGTCAATTCCGTGAACGGAAAGAAAGAAGTCATGGACGCCGTGTTTCCCCTTGTGCGGCATTACGGGGGCGTACTGGTCGCCCTGACGCTCGACGAAGAGGGCATCCCGGAGACGGCCGACGGACGGCTCGCCATCGCCCGCCGGATCTACGCGGAGGCAGAGCGATACGGAATCGGCAGGGAGGACATCCTGATCGACGCCCTGTGCATGACCATCAGCTCCAATCCGGAGAGCGCGCTGACGGTTCTCGAGACGGTCCGCCGCGTCAAAACAGAGCTGGGCGGCCGGACCATCCTTGGCGTCTCCAATATTTCCTTCGGCCTCCCGCTGCGCGAACACATCAACGCCGCATTTTTTACCATGGCGCTGTCCGCCGGGCTTGACGCGGCGATCGTAAACCCGAATTCAAGGGAAATGATGTGTTCGTACCATAGCTTCCGCGCCCTCCATGCGCTGGATCCGTACTGCAGCGATTATATCCGCATCTACGGGCCGGAGGCGGCCGCGAAAAAGAAGGCCGGCGGCCAGGGAGCGCTCCCGGGGCCAGCAGCATCTCCTGAGACGGGCTTATCAGGAGCCGCGGCGCCCTCTGAGGCCCGGCTATCCCCTGAGGATTCGGAGGCGTTCCTCGCGGCCAGCGTGGAGCGGGGCTTAAAGGATCAGGCCGCGCGGGCCGCAGAGCAGCTTCTGAAGGAACGCCCTGCCCTGGAGATTATTGATTCCTGCATGATCCCGGCCCTTGACCGGGTCGGAAAGGGCTTTGAGGCCGGAACCGTGTTCCTGCCCCAGCTTCTTATGAGCGCAGAGGCGGCCAAGGCGGCCTTTGGCGTCATAAAGGAGAGCATGGAAGCGTCCGGCAGCGCGCAGGGACAAAAGGAGCGGGTGATCCTCGCCACCGTAAAAGGCGATATTCACGACATCGGAAAAAATATCGTAAAGGTCCTGCTGGAAAATTACAGTTTTCAGGTCATGGATCTCGGCAAGGACGTGAGCCCGGAGCGGATTGCCGAAGAGACGGTTAAAGGCCATGTGAAGCTGGTGGGTTTAAGCGCGCTGATGACCACCACGGTCCCGGCCATGGAGGAGACGATCCGCCTTTTGAGAAAGGACGCGCCCTGGGCGAAGGTCATGGTGGGCGGCGCGGTGCTGACAGAGGAATATGCAATGACGATTGGAGCGGATGCGTATTGTAAGGACGCGATGGCCTCGGTGGAGTATGCGAAGAGGGTATATAACATGTAAATGTTTCAGGCGGCATGGACCCGCCTCTGCTCCTTCTTACGGCGTTTCCCCGTCTGCATTATGTCGGCTGCTTTCTGGAATAACATGGACAATAGGCATATATGGCTTGAATTTACGGAAAAATTTGATATAATAAAATTATCAATCGAAAAGCCGGTGCGAAATGGTGACGATAGAACAGCTAAAAGCGTTAAATAAGCCTGAAAATATAGCGATAACAGAGCATGCCAGAATCCGCTTATATGAGCGGATGATAAGTATTGATGGTATTGTAAACGGTATCCATACAGGTGAGATTATCAAACAGTATGAAGATGATAAACCATTACCAAGTTGTCTGCTCTTGGGTTTTTCTGTGAAATCACAACATATTCATATAGTTGTAAGCTGTGATACGGATTTCATATATTTAATAACAGCATATTTTCCTGATCCAGATCGATGGGAAAGTGATTTTAAGGTAAGAAGGGGGAGATGATGATGGTATGTATGGAATGCGGGGCGAGAGCAGACAAGGGATATACAACAAGTGTTACAGATTTGGGAAACTGTCTGTTGATTGTGCGGAATGTCCCTTGTTATAAATGTACGGAATGCAATGAAATTATCTATACAGGCGATGTGATTAAGAGGCTGGAGCAGATCACAGAGCAGGCGAAACAATTTACACAGGAAATTTCTATTGTAAATTACAGCAGTGCTGCATAAAAGGGAGGAGAGAAGAGAACGATGTTATCGAAAAAATTAACGGTAGTAAACCCGTCCGGGCTTCATCTGAGGCCGGCGGGAGTATTATCCCAGACCGCGATGAAATTTAAGAGCAACATCACGATCGAGTGCGGGGAGAAGGAGATCAAGGCAAAAAGCGTTTTAAACGTGATGGCCGCGGGGATCAAGTGCGGTACGGAGATTGAGCTTATCTGCGACGGCCCGGATGAGGCGGAGGCGCTTAAGACGATTTCAGAGGCGATCGAGAGCGGGCTGGGAGAGGGCTGAGCCCTGCCTGCGCCGAAAAAGGCAGGCCCCGGAGCGGGGCGCGCCGGGATGTGTACGGGAAGTGAAAGGTAAGGAACTGCGGGAGTATAGCTCCTGCAGTTACGAAAGGAGGAGAGTATTGCACAGGGGGCGATACTCTCCTTTCAGCAAAAGGAGCGTTGATATGAAGTTAAGGGTATATGAGCACAAGACGCAGTATTATGAGACGGATCAGATGGGAATCATCCACCACGCGAATTATCTGCACTGGTTTGAGGAGGCCAGGGTGGATATGATGGATCAGATGGGGATGGGGTACGCGCAGATGGAGAAGCAGGGGATTATATGCCCGGTTCTCTCGGTCCACAGCGAGTACAAGAGCATGGCGCGGTTCGGGGAGACGGTCCAGATTCTGGTTCATTTAAAAGAGTATAACGGGATCCGGATGACGCTTGAATACACGGTGATCGACAAGGAGACGGACATGGTGCGCTGCGTGGGAGAGAGCCGCCACTGCTTTCTGAACCGGGACGGAAAGCCCGTTTCCTTAAAGCGCAATTACCTTGAGATGGACAAGGCGTTCCGCGAGTATACAGGGGAAAACGGGGAGGAAGGCTGACGGATGCAGGGGCTTTATGAAGCGGAATTTTTTCTTCTGCACCGTATCCAGGAGCTGCGCGCGCCTTTTCTGGACTGGTTCATGGAGCGGGTTTCCTTTCTGGGAAACGGCGGGTGGCTGTTTATCGTGACAGGGCTTTTGCTGATCGTCCCGAAACGGACGAGACGGGTTGGGATTTCAGTTCTCCTCTCGCTCCTGTGCGGCTTTTTGATTGGCAATCTGTTCCTTAAGAATGCGGTGATGCGCAGCCGCCCCTGCTGGCTGGACGGGACGGTTGCGCTGCTGGTCGCGAGCCCGGCGGATTACTCGCTTCCCTCCGGCCATACGCTGGCGGCGTTTGAGACAGCGGTCAGCGTGTTTCTTTACCACAGGCCCTTTGGAATCGTTATGCTTGCCCTGGCCGCATGCATCGCCTTTTCCAGGATGTATCTGTTCGTCCATTTTCCGACGGACGTGCTGTGCGGGATGCTTCTGGGCGCGGTGATCGCGGTCTGTGTACATATTTTGGTTGAAAAATACAAAAGATATGGTATACTGGACATGCGAAAAAAAAAGTCACGCAAAACATGACAATCAGAGAAACGCAGAGTAGGGATACAGGCGTTAAGTGCCGGCTGGACGGGGAGTTGCCAGCCGGACGAAGGGTAGACGCGGTTTGCGGCCGGGAGAAGGGCGAAACCGCGGTATATTCCGCGGTCTGTACCCCGCATCCCGCTGCATCGTGGATAGGAAATATCTTCTGATGTAGATCGAGAGGCCTGCATGAAAAGGAGGTATTTTTTTATGAAGAAGTTTGCAGCCATTTACAGGGATTCCTACCGTGAACTGAAAAACATAAGGGCCGTTACCGCGGCGGCCATGTTCATGGCAATTTCCGTCGTTCTGGGGTATTTTACCATCGAGGCCGGGCCGTATTTAAAGATCGGCTTTGGGAGCGTGGTAAACCAGTTTGTCTATTATTTATTCGGCCCGGTGTTAGGCGGTGTGTACGGGGCAATCCTGGATATCGTCAAGTTTGTGGCCAAGCCCACAGGCCCGTATTTTCCGGGATATACGTTTAACGCCGCCCTGGCCGGCGTCATTTACGGAACCTTCCTCTACAAGAGGCCGCTGTCGTTTGCACGTGTGCTCGCCGTGCATCTGGCGATCGTGCTGATCGTCAATATGGGCCTCACGACGCTGTGGCTCAGCCTGACCTCGGGCAAGGCGTTTCTCGCGCTTTTACCGGTGCGGGCAGTCAAGAACCTGATTAAATGGCCGGTGGACTCCATGATTGTGTACCTGATCGTGAGCCGTCTGGAGGCGATCGGCCTTGTGCGGACGATCCGGGGCCGGAAGGAAGGAAAGAGCTGCCGGGCCGCGGTCCGCAGGTGACGCGCCGTCAAACTTCCATATATGCAGAAAGGAAAATGTAAAAATGAGTGAAAGTTGCAATCATAATTGTGAAAGCTGCAGCGAGAACTGTTCGCAGCGCACGGCGCAGAGTTTTCTGGAGCCGTTACATCCTCAGAGCTCGGTGAAAAAGGTCATCGGCGTGGTCAGCGGCAAGGGGGGCGTGGGCAAATCGCTTGTCACCTCCCTGACTGCCTGCGGGCTGCGGGCGCGGGGCCACAGGGTGGGGATTCTGGACGCGGATATCACAGGGCCGTCGATCCCCAAGGCATTCGGCCTGCATGGGACAGTGCATGTGACCGATGATCAGCTCATGCTGCCGGCGGAGAGCGCGACGGGAATACAGGCGCTCTCCTCCAACCTGATTCTGGATCACGAAACGGATCCCGTGATCTGGCGCGGCCCGATTGTGGGCGGGGTGATCAAGCAGTTCTGGAGCGAGGCGCTCTGGAAGGATATTGATTATATGCTCGTGGATATGCCTCCCGGGACGGGAGACGTGCCGCTGACCGTATTCCAGTCCCTTCCGCTGAACGGCATTATCATCGTGACCTCCCCACAGGAGCTGGTTTCCATGATCGTGGCCAAGGCGGTCAATATGGCCAGAAAGATGGACATCCCGATTCTCGGTCTGGTTGAAAATATGAGCTACCTGGAATGTCCGGACTGCAAAAAGCGGATCTCCGTATTCGGGGAGAGCCGGGTGGAGGAGACGGCGAAGGAGTACGGGATTCCCGTGCTGGCGAAAATACCCATTGACCCGAAGATTGCGGACGCCGTGGATCAGGGCGCCGTGGAATATATAGAAGCCCCGTGGCTTGCGCAGGCGGTAGATGCGGCGGAGCGGGTTTAGCATCCGGCCGATACAAATTTAATGGATTCTTTAGTTGTGTCAAAGCGGCGTCTCATGTATAATAAAAGCAGATTAAACCGAAAGAAAAAATGGGGTGCTTTTGATGAACACGAATTTGAATCCGAGCAGCGAGATCAGCCATTTTGCGCTGAATGCCCCAAAGGAAATTGAGATTCCTGAGAGCCTGATGGGGATGGCTCAGCAGCTTAAGGAGAGCCTGATGCAGTATACCTGCGCCATACGGGAAGTGAAGACAAAGCTGGAGGTTTTGAATGACGAGCTTTCCGTAAAGAAGTCCAGAAATCCGATTGAGATGATCAAGTCAAGGGTGAAGCGGCCGCAAAGCATTATCGATAAGCTGCACAGGCGCGGCCTTCCCGTGACGGTGGAATCCATGACGCAGCATCTGGACGATATCGCGGGGATCCGCGTGATATGTTCCTTTATTGACGACATCTATGAGATCAGCCGGATGCTGGCCCGGCAGGATGACATCAAGGTGATCGCCATTAAGGATTATATCCGCAGCCCGAAGGAAAACGGGTACCGCAGCTATCACATGATTGTGGAGGTGCCGGTGTTTTTCTCAAACTGCAAAAAGATGATGCGGGTGGAGGTGCAGATCCGGACCATTGCCATGGATTTCTGGGCCAGCCTTGACCATCAGTTGAAATATAAAAAGCAGCTTGATGAATTTGACGCCGCCGAGATCGGCGCGCAGCTCAAGGAATGCGCGGAGATCATAGCAGGAACGGACTGGAGGATGCTGGATATCCGCCGCCGGATTGAGGATAAGGGCTTTGTTGTGGATAATACTTAGCGTTCAGGCGGCGGGCGATTGCGGACAGCGGCGGCGTTTTGTAGCGGTTGAGAGGCGCTCGGAACCGTTACAGCGTTTCAATAGAGATAGTAGGACAGGGTTTCGGCGATACGGAACCCTGCTTTTTTATACAGCGATACGGCCGGCAGGTTATCGCCGGAAACGTGGAGGAAGACGAGGCGCACGCCTTCCCGGGCGAGAAATGCCAGGACATGGGAGAGGGCCCGGCTTCCGATCCCCCTGCGGCGCAGGGCGGGCCGGACGGATAAGCCGTAGAGGCAGGCAGACGTCCCATAGCGTATGGTATGGCAGGCGGCGTCCTCGCCGTTTCCAAGAGAAAAGGAGTAGGAAAAGACGTCCGTTGCCTCCTGGGTGACCGCGCAGATAAGGGGGGCGTCGCGGTTCCGGCTCTGAGGCGGGGGCGAGGCTTGAAGGCCGGCGGCGGCCTGAGGCCGGGACACGGCAAAAAGGCCGCCGCCGGAAAGGGGACCGCGCCCGGGCAGGGAGAGATCCATCCGGTATTCGGCATGGGAAAATTCAGCGCCCAGGGCCTCTAAGGCTTTGAGAGTCCCCCTGCCGCCCCGGCACACGGGAAACAGAAGATCCGTTTCTGCGATCTCCGTTTCGGCCGCCTCAAATAAACGCGAGAAGTATCCCCTCCTGCGAAGCGCGGGATGGGTATAGGCAATGCATTCGGCCGCGTCGTTAGAATCCGGGATTTGGGGCATAATAAGAAAAAGCGCGGCGGCAAGCCGGGCGGGCGGGGTTGTTTCATAGAGCAGGAATGTGAGATCCGCATCCTCAAGGGGAAAGCGGACAGGGGCGTCCGCCCCGTTTTTACAGGCATCCTCCAGCCTGCCCAGATCGCGCTTATGGGCCGCTGTCAGGGCGGCGGTTTTAATCAGCTTCACCAAACAATCCTCCTTTGGACGCATTCGTCATGAATGGTAACCAGTATATACGGAACGGGCAAAATATTCAATAAAAATTAATGAATTTAAGATGATTTTTATATTGTCCGATAAAAGGGGGAGTGATAAAATGAATTAATATGATACTCGGGTCAAAAGGTCTAAAATCCGATGCAAGCCCGCTTGGATAAGGATTTTTGAACCTGGGACCCGCCAAAAACATGAAAAAGGAGCCCGATCAGGGCGGATTTTGAATGTTTTTGAGGATTGCGGGAGCACAAAGTGCGGAGCAATCCGGTATCAAAGGGGGCAAAAGACCTTTTGGCCCCGATATCATGTATATTTTGGTAAGAGAGGATGTAAGCGGATGAAATATTTGAAACAGGCGACCATTCTGTTTGGCATCACCATGGCAGGGGAATTTTTAAATTACGTTCTTCCGCTGCCGGTTCCGGCCGGCGTATACGGCCTTTTTATCCTTTTGGGCTTCCTGTGCTTTGGCGTTATTAAGGTGGAGGAGGTTTCGGAGGCCGGCGATTTCTTCCTGGATATCATGCCCCTGACTTTCATTCCGGCCGGGGCCGGGCTGTTAAACAGTATGGGGCAGATGCGCGATATTCTGGTTCCGCTGCTGGTGATTACAGCGGTCTCCACGGTGTTTGTGATGATCCTGACGGCAAAGGTGGCGCAGGGGCTTGTCCGCAGGCCGCGTAAAAAGGAGGGCATATGAACGAGTTGATCCATGCGTCCCTCTATTCCGGCATGCTGTTAAGCCTTGGGGCGTATCTGTTCGGCGTATGGCTGAAAAAGAAAACGGGACTGGCGCTTTTAAACCCGCTGCTGGTGGCGATCGTGCTCGTGATTCTGTTTTTATCGGTATTTCATGTCAGCTATGAGGAATATAATAGAGGAGCGGCTTATTTAAGCTACTTCCTGACTCCCGCGACAGTGTGCCTGGCGATTCCGCTGTACCGCCAGCTCGGCTATCTGAAGCGCTATTCGTTTGCCATCGCGGCATCGATCCTGGCAGGCGTGCTGGGAAGCGCCGGGAGCATTTTCGTCATGGCAAGGCTGTTTGGGCTGAACCATGACTACTATGTCACCCTGCTCCCCAAGTCCATCACCACAGCGATCGGGATGGGGATCAGCGAGGAAGCGGGAGGAATTGTGACCATTACGGTCGTCAGCATTATCATCACCGGTATACTGGGGAATATCATTGCTGACGGGCTGTTTAAGATATGTAAGATTGAGGAGCCCATGGCAAAGGGGCTGGCGCTTGGAACTGCGGCCCATGCGATCGGGACGGCCAGGGCCCTGGAGCTGGGAGAGCTTGAGGGCGCCATGAGCAGCCTTGCGATAGCGGTGGCGGGACTTCTGACCGTGGCGGTTGTACCGCTTGTATCAGGACTGATCTGAGAAAGGACAGGGAGATGCCGCATGTCAGGAAAAAGGGGGAAGAGGGATGAATCTGTATGAGGCAATCGGATGCAGGCAGTCTGTGAGAAACTACACAAAGCGCGAGGCGCCGGAGCATCTTAAGAGTAAGATCCTGTCGTTTTTTGAGAAGACGTCCAGGTTAAATGACCGTATCCGGATCGAGCTGGAGATTCTGGAGCCGGATGCGAAGCATGTCCGTATCAGGGGAATGTGGAAAGTGGAAGCGCCGTACTATCTGGCGCTGTATTCGGAGACCGTGGACGGGTATGAGCGGAACGCGGGCTATATCATGGAACAGATCGTGCTGTATCTGACGGCCAAGGGCCTGGGAACGTGCTACCTGGGCGGCTCGCGGCCCGACCAGCCTGTGAAGAACGGGAAAAAGTGTGTGATCCTCGTCGCCTTCGGCTACCCGGAGGGAAAGCTTTACCGGGAAAGCCCCCTGGCAAAGCGCCTCCCTTTAAACAGTTTATGCACATTCAAGGAAGAGGCCGGGGAGCAGATGAAAACCGTGCTGAAAGCGGCCCGCCTGGCCCCGTCAGCCTTTAACGCGCAGCCGTGGCGTTTTGTCGTGTATTCGGACCGGATCTATGTATTTGCGAGGAAACCGCGCATTTCCCTGAAGGCGGAAAAGGGGATGCGGGACTTCAGCATCGGCGTGATGCTGTCGCATATTATGCTGGCGGCGGAGGAGCTGTGGATGGAGCTGAAGACAGAGACAGAGGAGCAGTTTGCGGCGAAGGCGTATAAAAATGGGGATTATGTGGCAACGCTGACGCTCCAGGGCGGGACGCCGGGGCCCTTTCACGATTCCCTACTTGAAAGCCCCTGCCCCATATGCTAAAATAAGGAAAGATGACAGGCAGAGTTTTCCATCTCCCGCCTGTACAGGATAACGACGACAAGATACACCCCGTAAGGAGGAAGCGATGGTTCAGCGATTAATTGAAAAGATACAGGACACAAAGGCCCCGGTCTGCGTTGGCCTTGATCCTATGCTCGGCTATATCCCGGAGCAGGTGCTTGAGAAGGCGTTTGATGAGTTTGGCGAGACGCTTAAGGGGGCCGCGGAGGCGGTCTGGCAGTTTAACCGGGAACTTGTGGACGCCACGGCGGATTTGATTCCGGCTGTGAAGCCGCAGATTGCCATGTATGAGCAGTTTGGCCTTGAGGGGCTTAAGGTATATGAGCGCACGGTTCGATACTGCCGGGAAAAGGGCCTGATTGTCATCGGGGATGTGAAGCGGGGCGATATCGGCTCGACCTCGGCAGCCTACGCGGCGGGGCATATCGGCCGCGTGAAGGTGGGCGGCGCTTCCTTCGCGGGATTTGACACAGATTATATCACGGTGAACCCTTACCTCGGGACGGATGGCGTAAAGCCGTTTGTGGATGCCTGCAGCGAGTATGACAGAGGAATTTTTGTCCTGGTTAAGACCTCCAATCCGTCGAGCGGGGAATTCCAGGACTGCCTGATTGACGGAAGGCCCCTGTATGAGCTCGTGGCGGACAAGGTTGCGGAGTGGGGGAGCGCTTCCATGGACGGGGCCTACAGCAATGTGGGGGCCGTGGTGGGCGCGACGTATCCGGAGATGAGCCGGGCGCTCAGAAAACAGATGCCGCGTACATATTTCCTGGTTCCGGGCTACGGGGCGCAGGGCGGCGCTGCGGAGGATTTAAGGCACTGCTTTAATGAGGACGGCCTGGGGGCGATCGTCAATTCATCCCGGGGCATTATAGCGGCCTGGAAGAAGGAGGAGTACGCTGATTTCGGGGCGGGGCGCTTCGGTGAGGCGGCCAGGCAGGCCGTGATGGATATGATTCAGGACATTAACCGCGTGTTATAAGGAGGAGAGCCGTATGGCGCAGGTAAAGGAGACGGCTGTGGTTTACAGCCAGGAGGCGCTCGCGCCGGACATTTTCAGCATGTGGATCGTCACAGAGGCGGCAAAGGAGGCCGGGCCGGGCCAGTTTATAAACGTGTACAGCCGGGACGGCTCAAGGATTCTGCCGCGGCCGATCAGCATCTGTGAGACGGATCCGGAGGAAGGCCGGCTGCGCATCGTTTACCGCGCAGCAGGCGCGGGAACAAAGGAATTCTCGCTGTATGAGTCAGGGGATCCCATTGAAATCATGGGGCCTTTAGGGAACGGCTTTCCGCTGGAGGGTGAAAACGTATTCCTGATCGGGGGCGGGGTCGGCATTCCCCCCATGCTGGAGCTGGCGAAGAGCTTAAACTGTGAGAAGCAGATTATCCTGGGCTACCGCGATTCGCAGATGTTTCTGCGGGACGAGTTTGAGGCGTACGGCGAAGTGTTCGCGGCCACAGAGGACGGCAGCGCGGGGGATAAAGGCAATGTCCTGGACGTGATCCGCGGGCGCGGTCTTACGGCGGACGTGATGTATGCCTGCGGCCCGGCGCCGATGCTTAAGGCGTTAAAGGAGTATGCAGAGGAACAGGGGATCCGTCTGTATGTATCGCTGGAGGAGCGGATGGCCTGCGGCGTGGGCGCGTGCCTGGCCTGCGTGTGCCGGACCAGGGAGACGGACGCCCACAGCAATGTGCGCAACCGCCGGATCTGTAAGGACGGCCCTGTATTTCTGGCCGGGGAGGTGGAGCTATGAGTAAGACGGCGGTAACGATTGCCGGTGTGGAGCTTAAAAATCCCGTTATGACCGCATCCGGGACCTTTGGCTCAGGCGAAGAGTATTCCGCGCTGGTGGATTTAAACCGGCTGGGCGCGGTGGTGACAAAGGGCGTGGCCAATGAACCGTGGCCGGGCAATCCCACGCCGCGCATTGCGGAGGTCTACGGCGGCATGCTCAATGCTATTGGCCTGCAGAATCCCGGCTTTGACCTGTTTTCCAGGCGGGATATCCCGTTCCTGAAACAGTTTGACACCAAAATTATTGTCAATGTGTGTGGAAAGAGCGTCTCCGACTATGTGGACGTGGTGGAAAAGCTGTCCGCGCAGCCGGTTGATCTGATGGAAATCAATATTTCCTGCCCCAATGTGAAGGAAGGCGGCATTGCCTTCGGTCAGGACCCAAAGGCGGTGGAGGCCATCACCAGGGAGGTGAAGCGCCATGCGCGCCAGCCGGTGATCATGAAGCTGAGCCCCAATGTGACGGATATCACCGAGATGGCCCGGGCGGCTGAGGCCGGGGGCGCGGACGCGCTGTCGCTGATTAATACCCTGACCGGCATGAAGATCGATATCCATAAAAGAACCTTTGCGCTGGCAAACCGGACCGGAGGCTTATCAGGCCCGGCGGTGAAGCCGATCGCGGTGCGCATGGTGTATGAGACAGCGCATGCCGTATCGCTTCCGATCATCGGCATGGGCGGCATCATGACAGCCGACGACGCGATTGAGTTTTTGCTGGCAGGGGCCACGGCGGTGGCTGTGGGCACGGCGAATTTCCGCAACCCTGACGCGGCTGTGGAGATCGCGGACGGGATTGCGGCGTACATGGAGCGGTATGGGACAGAGGACATCCGGGAGCTGATTGGGGCTGTAGGGTGAGGAAGAAAAGAGGTAAGACGGATGGACGCGATGCCTGTACAGGATATGAGCAATACGTTTATCGAGCATTCATTTGTAATCAATAATTTTGTGGTTATGATTGGGCGGCAGCTTACAGATTCCTTATGCCGTGTTCTCGGAGACGGTGTTCAGTATCAATGGAGCGAAAACGGGAATAAGATTGTGATACCGGACGTTTCAATCAACTGTAATACCAGAGACAGAAAAAATGTGTCGCTGACCGGAATTCCGCGGATGGTCATGGAAGTGATCTCCGACTCGACAGAAAGCTATGACCGCGGTGAAAAAATGAATATTTATCAGCGTGTCGGCGTGTCTGAATACTGGCTGGCGGACTGGAGAAAAAGACAGGTAGAAATCTATTTAAACGATGGCCGTGAAGACGGGACGACGTATTTCTATTTATATAAAACAGTCCGTGAAGAAAATAAAGAAGATTTACAGCTCGTGATGTTCCCGCATCTGAAGACGGATTTTGATACGTTGTTTATGATTTAGGCGTATAGAAATGCGCGGGCGGCGGGCCTGTATAAAGCGGCGGGGTAGATCTGTTACAAATTTATGCCCGCCGTTTGCCTCTTTGATTCCCGCGGGCAACGAGCCAAGTGGGCATGCCTGCATGCACATTTGGCGGCTGCCGCGAGGGTCAAATACCCTGCTGCTCTGCAGCGCTGCAAGTTTGACGCCCGTTGCTTGCAGCAGGGTTGTTGACTTGTTGCAAATCAGCAAATCGGTCAAGCGTTATAATGATTCATTCTTATTTGGCATTTCCTGTGCAATCCTTTCTCCGCCTTTAATTTTGCCGCTGTTTATTTGGGGGAATTACAGCGGATTTGCGAAAAAGTGAAAGCCATTAATGGGTAACCGGGGGTATCTGAACCGTTACATTAACGGCGATCGGCATTGAAAAGATAAACGGAAACAGGTTGAATATAGACAGGAAATATGTTAGAATGAAAAAGCTATTTGATAGGTTCCTTCCCTGATTTTTATTATAAAGAAGATGGAAAATGGCAAGTATCCGTTGAAAATGGCATAAAAGCGTTATACAGACAGTGCAGGCGGGCATTTTCCGGGACAGGAGGCGGCCTGCGGACAGGGAGGTTTTGGATTCGATGGAGCAGTATAAGAAAGAATTTATAGAGTTTATGGTGCAGAGCGGCGTTTTGAAATTCGGAGACTTTACGCTAAAGAGCGGCAGGAAGTCCCCGTTTTTTATGAATGCGGGCGCGTATGTCACAGGCGCGCAGCTCCGCAGGCTGGGGGAATACTATGCAAAGGCCATCCACGACAATTTCGGCCTGGAGTTTGATGTCCTGTTTGGGCCGGCTTATAAGGGGATCCCGCTGGCTGTGGCCACGGCGATGGCGATAAGCGAGCTGTACGGAAAGGATGTCCGCTACTGCGCAAACCGCAAGGAGGAGAAGGATCACGGCGACGCGGGGATTCTCCTTGGAAGTAAACTTAAGGACGGGGATCGCGTGGTGATGATTGAGGATGTGACCACGTCCGGGAAATCGATTGAGGAGACGTATCCGATCATCCGGGCGCAGGCCGATGTGGAGATCAAAGGCCTGATCGTTTCCTTAAACCGCATGGAGCGGGGCAAGGGGGAAAAGAGCGCGCTGGAGGAGATAGAGGAGCTCTACGGCTTTAAGGCGGCGGCAATCGTGTCCATGAAGGATGTGGTGGGGCGTCTGTATAATCAGGAATGCCGCGGGGAGATTGTGATTGATGACGCCATCAAGTCCGCGATTGACGCGTATTATGCGCAGTATGGTGCGGATCAGGGGGCGGGAGAGGGGAACGTCCATGGAACAGGTGTATAAGACGATGCGCGCGGCCGGGGTGATTAACATTGTGATCGGAAGCGTTCTGATCACAGTGGGACTTGCCGCCGGCGTGCTGGCGATTGTCAGCGGTTCCTTTCTTTTGAAAAGGAAGGCAAAGATTACCTTTTAGATGAGACGGCGGCTACAGGGACGCTGCATGTACGATACGATATCTGACCGGGAAGAATGCTGCAGGGAACTGCAGTATTCTTTTTGCACAGGGGCAGGCCGGGGAAGAGAGCTTCTCTGCCCGGCTGCGGGATCATTCGGAAACGGAAAGGATGGAACATGTTTCGCTAAAAGATTGGGTAATGATGAGAAAAAGGACAAGGTTTCGCCGGATGGTTTACTGGCTTCTTTTTATCGGCTATCTGGCGGTTATCACATATTTTATGTTTTTTTCGGACGGATTTGGGCGGACGGATCAGACGGATTACGCCTATAATCTCGTTCTTTTCAGGGAGATAACGAGGTTTTACAAGTATCGCGAGCTGCTGGGCATGAAGGCGTTTTTGATGAATACAGTGGGAAATGTGGTCTGCTTTATGCCTTTTGGCTTTATTCTGCCCCTCATCAGCCGGCGGTGCGGGAGATGGCACACGGTGATTGTCCTAAGCTTTCTCTTTACGCTGGGGATTGAGACAGTGCAGCTTGTGTTTAAGGTGGGCAGCTTTGATGTGGACGATATGTTTTTGAATACGATTGGAGGAATCGCGGGGTATCTTTGTCTGATGCTCTGCAGGGGAATCAGGAGGCTTATGGATGGCGCGTCAAAAAGATAACCAGAGTGAGGAGAGGCCGTTTTCTTATATCAAAAAGCCGCTGGCGGCGCTGGGCTACCCGTGCCTGGGGCTGACACTGTCTGCCCTCTTTCTCGGCGGCGCGGGGATGGCCCTCAGTGTGAGAAATCAGGGAAATACCCCCATGCCGGCGCTGGCCATGTGCTTTTGCAGCCTGCTTTTGTCAGTGTCTGCGCTGCTGTATGGGAGGAAAGCGTTAAAAGAAGAGGAGAAGAATTATATTCTGGCGCGGATTGGCATGATTGTCTCCGGACTGCTGCTGATCTGGTGGCTGGTGATGATTCTGCTCGGAGTGAAGAGGTGACGGATATGGAGTTTGATGGCGAAGCAGGAAGAGAGAAGGACGGCGGCGAGGCCGTTTTGATCGGCGCGGACGCGGTGAGGGAGCGCCATGAGCTGGCGCTTGGGCGGATCCGCCGGATGGAGGAAGAGAAGACGGCGCGTAAGCCGTGGAGAGCGTATTTTGAGCGGACGGCGCAGTTTATCCTGCTCGTGGAGCGGGTGTATGGGATGCAGGAGGCGGGGCGGCTTGACAGCCTTTCCCTAAAGGAGTGGGAGGCATTAAATCATGCGCTTTACGCGGATATCCTGCCGTCCGCGTATGAGGACAGTTTTGCCAATCCTTCCTGCGCGGTCAGGGAGCTGGGGGAGGATATCGGCGCATGGCTTTCCTTTCTGTACGCCGAGATCCGCAGCATGATTGTTTTTGCCTTTGAGGGGCGTCTGACGGATATGACGATCCTTGAGGAGGTGTTCATCGAGGTCTATAACCGGTTCGAGGAGGACGAGCCGGATTTTGGCGCGGTGAAGGAAGCGCTCTATTATTTTGTGAGTGATTACTGCGATATGACGCTGACGTACCGCGTCCGCGAGACGCTGGATCCGTCGCTTGACTTTGCCCTGTCCATTATCATGGACAGCGATTTGACGGATCTGCGGTATTTATACCGCTTTGGCGAGTATATTTCCGGGACGGAGCGCTCAGTGGCGGCGTTTTTGAACGGACTTCCGGAGGAGACGATCCGGCGGATGGCGGATACATTTACCGAAGGGTATAAAAAGGGCTTTGAGGTCTCGGGGCGTGATTATAAGCGTAAAAAAACCGTCCAGATCCGCTACCATATCGGCTTTGAGCGCATGATCCGCGCGGCGGTGGAAAATTTCCGCGCCATGGGCCTTGAGCCGGTGATCTGCCGCGCGGCGGTGGGGACCATGAACCGGGCGGCCTTTAGGGTGAACGGGTATTATGCGGGGCCGGCGAACCGCCAGTATGAGTATGATCACCGCTATGATCAGGCGGTCTATTTTGACAAGGCGTTCCGGGAGCGGAAGCTGTCGGTCCTGCAGGTCGCCTATGAGCAGTATAAGGAGCTGGCGGCCGGATATGCGGGCCCGGCTGTGGTGGAGACCTTCGGCGGGGAAGGCTTTGCGCCTCAGAATAAGAGAGAGGCGTTTTCCTTAAGCGAGAAGCAGGAAAAGCGGGTGATCTCCTATGCCAGTGAGGCGTCGCGGATTGTGGATGCCTATATCCCGGGCAGTGAGACGAGTTTTACGATCATCGCGTTTCCGCTGCCGGAGATCGGGCCGTCGTTTGAGGAGATTTTCGGGGAGACGATCCGCATCAATACCCTGGACTATGAGCTGTACCGCGGGATCCAGCAGGTGCTGATCGACGCGCTTGACCGGGCGGAGTATGTATATGTCACCGGGCGGGGGGAGAACCGGACGGAGCTTACGGTGAAGCTGCATCCCTTACGGGATCCGGCAAAGGAGACGAATTTTGAGAATTGCGTGGCGGATGTGAATATTCCGGTGGGAGAGGTTTTTACCTCCCCCATGCTTAAGGGAACCGAAGGGCTTTTGCACGTGGGAAGCGTGTATATCGGCGATTTTCAGTTCCGCGATCTGGAGATTGTGTTTAAGGACGGGAAAACGGCGTCCTATACGTGCAGGAATTTTGAGGACCCGGGAGAGTGCCGCGCGCTGGTGAAGCAGGTGATTTTGAAAAACCATGACTCGCTTCCCATGGGGGAATTTGCCATTGGGACCAATACGACGGCCTATGAGACGGCGGTGCGGTACGGGATTTTAGATAAATTCCCGATCCTGATAGCGGAAAAGATGGGCCCCCACTTTGCGGTGGGCGATACGTGCTACAGCCGCATGGAGGACTGCCCGATGTATAACCCGGACGGCAAGGAGATGACGGCCAGGGACAATGAGGTTTCGGCCCTCAGGAAGGAAAGGCCAAAGGAGGCGTATTTTAACTGCCATACGGATATCACGATCCCCTATTCGGAGCTTGACCGCATCGAGGCAGTGGGGCCGGACGGGACGCGGACAGCCATCATCGCAGGGGGGCGCTTCGCGCTGCCCGGGACAGAGGCGCTCAACGAGGCGCTGGAACGCTCATTAAAATCATAAGAGCCGGATCCGGCGCATAAGGTTTTCTTAAAGAAGCTGTTTGGAGAGACATATGGGAGAAGCAGCTAAAAGGCCCGGACAGAAGCGACATGAATGGAAAACAGGATACAGACGAATCGGACAAAACGCCGCCGCCCTTCTGGCCGGCCTGCTCCTGGCTCTGCCGGGCGCGGGCTCGCTCCAGGGGGCGGCGGTCTGTTATGCGCAGGAAGGCGGAGAAACCGCGGCAGAAGCCGCCGGGGACGCGCAGGAATTAAAGCTCTACGCGCAGTCGGCTGTGCTGATGGACGCGGATACGGGGCGGGTGCTGTACGGCAAGGAGGCGGATGTCAGACGGCCCATGGCCAGCACCACGAAGATCATGACCTGTATTCTGGCGCTGGAGGAGGGGAATGAGGAGGACTGGGTTTCGGTCAGCTCCTACGCGGCTTCCATGCCGGATGTGCAGCTCAATATCCGGGAGGGGGAGGAGTACCGGCTGGGAGATCTTTTGTATTCCCTGATGCTGGAATCGCACAATGACACGGCCGTGGCCGTGGCGGAGCACATCGGCGGAAGCGTGGAGGGATTCGCGGCCATGATGAACCAGAAGGCCAGGGATATCGGCTGCGCGGATACTTGCTTTGTGACGCCCAACGGGCTGGACGGGACGAGGAAGGAGGACGGGGAGGCCCACTCCACCACAGCCGCGGATCTGGCGCGGATCATGCGCTACTGTGTGGAGCTCTCGCCAAAAAGGGAGGCGTTTCTTTCGATCACGAGAACCGCTTCCCGGACGATCCAGGATAAGGAGGGGAAGCGGTCGTTTTATCTGGCAAACCACAATGCGCTCTTAAATATGATGCCCGAAGCGCTGTCCGGCAAGACGGGCTTCACCGGAGGGGCGGGGTACTGTTATATTTCGGCCCTCAAAAAGGACGGAAGGCGCTTTATTGTGGCGCTTCTCGGCTGCGGCTGGCCGCCGCACAAGACGTATAAATGGGAGGATATGAAAAAGCTTTGCCGCTATGCGTTTGAGACGTACGATTACTATGAAGTGTTTGACCGGGATAAAACATTTCCGCCGCTTCAGGTGACTGACGGCAGGCAGAAGACAGCCCCCTTGTCCTTTAATTTAAGAGCGGAGCAGGAGACGCTTAAGCTGCTTTTAAAGGAGGGGGAACAGCCGGATATCCGCTACGAGTATGCAAAAGAAAAGAAGGCCCCCGTGGAGGCCGGGAGCGTGGTCGGGAGCGCTTCTTACTATATGGACGGGGAGCGGATCGCAAGCTTTCCGATCTATGTGACAGAGAGCGTGGAAGCGGCGGACTATCTGTGGCGCCTTGGGCAGATCGCCGGGCGCTTCTTTCTGCTGCGCCGTGAGTAAGGGAATGCGGGTATGGCGGGGAAAGGCGGCGGATGCGCCCGGAGAAATATTCCGTGGGCGGCTGGCCTGTCTGCCGCAGCAGTTCCGTTACATATTGGCAAGCATTTCCGTCTGCCCGCGCAGCTCGGTCACGATCTGCTGGTTGATGTCCATCCGCCCTGTGATGTCCTCCATGTCGGCCGCCAGGCTGCGGGCGCTGTCAGCGACGCCTGTGACGCCGGCGGCGCTGTCATCCATGGATTTTGTGATGGTTCCGATGGAATCCGTGATTTCCTCCATCGAGCTGCGGAGGCTAAAGGCCCTGCCGTTGAACTCCTCCATGGCTTTTTCAATGTAGGCGGCGTCCTCGTGGTAC
Organism: Clostridiaceae bacterium; assembly: GCA_910575795.1. GTDB lineage: Bacteria > Bacillota > Clostridia > Lachnospirales > Lachnospiraceae > Otoolea > Otoolea muris. The sequence continues at coordinate 34,147 of CAJTGE010000012.1, read as the reverse complement.
TGCTTTCCGGAGCGGACAAATTCTTCAAATTCTGTTAAGACCGAGTCATTTAAGTAATCTACCAGATCCTGGGCGTGCCCTGAGAGGCTGTGTACAACGCCTGTCACCGTCTCATTGATGGACTGGATGTGGCCCGCTGTGTCGGCGCAGGAGCGGGAAAGGCGGCGGATCTCATTTACAATGACGGAAAAGCTTTCTCCGGCGTGGCCGGCGTGCGCGGCTTCCACAGAGGCGTTTAAGGCGATCAAGTTGGTGGAAGAGGAGATCCCCATGATATCCGTGGTGAGGATCTGGATCTGATCCACGCTTTTGCTCTGCTCGATTGCCTCGCTGAGGACGGAGAGAATCTCCGACGCCTTGGCGCTGATGACCTCCATCGTCGTCTGTGCGGATCGCTGCATTTCATCTGCGCGCGTGCGCATGGCAATGGAATATTCCATAAGAGCCGCGCATGTCTCGGCCATGTCATTGACATCGCCGCGGACGCGCTCCGCGCTGCCGTTGATCGAGGAGGCGCTGCCGGCCACCTCCTGTATGGCGGCTGAGAGATTGCCCGCGAGCTGGGAGAGCTCCCCGGTGCTCTCATTGGAAGTGCGGGTGCGGTCAAGCACCTCGCCCACCACGCCGTCAATGCGTTCGGAGCTGCCGTGAAGCGACCGGATCGCCCCCCGGATCGGCGCGACCACATAGCGGGCGATGATCCGCAGGGCGGCCAGTATCAGAAGGATCCCGGTCACAATGGAGAGGGCGCTGATGATGAGGGAGGTGATGTAAACGGCCATAAGCCTCGTCCTGGCATTGGCTGCGCGGGAGGTAATGGATTCGTACAGATCGTCAATATTGCGCTCAATGGCCTCGGCAAAACGGGCGACATCCCCGTTGGCGAGCGCGTAGGCATCCTGGGTCTTGCTGTCCGCGCTGGCGCACACGAGGCGGATCAGGGAATCCTTAAAGGAGTCATAATTTTCCAGAAGCTCCTGGTAGGAGGCGGTCCGTATGACGTATGTCTCATACTCGGCCATCTGGATGTCCAGCCCGCGTTCTTCCTCCTTGATCTGCCCTACGACCTTAATCATCGTGGAGTAATCGGTGGCGACGATGTGGGACAGGGCCAGTTTGTGGATATTCATGACAGACTGGTGGATGCCTGCCAGCATGGCCTCGCCGACCATGTAGTTGTCCACGATATTGGCAGCATTTGCATTTACATTGTGAATGCTGAAAATGGACAGGATATTGGAAATCAGCGCCACAATCCCCAGGAGTACGACGGGGAGTATGAGGCGCTTCTGGATGCTGAGTTTGTGTTTCATGTCAGTCCCCCCTACCTTGCTGTGACGCCTTCGACCATCTTATCGAGCTGATTTTGCAGATCCGTGCCGTCGGGATTGCCGGCGGCCATGTTCTGCGCAAAGACTGTGACAGGCTCCCAGAAGTTTCCGCCGACCCTCTGAGGGCTCGAATATTCGGACTGCGCAAGAAGCGCGGCGATGGCCGGGGCGTCCTGGACCTCGCGGGAGGCGGCCGCGTTTTTGTTGGCCGGCCCCTGCCCGCGCAGTTCAAAGCGGAGCTTCTGGTTCTGTTCGCTGGTGATGTATTCAGCCAGCTTTGCCGCCCAGTCTCCGTGTTCGGAATAGGCGTTGACGCCGATCAGCTTGCAGCCGGAGAAGGATGCCATCTGGATCGGACGTCCGCCGCAGGTATAGGCAGGAAGTTTGGAGGCGCCCAGGGCGTCGCCCCATTCTTCCTGTAATGCGACGGCGTTCCACACGCCGCTGACGCCTGCGATGACAGAGCCGTCCTTTACGCCTTCCAGGAATTCCGTGTCGGTGCGGCTTTCAAAGCCCGGGCTCTCTGCGATATCGAGCATGGCCTGCGCTACGTCCGCGCCGCGGATCGCTCCCTCCTGGCTGTTCCATGTGCAGTAGTTCGTGATCCCGTCCGCGCTTAAGCCGACTTCCATGCCGGTATTTCCAAAAAAAGCGTACACATACCAGGCAGAGGACCAGTCCATGCAGAACGTCCGGTCCTGTGCGGCGGCGATTTCCAGAATGCGGTCAAGCGTCTGGACATCGGACTGCGTGAAATAGTCTTTATTATAATAGAGAAAATAGCCGTTATCCGCGGTCAGGGGCCAGGCGTAGAGCACGCCGTCCACGGAGGCGGCTTCCACGGCGCTGGGCAGTCCCGCGCTCTGTATGGCCTCCGGCTCCGGGACAGGCTCAAGCACTCCGGCCGCCGCCAGGGCGCTTATCTGATCGTCGGCAAAGGTAAAGACATCGGCCCCGTCCTTAGGCCCGGCGAGTAATACGTCTTTGCACTGGGATTCCCCCTGCGGCGCAAAGGTGATGCGCAGCTTAGCCTCTCCCTGGTGGGCGGCGGTAAAATCGCGGATGATCTGGCTTAAGAGCGCCTCGTCCTCCTCTGAGCCCCAGACCGTGAGCTCTACGGGCGCGCTCTCCACGGCAGCGTCCTGCAAATCAGGATCAGGGCGGCCTTTGCCGCACCCGGCGAGGGAGGCGGCGCAAAAAGCGGCTGTGAGTAATGCAATCGTGTTCTTGTTCATAGCAGTTTCGTTCCATTTCCTGTAATAGTGAATGGGCTGCCCCGCATATCCGGCATGCGGCAAAGCGCTGCAAAAAAGCGCAGCGGGCGCCGGAGCATGTTTTATATACGCCGGGACAGCCCGTATTCTATAATAACATGTTCTGAAATGGAAGTATATATATTTTTCTGTAAAAATTGGCCTTTATTTTATGGCTGGATTTTGATATAACTATATAAGGTAAAAAACCGGAGGATAGAAAACGAAAGGAAAGAGAAAAATGAAAACATCACTGAGCAGAGAACAGGCGCTGACGCTTTTGAAAACGTATAATAAGGAACCGTTCCACATCCGTCACGGCCTGACGGTGGAGGGTGTGATGCGCTGGTATGCGCGCGAGCTGGGCTACGGGGAGGAGGAGGCGTTCTGGGGAATTGTGGGCCTTCTTCATGATATTGACTTTGAGCTTTACCCGGATGAACACTGCTTAAAAGCTCCCGAGCTTTTGAGAGAGGGCGGCGCGGAGGAGGAGGTGATCCACGGCGTGATCAGCCACGGATACGGCCGCCGCGTGAAGACAGCCCCGGAGCATGAGATGGAAAAGGTGCTCTACGCCGTGGACGAGCTGACCGGGCTTATCTGGGCGGCTGCGAAGATGCGGCCCTCGAAGAGCGCAAAGGACATGGAGGCATCCAGCTTAAAGAAGAAATTTAAGGACAAAAAATTTGCGGCCGGCTGCTCCAGGGATGTTATCAAAGAGGGCGCGGACATGCTTTCCTGGGATTTGAACCGGCTGTTTGAGCAGACGATCCTGGCCATGCGCTCCTGTGAGGATGCGGTAAATGAGGCCATGGCGGCAGAAGGGGAGGGGGTATAGAGGATTGAAGCTTTTGACCTTTGCGATCCCCTGCTACAATTCCGCCGCGTATATGAGAAATTGCATTGAGTCCCTGCTCCCGGGCGGGGACGAGGTGGAAATCCTGATCGTGGACGACGGCTCCGCGAAGGATGAGACGCCGCAGATTGCCGATGAATACGAGGCGCGCTATCCCGGTATCTGCCGCGCCATCCATCAGGAAAACGGCGGCCACGGCGAGGCGGTGAACACAGGGCTTTCCCATGCCTCGGGCCTCTATTTTAAGGTCGTGGACAGCGATGACTGGGTGAACGGGGAGGCTTACGAGAGAGTCCTTGCGGCTTTGCGGGAATTTGCGGCCATGGAGAGCAGCCCGGATATGATGGTGACGAACTTTGTGTATGAGAAGCAGGGCGCCAGGCGTAAGAAGGTGATGAGCTACAAAAGCGCTATCCCCAGGGAAGAGATCACGGACTGGAGCGGGGTGAAGATGTTCATACTGGGCCAGTATATCCTGATGCATTCCGTGATTTACCGCACAGGGCTTCTGAGGGAGTGCGGGCTTAAGCTGCCGGAGCACACGTTTTATGTGGACAATATCTTTGTCTACCAGCCGCTCCCGTATGTGAAATCCATGTACTACCTGGATGTGAATTTTTACCGGTATTTCATCGGCCGCGACGATCAGTCTGTCAATGAGAAGGTGATGATCGGCCGCCTGGATCAGCAGATCCGGGTGACAAAGCTGATGCTTGGCTGCTGCGATGTGATGAAGCTTGCGGACCGGAAGCTGAAGCGCTATATGATCCGCTATCTGGAGATCATGATGACCGTCTCCTCGATTCTGGCCATCCGCTCCGGGACGGAGGAGGATCTGGGTAAAAAACGGGAGCTGTGGCAGTATTTAAAGCAGAGTAATTTCCCGCTGTATTTGCGGCTGCGGTGGGGATTCCTGGGACAGGGCGTAAACCTGCCGGGAAAGGGCGGGCGGAAGGTATCGATCGCCTGTTATAAGATTACGCAGAAGTTTTATGGGTTTAATTAAGCGTGGGGAGGGCGTGAAGGGGCCGCCAGAGGGCGCTTTTGTATCCAACGGAACCCCGCTTCCGCTCGGAGAAAAGCGCAGCGGTACTAAGCTCGAAAAGACCTCGCTAAGTACCGGCGGTTTTCTACGGGTTCCTTATGGATACAAAAGCGCCCTCTGGCTACGTTATTGGCTGGCTTAGAATTGGCGCGGAGTTTTGATATGAAATCCTGATACTTGTAGAATCTGACACTGTGTGCTTTTTCAGGAATTTTGTTCAGTTTATGAATGGAGCGCATACAGAAATAAAACAGAGAGCGCGGATGATGTCCGGATGCTCTCTGTTTTATTCCCGCGAGCAGCGAGCCAAGTGGGCATGCTTGCATGCACATTTAGCGGATGAACTCGGGCCGCGTTTTTTCTCTGCCCTGGGCGCATCCTGCATAGGCCAGCGGGTAGATGGAGGCGCTTAGGAGGGCGGAGGCCACGCCGTCTATGACGGAGTGCTGCTTTAAAAAGACAGTGGCCAGGCAGATGGAAACCATCAGGACAAAGGACGCGGTCCGTATTAAGCGGCGGGAGCGGAGCTGTTCGCTTTTCATGATGGCAATGTGTGTTCCGATGGAATTGTATACATGTACGCTGGGAAATACGTTGGTACAGGTGTCGGTCTGGTACAGGATCGATACAATTCTGGAACAGAGGTTTTTATCCGGATCCACGACGGGGCGGAAATCTGTCCCGTTGGGGAACAGGGTGCAGATCAACAGGCTCAGGGTCATCCCCGTAAAGAGAAAGATGCAGAGCCGGTAATAGTCCTCGCGGTTTGTGAAAAAGAAATACGTGATGGCGCCCGCCACGTACACGAACCACAGGAGATAAGGGATAATAAAATATTCGTTAAACGGGATCCGGTCGTCGAGGGAGGAGTGGATCACATGGTAATGGCTGGTGACGGTTTGCTCCAGACGGATGAACCATGGCAGATAGATAAAGCCATAGCTTAAGATCCAGAGGTGGCCGTATTTTTTCAGGAAGTGTTTCATGGCAGGTACCTCGTCGTTAATTTCATATTTATTAACAGTTTTTTAACAGTTTTTGATTTTGAGTGATTATAGCATACCGGGGGAAGGAGTTCAAGGGGGTTTAGAAAAGGTTAAGAAAATTGAAGGAATCGTGTTACTGTTTAAATTCGTGAGAGGGCTACGTTATCGAAAGGCCGCAGATTTCTGTCTGTATATCTGCAATGGATGGATTATAAGAAAATATATTTTGAGGTCATGAGATAATGACATGTCATTAAGGTCAAAATATTTATTGATATAATTTTTGAAATAAGATTATATAAAAAAATTTAAAGATATTAAGACTTATAACATATTAATTTGTAATATTAGAAGTATTGTAATAATTTCAACATCATACTCCTGATCCTACGCTTGCCGGTAACGTAGCCAGAGGCAGCTTCTATATCCATAAAGAACCCGTAGAAAACCGCCGGCGCTTAGCGAGGTCTTTCCGAGCTTAGCGTCCGCTGCGCTTTTCTCCGGGCGGAAGCGGGGTTCTGTTGGATATAGAAGCTGCCTCTGGCGGCCCTTTTCACGAATCCTTAAATTGAAATAAGGCCATCACCCTTTCTCAGACTGCACCTCTTTCACAATCACCGGAATCTGCGACATCATATTATCAATATCTTCAAACATACAGCTCTTTGTGGTCCCAAGCTTCTTCGCATGCTCGATATGCGTTACCACCTCCTGATAGCGCTTCTGGATGCTGTGGAAGAACTGGTAAATAAGCTGCAGCGCCTGGTTGGAGTCATTGATCACGCCGGAGATCTCATCCTGTACGGAGGACGCCCCGTCCGCGGCGGCAGTGATTTTTTGGAAGGATTCGTACGTGCTGTTTACGGTGTTCAGGCTGTGCCCCAGCGCCTCCTGGGAGGACTGGATGCTGCCGCTTAGCTGGCTGGCGCCGGACTGGACGTTATGGATGCCGACATCCACTTCGCTGGTCAGATCCTTGATCTGTTCGGCCAGCTCCCGGACCTTTACGGCAACGACCGCAAAGCCCTTTCCCTCCTGGCCGGCCCTGGCGGCCTCGATGGAGGCGTTGATGGCGAGGATATTTGTCTGATCCGCAATGGAGACGATCCGGCCCATGCACTGCTGGATATCCTTAACCGCGGACTGGAGCTGCTCAAATGTGTGCTCCATTTCGCTGTAGGATTTTTCCACATCCATGGAGGTGGATTTGAGCTCCGCCACCTTATCCTGGGCCTCAGATACGGAGTCGGAGATGGCTTTCCTCACGTCCGCAAAACGGCCGGCCGCCTCGTTGATATTGGAAAAGGACTGCCCCAGATCCTGAAGGTGCGTCTGGAATTCATCCGCCTCATTTAAGACGCCGGAGAAGGAGATCCCGACGCTGTTCAGCGCCCGCAAAGATTCCACCTCTTTTTCAATGAGTTCCCTTTTATAATCGTTCAGACTGTCAATCACGTGCAGTACCGGATAGAGGCTGTTGCCGCTGTGCTGCGTCTGTTTCGGCTTCTTTTTGCCTTTCTTTAGAAAAAACATTCATCTCCCCCTCTTTATTCAAATACCACGCAGGTCATGGACTGATTGACAAAGCGATTGTTGTAGTGCTCCCCATAGCCGACCAGGCCGGCGTGGCTGCCCAGGGCCGACATCTTCCTTAAGTATTCCTGCATATAGTTGTGTTCCGTAAACAGCTTATACCGGAACAGGCAGTTCACGGAAAACACGGCGGAACGGGTGGGGAAATCGCGGCTGATCTGGCGGATGGTTTCCTCGGTGATGGCTTTAAAATCGCCGAGCTCCAAAAGGAGCAGGACATCGGAATCATTGACCTGGCGAAAACAGGCCAGGGCGTTTCCGTTTACTTCTTTGATGGAAATAATGCAGGTATCATCCCCGTTGATCTTCCCGAACGGATTTTTAAAGGTCTGCGTCAGAATCTGCTGATCCGTGACATGCAGGATGCTCTCGTAAACCTGCTTGGCCGGCTTGCCGTTCAGCGAGCCGAGTATGTAATTGGCGCGGTCTGTGTGGGAGGCGATAAAACGGTAATCCCCCAGTGGATGATAAATGTTTTCTTTGTATGTTTTGACCCGCCCGCGGAGATTTCGCACGATCGCATAGGCAACGGCATCGTGATAGACAACGCCATTGGCGGATACCAGGCCCGCGTCGCCGGTTCCCCCGACCAGCGAGATCTTCCTGGGCCCCAGGACCGAATAAATGGTGCTCAGCACGCAGGCGTCGTTCCCGCTGCAGAGATCAATACACACCGTATCGCGCTCTGTGCCGCCGGCCTTTGCAAGGTCGCGCTCCAGGCGTTCGATATATTTAACCGGTACGGTAGAAACCTCCTCAAGGACATTGGCCGCCGCGGCGACTCCATCCAAAAACGCGACGACGCCGACTCCATTTTCCACAATCCTGTCGTCATAACTCATACCGATACAGCCGATGCTGGGAATACCGGGATAGAGCGCCTCCAGATTTTTGACATGGGCTTCAAACTGGGCATGATTGGATAAAAGCATAATAAACTGAGGCCGATCCAGCCCGCGAACTGCTTCCGCCAGATTTCCGCTCTGACTCATGCCAAAAAATTGTCTCATGCAATAGCTCCCCTTCCATATTTTTTTTATTTTTGAAATATTCCTGAAATATAGGTAATTATACGATATAAGAGGGGGGAGAGTCAACGGTTATTGTGCAAACATTGGCTAAAATTTGCAAAGGCGGCGACCGTTCAGGGTTATCAGACCGGTTATCATAGATGCAGCGCTTCACGGCGAAACGGCGCTCCCGCCCGGATAAAAGCGGAACGGCTGTGAAAAGGTTCTTGAGCTTCCCACATCTGTATGCTATCATGGAAGCCGTGAATGAACGATTTATCAAACACGCTCTAAAAAGGAGGCGCTGATTGTGAAGCTGACAATGCTTGGAACAGGGAATGCGATGGTGACGAGATGCTATAATACCTGCTTTGTCATAAGCGGGGAGGAAGGGCATTTTCTGGTGGACGGGGGCGGAGGGAATTTGCTGCTCCGCCAGTTGGAGGATGCGGCGGTTGACTGGAAAAATATACGCGATATTTTTGTCACGCACCGCCATATGGATCATGTGCTGGGAATTTTGTGGCTGCTTCGCAAGATATGCCAGTCCATGGCGGGCGGGAACATGAGCGGAGCGGTCAGAGTTTACGCGCATGAGGAGCTGATTGGCATGATCCGTGGGATGGCGCATATGCTGCTGCAGAAAAAACAGGCGGCGCACATACGGGCCGCCGGGCGCGGCGCGGCTGCGGATCCGGAGGAGGAGAAGGGGATTGTTCTGATTCCCGTCTCGGATCAGGAGGAGCGGCGCATTCTGGGCCGCCGGGTGGTGTTTTTCGATATCCATTCGGAGAAAGCAAAACAGTTTGGGTTTACCATGTATCTCGAGGGGGAGGAAAAGCTGACGTGCTGCGGGGACGAGCCGTACAATGAGAGCGAGTATGCGTTTGCAAATGGCAGCAGGTGGCTGCTGCACGAGGCGTTTTGTCTCCACTCACAGGCGGAACAGTTTCATCCGTATGAAAAGCATCACTCAACCGTAAAGGACGCCTGTCAGACGGCGGGGCGGCTGCATGTGAAAAATCTGGTGCTGTACCACACAGAGGATACGCGCCTGGCAGAGCGCAAGGCGCTGTATACTAAGGAAGCGGCGGAGTATTTTAGCGGAAACATATATGTGCCGGATGACCTGGAAGAGATTGACCTTTCATGACCGGAGGAATGGGACGGAAGATGGAACCTTACTATTATAATCATATGAGCAAACAGGAGCGGGCGGCGTATTACGCCATGAAGGAGGGGCTTACATCCCTTGCCCCGTCCTTTCGCGCGCCGGGGCTAAAAGTGAGGGAGCTGTCGGACATTTTTTTTAAGCTCCGCCTGGACTGTCCGGAGATCTTTTACGGAGTGGGCTTTCGCTGCCGCTCGTATCCGGATTCCCCGTCCGTGGAGATCCTGCCGGAGTACCTGTTTGAAAAAACGAAGATCCTGACGCACAAAAAAGCCATGGAGGCCAGGCTGTCAAAGCTTGCGCGCCCCATGGCGGGAAAGGATGAGAAGGAAAAGGAGCTCTGGATCCATGATTTCATCTGCGCGAATGTGCGTTATGACAAGCTGAAAAAGCCCTATTCCCATGAGATCATCGGCCCGCTGGGGCAGGGGGTGGGAGTCTGCGAGGGGATCGCCAAAACCGTAAAGCTTTTGTGCGACGCCCTGGGGATCTGGTGCGTGATCGCCGTGTCGGACGCGAATGAGGAGAAGCGGATCAGATACCGCCATGCCTGGAATGTGGTAAAGCTTGGAGGAACCTGTTATCATCTGGACGCGACGTTTGACAACAGCCTGGGAAAGGGGGCGGCGATCCGCTATGATTATATGAATTTAGACGACCGCCGTTTTTTCCGGGATCACGAGCCCGCCATGTACCCGATCCCGGCGTGCGTCGATAAGGAGCACGACTATTACAGGGAGAGGAAGCTTTCCTTTACAAAAACGGACGAGGTGAAGAAGCGGATGCGGCAGGCGGCGAAGAAGAAGAAAATCCTGACATTCGCCTGGCGCGGGGGATATCTGACGCGGGAGCTTGTGAAGGAGTTTGCGGTCTTTTGCGAGGAGGCGGCCGGGGAGACAGGGGCGTTCGGGGCTTTGAGGATCAACTGGCCCCAGGCGGTGATTGAAGCGTCGTTTTCGGAAAACCCGTTCGGCCAGGCGGTGACGGTCCAGGAGGCGAATGAGGGGGAGGCCAGCGAGGCGTAATGGACAAAAACTGCCATTGTCAAAACATTATCAATTTTTCAAGATCCGCCATTGAAACTTATGGAAAAATCATGTAAAATAGATCTCTGACAGAAATGCTGCCTTAAAGCGGCAGGCCGGCCACAAAACGGAGCTTTCCACACCCGCTTTCGTCCCGTCGCCGGCAGGGAATCCTGTTTGCGGGATCCTTCGTTGAAAATATATTCATAATAAGGAGACAGATTATGAGCAAGAAACCAACAGTATTAATGATTCTTGACGGTTACGGGTTAAACAAAACATGCGAGCACAACGCGGTGTGCCAGGCGAGGACGCCTGTGATGGATCAGCTCATGAGCCAGTGCCCGTTTGTCCCGGGCAATGCGAGCGGTATGGCAGTGGGCCTTCCGGACGGGCAGATGGGCAATTCGGAGGTGGGGCATCTGAATATGGGCGCGGGGCGCATCGTATATCAGGAGCTGACGCGCATCACGAAATCGATCGAAGACGGCGATTTCTTTGCGGTTCCGGAATTTGTCCAGGCAGTGGAAAACTGCAAAAAGAACGACTCTGCCCTCCATCTGTTCGGCCTCGTGTCGGACGGCGGCGTGCACAGCCACAATACGCATATTTACGGCCTTTTGGAGCTGGCGAAGCGCAACGGCCTTAAAAAGGTGTTTGTACACTGTTTCCTGGACGGACGCGATACGCCTCCGGCATCGGGAAAGGATTTTGTGGCGGATCTGGAGGCCAAAATGCAGGAGCTCGGAGTGGGCCGCGTGGCGTCCGTGATGGGCCGCTACTACGCGATGGACCGCGACAAAAACTGGGATCGCGTGGAAAAAGCCTACAATGTCCTCACAAAGGGAAACGGGGAACGGGCGTCCGGCGCGACGGACGGCATACAGGCATCCTATGACAGAGAAGCGTACGATGAGTTTGTGGTTCCGTTTTCTGTGGAAGAGGACGGGAAGGCGATCGGCGTAATCCAGGATAAGGATTCCGTGATTTTCTATAACTTCCGTCCGGATCGCGCGCGGGAGATCACAAGGGCCTTCTGTGACGACGATTTCAAGGGCTTTGCGAGGGGAAAACGCCTGAGCCTGGTATATGTGTGTTTTACGGATTACGACGAGACCATTGGGAACAAGCTGGTGGCCTTTAAAAAGGAAGAGATTGCAAACACCTTCGGCGAATATCTGGCGGCGCATGGAAAGACGCAGGCGAGGATTGCCGAGACGGAGAAATATGCCCACGTCACGTTTTTCTTTAACGGAGGCGTAGAGGAGCCGAATCCGGGCGAGGATCGCATTCTGGTGCCGTCCCCCAAGGAGGTTCCCACGTATGACTTAAAGCCCGAGATGAGCGCGCCGCAGGTCTGCGATAAGCTGGTGGGCGCGATTGAGTCCGGCAAATATGATGTGATCATCATTAATTTTGCCAACCCGGATATGGTGGGCCATACGGGCGTGGAGGACGCGGCGGTAAAGGCCATTGAAACCGTGGACGCCTGCGTGGGCAGGGCTGTGGACGCGGTGAAGAAGATGGACGGCGTTCTCTTTATCTGCGCGGATCACGGAAACGCAGAGCTGATGGTTGACGAGACGACCGGAGAGCCGTGGACGGCGCACACCACGAATCAGGTCCCCTTCATTCTGGTGAACGCGGATCCGTCCTTTAAGCTTAGGGAAAACGGCTGTCTGGCCGACATCATTCCCACGCTGATTGAGCTGATGGGAATGGAGAAACCAAAGGAAATGACAGGGACTTCTCTGCTGGTGAAATAAAAGAACAGGCTTTGAAAACTACCGTGGAATCATTCATGCAGATAATGCAGGAATATTTTCACGGCAGTTTTTGTAATCATGTATCCTGCCATTTCAGTCATGAAGGATTTTGTAAGACAGATTCTGCGTTTACATACAGAGAACATCGGCGCGGAAAACGTTATTCCCGCGGGCAACGAGCCAAGTGGGCATGCCTGCATGCACATTTGGCGACTGCCGCGAGGGTCAAATACCCCGTTGCTCTGCAGCGCTGCAAGTTTGACGCCCCGTTGCTTGCAGCGGGGTTGTTGACTGAAGGAAACGATTTATAGCGTTCCTGTAAAAATATGCAGAAAGCCAGCGATAAACGGAATAATAAAGAGGTAAGTGAAATGAAAGCAGCATTAAATGGAACCCGGTTTCCATATATGGAACCGTCAGGAAAATTCAAACGCATCGGCCGTAAGACAGGAAATGTCGTGGCTGCCATGCTGGCAGTTTCCATCACTGCGGTCGTGGCCATATGCGTGGTGATGTTCTATTCTCTGGTGACGAAATTATTTGAAACCCAGTGCGTGGACGGCACGAAATTACTGGCGTACGAGCTGAGAAGGATGTCCGAAGAAGAAGATAAGACGGAGGTGCTTGACCGATTAAAAGAGTATATGGAGATGGAGTTTACCATTTTTGAAGGCGATACCCGGGCGTATACGACTGTTGTGCAGAGCGACGGCGAGCGTGCTGTGGGCACAAAGCTGTCAGACGAGGTAGCGGCTGTCGTGATCGGGCAGGGACGTTCCCATGTGGGCAAAGCCGTGATCCTGGGAGAAGAGCATATCTGCTCCTATATGCCGGTGAAGGACAAGGACGGGAAGGTGACGGGCCTTCTCTTTGCCGGTGTTCCTTCGGCGGATACGATGAAGCGGTTTCTATTTGTAATCATCATGGCCGGAGTGGTGGCGCTGGCTGCCATCAGTATCTGCATTATGATCCTGACCGTCTACCTGAAAAAGCGGGTATCCGTCCCGCTGGGCGAGATTACCGGGGTGGCCAGGCGCCTGGAGAAGGGCGATCTGGGGCTGGCCGCCGGGGAGGATATCCAGGTCAGCGCGCATTCCAACGATGAGATCGGCGAGCTGGGGAGGGCCTTTGAAGGGATTATTCACCGGCTTGGTTCTTATATCGGCGAGATCACCGAGATATTGGGGGCCATTGCCGAAGGTGATTTGACAAGCAGCGTCAGGCAGGAGTATGTGGGCGATTTTGAGTCCATCAAACGGTCATTGGACGGCATTGAGGACAGGCTGAACGGGACGATGCGCCAGATCGCGGAGAGCGCGGGCCAGGTGTCCGCCGGCTCGGAGCAATTGTCCGACAGCGCGCAGGGCCTGGCGAGGGGAGCTGCCGAGCAGGCCAGCACTGTGGAGGAACTGTCCGCCACGGTTACAGATATTTCAGAAGGGGCTAAAAAGACCGCCGCGGCGGCAGAACAGGCGGGCCGTTTTGTTAAGCAGGCAGGGGAGCAGATGGATATCAGCGTGGGATATGTCAAAGAGCTGAATGTGGCCATGGACCGGATCTCCGTTTCGTCGGAGGAGATTGGAAAGATCATTTCATCCATTGAAAATATTGCTTTCCAGACGAATATACTGGCTCTGAACGCCGCGGTTGAGGCCGCGAGGGCCGGCTCCGCGGGCAAGGGCTTTGCCGTGGTGGCGGACGAGGTGCGCAACCTGGCCAACAAGTCTGAGGAGGCCGCCCGCGCCACCAAAGATCTGATCGACGATTCAGTAAACGCCGTCCGTGAGGGCAGCGCCGCTGTGGAGAAGGTGACCGCCGCCCTGGAGCAGACAAGCGGGACGAACAGCAGCATGACATCCATGATGGCTTCTGTGGTGGAGGCAGTGGAAAACCAGAATACCGCCATCCTGCAGGTCACAGAGGGCATCCATCAGATATCAATGGTGGTCCAGACGAATTCAGCGACCAGCGAGGAGTGCGCTGCCGCCAGCGAGGAGCTGTCCTCCCAGGCCAGCCTGCTCAAGCGGCTTTTGAGCGCGTTCCGCCTGAGGCCGTGATTCATTTCCGCGGGCAACGAGCCAAGTGGGCATGCTTGCATGCACATTTGGCGGCTGCCGCGAGGGTCAAATACCCCGCTGCTCTGCAGCGCTGCAAGTTTGACGCCCCGTTGCTTGCAGCGGGGTTGTTGACTTAGGTTACGCTTCATAGAGCTTTTCAAAAATCTGTTCCGACAGGTAATCTACATAATCAGGCTCCGGCAGATCCCGGCCTGTGACGAAGATGTCCTGAATCAGCTCCAGGCGTTTAAAGTCCATCTCAGGCCCTGAGAGATCAGGATTTTCTTCGGAAACCGCACGGTCCAGGCGTTGGGCGTCCCAGCCGCTTAAGAACCATGCAAGGAGTTCTTCGGTGCGTTTCTCTTCCTCCTTTGCCTCTTTTTGCGCGGAGCGCAGGGAGAGCCTTGTGCGGAGGGCAATCAGGAGAAAAACACACCCCAGTCCGGCTGTAACGCCCTGAAATATCAGGCGCGCGCCGGGTGAGAACGGAAGCCGGATAAACCCGGCGAAGCAGGCGGCCGAGCAGGCTGCCGTGACGGCGCCGACCAGCGAAAAGGCAAAGCACGAGGAGAGGAGATCCTCGCATTTCTGGCGTTTGGTGACATAAGACCAGGACGGGCGGGGAGCCTCCTGGTCCCTGAGAGGTTCCTCAGGGGCCATTTCCATGGCCGCTTCATTCCGGGCGGTCATCGCTTCAAGCGCTTCCTGCGCCTCCTTAGCCAGCCTTTTTTCCCGGTCCGCCTCCCATGCCTCCCTGGATTCGGCGAGCGGCGCTCCGCAGTCGGTACACGTTGTGATTCCTTTGACAAATTCCATGTCGCATTTTGGACAATAGGGCATGTTTTACCTCCTTATGATTCTGAAAGTACCTTGAAAATGATTCACGCGTTCTGTTTTTCATAGCGCTGCCTGTGATTTGACTCATAAAATGCAGGATTATGCTACAGAACCATTATAGCAGAATTTTACGGAATGTAACAGTTCAGACAACCCTGAACGGCTGCTTCGGAAAGACAAAGTTACTGTTCACACCCTGCCGGGCTGTGCCCGGTAACACGCTTCGCGATGCACACAAACCGCAGAAATGCGGTTTGGCGCTGCTGCTCCCGGGTTTGACCCAAGGGGGCCCGCTGTCTGTGACTTTTGCTGCGCTGCACTCACAAAAAACACCTCGGATTGGCTGGTGCGTGAACAGTAACAAGACAAAGCCCCCTTTTCTCTCAAAATCGAAGTTGACTTTGTTATTAAAGTTCTATACAATAGACGAATGACCGGCCATAACCGGCCGGTTAAAGGAGAATAGAACATGGCAGATGAAAACAGAATGACAGGGCGGCAGGAGGGAACGGACCGGCGCCCGTCCCCGTCCGCAGACAGGGCGGCCGCTGAGGGCAGAGAGGCCGCCCGGCGGGGCGTGAGCCGCGGGAAGGCGGGGCGCAAAGGAGAAGAGCCCGGGAAGACGTCCGGGATAAAACCTGCCGCCGCGCCGTCTGACAGGAGTGGAAATAAAAAGGAGGCCGCTATGCCGGATACAGAGAAGAAAACAGGGGCAGTATCGCATAAAAAGCCGGCGGGAAAGAAGGCGGGGATCGCGGCGGCCTGCATCGCGGCGGCCGTCCTGGCCGGCGGCGGGGGCGCGTATGCATACATGGCCCAGCAGTATAAGGAGGCATTTTTCCCGAATACCAGCATCAACGGCCTGGATGCGTCGGGAAAGACCATGGATGAGGTAAAATCCATGATCGCCTCGGAGATCAACGGATATACGCTTACGATTGAGACAGGGGACGGGAAGACGGAGCAGATAACAGGGGAGGAGATCGGCCTTCATCCAGAATTTGACGACAGCCTTGACTGGATTCTTGAGACGCAGAATCCGTATGCCTGGCTGGATTACCAGTTAAATCCCGCCTCGTATTCGATTGACGCTATGGTGGTCTATGACGAGGAGGCCCTTGACGGGCGGATCGCCTCGCTTTCGTGCATGGATCCGTCGCAGATGCGGCCGGCGGTGGACGCTGCGATTTCCGAATATACCCCGGGACAGGGCTACCGCATTATTCCGGAGGAGCCGGGCACGGAGATCGACGGGGCGGCGTTTAAGGAAGCGCTCGGGGAGGCCATAAAGGGCCTGAAAAGCAATCTTTCCCTTGCGGAGGCCGGAGTTTATAAGGAGGCCGCCGTCCGCCGGGACAACCCGGAGCTGTCAGAGCGCCTGGAAGCCCTGAACCGCTATGCCAATATGGCGATCAACTACCAGTTCGGTTCCCGCACGGAGACGCTGGACGGGGATCGGATCCACGAATGGCTGACCACGGACGGGGCGGGTAATCTATCGGTGAACGAGGAAATGGCGGCGGCCTATGTCGCGGAGCTGGCCGCTGAATATAATACGTCTAATAAGGCCAAAACCATCCGCACATCTTCCGGAGCGGATCTCACCGTAAAGGGAGGCACGTATGGCTGGCGGATCAACCAGGCAGAGGAGACGAAGCAGCTCATCGCGGACATCCTGGCCGGGGAGAGCCGGACGCGCGAACCGGTTTACAGCCAGACAGCCGCCAGCCGGGACGGGAATGATTATGGAAATACCTACGTGGAGATCAATTTGACGGCCCAGCACCTTTATATGTATAAGGATGGGAAGCTGCTGGTGGAATCGGATTTTGTGTCAGGAAACCTTGCCAGAGGATGGGGGACGCCGGCAGGAACCTACCCCCTGACCTATAAACAGAGGAACGCGGTGTTAAAGGGGGAAAACTACAGGACGCCTGTGGATTACTGGATGCCCTTTAACGGCGGGATCGGCATGCATGACGCCAAATGGAGAGGGGCCTTTGGCGGAAGCATCTACCGGACCAATGGTTCCCATGGCTGTATTAATCTCCCTCACAGCGTGGCCAAAACGATTTATGAGAATATACAGTCCGGGATCCCGGTGATCTGCTACAATCTGTCCGGGACAGAGAACACGAAGAGCACCGCGGCCCCGGCCGTTCCCGCGCAGCCGCAGCCGCCCGCCCCGGAGCAGCCTCCGGTGACAGAGACGCAGCCGTCAGCGCCGGCCGAGACGCCTGCGCAGCCGGCCGGCCCGGGAAGCGAGCTGCAGACGCCGGTACAGCCGGAGGCCCCGGCCGAAACGCCCGCGCCTGAAGCGCCGGCCGAAACGCCCGCGCCTCCGGAAGCGGCCCCGCCTGAGACGCCCCCGGCCGGCGGTCCCGCCGGCCCGGGCTCTGATTCAGGGAATGCCGGAGGAGGCCCGGGCGCGTAAAGCGTAAAGGGAAGAAGGCGGCTGCCAAGGCGGCAGGCGGGCAGGGAGGAGAATCCTCCCTGCCCGCCTGATTTTTAGTTCCCCGGAGCGCTCACTCATACATCGAGAGTATCTTTCTCGCCTTTTCCTTTAAAATCATCCTTGCCTCAGCGGGCTCGATAATCTCAACATACTCGCCGAAAGACAGCAGATAGAGGAACGTCCAGTTATTGAACTGGTAGCGGAAGGTCACTTCCAATGCGCCGTCCTCTAATTTGCGGATATACTTCTCCTGAAATTCATCATAGACTTTATACGCGATCTTTTCAGAAAAACGCAGTATAAACGTGTGCGCATTACATTCTTCTTTGCGGGAGGGGGCAAGCGAAAAATCCGCGGGCAGCTCGCGCTCAAACAACTGGTCCGTTATCCGCAGCTTTCGTATGCGCGACATTTTATATGTGCGGATATCCTGCCTGTGCCGGGACCAGGCAATGAGATACCAGGCGTGGGATTTAAAAATCAGTTTCAGCGGCTCGGCGGCCTGCTCTGTTATCGTCAGCTCTGAATTAAAATAAGTGAAGGTAATCACATACTTGTTGATGATAGCGCGTTCCAGGGCCGCTATATGGTTCCGCTCCTTTTCGGGGCTGCCCCAATAGGAAAAATCAATCTCCAGCCAGGAGGACTGCAGATTATGGCTGAACAATCCGGCGACCTTGTTCAATACTTTATCCGCGTCAGGGTAATTCGACGACTTCAGGATTTGCAGCGCCTGTACAATATTTTGCTGCTCTGCCTGTGTGAAATACGACTTGTCCAGCGAGAAGCCCTGCAGTAAGGAAAGTCCTCCGCCATATCCCTTCTGTGAGGTAATGGGGATGCCCGCAATCGAAAGGATATTGATATCCCTGTAAATCGTGCGGGTGGAAACACAAAGCTCCGCGGCCAGTTGCTTTGCCGTCCTGTGCTCATGGCTCAGCAGGAGGAACACGATTTGAATCAGTCTGTCTATCTGCATAGGTCACCTGACGGACGGCGCTTTGCGTTTTCTTCGCCGCATTGTCTCATTCGCCTGCAATATGACGGTTCCATCCAAACAGCTCCTCTCCTAAATATTTGTCATGCGGGGCGACGAGACAGCGTTCGATGGCTTTCCAATAGCTGTCATAAAGGTTTTTCTGCGCAGCCCCATAATGTTCCTTTGTATCAAATTCCCAGTAAAGCATATATTTGACGCTTTTAACAGCGCGGGTGATCGCAAGAGGGGAAAGCCCGCCCTTAATCTGCTCCATGTTGATGCGGTACCCGCGTTTGATAAAGCGGAGCAGGGAAAGACCCTCCTGTTGTTCCAGGACGCGCCTGGCTTCGAGCATCAGGGATTCAAATTCCGCTGCCATTTGCGGCTTGACCTGATAAATACACAGTTCTGTAAATGCCATATCAGATTCCTCCTTTGCTTCATTTTAGCATTTGGAATATGACATAAGCAAGTCGCATTTCTCTGTTTTCTGAAATGTATAAGAAATATATAGAAAAACAGGTTTACACCCAAACTGTTCTATGCTATACTAAATCGGTATGGCAACGCCGGCGCCCGGTTTTTTGAGGACTCCTGACATAAACGGAGCGCGCGGTGGGGATTTTATAATAAGGAGGACAAATTATCATGATTTCAAAGGAAAAGAAAGCGGCGATTATTGCGGAATACGGCAGGAAGCCGGAGGATACTGGTTCACCGGAGGTTCAGATTGCGATTCTGACAGCCAGGATTACGGAGCTGACCGAGCATTTGAAGGCGAACCAGAAGGATCACCACTCCAGACGCGGCCTGTTAAAGATGGTTGGACAGAGACGCGGCCTTCTTGATTATTTGAAGAAGACGGATCTGGAGGGCTACCGCGCTCTGATCGAGAAGCTGGGCATCAGAAAGTAAGAAAGAAAAAGCGGGGGTTTTATTTGTCCCCGGTTGTTGGTTCCCGCGGGCGGCGGGCGATGGATAGGCTTTTTGCGTATCCGCCTGCTGCCGCGGGATATTTGAGTATCCGATTCCTGCTTGTGCAGGAGCCGTTTACTGTGGAAGAGGCCCCGAGACCGCTGCTGTGCGGGCAAATCAGGCGCGCTGCAGGGCAGTTTGCCCGCAGAGCAGTAGTTTCGGTATCTTTCCACAGGGACGTTTTGGTTTGATAAGCGCGGATGCGGCGTTAAGATGGATGCGGCGGACGGATGGCGGCCAGGGCCGCGATAAGGATGCTGTCCGCACAGGCAATGAGAGGAGATAGACGTGTATAAAAGTTTTTCAATGGAATTAGGCGGCAGGATGCTGACCGTGGATGTCGGCAGGGTGGCGGCGCAGGCGAACGGCGCTGCGTTTATGCATTATGGAGATACGACGGTGCTCTCGACGGCGACGGCATCGGATAAGCCGAGGGACGGGATTGACTTTTTCCCTCTGAGCGTGGAGTTTGAGGAAAAGCTGTATTCGGTGGGAAAGATCCCGGGCGGATTTAACCGCCGCGAGGGCAAGGCGTCTGAGAACGCGATTCTGACGGCGCGCGTGATTGACCGCCCGATGCGCCCGCTGTTTCCGAAGGATTACAGGAATGATGTGACATTAAACAATTTGGTGCTGTCCGTGGATCCGGACTGCAGCCCGGAGTACACGGCCATGCTGGGTTCTGCGATCGCGACCTGTATTTCCGATATCCCGTTTGACGGCCCCTGCGCGACGACGCAGATCGGCATGATTGACGGTGAATTTATCATTAACCCCACGAACGCGCAGAAGCAGGCGTCGGATATGGCGCTGACTGTGGCTTCCACGAGGGAAAAGGTGATTATGATCGAGGCCGGCGCCAAAGAGGTTCCGGAGCAGGTGATGATCGAGGCGATTTTCAAAGCCCATGAGGTGAATCAGGAGATCATCCGCTTTATTGACGGCATTGTGGCGGAGTGCGGCAAGGAGAAGCACGCGTATGAGAGCTGCGCCGTTCCGGAGGAGCTGTTTGCGGCCATTAAGGAGATTGTGACGCCGCAGGAGATGGAAGAGGCGGTATTTACGGACGAAAAGCAGAAACGCGAGGCGAATATAAAGGCCATTACCGAGCGCCTGGAGGAGGCGTTCGCGGAGAAGGAAGAGTGGCTCCCTGTGCTTTCTGAGGCGATTTACCAGTATCAGAAGAAGACGGTCCGCAAGATGATTTTAAAGGATCACAGACGTCCCGACGGCCGCGGCATCACGGAGATCCGCCCGCTGGCTGCGGAGATCGATCTGCTCCCGAGAGTCCACGGTTCGGGCATGTTTACAAGAGGACAGACACAGATTTTAAATATCTGCACCCTCGCGCCGCTCTCCGAGGCGCAGAGGCTGGACGGGCTGGATGAGAACGAGACGTCCAAGCGCTATATGCACCACTACAATTTCCCGTCCTACTCCGTGGGCGAGACAAAGCCGTCCAGAGGGCCGGGACGCCGCGAGATCGGCCATGGTGCGCTGGCGGAGAGGGCGCTTCTTCCAGTGCTTCCGAGCGAGGAGGAGTTCCCTTACGCGATCCGCACCGTTTCCGAGACGATGGAGTCCAACGGATCGACCTCGCAGGCGAGTATCTGCGCATCCACTCTGTCCCTGATGGCGGCGGGCGTTCCGATCAAGGCCCCGGTGGCGGGTATTTCCTGCGGCCTGGTGACGGGCGATACGGACGATGATTATATTGTGCTGACCGATATCCAGGGGCTGGAGGATTTCTTCGGCGATATGGATTTCAAGGTGGGCGGCACGCATAAGGGCATTACCTCCATCCAGATGGATATCAAGATCCACGGCCTGACACGGCCGATCATCGAGGAGGCGATCGCCAAGACGAGGGAGGCAAGACTTTATATCCTGGACGAGGTGATGGCGCCGGTTATCTCTGAGCCGAGGAGGGAAGTCAGCCAGTACGCCCCGAAGATCATACAGATCTCCATTGATCCGCAGAAGATCGGCGATGTGGTCGGCAAGCAGGGCAAGGTGATCAACAAGATCATTGAGCAGACCGGCGTGAAGATCGACATTGAGGAAGACGGAAGCGTTTCCGTGTGCGGCACGGACAAGGAGATGATCGACAAGGCGATCCAGATCATCCGCAGTATTGTGACCGATATCGAGCCGGGCCAGGTTCTGACCGGAACGGTAGTCCGGATCATGAATTTCGGCGCGTTTGTGGAGCTGTCCCCGAACAAGGACGGCATGGTCCACATCTCCAAGCTGTCGGATAAGAGAGTGGCCAAGGTTGAGGACGTGGTCAATATCGGCGATCAGGTGACGGTGAAGGTCATGGAGATCGACAAGATGGGCCGCATTAATTTAAGCATGAAGCCGGCGGATCTGGCCCCCAGAGCCGGCCGGAAGCCGGAACGGGTGGATCCGGTGTAAGGATTTGAAATATTGCGTTTGACAGGAAAGCTGCCGCAGGGCCGTAGATACGGCCCGGGCGGCTTTCTTTCGTACAGCGCGGCGCGGCCGGGAAAGGGGTAAAGGATGCTGAGTGTGACAAATATCTGTAAAAGCTACAAAAAACGGGCGATTTTAAAAGGAGTTTCCTTCGAGGCGGGCCCGGGGGAGTGTGTTGGGATTGCGGGTGGAAACGGGTGCGGGAAGACGACGCTTCTGTCGATCCTTGCGGGGGTGAGGCGCGCGGATCAGGGAAGCATCCGGTTTGACGGCAGGGAGGCGGCGGGCTCGCCGCGCGTGTTTGAGCAGTTCGCGGCCTATGTGCCGCAGGAGGCGCCGCTGATCCCGGAGCTTTCGGCCAGGGATAATTACCGGCTGTGGTTTAAGGGCGATAAGCGGCGCATGGAGGAAGAGCTTACGCATGGCGTCGGAAAGGCCCTGGGCCTGGCAGATTTTTTGGGCGCCCCGGCGGGAAAGCTGTCCGGGGGGCAGAAAAAGCGCCTTTCCATTGCCTCGGCCCTTTCCGGGCGGGCCCCGGTCCTGATCCTGGATGAGCCGGGGGCGGCCCTTGATCTGGCGGCCAAGGAGGAGATCCTGCGCTATGTGAAGGCGTACATGCGCCAGGGCGGGAGCGTTATCCTGACCTCGCATGAGAAGGGGGAGCTGGAAATCTGCACGAGGCTGTTTGTCCTAAAGGACGGAAGGCTTGAGAAGGTTCCTGCGGGGATCGGGACAGGGGAGCTGATTCGCCTGTTTTGATGAAAAATCATCATTGCTTCCAGCTTGAAATATGGTATCGAAAACATGGACTACAAATGTCTTGCGCAGGATTTGATTAAAAATGAGCCGCAATTGTTCTCCGCGAGATCTTACAAAATTCATAAATAGTCAAGGATATCCCCGCTAAATGCCTAAAATGTGTTATACTATACCTGATATAACTGCAGTCATCGCATAACAGCAGGGAGGAATCAGGATGAAGTGTCCATATTGCAGTCAGGAAATAGAGGATGGGAGCCAGGTATGCGCTCAGTGCGGCCGCGCGTTAAATACAGCGGACGGCGGGCAGGAGGCCCGGGAGGAAACTTTACAGGACGGCGCGGCAGGCGTTTCGCAGTCTGAGGGCGACGGCGCGGGAGAGGTTCCGAAAAAGGGGAAAAGGTGGGTGATCCCTGTGGCCGCCGCCGGGGCCGCCGTTGTCGTTGCGGGCGGGATTTTTGCCATGACCCGGCGGGAGGATCCGAAGGAGACGGTGATCAATGCGTTTAAAAGCATCACGGATAAGGAACAGCCAAGCCCCGCGGACGAGATGTTCGGGAGCCGGGAGATGGGGAAACTGTTCAGCGAGGGTTCCATGCAGGGAACGGTGAGCCTTACGCTGGAGAGCTGCATGGATCCCACGGTCAACAGCCTGGCCACGGGCAGCCTGGAGATCGGGATGAAGAGGGACATGGAGAACAAGAAGGCATCCGTCTCGTACGGCATCGGGTACGGAGGTATGGAGCTTGCGGATATGGAGCTGTACTTCGATGAAAAGCAGCTCGTCGCGGCCGTGCCGGTCCTCTCGTCCAGGGCGTTTACGCTCAACTACGGCGAGGATCTGGAAGGGCAGATCGCGGCCTCCCCGTATCTGGGAACGGTTCTGGAGCAATACGGCGTGGATGTCGGCGGGATCGGCCGCTACATGGAGACGTGTATGGACATGGCGGCCGGGGATGAGAAACTGTTTGACTTAAAGGAGCTGTGGGAGCGCTATAAGGAGGGCAGCAGGGCCATTGACAACTTAAAGGAGGCCATGACCGTTGAAAAGACGGAGAAAAAGGAATTTACCATCGACGGGAAACAGGCGGGCTGCAGCGGCTACCATGTGGTGATCACCAAGGAGGCCATGATCGATTTCCTGGATGTCAGCCGCGAGTTTTTCTTAAGCGACGAGACGCTGAAAAGCGATTTTATCCAGTATATGGAGCTGGCGGGGGAGCTGCAGGATAGCATGCGGGCCCTCTACGGGACCGATACAGCGCAGTCTCCGGAGACGATGCAGCAGGAGCTGTGGGACAGGGCGCAGGACGAATTTGACAAGCTTCTCGCGCAGCTTGACGAATCGCTGGGCGATGTGGCCATGAATGTCTATGTGAGAAAGGACAAAAAGATGGCCGGCTTTGATTTTGAGAGCGCGGCCGTGATCGATGGCGAGGAGGTTAAAATACGCGGCGAAGCGGCTTTTGCGGGCGGATACAATATGGGCGCGAATATGACTGCCTCCGTGGAGCTTGCGGGCGGGGACGGGGAGACGATCGCCCTCTCCTATGAAAGCGCCGGCGCGTATGAGAAAGATAAGAGCTGGGAAACGTCTGTAAAAGGAACGATTGAGGCGGCCGGGCAGAGCTTTGGCCTCTCCTGTGAGAGCGCATGCGAGGCGGCCGGGGACGCGTGGGATTATACGCTTGATCTGACGCTTCTGAGCGGGAAAATGAGCATGGGCTCGCTTTCGTCAAACGGCGTGATCGAAGCGCCCAAAAAGGGAGAATCCCTGCGGATCGCGATGGATTCCATCCGCGTGGAATCCCCGATGGCCGGCGCGGGGCCGGTTATCGAGCTGTCCGGATCCTGCGAGGCAGGGCCTCTGGCAGAGGAAGTGACGGCGCCGGAGGGAGAGCCCTTTGACGTTCTGGCAGCGACGGAGGAAGAGTACCAGGCGGTGGGGACGGAGATTTACGGAAACCTGTTTGGGCTGGCGCTCAGGCTGCAGTAGGAGGGCGGATGCGTACCTTTCTTATTTACCTTCAGATGGAATGCAAGAGGACTTTAAAAAGTATCCCATACGTTCTGACAGGAGCAATTGTGCTGGTTTTGCTGGCCGGCGCAATTGCTTTTTCGGCCGGTAAGCTTCTGTACGGCGACAGGGCCTTGGGCCGGATCAAAGTCGGCGTCGTCATGCCTGAGGATGACGCCCTGGCCGGGATGGCGATGCGCATGGTCTCCTCCCTGGACAGCGTGAAGAGCCTATGTGATTTCACATATGTGGAAGCGGCGCAGGGCAGGAGACAGCTAAAGGACGGGGAGCTGCTGGCGCTTCTGGAGATTCCGGACGGGCTTGTAGAGGGGATCATGGACGGGAGCAATGTGCCGGTGACGGTCGTGCTGCCGGACAACGCGGGACTGGAGGCGGCGGTGTTTAAGGAGCTCACAGAGGCCGGGAGCTCGCTTCTTAAAACCGCCCAGGCCGGGATCTATGCAGCGGACGATTACCTGAACGCCTATGGGATGACGGTCTTTATCGCGCAGGCGGAACGCGATCTGAACGAGGTGTTTTTGCGCTGCGCCCTCGCCCGTGAGCGGTGCTTTTCGGGGGAGGAGGCCAGCGCCGCGGGCGATGTGGGCGTGGCGGCCTATTACGGTATCTCGGCCGCTGTGGGCGTTTTGCTATTGCTCGGCATCCCCGCGGCCTGCATCGCGGGGCCGTACCGCCCGGCGACGGAGGAGATGCTTTTGCGCATCGGAATCGGCCGCGCGCAGAGAACTGCGGCGCGCACGCTCAGCCTCTGCTTATTGCTCCTGCTCTTTTTCTCTGTCCCCACGGCCGTTGCCGCGTACAGGGGGCTTTTTAAGGCAGAAGCGGCCGCGCCTTTGATGGGGATTCTCCTCTGTCTTGCGGCCGCGGGCTGGATCCATCTGCACTATGAGCTGTGCCGGAATGAGACGGCGGCTATCCTGCTCCTGTTTGGTACAACGGTGGTCATGCTCTTTATGTCCGGCGGGATCATTCCGTCCGTATTTTTGCCAAAGGCCGTACAGGCAGCCGGTAAATGGATGCCTGCCGCGTATTTTGCGGACGGGATTCGGTTTATGATCACCGGGGAGGCCAACGGGAGCGCGGCAAAGCTGGTTCTGCTGGAGGCGGCCGCGTTTTTCCTGTCATCCGGACTCAGAAGGGAGCGGGACTAAAGACATGGGATGGATCGCAAAATGGTATATATATTCCTGTAAACGCCTGCTTAAAAAGCCCCTGTTTCTCCTCCTGCTCATATCGCTCCCCCTGGGGATGCGGGCGTTTCGGGGCGCGGAAAAGGAGAGCGGGGGAAGCATTGCCATAGCCCTGTATACGGGCGGGGACGCCTTTAATGAGCAGGTGGCGGACGCGCTTGGAAAGGATGCGCAGTCCTTTTCTTTTTACAGGTGCGGATCAGAGGAGGAACTGTGGAACGATGTGGCCTCGGGGCGCGCCGAATGCGGGTACTGTTTTCCGGAAGGGCTTAAGGAGAGACTGGACGCGGGGGATTATAAGCGCGCAATCCGGGCCGTCACATCACCGTCCACCGTGGCGTCCGGGATCGCCTCGGAGAGCGTGTATGCGGGCCTGTTTTCCGTGTACGGGCGGGAGCTTCTGAGGCAGTACGCCGTTTCCGGGCAGGCGTTCGCCGGGGCGAGGGAACTCTTTTTGGCGGAGCGGATCTGGGAGGAGCTGGAACCGCTCTATGACAAAAACCTGAAAAACGGGAGCACATTTGCCTTTGCGTACGAGACAGTGGCCGGGGCGGCTGTGGAAGAGGCACAGGCGCTTGCCTCGTTCCCGGTGCGCGGGATGGGCGCTGTTTTTATACTCGTCATGGGACTGGGAGCGGCGGTGACAGCCGGGGAGGATGGGGGGCGCGGCCTGTATCTGGCCATGACAGAGGCCAGGAAAACGGCCTGCCAGCTCATGCAGATCGGGGCCGCGGTCTCCTTTGCGGCTCTGTCTGTGCTCGTAAGCCTTGCAGTGTCCGGGAGCTTTCCCAGGCCGTGCGGGCCGGGAAGCCTGTTCCAGGAATGCGCCGCGCTTGCGCTCTACGGCGCGTCCGCAGCCGTGTTTTCCTGGGGGCTTCTGGCAGCGGTGAAACGGCCGCAGGCGATTGCGGGGCTGATCCCGTTTTTCATTCTCGGAAGCCTGGCCGTGTGCCCGGTGTTTGCGGACCTGTCGCGGTTTATACCGGTCATCAAGATCATACGGTGGGGGTTTCTGCCGTGGTATTATCTGCGGCTGTGAGGAAAAGAGGGGGAGTTTTGCAGAGGGAAAACAGGAACAGGCGGGAGTATTCGATTCTGGAAGCATGCTCTATGCGCAATAAAATATTAAGATGGAATTGAAAACCCCGTTGCTATTTTCCCGCTGACTCATTATAATTGAAAAAGATACCAGAAAGGAGTGAACACAATGGAAGGCCGAAGTCACAAGGCGGAATCAGACGGCAGCCACCCTGAACCGAAGGCAGAGTACGCTTCGATTTTTCGTTGTGTGCGCTGCCGGGGCATGGCATAGCGGCCGGGACGCAATTCGCCGCTATAAAAGGGCTGTTCCTTCTGTTTCCAAAATCAGAACAGGAATTTTGGAAGGAGAGAACGAAATGCTTGAAAAAGAGAATCAGTTAGAGACGCTTTTAGACCTGACCGCGGGAAAGAAATACAGGGAGCTCAAAGGACATCTGGTGGAGATGAACGAGGTGGATATCGCCTCTTTCATGGAAGAGCTGGATTCGGAGAAGACGGTAGTGATTTTCCGCATGCTTCCCAAGGAGCTGGCATCCGATGTATTTGCCTGCCTGGAGGTGGAGCAGCAGCAGCACATCATTACCAGCATCACTGACAATGAGCTGCGCAGCATCGTGGACGATCTGTTTGTGGACGACGCGGTGGACATGCTGGAGGAACTGCCGGCCACGATTGTAAAGAGGGTTTTGAAGAATTCAAGCCCGGATACAAGGCAGCTCATCAACCAGTTCTTAAAATATCCGGAAAACAGCGCCGGCAGCGTGATGACAGCGGAGTATGTGGGCCTGAAAAAGACCATGAACGTGGAGGAAGCCTTTGCCTATATCCGCAAATACGGCGTGGACAAGGAGACGATCTATACCTGCTATGTGATGGATGAAAAGCGCCAGCTCGAAGGCGTTCTGACCGTGAAGGATCTGCTCATGAACCCTTATGAGACGGTGCTCGGGGACATCATGGACACCCGCGTCATCAAAGCGTACACCACCGAGGATCAGGAAAAAGTGGTGGACACCTTTAACGAGTACAACCTTCTGAGCCTTCCCGTGGTCGATCAGGAAGACCGGCTGGTAGGGATTATCACCGTGGACGACGTCATGGACGTCATGGAGCAGGAGGCCACGGAGGACTTTGAGAAAATGGCGGCCATGCTTCCCAGCGAAAAGCCGTACCTCAAGACCAGCGTCTTCCAGCTCGCCAGAAACCGCATTCCCTGGCTGTTGATCCTGATGCTGAGCAGCATGATCACAGGCGGTATCCTGGTCAGCTACGAGACAGCCTTTGCGGCCATCCCGCTGCTCGTCTCCTTTGTCCCCATGCTGATGGACACCGGAGGCAATTCCGGAAGCCAGGCCAGCACCATGATCATCCGCGGCATGGCGGTAGGAGAGGTGGAGCCGGCGGATATCTTTAAGGTTATGTGGAAGGAAGTGCGGGTCGGATGCATGTGCGGCCTGGTCCTGGCGCTGGTCAACTACGTGCGCCTGATTCTCCAGTACCCCGGACAGGAACTGATATGCCTGACCGTGGTGCTGAGCGTATTCTGCACGGTGATCATTGCCAAGACGATCGGGTGTACGCTGCCGATCCTGGCAAAAGTGGCAAAGCTTGACCCGGCGATCATGGCGGCGCCGATGATCACGACGATTGTAGATGCGTGCAGTTTGATGATTTATTTTAATCTGGCGTGTACGCTGCTGGGTATGGCGCGGGGGTAGTCGCGGAGGGGCCGCCGGAACCAGGCAGCGAATCCGACGGAACCCCGCTCCCGCTCGGAGAAAAGCGCGGCGGAAGCGGGGTTCCGTTGGATATAATACCTGACGCTGGCGGCCCCCTGTGAACAGTACGCCCCTGCGTTCCCCCCTCACTCACACGGATAACTGCTTGTCTTTTTTACAATTTCGGTATATAATCGATACAATTATTATGAACAATCAGGAGTGATAAAGCTATGACAAAGATCAGAACAAGATATGCCCCGAGCCCGACCGGCCGGATGCATGTGGGAAATTTGAGAACGGCATTGTACGCCTATTTAATCGCCAAGCACGAGGGAGGGGACTACCTTCTGCGGATCGAGGACACGGATCAGGAGCGGTTCGTCGAGGGCGCCCTGGAGATTATCTACGATACGCTGAAGGACACGGGCTTACAGCACGACGAGGGCCCGGATCTGGGCGGGCCGGCAGGGCCGTATGTGCAGAGCGACCGCCAGAAGGCCGGTATCTATATGGAGCATGCGAAGATGCTGGTTGATAAGGGCGAGGCGTATTACTGCTTCTGCACCCAGGAGCGCTTAAATTCGTTAAAGCGGACGGTGAACGGCGAGGAGATCATGACCTATGACAAGCACTGCCTGCACCTCTCCAAAGAGGAGATCGAGGCAAATTTGAAGGCCGGCATGCCGTTTGTCATCCGCCAGAACAATCCGAAGGAGGGCACGACCACCTTCCACGACGAGCTGTACGGCGATATTTCCGTGGACAATGCGGAGCTGGACGATATGGTGCTGTTAAAGTCCGACGGCTTCCCCACGTACAATTTTGCCAATGTGGTGGATGATCACCTGCAGGGGATCACGCATGTGGTGCGGGGAAATGAATATCTGTCGTCCGCGCCGAAGTATAACCGTCTTTATGAGGCGTTTGGCTGGGAGATTCCGGCGTATATCCACTGTCCGACGATCACGAATGAGGAGCACAAGAAGCTGAGCAAGCGCAGCGGCCATTCCTCCTATCAGGATCTGATTGACCAGGGCTTTGTGTCTGAGGCGGTGGTGAACTTTGTGGCATTGCTTGGCTGGTCGCCGGAGAGCAATCAGGAGATTTTTACCCTGGACGAGCTGGTGAAGGAATTTGATTATAAGAATATCAGCAAATCCCCGGCCGTGTTTGATATGGTAAAGCTTAAGTGGATGAACGGCGAGTATATTAAGGCCATGGATTTTGATAAGTTCTACGCCATGGCGGAGCCGCATTTAAAGAAAGTGATCACAAAGGATCTGGATCTGAAAAAGATTGCGGCCATGGTGAAGACGAGGATTGAGACCTTTTTAGATATTGAGGGACACATTGATTTCTTTGAGGCGCTGCCGGAGTATGATCCGCAGATGTATGTCCATAAGAAGATGAAGAGCACAAAGGAGACGTCCCTTTCCGTGTTAAAGGATGTGCTTCCGATCCTGGAGGCGCAGGGGGATTTCTCGAACGACGCTCTCTATGAGGCCTTGTCAGCGTATGTGGCGGAGAAGAATGTGAAGACCGGTTTTGTGATGTGGCCGATCCGCACCGCGGTTTCGGGAAAGCAGATGACGCCGGCCGGCGCGACGGAGATCATGGAAGTGCTCGGCAAGGAGGAGTCGCTCGCGCGGATCCGCAGGGGGATTGCGCTTTTGGAGGCGTAAAGCGCATGCGGCGCCGGAGGGTATCACAGAGAAAGAGATGAGAAACGTAAGATATGGGATTTAGCAGGGCGCAGGAGGAGGCAATCCGCCACCGGACGGGGCCGATGATGGTCCTGGCCGGGCCGGGCTCGGGCAAGACGACGGTGATCACCCGCCGGGTGAGCTATCTGACCGGGGAATGCGGCGTGAATCCGGCGGATATCCTGGTGATCACCTTTACCAGGGCGGCCGCAGCGGAGATGCGGGAGCGGTATGAGAAGCTGGCGAACGGGACTTCCCGCACGGTGTTTGGCACATTCCATTCGGTCTTTTTCCGTATTTTGAAGTTCGCCTACCGCTACAGCGCGGAAAATATCGTCCGGGAGGAGCAGCAGGCGCAGATGATCCGCGAGCTGATCCGAGAGGCCCGGCTGGAGCCGGAGGATGAAAAGGAGATGGTCGCCGGCATTTTGAGCGAGATCAGCTCCGTGAAGGGCGAGATGCTGGATCTGCGCCATTATTATTCCCAGAACTGCCCGGACGAGGTGTTCCGGGCCATGTATGAGGGCTATGAGGAGCGCATGAGGAAGGCGGGGCTGATTGACTTTGACGACATGATGCTCATGTGCCGCGAATTGTTCCTGCAGAGGCCGGATATCCTGTCCGCCTGGCAGAAGCGGTACCGCTATATCCTGATCGACGAATTTCAGGACATCAACCGGCTGCAGTATGAGATTGTGCGCATGCTGGCAAAGCCGGAGGACAATCTTTTCATCGTGGGCGACGACGATCAGTCCATTTACCGCTTCCGCGGCGCGAAGCCGGAGATTATGCTGGGCTTTGAGGCGGATTATCCGCAGGCGAAGCGCGTGCTGCTGGACATCAATTACCGGTGTACAAAGGAGATTTCCGACGCGTCGCTGCGCTTAATCAGCCGGAACCAGAAGCGTTTTCCAAAGCAAATCCGCACGAACGGGGCCAGGGGCCATGAGGTGATCACAAGGATTTGGCCGGATCCGGGGCAGGAGACGCTGCGGATCGCGCAGGAGATCAAGGGATATCTCAGAGCCGGGTACGCTCCGTCGGATATCGCAGTCCTGTACCGGACGAATGCGGGGCCCCGGCTGCTCATCGGGCGGCTGATGGAATACAATATCCCCTTCCGCACCCGCGATGCGGTCCCCAACCTTTTTGAACACTGGATCAGCGCCAATATCCTGACGTATATCCGCATCGCCATGGGAAGCCGGAGCAGGGAGGATTTCCTGAAAATTATCAACCGCCCCAAGCGCTATATCAGCCGCGACAGCTTCCGCCAGGAGACGGTCTCCTTTGAGGAGCTGAAAGCCTGCTATGCGGACAAGGACTGGATCCTGGACCGTATTGAGAGCCTTGAGTATGATTTGAGGGCTTTAAGCCGGATGTCCCCGCTGGCGGCGGTGAACTACATACGTCAGGGGATGGATTATGACAGCTATCTGAGGGAGTACGCGGCCTTCCGCAGAATGAAGCCCGAAGAGCTTTTTGAGACAGCGGATCAGCTCCGCGAGAGCGCGGCGGCATTTGAAACTTTTGACGCCTGGTTTGCGCATATTTCGGAGTACGGCAGGGAGCTGAAACGCCAGGCATCCATGCGCCAGGCCGATGCGGACGCCGTGACGCTGGCAACCATGCACAGCGCAAAGGGGCTGGAGTTTAAGGCAGTGTATATCCTGGATGCCAATGAAGGGGTGACGCCGCACGGCAAGGCGGTCCTGGAGGATGACATCGAGGAGGAGCGGCGGCTGTTTTATGTGGCCATGACGCGGGCAAAGGAGCGCCTTCATGTGTACGCCTCGCAGGAGCGCAGCCACAAGAAGGCGGATTTATCCCGGTTTGTGGAGGAATATCTGGATAAGGGAGATGAGGCCGGCGGCTGCGGCAGGCCGGACGGCTTTATGGGGCGTGCGGCAGGAGCGGCTGCGCAGGCCCCCGCGGGTGAGGGAGAGATGTGAGATGGGCTTTATTCATCTGTACTGCGGGGACGGAAAGGGGAAGACCACAGCGGCCGTGGGGCTGGCGGTCCGGGTCGCGGGCTGCGGCGGGCAGGCTGTGGCGGCCCGTTTTCTGAAAAACGACGCCTCCGGCGAGGTGGAGGCATTGAGACGCCTTGCGGGCGTGACGGTATTTCCCTGTGAAAGGACATTTGGGTTTACGTGGCAGATGAGCCGGGAGGAGAGGGCCGGCGCGGCCTCCTGGAGCCGGGAACTGTTCCGGGGCGCGTTTGAGGAGGCGTCGCGCCTGGCGGATGCGCGTACGGCGGATGCGCCGGTTCTCCTCGTGCTGGACGAGCTCTGCGCCGCGGTGAACGCCGGCCTTTTGGATCTGGAGGAAGTGCTGCGCGCCCTGGACGGCCGCCCGGAAGTGCTGGAGGTTGTGATAACGGGCCGGGATCCGGCGGCTGAGATCCGGGAGCGGGCGGATTATGTGACAGAGATGAGAAAGGCGCGCCACCCCTTTGACCGGGGCGTGAAGGCGCGCCGGGGGATTGAGTACTGACAGGCAGGAGAGGAGACGAAAGATGAGGGCAAGGAGGCCGGGACCGGCGCGGCGCACGCGGCCGCTTACGCAGGAGGAGCTTACGGCATGCCGTGAGGCGATTGAGCGGGACAATCCGGGTTATATGGATGAGAATACGAAGCTCACACAGCTCGTCAAGACCCTGACAGGGGTGAGGATGCTGTACGGGATTTTTAATATCTGCATGTTTAAAATGTATGATTTGAGCCTGGTTCAGCCGATCATTCTGTTTTTCAGCGCCTTTTTTTTCCTGTTCTGGTATATGTGGATGCTGCGCTCCGGAAAACTGGTGGCGGTGTTTATGATGTGCGTCCGGGGCTACAGCATTATATCAGGGGGCGCGGCCCTTTTAAACATGGCGGGATGGCTCCCGTACCCGCTGATTTTCATGCTGACAGCGGCCGGGGTGATGGAATTTGTCGAGGCTGTGTTCTGCATCTATGTCCTGTTTCACCCCTTTGCCGCCCATACGATCCGGCTGAACAAGGCATTGTTCCAGAGGCTGATGCGGGCCGTGGATCCGGTGGAGCTGAACAGGATGGCAGGTTATCAAAACCCCTATGGGGAAGACACGGATCAGGAGGGGCCCGGTCCGGGATCAGATGAAGGAGGTAGGAAATGACAGAGGAGAAAAACAGAGAGCCGATGGGAGAGGACAGCGGGGAGGAAATGACCGTTACCCTGACCCTGGATGACGGGAAAGAGCTGGAGTGCGTGGTGCTGACCATCTTCCCGGCCGGAGATAAGGAATATATCGCGCTTCTTCCCATGGAGGACGAGGAGGCGGAGGAGGGCGAGGTGTACTTATACCGCTATACCGAGGATGAGGACGGCCTGCCCAATCTGGAAAATATTGAGGACGATGAGGAATACGACATCGTGGCGGATGCATTTGACGAGCTTCTTGACGAGCAGGAATACGACGAACTGATCGGCGAGGACGAGCTGGACGACTGAGAAAGCGGCGGATCCCTGATATGCTGCAGATATAAAAAAGGATGTACGGGCCGTTTCAGCGGCGGTACATCCTTTTTTTGAGGGGTTAATGGTTTACGTAATGTTTTATCTCATGAAAAAGGGGGATTGCCGGCAGTTTAATTTGGGGGGAACTGCCGGCAAGAGTATGAAAAACT
Organism: Clostridiaceae bacterium; assembly: GCA_910575795.1. Classification (GTDB taxonomy): domain Bacteria; phylum Bacillota; class Clostridia; order Lachnospirales; family Lachnospiraceae; genus Otoolea; species Otoolea muris. Next base: position 270 of record CAJTGE010000012.1, on the reverse strand, counting down.
TTGAAAAGGACTTCTTGCCTGTTCATTTATTACTATACAGGATAAATGTGACAGAAATTTGAGCGCGGAATAAATTATTTCTAAATTTCCTTAATGAATTGGGAAGTTTCTATAAGAAAATGGGCAGGGGGCGCCTGGATGGATTTCCGGTAGGGGGAGACTGTCCGAAAACTCGGACAGTTATAGAATGAAAAAAGGGTAGATACATCCGGACAAAAACGGATGATTTACAAATATAAACTGCACCTTGAAAACTGAATAAAATACACA
>CAJTGE010000011.1 GCA_910575795.1 Clostridiaceae bacterium | reverse complement strand
TTTTACTGATGATTTAGCCTGGAATGTTCAGCGCCAGCTTGTGAAATCTTATTTTAAAGCCGTTCAGCAGAATGAGACAAAGCGGAAGGTTCAGTCCGGGCGTCTTTCCCTGTCCTCCGCAAGCATAATGGTAAAAAATGTTATAGGAAGCCTGGAATGCGCAAGGGTAGAACCCGCGTACATAGCGGCGGAGGTAAAACGCCTATATTCAACATTAGGATATGAAATAATGACAGCCGCCGTTATTTTACCGGATCTTACGGCAGAACCGAAAAAGAGGTTGCTTAGACACCGCCTATAGGCGGTACCGAAAAATGCCCTGGAGGGGCTTATCCAGACCACCGACAGAGCCGGTGGTCAAGCCGTATGGCTGTGATTAATATTACCATAAATCTATCGGCTCATATACATACGGCCCCCCAATGGCCGTGGCCCCCTTAAACATGGTCCGCCGCGTGGCGGAATATGCGCTGACCGAGATTCCCAGGGAGAAGATCCGGCTGGGAGTGCCGAATTACGGCTATGACTGGGCTCTGCCCTATGAGCGGGGGGTGACAAAGGCCGTGAGTCTGGGCTATACGGATGCGATCCGTCTGGCGATTGACCACGGCGTGCCGATTCAGTTTGACGAGATCGCAAAATGTCCGTTTTTCCGGTACTGGCAGTATGGAATTCTGCATGAGGTATGGTTTGAAGATGTGCGGAGCATGCAGGCGACCTTTGATCTGATAAAGGAGCTCGGACTTTCCGGAGCCGGGTACTGGCAGCTTATGCGGCTGTTCCGCGCGAACTGGCTGCTGGCCGAGGCGGAATTTGAGATTTTATAAGAGCGCCCCGGGCCGGCTGATGCAGATGTATACACAGTATCCGGGAGTAACCGTTCAGAGGCTGCCTGAACGGTTACATCCGGGAAACGGAATTTATGGATTGTCGTACGATTTCTCTTCCATATTTCCATATGAAATGATATACTAAATACATAGGAAAAGAAGAATTATGGTTCAGTATGCGGCTTTGCGGGATTTTTTCGTAACAGTTCAGAGCTTATCTGAACTGTTACATGTTTTCTGTGGGCTGCATAAGGAGAAAAAGGATGAAAAAACTGATTTCCTGGAACGTGAATGGGATTAGGGCCTGCGTTTCTAAGGGTTTTCTGGACAGATTCAGGGAGCTGGACGCGGATGTATTCTGTATACAGGAGACAAAGCTTCAGGACGGGCAGATTACGCTTGATCTGGACGGATATTATCAATACTGGAATTATGCACAGAAGAAAGGTTATTCAGGAACGGCTCTGTTTACAAAGGAACAGCCGATTTCCGTGTGCCGCGGGATAGGGATGGAGGAACATGATCAGGAGGGACGCGTCATCACGGCCGAATACGATCGCTTCTATGTCGTGACGTGTTATACGCCGAATTCCCAGGAGGGGCTTGCAAGGCTTCCTTACCGGATGCGCTGGGAGGATGATTTCCGGTCGTATTTGGGTTCTCTGGAAGAAAAAAAGCCGGTGATTTTCTGCGGGGATTTGAATGTGGCGCATCAGGAGATTGATTTGAAGAACCCGAAGACAAACCGGAAGAATGCGGGATTTACAGATGATGAGAGGGAGAAATTTACCAGGCTTCTGAATGCGGGCTATATTGATACGTACCGTTATTTCTATCCTGAGCAGGAAGGGGTTTATTCATGGTGGTCGTACCGCTTTAAGGCGAGAGAGAAGAACGCGGGATGGCGTATTGATTATTTCTGCGCTTCCGAACGCTTAAAGGATCGCCTGTACGGCGCGTCGATCCATACGGAAATCTTCGGCTCGGATCACTGTCCGGTGGAGCTGTTGCTGAAAACGGAATAGAGATTTGTGCAGCATTGTGTAAATAACGGTGAATTAAGTGGAATTTGCGCAGCGCTGCGCCAGGCTACAGAAGATGGGGGATGACGAATGAAGGCAGACAAAATTAAGACGGCGCAGCACAGCAGAGGATGCTATGTGCCGGGCATTACCGGAATTGAGGGTGGAATTCGTATCTGTACTGTGGCTTCCGGGAAAAGCTGCAGCCTGCTGGTTTATGAGAAAGGCGGGAAAAAGGGGAGAGAGATCCCGTTTCCCCCGGAGCAGAGGATTGGGAACGTGTGGTCCATGGATTTACTGGCAGAGGATTTTGCCGATCTGGAATACTGCTTAAAAGTCGATGGAAGGGAGGAGACGGATCCGTATGGCCGGGCTTACTCGGGCCGGGAGCGGTGGGGAGCCGGAGCGTCGGCAAGACAGCCGGTCCGATGCCTGTTCGAGCCTGTCCCCTATGACTGGGAAGGCGATAAGCCTTTGAAGCAGCCCCTTTCGGATATGATTCTTTACCGCATTCACACAAGAGGATTTACGATGCATGGTTCTTCTAAGGTGGAGGACCGTGGAACCTTTCGGGCCATTCTGGCAAAAATTCCGTACCTGAAGGAATTGGGGATAACGGCGCTTGAGCTGATGCCTCCCAACGAATTTGAAGAGCGGATGACAGAGACGGACGAGGCAAAGAATCCGTATGCCCCTCCGATACCGGAGGGGAAGCTGAACTACTGGGGATATGCGAAAAGCTGGCATTTTGCGCCGAAGGCGGCTTATGCGTCCGGAAAGGCTGTCCCCGGTGGAAAGTCGCCGTGCCGCGAATTTAAGGATCTGGTTAAGGCGCTGCACCAAAACGGGATAGAGCTGATTATAGAGCTGTATTTTACGGGAAAGGAGAGCGCCGGCCTTGTACAGGAGGCGGTTCGTTTCTGGGTTCGCGAATATCATGTGGACGGCGTTCACCTGGTGGGAGCGGCCCCGACAGCCCTTCTGGCCGATGATCCCCTGCTGGCGGATACAAAGCTGTTTGCAGTTTCCTGGGACGGCCTTTTGCCCGTAAAGGCAGGATCGCGGGAAATAGAGGCCGGACAGTGGGCGGCGCGCCGCTTTGCTGAGTACAACGACGGCTTTATGATCGATATGCGCCGGGCGCTGAAAGGCGACGAGGGCCAGATTAATCCGATGATTTTCCGCACCCGCAGAAATCCCGGCGGATACGGAGTCGTGAACTATATGGCCAATACGAACGGCTTTACCATGATGGACATGGTTTCTTATGAGCAAAAGCACAATGAGGCGAACGGGGAAGATAACCGGGACGGGAGCGACTATAACTGTACCTGGAACTGTGGGGTCGAAGGCCCGTCCAGGAAGATGAAGATCCGGCAGATGCGCCGCCGGCAGTTGCGTAATGCGTTTCTTCTGCTGCTGCTGAGCCAGGGAACACCGCTTATCATGGCCGGCGACGAATTCGGGAATTCCAAGGGAGGCAACAATAACTCCTATTGCCAGGACAATGATATTTCCTGGCTCAACTGGAATCTTGTAAAAAGCAATCAGGATTTGCTGGAATTTGTCAAATATGCAATCGCTTTCCGGAAAAAGCACCCTGTATTTCATATGGAGACAGAGCCGAAAAATATTGACTATCTGGTCTGCGGCCATCCGGACGTATCATATCACGGAGTCAGGGCCTGGTGTCCGGAGTTTGAGGGCTTCAGGCGTCAGCTTGGGATTATGTACTGCGGAGAATACGGGAGAAAGGCGGATCAGACGCCCGACGACTATTTCTTTGTCGCATATAATATGCACTGGGAGCCGCATGAGTTTGCGCTTCCCAAGCTTCCGAAGGGAATGCGCTGGCATGTGTCATTCAATACAGATGACGCCAAAGTGAACGGAATTTACCCGGAGGGCGGCGAGCCGGTTTTGGAAAATCAGAAGAGCTGTCTGATTCCGGCCAGAAGCATTGTCGTATTTATCGGCCTTCGCGCCGGAAAAGGCGGAGAGGCGGTGTACAGCCAGAAAGCCCATCCGGAAGGCGGCGCACAAAAGCCAGACGCCGCCGGAGAAAAACGATCCGCAACCAGAGCGGACGCAAAGACAGCAGCCAAAGCGGACGCAAAGACAGCAGCCAAAGCGGGTGCTGAGAGCAAAGGTGAAGGTAAAGACACAGACATCTGAACGCTTATACCTGAAGCGCTTACAGGAAAAAGAGTGAAAATGGCGGAGGAAGAGGCGGAGATACATGAGAAAGAAGGTAGCAGCAGGAATCAGAAGCAGATTAAAGTCAGCCGTTTCGCTGACGCTGGCCGGGGCGCTTTTATGTATGGCCGGAAGCGCTGAGGCGGACAGGGAGACGATCCGCAAGCAGTCTTATTTTCTGGGGCCCAATTATAATACGATGCCCTGGTCGGATTACTACGGGAGCTATCAGTGGGCTCTGCAGAATAACGGATTTTTCAGACTGGTGTCCGCCGGACAGCTTACCGCGGGGAACGAAAGCGGAGTGGACGGCCCGGCTGACGGAGGCAGTACCGATGTGCTGTCTGTGGAAGGCATTGACATTCATATCCTTCCCGCCTGGGAGAAATATGCGGCAAGAGAGGGCAAACGCCCGGTTACGGTGGCGCTGATCGATACAGGAGTGGATATCAGCCATCCGGAGCTGAGCGGTTCCATCTGGCTCAATGAAGATGAGATACCGGGAGACGGGATTGACAATGACGGTAACGGATACGTGGATGATTACTACGGCTGGAATTTTTATAACGATAACGCGGCTGTTTTTTCCGGAAAAGAGGATGATCACGGTACGCATTCCGCGGGAACGATCGCGGCGGCGCGAAATTCGGAAGGGATCGCCGGTATCTGTGATCCGGCCTATGTCAAGATCATGGTGTTGAAAACACTGGGAACAGAGGCGGGCATTGGCACCGCGGGCAATGTGTCGCGCGCGATCCGGTATGCGGAGGCAAACGGCGCTCAGATTTGTAATTTGAGCTTCGGGACCGTTCACTACAGCGAGGAGCTCTACCGCACGATGAAGGAGTCGGGCATGCTGTTCGTGGTAGCGGCGGGAAACGGGGATCAGACCGGAAACGGCATTGACATCGGAAGCAGCCCGGTCTATCCGGCGAGCTTTGACCTGGAAAATATCATTGCCGTGGCAAACTTACAGTTTGACGGCCAGCTTGATCCTGCTTCCAATTACAGCGCCGTACATGTGGATCTGGCGGCGCCGGGAAGCTACATACTGAGCACGGTATCCGGCGGCGGCGTAAATTACATGAGCGGTACGTCCATGGCCGCGCCGATGGTTACCGGGGCGGCGGCTATGATGGCCTCCTATGACCCGTCTCTTGGAGCTATGGATCTCAAAAGCCGGATTTTAAGCTCCGTCCGCCGCCTGGAGACGCTGGAGGGGAAGGTCGCCACAGGCGGCATGCTGGATGTGACAGCGGCTATGGCATTTTCCGGCTGACATGTTATATGAGGATATCTCCAAAGGAGCCGGATCCGGGTTATGCCGCGCAGGAATATCAGCGGCATTCCCAGCGCCCGGACGCGCCGCAGGGCAGGATAAGGCCGCTCTCCTCAACCGGCAGTCCCAGCTCGCCGGAGCACACATGTCCCCTGTGCTTTGGCATCAGCTCCACAGAGAGCATGTAGGTCAGCACAGAAGGCGCGAGTCCCGTGGTATAGGAATTGATCAGGAGGAACAGGGGCTGATCGGATAAAAGCTGTGCGCACAGCCTGACAAAGGGGTGGATGGAATCTTCAATCTTCCATACCTCGCCCTTTGGTCCCCGCCCATAAGACGGCGGATCCATAATGATACCGTCATAATGGTTTCCGCGGCGTATTTCCCGCTCGACGAACTTCACGCAGTCATCCACGATCCAGCGGATGGGGGCGTCCGAAAGTCCGGACGAGCGGGCGTTTTCTTTTGCCCAGGAAACCATGCCCTTTGAGGCGTCCACATGGGTCACAGCAGCCCCGGCTTTGGCAGCGGCCAGAGTGGCCCCGCCCGTGTAGGCAAAGAGATTCAGTACCCGGATCGGCCGCCCGGCTGTGCGGATGCGCTCCCCAAACCAGTCCCAGTTCGCAGCCTGTTCCGGAAACAGCCCGGTGTGCTTGAAGCTGAACGGTTTTAAATGAAAGGTGAGTTCTTTGTAGCGGATTGACCACTGCTGCGGCAGATCAAAGAATTCCCACTCGCCGCCGCCGCGCGGGCTCCTGTGATAGTGGGCGTTCATCCGTTTCCAGCCCCGGTGCTTCCTGGGCGTGTCCCAGATAACCTGGGGATCCGGGCGGACCAGGGTATAGTCCCCCCATCTCTCCAGCTTTTCGCCTTTGGAGCAGTCAATTACTTTATAGTCTTTCCAGCCGTCGGCTATCCACATGATTTTGTATTCCTCCGATTTTTTCTGAATGATAATACCTTTATTTTGAAGGCTTTAAGGGGAAAAGTCAAGGGAATTCGGACTGGCATTAAATCGTAATCAAATTGAAAGATTATTCTGCTTGAACATTTAATACTCCCTTGATAAAATGTTCTATAGGTTATTGCATACATGAGGGAGGGCTCTATATGAGGAAGAAACGAATCGCGGCGCTGGCTGTTTCCGCTGTGCTGGCGCTTGGAACCATGACTTATACGTCGTATGCGGCGGAAGGCTGGCAGCAGTCAGGCGCGGACTGGGTCTACACGGATGCGAATGGTAATAAAATTACAAATGAGTGGAGAAAAGGGGCGGACAACCTTTGGAGATACTTAAACAGCCAGGGCATTATGGCTGTAAACGCCTGGGCGGACGACGATTATTACGTTGACAACAACGGCATCATGGTGACCAACAAGTGGATGAAGCTGCCGGTCAAGAATCCGAACTGGGATGAGCAGAACGATCTGGTATGGTATTATTTTTCCAACAGCGGAAAAGCCGTGACAGACGGATGGTCCAAGATAGACGGAAAATATTATTTCTTTGATTCCGAAGGCATTATGCAGACGGGCTGGGTGGACGACGACACATATTACCTGGGCGAGGACGGCGCGATGCGCACCGGATGGATGTTCCTGCGCGATCCGGATTCGGACGACGATTCCTTTAGCAATGAGGTGGTTCCGTTCGGAGATGACGAGGACAGCCATTGGTACTATTTCTTAAGCTCCGGAAAGAAATATGCGCCGAGCATATCAAGCGGAGACTACAAGCTCTATAAGATTGACGGCGTTTACTACTGCTTTGACGGTAACGGCGCGATGCATACCGGCTGGGTGGATATGGGCGACAAGGGAGACGGAAGCTTTGAAAACTACCGTTTCTTCCAGGATAACGGCAGCGTACAGACCGGCTGGTACACGACCACCCCTCCGGAGGACAATGACTTAAACATGGATCTGGGCGGCGATGTGGAATATTACTATTTCTCCAGTAACGGCACCCCGAAGGTAGGCCCCCCCATCGAGGAAGCATCCACAAGCGATTTAGTGAAAATCAACGGAATCACCTACCTCTTCAATGAAAAGGGAAACCCCGTTTACGGTTTAAGAAAGCTCCAGGTAGGCAACACCGGCGAATACGCCTGCTACTACTTCGGCCCGGACAAAGCCACCAGCTCTGTCATCAAAGGGAAAGGCACAGTAGAAGAAGGCGACGGCTCCAAGAGCCAGTTCTACTTCACAGAAACCGGAAACAAAATGGGCCGCGGTTTTACCGGCGTGAAAGACACTTACCTGTACTATATGGGCAAGCTCCAGAAAGCCGAGAGCGGCACGAAATATGAAGCGATCAACATCGAAGGCAAGATTTATCTGGTGAATACATCCGGAAAGATCGTGAAATCCGGAAGTGTAAAGGACTCCAGCGGGACCAAATATAAAACCAATACCAGCGGGCAGGTTACGCAGGTGGACGGGGAAGATAACGATGGAAAATCCTTGGCCAGAGGACCGGTTGAGCCGGTTTACTGGGACGAATAGGGCATCCGTAAGCCGTAATTGATTATAGAAGAAAAGCGAATTTGCAGAAAGAAGGCGTAAGCTTTGATGCGGATTCGCTTTTTTGGTTGTTGGGTAAAGTAGTTGTGAGAGGGCCGCCATCCCTTTATCCCGCAGCACATTCTATGAATAACACCAAATCCGAAAAATCATAAAACCAGAGAAAAACCTGAGAAAAACATGCAAAAACATCTTGCAATCCCCCAAAAAATGTGATATGCTATCAAAGCTGTGGCATGATAGCAATGAAGCGTGAGGTTGCTGTTCCCTATATATTATATAGAAGAAACAGGTTTTCCGCGGAGCGAATGTCAAGTTAGGAAACTGGCGACAAGTCACTGTACAATTTCAAAGGATATCCCCCGAACCAGGGGATTTCGTGTATATCCCGCAGGGACACACACGGACATGTGTACAGTCACCGCTTGTCGTGCTTATTTATGGCGGTAGAACGATTGCAGAGAGCAGTTCTATCGTGTAGTACGAAAAGGAGGCGACTTTTTTTATGGCAAGTCAAGTTATGAGAATCACATTGAAGGCTTATGATCACCAGTTGGTAGACCAGTCCGCTGCAAAGATCATTGAGACGGTAAAGAAAAACGGAGCGAAAGTGAGCGGGCCGGTGCCGCTGCCGACGAAGAAAGAGGTAGTGACCATTTTAAGAGCAGTTCATAAGTATAAAGATTCGAGAGAGCAGTTTGAGCAGAGAACACATAAGAGGCTCATTGACATCATTGCCCCCAGCCAGAAGACAGTGGATGCATTGCAGAGACTGGAGATGCCGGCTGGCGTTTGCATCAACGTAAAGATGAAGGCGAAATAAGCAGCCAAAGCGGCTTATAATTCATGCAAATCCTAAAAGGTTTAGATAGACATAGAAAGCCGGCGGCTTTCGGTTCTGGACTGTTCTAGGATGAGCGCGGGGAGCACATGTGCAAAGCGCGTTCCGCTGTAGAAAAAGACAGGAGGTCAAAAAATGAAGAAAGCGATTTTAGCTACCAAAGTCGGAATGACTCAAATCTTCAACGAAGATGGAGTGTTGACTCCGGTAACCGTCCTTCAGGCAGGACCGTGTGTGGTGACACAGGTTAAGACAGAGGAGAATGACGGCTACAAAGCAGTACAGGTTGGTTTTGTTGACAAGAGAGAGAAGCTTGTGAACAAGCCGGTAAAAGGACATTTTGACAAGGCGGGCGTTTCGTACAAGAGATATGTGAGAGAGTTTTGTCTTGAGAACGCCGAGGAATATTCCGTTAAGGACGAGATCAAGGCGGATATCTTTGCTGCGGGCGACAAGGTTGATGCGACTGCCATCTCTAAAGGTAAGGGCTTTCAGGGCGCTATCAAGAGACATGGCCAGCACAGAGGACCTATGACACACGGTTCCAAATTCCATCGTCATCAGGGTTCCAACGGTTCCGCTACCACACCCGGACGCGTGTTCAAGGGTAAAGGAATGCCGGGCCACATGGGGCATGAGAGAGTTACGGTTCAGAATCTGCAGATTGTGAGAGTGGATGCTGACAATAACCTCATCCTCATCAAGGGCTCTGTACCCGGACCTAAGAAATCCTTAGTAACAATCAAAGAGACAGTAAAGGCCGGCAAATAGGGTTTTTACAGGAAAGGAGGAACATACAGATGGCAAACGTATCTGTTTTCAATATGGAAGGCAACGAAGTCGGCACATTAGAGTTAAATGACGCCGTATTCGGTGTAGAAGTAAACGAACATCTGGTTCACATGGCTGTTGTGGCGCAGCTCGCCAACAAGCGTCAGGGAACACAGAAGGCAAAAACACGTTCCGAAGTTTCCGGCGGCGGAAGAAAACCGTGGAGACAGAAAGGAACCGGACATGCAAGGCAGGGTTCAACGAGAGCGCCCCAGTGGAAGGGCGGCGGCGTGGTATTTGCCCCGACTCCGCGCGACTACACCATCCGTCTGAATAAGAAGGAAAAGAGGGCCGCATTAAAATCCGCCCTGACGAGCAGAGTGAACGAGAATAAATTCATTGTTGTTGACGCCATGAATTTTGACGAGATCAAGACAAAGAAATTCGTGTCTGTCATGAACAATTTAAAGATTGACAAGGCGCTGGTTGTACTGGACGAGGGTTGCAGGAACACCGTATTATCCGCGAGAAACATCCCGACCGTTAAGACAGCTTCAGCGGGCACCATCAACGTATACGATATCTTAAAATACAGCACGGTAGTGGCGACCAAGGCCGCTGTGGCTTCTATCGAGGAGGTGTATGCATAATGGCAAACATTCAGTACTACGACGTAATCCTCAAGCCGGTTGTGACCGAGAAGAGCATGAACGCGATGAACGAGAGGAAATATACCTTTTTAGTTCACACAGAAGCGAACAAGTCCATGATCAAAGAGGCGGTTGAGAAGATGTTCCCCGGAACAAAGGTTGAGAAGGTTAATACCATGAATCTGGACGGCAAGACCAAGAGACGCGGCATGACCTTCGGAAAAACGGCGAAGACCAAAAAGGCGATTGTCCAGCTTACGGCAGACAGCAAGGAGATCGAGATTTTCGCGGGCCTGTAGGCCGCGGCAAAATTGCAGGAAGCAGCGGCGAACCCTATGCCGCGATAACGTTTTTAGAAACGCCAGGAGGCGTTGACGAAAGGAGTTAGAGTCATGGGAATCAAAACATACACCCCATATACACCTTCCAGGAGACATATGACCGGCTCTGATTTCTCTGAGATTACGAAGACGACACCAGAGAAATCCTTAGTGGTATCTTTAAAGAAGAACGCCGGCCGTAATAATCAGGGCAAAATCACAGTAAGGCACCGCGGAGGCGGCTCCAGAAGAAAATACAGAATCATTGATTTTAAGAGAAATAAAAAAGACGGCATTCCGGCAACCGTACAGGCAATTGAGTACGATCCGAACAGAAGCGCGAACATCGCCCTGATCTGCTATGCAGACGGCGAGAAGGCTTATATCCTTGCCCCGGCCGGTTTACAGGTTGGCATGAAGGTTATGAGCGGCCCGCAGGCAGAGGCGAAGGTTGGAAACTGCCTTCCGCTTTCCGATATTCCGGTCGGCGCGCAGATTCACAATATTGAGCTCTATCCGGGCAAGGGCGGTCAGCTCGTGCGTTCCGCAGGGAATACCGCTCAGTTAATGGCAAAAGAAGGAAAATATGCAACCCTCAGATTACCGTCCGGCGAGATGAGAATGGTTCCGATCATCTGCCGCGCAACCGTTGGCGTTGTCGGAAACGGCGATCACAACCTGATCAACATCGGTAAGGCAGGAAGAAAACGTCACATGGGTATCCGTCCTACGGTCCGCGGTTCGGTTATGAACCCGAACGACCATCCGCATGGCGGCGGCGAAGGAAAGACCGGTATCGGCCGTCCGGGTCCGTGCACGCCCTGGGGCAAACCTGCTCTTGGCTTAAAGACCAGAAAGAAGAATAAGCAGTCGAACAAGTTGATCGTAAGAAGAAGAAACGGTAAGCAGTAATCTAAGGAGGTATATCAATGGGTCGTTCATTAAAAAAAGGACCGTTTGCAGACGCTCACCTTTTAAAGAAGGTGGATGCAATGAACGCAGCAGGACAGAAACAGGTTATCAAAACCTGGTCCCGCCGTTCCACAATCTTCCCGCAGATGGTTGGACATACAATCGCAGTTCATGATGGCAGAAAACACGTTCCGGTATACATTACGGAGGACATGGTTGGACATAAGCTCGGCGAGTTTGTGGCCACAAGAACCTACAGAGGCCATGGAAAAGACGAGAAGAAGGCAGGCCGTAAGTAATTTTAGGCTTTTGAAAGGAGGGTTTCACCAATGGCTAAAGGACATAGATCCCAGATTAAGAGAGAAAGAAATGCTCAGAAGGATACGAGACCGTCAGCAAAGCTGTCTTACGCCAGAGTATCTGTTCAGAAAGCATGTTTCGTATTGGACGCCATCAGAGGCAAGGATGTTGAGACAGCGCTCGGTATTGTAACTTACAATCCCAGATATGCTTCTACTTTAATCAAAAAATTACTCGAATCAGCCATCGCAAATGCTGAGAACAACAATCAGATGGACAGGGAAAACCTTTACGTAGCCGAGTGCTATGCGAATAAAGGGCCGACCATGAAGAGAGTAAAACCGAGAGCACAGGGCAGAGCTTACAGGATCGAGAAGAGAATGAGCCACATCACAGTTGTGCTTGATGAGAAATAAAGGAGGCAAATATGGGACAGAAGGTTAATCCACACGGCTTGAGAGTCGGCGTTATTAAGGATTGGGATTCCAGATGGTATGCGGAAGCTGATTTTGCTGATAACCTGGTTGAGGATCACAAGATCAGAACATTTTTAAAGAAGAAATTATTCAGCGCAGGCATCTCCAAGATCGAGATCGAACGCGCATCCGATAAAGTAAAGATCATCATCTACACCGCAAAGCCCGGCGTTGTGATCGGCAAGGGCGGCGCTGAGATTGAGAAGACAAAGGCGCAGATTCAGAAGCTGACAGCCAGGAAGGTGTTTGTGGACATCAAAGAGGTAAAGCGTCCGGACAGAGACGCGCAGCTTGTGGCAGAGAATATTGCGCAGCAGCTTGAGAACCGCGTGTCCTTCCGCCGCGCCGTGAAATCCGCTATGGGCCGTAGCATGAAGGCCGGAGCCAAGGGCATTAAGGCATCCGTATCCGGACGTCTCGGCGGCGCTGATATTGCCCGCACCGAGTTCTACAGCGAGGGCACAATCCCGCTTCAGACATTAAGAGCAGATATTGACTATGGTTTCGCAGAGGCAGATACAACCTACGGCAAGACTGGCGTTAAGGTTTGGATCTACAAGGGCGAGGTACTTCCTGCTAAGGGAAATAAGGAAGGGAGCGATAAATAATGTTAATGCCGAAAAGAGTAAAGCGTCGTAAACAGTTCCGTGGTTCCATGGCGGGCAAGGCCACAAGAGGCAATATGATCAACTATGGAGAATTTGGTTTAGTCGCTACGGAGCCGTGCTGGATTAAGTCCAATCAGATAGAGGCAGCCCGTGTTGCCATGACCCGTTATATCAAACGTGGCGGTAAAGTATGGATCAAGATTTTCCCGGATAAGCCGGTTACCGCTAAGCCGGCTGAGACTCGTATGGGTTCCGGTAAAGGCTCTCTCGAATACTGGGTAGCGGTTGTAAAACCGGGCCGCGTGTTATTCGAGATCGCAGGTGTACCAGAGGAGACGGCCAGAGAGGCGCTTCGTCTTGCCATGCACAAGCTTCCCTGCAAGTGTAAGATTGCGTCTAAAGCAGATTTAGAAGGCGGTGATAACAGTGAAAATTAATAAGTATGTAGAAGATTTAAAGGCAAAATCAGCTGCAGAATTGAATGAAGAATTAGTAGCTGCTAAGAAAGAGCTTTTCAACTTAAGATTTCAGAATGCAACCAACCAGCTTGATAATACGAGCCGCATCAAAGAGGTTCGCAGAAATATCGCCCGCATTCAGACCGTGATCACACAGAAGGCTGAGTAGTCCGGAAGCGGTTTCACTGGCAAGGATCATTTTAATATAGATTGGATTCCTAAAACATAGGGAAAGGAGATATCTACCGTGGAAAGAAATCTTAGAAAGACACGTACTGGTAAAGTCGTAAGCGATAAAATGGATAAGACCATTGTAGTTGCTATCGAGAACCATGTAAAACATCCTTTAATCGGTAAGATTGTTAAAAAGACATATAAATTAAAAGCACACGACGAGAAGAACGAGTGTGGTATCGGCGATACCGTAAAGGTGATGGAGACAAGGCCATTATCCAAGGATAAGAGATGGAGGCTTGTCGAGATTATCGAGAAGGCCAGATAATTTCGGAAATCAGAAAGGAGTATTGGCATGATTCAGCAGGAGAGCAGATTAAGGGTTGCCGACAATACCGGTGCTAAAGAATTACTCTGTATCCGCGTGATGGGCGGTTCTACAAGAAGATATGCGAATATTGGCGATATTATTGTTGCCAGCGTTAAAGATGCAACGCCAGGCGGTGTTGTAAAGAAGGGCGACGTTGTAAAGGCGGTTGTTGTACGCACTGTGAAGGGCGCGCGCCGTAAGGACGGTTCCTATATTAAGTTCGACGAGAACGCGGCTGTTATCATCAAGGATGACAAGAATCCGAGAGGAACCCGTATCTTTGGGCCGGTGGCGAGAGAGCTGCGTGAGAAACAGTTCATGAAGATTGTTTCCCTGGCTCCGGAAGTGCTGTAGGAGGTGGCGACTGTGCATAAAATTAAAAAAGGCGACCTGGTAAAGGTTATTACAGGCAAGGACAAAGATAAATCCGGAAAGATTCTTTCCGTTAATTTAAAGAAGAACACCGTTCTCGTAGAGGGTTGCAACATGATCACAAAGCATACCAAACCCTCTCCGGTGAATCAGCAGGGCGGCATCATCCACCAGGAGGGCCCGATCCATATTTCCAACGTAATGCTGATGGTTGACGGGAAGACGACGAAAGTCGGCTTTGAGGTAAGAGATGGCAAAAAGGTCCGCGTTGCAAGGGCAACCGGTAAGGTGATTGATTAATACGGAGAGGAGGAACGTTTGAGTTGGCCAGATTAAAGGAGATATACCGTAGCGAGATCGTAGACGCTATGGTTAAAAAATTCGGATATAAAAACGTTATGGAAGTGCCGAAGCTTGAGAAGATTGTTGTCAACATGGGTGTCGGCGAGGCGAAAGAGAACGCTAAGGTTCTGGACTCTGCCGTAAGGGATATGGAGATTATCACAGGCCAGAAGGCAGTTCTGACAAAGGCTAAGAAATCCGTTGCAAACTTCAAGATCAGAGAGGGCATGGCAATCGGATGTAAGGTGACGCTGCGCGGCGAGAAGATGTATGAGTTTGCAGACCGCCTGATCAACCTGGCGCTTCCGCGTGTAAGAGACTTCCGCGGTGTAAACCCGAATGCATTTGACGGCAGAGGCAACTATGCCCTTGGTATCAAAGAGCAGCTTATCTTCCCGGAGATCGAGTACGATAAGGTTGATAAGGTGAGAGGCATGGATGTCATCTTCGTAACCACTGCAAAGACTGATGAAGAGGCGCGTGAACTGCTGACGCTGTTCAACATGCCGTTCGCGAAATAATAGGAGGATTTATCAATGGCTAAGACTTCGATGAAGATTAAACAGCAGCGTCCGGCAAAATTCTCCACCAGAGAATACAACCGCTGCAGGATTTGTGGCCGTCCACATGCGTATTTAAGAAAATATGGCATCTGCCGTATTTGTTTCCGTGAGTTAGCCTATAAAGGTGAAATCCCGGGCGTAAAGAAGGCCAGTTGGTAAGATCTGGCGTGCGGAATGGACCTTTGTTGCACCGGAAAGCGATGCTTTTGGGTGTGGCTGCAGAAACTTGATAAAAAGAAAAGGAGGCAAACTCAAGATGACTATGAGCGATCCGATTGCAGATATGCTGACAAGAATCCGCAATGCAAATATTAGGAAACATGATACAGTAGATATTCCGTCTTCCAAAATGAAATTAGCAATCGCTGATATCCTTTTGAAAGAAGGATATATTAAGAAATATGACATCGTTGAGGACGGCAGCTTTAAGACGATTCGCATTGAGTTAAAGTATGGCAAGGACAAGAACGAGAAGATCATTTCCGGGCTTAAGAGAATCTCCAAGCCGGGTCTTCGCGTGTATGCGAATAAGGATGAGATGCCGAAGGTTCTGGGCGGCTTAGGCGTGGCGATTGTTTCCACAAACCAGGGCGTGATCACAGACAAAACGGCCAGAGAGCTGGGCGTAGGCGGAGAGGTATTGGCCTTCGTCTGGTAAACACTGAAAACAGAGAAGCCGCGGACGGCTTCTCCGAGAATTTAAGTAGGAGGGAACAGGCATGTCACGTATCGGAAGAATGCCAGTTGCGATTCCGGCAGGAGTAACTGTAACAATCGCAGAAAATAATGTAGTGACTGTAAAAGGACCGAAGGGAACGCTTGAGAGAGCGCTGGCTCCGGAGATGGAAATCAAGGAAGAGGACGGCCATATCGTCGTTTCAAGACCGAACGATTTAAAGAGGATGAAATCCTTACACGGCCTGACCAGGACATTGATTAACAACATGGTTCACGGCGTTACCGAGGGTTATGAGAAGGTTCTGGAAGTAAACGGCGTCGGTTACAGGGCTTCCAAGCAGGGCAAGAAGCTCACGCTGAACTTAGGCTACTCCCATCCGGTTGAGATGGAGGATCCCGAGGGCATTGAGACGGTTCTGGAGGGCCAGAACAAGATCACCGTTAAGGGAATCAGCAAGGAGAAGGTCGGACAGTACGCCGCTGAGATCCGGGATAAGAGAAGACCTGAGCCTTATAAGGGCAAGGGCATTAAATATGCTGATGAGGTTATCAGACGTAAAGTCGGTAAGACTGGTAAGAAATAATTAAGGAGTGTGTGAAGATGATTAGCAAAAAGTCAAGAAGCGAAGTCCGCGAGAAAAAGCACGCCAGATTACGTAATCGTTTTTCCGGCACATCTGAGAGACCGCGTTTAGCAGTATTCAGAAGCAATAATCATATGTATGCCCAGATTATCGACGACACAGCCCGCGTTACGTTAGCGGCTGCATCCACGACGGAGAAGGCTGTAAAGGCTGAGCTTGAGAAGACGGACAATGTGGCGGCGGCGGCTTACGTCGGAACAGTCATTGCAAAGAGGGCTCTGGAAAAGGGAATTAAGACGGTTGTTTTTGACAGAGGCGGATTTATTTATCACGGTAAGGTTCAGGCATTGGCAGACGCAGCCAGAGAAGCTGGTCTGGAATTCTAGTAGGAGGGAGAACATACACATGAAACGTACAAAAATTGATGCCAGCCAGTTCGAATTAGAAGACAAGGTAGTGGCAATCAAACGTGTATCTAAGACTGTGAAGGGCGGACGTACCATGAGATTCTCCGCGCTGGTCGTGGTTGGCGATAAGAACGGGCACGTTGGAGCAGGTATGGGCAAAGCCGCTGAAGTTCCGGAAGCGATCCGCAAGGGAAAAGAGGCTGCGGCGAGAAATCTGATGGCGGTTCCGCTGGATGACAACAGCAGCATTCCGCACGATTTTAACGGCAAATTCGGAAGCGCCAATGTGCTTCTTAAGAGAGCTCCGGAAGGTACCGGTATCATCGCAGGCGGCCCGGCCCGTGCGGTGCTGGAGCTTGCGGGATATAAGAATATCCGTACAAAGTCCTTAGGTTCCAATAATAAGACGAACGTTGTTTTAGCGACCCTTGCAGGCTTAAATGAGATCAAGATGCCTGAGGAGGTTGCAAAACTCCGCGGAAAATCGGTAGAAGAAATCATGAGCTAATAGGAGGAAGAGGACATGGCAGAGAAATTAAAAATCACGTTAGTAAAATCTCCTATCGGCGCCGTTCCGAAGCAGAAAGCGACTGTCGAGGCCCTTGGCCTTAGAAAGATGGGCAAGACAGTGGAGCTGCCGAACAACGATGCGGTTAAGGGAATGATTCAGAGAGTAAGGCACTTGGTAAAAGTGGAAGAGAGCTAAGATTTGTAAGGAGGTGCAGTCATGGATTTATCTAATTTACGGCCTGCCGAAGGTTCTAAGCACAGCGACAGCTTCAGAAGAGGGCGTGGGCACGGTTCAGGCAACGGTAAGACTGCCGGTAAGGGCCATAAGGGACAGAAAGCCCGTTCCGGAGCTCCGAGACCGGGGTTTGAGGGCGGCCAGATGCCTTTATACAGACGTATTCCGAAGAGAGGCTTCAAGAACCGGAATTCTAAGACCATCATTGGCATCAATGTAAGCGCCTTAGAGAGATTTGAGAACGACACAGTAGTAACGGTAGAAACCTTAATGGAAGCAGGGATTGTGAAAAACCCGCGCGACGGCGTTAAGATTCTTGGCAACGGCGAGCTGACAAAGAGACTGACAGTGAAGACAGACGCGGTCAGCGAGGGCGCGAAGGCCAAAATCGAAGCTGCCGGCGGAACCTGCGAGGTGATCTGATATGTTAAAAACGCTCCAGAATGCATTTAAGATAAAGGAGATCAGGGAGAAGCTTCTCTATACCTTCTTTATGCTGATTGTGATCCGCATCGGATCACAACTGCCGATTCCCGGAGTACAAACGACATTTTTTAAAGAACTGTTTGAGAGACAGTCCAACGATGCTTTTGGATTCATTAATACGATTACCGGCGGTTCGCTTACGAATATGTCGGTATTCGCATTGAGCATCACGCCCTACATCACATCTTCCATTATTATGCAGCTTCTGACGATTGCGATTCCGAAGCTGGAGGAGATGCAGCGCGAGGGTGAGGACGGAAGAAAAAAGATTGCGGAATATACGCGTTATCTGACGGTAGGGCTGGCCCTGATGCAGTCTGTGGCCATGTCCGTGGGCTTTGGCGGCAGGGGACTTCTGCTCAATTTCAATGCGATGAGCGTGATTGTCGCAGTAGCCACGATGACAGCCGGAAGCGCGATGCTGATGTGGATAGGCGAGCGGATCACGGAGCACGGCGTTGGAAACGGCATATCCATTGTTCTGCTGTTTAATATTATTTCCAGCATGCCGAATGATATGATCACGCTCTATGAGCGGTTCCTGTCCGGGAAGATTGTAGCGGTACAGGTTGTATCCGCGATCATTATTATAGCCGTGATTCTCGCAATGGTTGTATTTGTGATTATTCTTCAGGACGGCGAGAGGCGCATCCCCGTTCAGTATTCCAAGAAGATGCAGGGCAGGAAGATGGTAGGCGGACAGTCCACCAATATTCCGCTGAAGGTAAACACAGCAGGCGTTATCCCTGTTATTTTTGCCTCGTCCCTGATGTCCTTCCCGGTGGTGATTGCAGGCTTTTTCCCGATGGATCCGAGCTCGATCGGAGCGAAGATCCTGATGGTGCTGCGCTCTGACTCCTGGTTCCGTCCGGAGATGCCGTTTTACTCGATCGGTATGGTGGTATATGTGGCGCTGATTATTGTATTCGCCTATTTCTATACATCTATCACTTTTAATCCGCTTGAGGTTGCCAATAATATGAAAAAATCCGGCGGCTTTATACCGGGTATCCGTCCCGGCAAGCCGACCTCTGATTATCTGAACAATATTCTGAACTATATTGTGCTGATCGGCGTGTGCGGCCTGATCGTGGTCTGCCTGATTCCGATTATCATATCCGGTTTATTTACTGTCAATCAGTTGTCGTTTGGGGGCACTTCCCTGATTATCATTGTCGGAGTTGTGCTTGAGACGATCAAGGCGGTAGAATCACAGATGCTGGTTCGTAATTACAAAGGATTTTTGAATGATTAAAATGATTCGCTTTCCAGTACAGCGTTTCGTAGATACTCGTATACTAAGCGCCTGATATTTGTGTCAGTGCAAGGCGGCTGAATGAGGCGATGCGGTGGCATCGTCGATTGAAGCCAACGCGGCAATGGCGCAAATAGCGGGTGCTTAGTGTATGAGTATCTGCGAAATGCTGTACTGTGCAGGAGCTACCCGTAGACGGCAGATCCTGCATAGAGGCGATTCTTTTCTAATTTACTATATAAGGGGGAGGTTAGATAATGAAGATTATTATGCTGGGAGCGCCGGGCGCAGGCAAGGGGACGCAGGCAAAGCGTATCGCGGAAAAGTATGGAATTCCGCACATTTCAACAGGAGACATCTTCCGGGCCAATATCAAAGAAGGCACAGAGCTTGGCTTAAAGGCAAAGGAATACATGGATCAGGGCCTTCTGGTTCCGGACGAGGTGACGATCGGCATGCTTCTCGACCGCATCCATCAGGCGGACTGCAAAAACGGCTATGTCCTGGACGGCTTCCCGAGGACGATCCCGCAGGCGGAGAGCCTTAACAAGGCCCTGGCCGATATGGGAGAGGCCATTGATTTTGCGATCGATGTGGACGTTCCGGACGAGAATATCGTAAACCGTATGGGCGGCCGCCGGGCCTGCTTAAAGTGCGGCGCGACTTATCATGTGGAGTACGCTGCGCCGAAGGCGGACGGGGTATGCGACGCCTGCGGATCCGGCCTGGTTCTGCGCGACGACGATAAGCCGGAGACGGTGCAGAAGCGCCTGACCGTGTACCATGACCAGACGCAGCCTCTCATTGAGTATTACAAGGGCCAGGGCGTTCTCCACTCCGTGGACGGGACGCAGGCTATGGAAGCTGTGTTTGAGAGCATCACGGGTATCCTGGGAGCATAGGAATATGGCAGTATCAATTAAATCTCCCAGAGAGATTGAGCTGATGAGGGAGGCGGGAAAGATTCTCGCCAAAACGCATGAGGAGCTGGGAAAACAGCTTAGGCCCGGGATGACGACCTGGGAGATCGATCATCTGGGAGAGGAAATTATCCGCAGCTATGGCTGTAAGCCCTCTTTTAAAAATTATAACGGCTATCCGGCTTCGATCTGCGTGTCGGTAAACGACGAGGTCGTCCATGGGATTCCGGATAAAAAGCATTATATAAAAGAGGGAGATATTGTGAGCCTGGACGCCGGGGTGATCTATAAGGGCTATCACTCCGACGCGGCCAGGACCCACGGGATCGGCGAGATCAGCAAAGCGGCAGAACAGCTCATTGAGGTGACAAAGCAAAGTTTTTACGAAGGGATTAAGTTTGCAAAACCCGGCAATCATCTTAATGACATTTCCACGGCAATCCAGAAATATGCGGAGAGCTTTGGCTACGGCGTGGTGAGAGATCTGGTCGGCCATGGGATTGGTTCTCATCTGCACGAGGATCCGGAGGTCCCGAATTTCTCCAGGCGGAGAAAAGGGATCCGCCTCCAGCCCGGCATGACGCTGGCGGTTGAGCCGATGATCAATGCAGGGCGTTACGAAGTGGTATGGCTGGATAATGAATGGACGGTTGTGACAAGGGACGGTTCGCTGTCGGCTCATTACGAGAATACGATTCTTATAACCGGGGACGGGCCGGAGATCCTGTCTCTTACGCATGCCTGAGCCGCCGCGCGCCGCGGGCGGGGCCTGCGGATTGCGCTTAACAGCATTGTTTTGAGGTGGTAGAATGGCAGAATATAAGGCAGGGCGCCTGGTTAAGTCCCTGGCCGGACATGACAGGGGACGCTTATTTATCATAGTAAGGGAAGAAGCGGAGTATGTTTATCTGGCGGACGGCAGGACCCGGACCGCGGCAAAACCGAAACGCAAGAAAAAAAAGCATGTCCAGATATCCCGGATCGGGGATGAGGCGATCATGGAAGCGCTGACAGGCGGCGCGGCCGTCACGGATGAGCAGATCCGGTATTTTATCCGCTGCTGTATGAAAGAGGAAACGAATCCAGGGAGGTAGAGTTGTATGTCCAAAGCAGATGTAATTGAGATTGAGGGGATCGTGGCCGAGAAGCTGCCCAACGCCATGTTTAAGGTCGAGCTGGAGAACGGCCATATCGTACTGGCCACGATCAGCGGGAAGCTCCGCATGAACTATATCCGGATCCTGCCGGGAGATAAGGTTACCATGGAGATGTCTCCCTACGATTTATCCAAGGGCAGGATTATTTGGAGAGATAAGTAATAATAATGCTTGCATTATAGAATCGGAAGTGTTATAATGCACTAGCGAACTTTGTTGAAGCAACAGGCGAGATCCGCCTTTTTGGAGGCGGCTGCCTGTCATACCTGCAGGGCCGGACAGCGGACTGCAACAGGCTGTGAAGCGTATTGCATGTCCGGATACAGGACGGATGATTGCGGAAAGGAGAATTACTGTGAAGGTTAGATCATCAGTTAAAAAAATTTGCGAAAAATGCAAGATCATCAGAAGAAAAGGCAGTATCAGAGTAATCTGTGAAAATCCGAAGCACAAACAAAGACAGGGCTGATGAGGATTTGCCTGCCTCAATTTTCGCACGGCTTTCTATATGAACCACTCGGATGAGTTGTTTAATAGTTTAAGCGATAATACATCATTAACGAAGCAAAAAAAACTAATGGAGGTGTACTACACACATGGCTCGTATTTCAGGTGTTGATTTACCAAGAGAAAAGCGTGTCGAGATCGGGTTGACTTACATCTACGGTATTGGCAGGGCAAGTTCAAACCGTATTCTTGCGGAAGCCGGCGTGAATCCTGACACACGCGTTAAGGATCTGACGGATGAAGAGGTTAAGAAGATCTCCACGATCATCGCTGACTCTCAGGTTGTGGAAGGCGATCTGCGCAGAGAGATTGCCATGAACATCAAGAGGCTCCAGGAGATCGGATGCTACAGAGGAATCCGTCACAGAAAGAGCCTTCCGGTCCGCGGCCAGAAGACCAAGACAAACGCAAGAACGCGTAAGGGTCCGAGAAAGACAGTAGCGAACAAGAAGAAGTAAATTACAGGTAATGAAGTCAGAATCAGGTTGATGGAACTATATTTTCAGTGACAGGATTCGCATTAAGGAAGAAAGTAGGTTAGTTTAAAATGGCTAAAAAAGTGTCAACTGGTAAAAAAGTGACAAAAAAGCGTGTAAAGAAAAACGTTGAACGCGGACAGGCGCACATCCAGTCATCTTTTAATAACACAATCGTTACCTTAACAGATACACAGGGTAATGCTTTATCATGGGCGAGTGCAGGCGGTCTGGGATTTAGAGGTTCAAGGAAATCTACTCCATATGCAGCTCAGATGGCTGCGGAAACTGCGACGAAGGCAGCTCTTATCCATGGCTTAAAGTCAGTAGACGTTATGGTAAAAGGTCCGGGATCCGGCCGTGAAGCAGCAATCCGCGCCCTTCAGGCATGTGGTCTTGAAGTAACCAGCATCCGCGACGTAACTCCGGTTCCGCACAATGGATGCCGTCCGCCAAAACGCAGAAGAGTCTAATTTAGGAGGTGCAATAAAGTGGCAGTAGATAGAGTTCCTGTACTTAAAAGATGTAGATCTCTTGGCCTGGATCCGATTTATCTGGGAATCGACAAGAAATCCAGGAGAGAATTAAAAAGAGCCAACAGAAAAATCAGCGAGTATGGTCTTCAGATGAGGGAGAAGCAGAAAGCAAAGTTTATCTATGGTGTGTTAGAGAAGCCATTTAGAAATTATTATGCGAAGGCATCCAGAATGAAGGGACAGGTTGGTACGAACCTGATGATTCTTCTGGAGACAAGACTGGACAACGTGCTGTTCAGGCTTGGCTTTGGCCGCACAAGAAAGGAGGCCAGGCAGATTGTGGATCACAAGCATGTCCTGGTAAACGGAAAAGCAGTAAGTGTTCCCTCTTACCTTGTGAAGGCCGGTGATGTAATTGAGATCAAAGAGAAATATAAATCTTCACAGAGATATAAAGACATTTTAGAGGTGACCGGCGGAAGGATGACGCCGGCCTGGTTAGAGGCGGACGCCGAGAATTTAAGAGGCACGGTAAAAGAGCTGCCGACCAGAGACGAGATTGATGTTCCTGTAAATGAAGTGCTTATCGTCGAGCTGTACTCCAAATAATTAAGAGCCTGATTTAGTCAGTTTGATGTAAAAACGGGGCGGCAGGGTTTCTTTGCTGCCTGAAATCTGCTTTTGGTTATGATATGAAAGTGCAGCAGACCCTCAAGAAAGGTTATCATCCACAGGCCGTCTGCGCCTGTGGCCGCTAACCGGCAAAGTTCCTAAAAGGAGGGGCTATCGTGTTCGATTTTGAAAAACCAAAAATAGAAATTGCTGAGATTACGGAAGACAAACGATACGGCAAGTTTGTAGTGGAGCCGCTGGAAAGAGGCTATGGCACTACGTTAGGAAATTCTTTAAGAAGAATTATGCTCTCATCTTTGCCCGGCGCAGCAGTGAGTCAAGTGAAAATCGATGGCGTTTTGCATGAATTCAGCTCCATCCCCGGCGTGAAGGAGGATGTGACTGAGATTATAATGAACATCAAGAGTCTGGCCATTAGAAACAGCAGCGAGACCAATGAGCCGAAGACGGCCTACATTGAGTTTGAGGGTGAAGGCGTGATAACAGCCGCTGATATCCAGGCTGATTCGGATATTGAGATCATGAATCCGGAGCAGGTGATTGCGACCTTAAGCGGCGGTACGGACAGTAAGTTCTATATGGAGCTTACCATCACAAAGGGCCGCGGCTATATCAGCGCGGACAAGAATAAAAACGATGAGCTTCCCATCGGCGTGATTGCGGTGGATTCCATCTATACCCCGGTGGAGCGCGTCAACATGACAGTAGAGAATACGCGTGTGGGCCAGGTGACGGATTACGATAAGCTGACCCTGGATGTATACACGAACGGAACCCTTGCCCCGGACGAGACAGTCAGTCTGGCGGCAAAGGTTCTGAGCGAGCATTTGAATCTCTTCATTGATCTTTCTGAAAATGCCAGAACGGCTGAGGTTATGGTGGAAAAGGAAGACAACGAGAAGGAAAAAGTGCTTGAGATGAACATTGATGAGCTGGAATTATCCGTGCGCTCATACAACTGTTTAAAACGCGCAGGCATCAATACGGTTGAAGAGCTCTGCAACCGGACGCCGGAGGATATGATGAAGGTCAGAAACTTAGGCCGGAAATCCCTCGAAGAGGTGCTTGCAAAATTAAAGGAATTGGGCCTTCAGCTAAATCCCAGCGAAGAGGTATGATTCAGTAACAGTTCAGTCTTCGACTCTGCGAGGTGTTTTTTGTGAGCGAAGGTCACAGAAAACCCGAGGGTAGCAAGCGCGAAATTGTGCAGAAGGCACAATTTCTGTGCATCATTTGTTGCAGTTTAGCCGGAAGGCTGAACTGTAAGATGATTCATAAATTACCCGCCGCCGATAAAATCGGCAGTGAGTTATAACCCGAATGGATTAACAGCAGCCGGTCAGTAAGCCCGAAGCGCATGGCCGGGTGTTCCACGAATGGAGGAGTATTATCATGGCAGGATATAGAAAGCTGGGCAGAACATCTGACCAGAGAAAAGCGATGCTGCGCAGCCTTGTGACAGGTCTGTTATATAACGGCAAGATCGTGACAACCGAGGCAAGAGCAAAGGAAGTGCGCAAGATTGCAGAGGGATTAATTGCAATGGCCGTACGGGAAAAGGACAACTACGAGACAGTAAAGGTAACGGCCAAGGTTGCCCGCAAGGATGAGAACGGCAAGAGAGTAAAGGAAGTCGTTGACGGCAAGAAGGTTACTCTCTATGATGAGGTGGAGAAGGAGATCAAGAAGGATAAGCCTTCCAGACTTCATGCCAGAAGGCAGATGCTGAGAGTTCTCTACCCTGTGACAGAGGTTCCGGCTCAGAGAGCGGGACGAAAGAAGAATACAAAATCGGTTGATCTGCCGGCAAAGCTGTTTGATGAGATCGCTCCGAAGTATGTGAACCGGAATGGCGGATATACGAGGATTGTGAAGATCGGGCAGCGCAAGGGCGATGGCGCGATGGAGGTTCTGCTGGAGCTTGTGTAAGGTCTGTGAATGACAGAGCCTGAAAGAAAATGTAAGAGAAAACCCTGTGAAAGACGGTTGGCAGATCGTTTTTTGCGGGGTTTTTTGTAATTGTTTCAGATTCTTAATGCAGATGCGAATTGATAGCTAATATTTGGCAACTATCTTACAATTTCATGGCATTTCTCAAGAATATCGTAAGTTGACGGTCGTAGCGAGGCGTTTTATAATTAGATTGTTAAATAGGCAGATACTTTTTCGGGGAGGCAAAAGGATGAGGAAGGGAAAGGCGATTATTAGTGTTACATGGTTTGTGCTGCTTTTTTGTGTTGTTGGCGGGACTTTTTTATCTTTTGCGGCTTCCCGGAAGTCGATCAGTAAGGTGACGATCCAGCTTGATCTTGATTTGGAGCCGGGGGAGGCTTTGCCGGATTTGGAGGCGGGCAGGGACAGCGGGTTTAATGTGAGGGCCGGGAATGAGCGGTATGCCGCGACAGAGGCGAAGTGGGTAAGCTCTTCGTCAAAGGAGGCGGAGATCGGGAAGACGTATAGTCTTAAGGTTACGCTGGAGGCGGTGGATTCGGATGCGTATGGGTTTTCGGGGACGTATAAGGCCAGTAATGTGACGGTGAAGGGCGGGACGTTTGTGTCCGCTTCCCGGAAGGGGTATGAGTCGCTGGTGGTGACAGTGAAGACGAAGCCGGTGAAAGGGGAGTATGAGGCCCCGGACGATGCGTACTGGAAGGACGGCCAGCTCGGGCTGGCGGTGTGGAAGAAGGCGGATGGTGTTTCTGCGTATGATGTAAGCCTTTACAGGGGGAAGAATGAGGTTTATAAGGTAAAGGGATATAATGGGACGAGGATTGATTTTTATCCGTATATGACGAGCGCGGGAACGTACCGGTTTAAGGTCCGTTCTGTGCCGGCGAGTGATTCTGCGAAGGATTATGCGAAAAACAGCGAGTGGCTCGAGTCGGATGAGCTTTATATTGCCCAGGAATCTGTGTCAAACGGTTCGGGGCGGGTTGATTATAATAATGAGAACAGCGCCGGAAATCAGGCGTCAGGGGCTGTGGGGTGGATTCAGGAACAGGGACGCTGGTGGTACCGCTATCCGGACGGCAGCTTTCCGAAGGACAGTTGGATTTTCGTGGGCGATGTGTGGTATCTGTTTGATAAGGACGGGTGGATGCTGACGGGCTGGCAGGAGAAGGACGGGAACCGCTACTTTCTGGACGAGAGCGGCGCGATGCGCACCGGGTGGCTCCAGACCGGGGAGGGCTGGTATTTTCTGAACCCGGATCCGAACGGAGCGCTGGGCGCTGTGTACAGGAACCAGTGGCTGGACTATAATAACAGGAGATACCGCCTGGACGCGTCAGGGAAGATGTGCGAGGGCTGGACTGAGGCGGACGGAAACTGGTATTATTTTTATCCCGGAGAAGGGCATATGGCGGTGAATACGATGATCAGCTCGTTTTATGTGGGAGAGGACGGGATTTGGCGTAAATAAAGGGAGGGGTTGATATATGTTGAGAGGGAGGGCAAACGCTCTTTTGATTGGCGCGGCGGCAGGCATTATGGCGCTTGGGGGCAGTTTATGCGCTTTTGCGGATACGGTGATATCGGATATCCGGATTACGTTCCGGGACTGCTATGATACGGAGGCGGGCGCGGTGCTCGAGCCGTCTGTGACGGGCGGAGAGGGATACCGGGTGGACGGTCTTGCCTGGAGCGCAGAACCGGGGACATGGCAGCCGGGGCAGGCGGTTACGGCGAAGGTGACGCTGTCTCCTGAAACGGGATATTCCTTTGCGGATGGCGCATTGCCGCCGGAGGCGGTGAGCGGGGCCATGCTTGAGGAGGCGAGACGGGAGACGGATGGGAGAGTGACCGTAGAGGCGTCCTATGTCCCGGTGGTGCAGCTTGGAAAGACGAAGCATGCCGGATGGAGCGATGACGCAAAGACAATGGCCGTCTGGGACAGCGTGCCCTATGCCACGGCCTACCAGATCCGGCTGTACCGGGGCGAGGGGGAATATGTCACGACTCTCACTATGGGAGGCACAAGCGTTGATTTGAGCCATTATATGCCCGGTCAGGCCAGCTATTATTTTGAAGTGCGTGCAACCTCCCAGAACAGCGCAGACGCGGCATTTCGGAGAAACGGGGAGTATGTGGCTTCCAAAGCGGTTTTGGTTGAGAGCGGCGGGAAGCAGGCCGCGGGGAGATGGTTCCGCCGGAATGACGGATATTGTTATATGGACGAAAGCGGGGCGGCGGTATCGGACGGGTGGCGCTATATCCAGGGAATCTGGTATTATTTCGACCATGATGGCTTTGCCGTGACCGGATGGCGTCAGATCAATGGGAAATGGTATTATATGGACAGCGAACGCCGGATGCAGACCGGATGGCTGGAGCTGGACGGGAAGCGGTATTTCGCTGATTCCACAGGGGCTGTGGCGGTAGGGTGGTATCAAGCTTCGCCGGCGGAATGGTATTATTTTTATGAGGATGGGAGCATGGCTTCGGATGTGGTGATTGACGGGTATCAGTTGGGGGCGGATGGGAAGAGGCAGTAGGGGTGGAGAATTGGAAAAAAGAATTCCTTGCTGAACATCGCGGTGGAGGCGGCTGTACGGTATGCTGCGAAAACCAGACATCCAAAAGAGTGTGTGATTCCTGTGGGCTTTTGGTGTTTATTCCCGCGAGCAACGAGCCAAGTGGGCATGCCTGCATGCACATTTGGCGACTGCCGCGAGGGTCAACAACCCCGTTGCTTGCAGCGCTGCAGAGCCGCGGGGGTGTTGACTTGTTGTAGTTCAGCCGGCAATGGTATTTAGTTAAGCGAAGTGAATTGTTGCGGGGCGTTGTCTGTCGTGAGAGGGCCGCCAGAGTCCGATTCCAAACCCAACGGAACCCCGCTCCCGCTCGGAGAAAAGCGCAGCGGACGCTAAGCTCGAAAAGACCTCGCTAAGCGCCGGCGGTTTTCTACGGGTTCCTTATGGGTTTGGAATCGGACTCTGGCTACATACCCGCCACGCTATAATAAAAACAACATATAATATAGCTCATCTCGACTGCTAATAGGAACAAATCTGCTGAAGCAGGAAAAAAGCTGCCGTATGGGAATCGCGAGCAAGAGGAAAAAATGCGGCTACGACCAGGAATACCTGAATAAAGTTCTTAGCGGACTGAGCACGGGAATCTGACAGAAAGTGCACAGCAGAGCCATATTTAAAAGATTAGGAAATATTTGCTGAAACCAGTATTCCCAAAAGCATAGTCCAGAGACTGAAAAGAATATCCGACGGGCTGGTGTCCAATAATTAAAAATGGGCCCCCCTGGTTAAAGTCGTCATAAAACAGAGGTGAACCCCGGCAGAGACGTTCGCAGGGATACTGATCCATGATCATGAGGCGTGTTTTTACAGATATGGCTCAGACCATCAGGAGTGTATGGTACATATAGAGCGTCACCTCAGGGACAGTATGGAGAATGAGCTGGGGTTTACATGGAACAGGCAGATGCTGGAGCTCATACAGGAAATGATCCATGAAAACAATCGCGCGCCGGAAGAAGGGAGCGCGTATGAAAAGACAGCAGAGTTTGAAAAAAGGTATGACGCCATTGTCCAGACAGTAGCGGAAGAATATGAAGAGAGCCCGCCATCCGATTATTACCGTGACGGATACAATCTGTATCTGCGGATGGTGGAATACCGGCATAACCATCTGCTGTTCCTGTCAAATTCCCTGGTGGATCCGGATAATAATCTGTGCGAACGAAAGGCAAGGGTATTAAAAGGAAAAATAAACCAGGCAATTTCTCTGAGGAGTTTTGAGCAGTTAGCCTACTTTTGTGAATGCTTAAGCATGCTTGATCATTTTAGGATCGAGAATAGAGAGAATCTTTACCAGTCGGTAAAAGAAATATTCAATAGGAAGAAAACGGCGAAACCGAAAGTCCAAAACCGGAAGCTTCATAAGAGGTTCTATCTGAGGATATAGAAAAATGAGGGGCTCACAAGAGCCCTTGGTTGTCATACCTTAATTTCCCCGACCCGTGAAAAGTAACATCATTCGTGAAACAGCCCTAATGAGAATCATGTACTAATTGACATTTGGCGTTATATATGGCAATATTTAAATGTGTATTATAAATATTGAATATAATGTACTCTCGGAATCTCTCTGCGCCTGCTTTTGCGGCTGATTTTCCGCCAGATGCACCCAAATTTAATCAACGTACGCTCCACGTACGCCTCATAAATTTGTGCACATCTGACAAAAAATCATCTCACAAAATCAGGCACAGCAAGATTCCGAGAGTACATTATATAAAGGAGGAGAATGAATGTTAAAAAGAGTTTCTACATTTTTATTAGCGACTATTGTTGTATTTGCTGTGTCTATCTCAGCCTTTGCAGATACGGACAATGTATCAAATCGGCAGAGGCAAGGAGAAACTTTTGTATTACCAATTAATAGCGTAGAGATTTCAGAGAACAGTTGGGTGAAAATTGGTGAGATATCTGATAATAAGACTAGAGAGAAATCTGTACTCTATGCTACAATACACAGAAATGGTACATCAGAAGAGTGTCAGATTTATCTGCATTGGTCTGGTTCCGATTTATATAATGCATGGAAATTTACTAAAGTTGTTGTAGATAATGGGAGTGCTTTAGTTGCAAAAGAATATGGTAATATCGCCGGGCAAACGATAAATGTTCCAGCTGCCAGTATTGGCTCTGTATTAATAGGAACCGTTGATATTCCTACTGACAAAACACAAGCAAGAGTAAAATTTTCAGGATTAAAAGGCTATAATTTGGGCTCTGGATCATGGTTATCCGCAGCTATAGTAGGAGAATTAGGAGAAATTAATTAAGGAAATGACTTTAATGACATATGCTGAACAAGTAAAAAAGTTTAAAAAAATGATACCAATAGGGATAAAATCAACCTTTGAACTTATAAATATTTTAAAAAGTAAGGTGGATGTTGAGGAAATTTCTTTTAAAAATTTTCCCTATTATAATTTGCAAATGTTGACTAATAATGCAACACATTGTGTTCAAAATATGGAATTGCAAATAAAGCCGGATGAAATGCGGTTTCGCATATTTAGAGTCATTGAAAACGAAAAAAGTGATAAGTATAATGTAGGTACAACTAAAGATTTTATTTTTGTTGTTATCGAAGAACATACCAGATACATATGTTCAAATAGCAATAAACTGTTTCTCGAAATGGAATTAGCATCTGGTGTTTCACAAGATGAATATAACAACGAAGGTTTAGTGTTCCGCTCAGTAATTTCACATATGGCGATGGCATATTGTGAAGGGTATTGTTAATTTCATAATACGATAGTTTTACCTTTTCCAAAAGGTGTATGCCAATGAAAAAGAGATATTTATCCCTTATATGTTTCGCGCTGTTCTTCTTTCTTGGAATCTGTTTCATGTCAGTGAAAAAAGCGGCGGCATTTCTGTATCCGACGCCAGAACAATTCGCTGACATTATTTCCCGCTCCGGCCTTGAACAGTGGACATTAAAGGATGCGGGAACAGAACTGGAGGGGTCAGCAGAATCGATATATTCGGAGGCGCGGCGTTATGAGCTATGTAATCAGGGGCAGCGGATATGCTGCCAGTTCCTCCTTTACCGCTCTCATGTGGAGACAATCGGTTTGAATATTCATTTCCTGCCTGAGAATGGGATTACGCTGACAGAGCAGGAGTACAATTATTTTTTGGAAAGGGAATTGCCTGAAATATGGCGGCTGGCCTCAGACCTGTGCAGCGATCCGCAGGCGGCGTCTGGTTTACAGGAACAGATACAGGCCGGTTACAGACAGGTAATTGAGCCGGAACAATATAGCGGGCGGCTGTCCTGGTTCAGTGAATGGGGCGCGCAGCGCTCGGGGATCTATGCAACGGCCCGTGTGGTAAAGCAGGATGCGGGGAGCCAGCCGATGTGGTATCAGATCAGGCTGACCGACGAGGCGGAATATAACGCCGGCCCTGCGCCGGGACAGTGGGAGTTATCGGAATCTGCAATGCTGAGCCAGGCCGAATCGGAGAAAAATCAGGAGGGCGGCGGGAGAGAAGAACGAAGGAAAACATATTTCCTCTATGGAATGCTCTCCCGGATTGAAGGAGCGGGCGACTTTCGCCTTCGCTTCTCACCATCTTCCTCAAACCTGCCTGCCAATATGTCTTTTTATCAAAAGGCTGTGCTGACGGACGAAAAGGGTTCAATACCGGTTTATATCGCGCCGACCGCGCTCAGCCGGGAGGAGTTGCTCAGCCGGAGGCTGCACATTGTTCAGGCTGTTCAGAATGCCAATCACGAAACATGTTATGTTATAACACAGAGCTCTCTTATAAAATGAAAAATCAATCCCAATGAGGGCGGGAATGAATATTCCAGTCCAGCTTGGGCGGAGATGTATTAACATTGACAATCGTTCATTCATATAGAAGATCGGCTCCTCTGCATGATTCCCGGCCTGCCAGCCACATAGCCGGAAGCAGGCGGTATATCCATAAGAAACCCATAGAAAACCGCTGGCGCAAAGATCGGGCCCTGAAATTTATCGTTGTATACACAGGGCTGTACAAGGCGTCCGCTGCGCTTTTCTCTGAGCGAAAGCGCGGTTTCGTTGGATATACCGCCTGCTTCCGGCGTCCCTTTCACGACTCTTTTTTGTAAGCATAACTTACCAACAGCCCGTCAATTCTACTCTGAACAACGCCCCACCACAGTATCCCCCATCTTTCTTAAACGTTTCATTCGTTTCTACTTGACGCCATCAGAAAATTCATCTACAATTTACACAAATACGCAGCATTCCAATTCCACACACTGCCCGGGAAGCGGCGTGGCTTTGGCATTCACGTAATCAACCCAACCCGGACAGGACAAAACAGAACAAAACGAATCAGCACAGTACGAGAGGCAAAAGGGAGCGGCGATGAACATTATTAAAGCAGTAAATCTTGTATATGACTATATAAAGCGCGATGAAGAGGACAGGATCGAGGAGGTAAAACGGGCTATTGACCATGTGGATCTGGAGATTGAAAAAGGAAGTTTTGTCGCTGTGCTGGGACATAACGGTTCCGGCAAATCAACGCTGGCCAAGCATTTGAACGGGATTCTGCTCCCGACAGAGGGGACGATCTGGGTGTCCGATCTCGACACATCGGATGAGGAGGCCCTGTGGGAGGTCAGAAAGACGGCGGGGATGGTATTTCAGAACCCGGACAACCAGATTATCGGAAATGTGGTGGAGGAGGACGTGGGCTTTGGCCCGGAAAATATCGGCGTCCCGACAGAAGAGATCTGGAGGCGGGTGGATGAAAGCCTTGAGAAGGTGGGGATGACCATGTACCGCAAGCGTTCGCCCAACCGTTTGTCCGGGGGACAGAAGCAGCGGGTGGCGATTGCGGGCGTGATGGCCATGAAGCCGCAGTGCATTGTCCTTGACGAGCCGACCGCCATGCTGGATCCGAACGGGCGCAAAGAGGTGATCCGGACCGTACATGATCTGAACCGGGCCGAGGGGATCACGGTGATTCTGATCACCCATTATATGGAAGAGGTGATTGACGCGGATCGCGTGATCGTGATGGAAGGCGGCTCTGTGGTCATGGACGGGACGCCGAGGGAGATCTTTTCATGCGTGGAACGGCTCAAGGAATGGAGGCTGGATGTTCCGCAGGTGACGGAGCTTGCGTTTGAGCTTAAGAAGGAGGGCGTGGCGCTTCCGGACGGGATATTGACCAGGGAAGAGCTGATAGAGGCGCTGGTTCCGCTTTTGGAGCGCGGGAGTAACCGTTCAGACAACCTGAACTGTTATTCGCGGGATGAAGGGAATGAATGATGTCAATAAAAGCAATTGATTTGGATTACACCTACGGCCCCGGCACGGCCTTTGAGCATCATGTGCTGAAGCATGTGAATTTTGAGATAAAGGACGGGGAGTTTGTGGGGCTGATCGGCCATACCGGGTCGGGCAAGTCCACCCTGATCCAGCACTTGAACGGGCTGATTAAGGCGGACAGCGGCGATATTTTATACCATGGGACGAGCATTTACAGCGAGGGGTATAAGCTTCGGGAGCTGCGCGGCAGGGTGGGGCTGGTGTTCCAGTACCCGGAGCATCAGCTATTTGAGGCGGACGTATTTTCAGATGTCTGCTTTGGGCCGAAGAATCTGGGCTGTTCGGAGGAGGAGGTTAAGAAGAGGGCCAGGCACGCGCTGTCCCTGGTGGGGATGGACGAGAGCTTTTACGGGCGGTCGCCCTTTGAGCTGTCCGGCGGCCAGAAGCGCCGCGTGGCGATCGCCGGAGTGCTGGCCATGCGCCCGGAGATGATGATTTTGGATGAGCCTACGGCGGGGCTGGATCCCAGAGGCCGGGACGAGATCCTGAACCAGATTGAGCGCCTGAACCGCCAGCACGGCCTTACGATCCTTCTTGTATCACATAGTATGGAGGACGTGGCCAGGTATGTGGATCGGATCATGGTGATGAATCACGGTGAAAAGGTGTTCGACGGGCCCCCGAGGGAGGTGTTCCTCCACTACCGGGAGCTGGAGTCCATGGGCCTGGCCGCGCCTCAGATTACGTACGTGGTCCAGGGGCTGAGGGAACGGGGAATTCCCATTGATGATTCGATCACGACCGTGGAAGAGGCGAGGGATGCGATCCTGTCGCTTTTAAATAAAGGGGGAAATAAGACCCAATGATACGGGACATTACAATCGGGCAGTATTATCCCGTGGATTCGGTGATTCACCGTCTGGATCCGCGGACAAAGCTGTTTGGGACCATGATTTTTATTATTTCGCTGTTTTTTGCCAACAGTCTTTTGTGCTATCTGGCGGCGACGGTGTTTATGGGAGCGGCGGTGAAGCTGTCGAAGGTGCCGTTCCGCTTTATTGTCAGGGGCTTAAAGGCGATTGTGCTCCTGCTTCTGATCAGCATCGCTTTTAACCTGTTTCTGACGGACGGGGAGGAGCTGTTTCGCATCGGCTTTCTGCGGGTGACGAGAGAGGGGGCGGCGCTGGCCTTTTTTATGGGCATGCGCCTGATGTATCTGGTCGTCGGCTCGTCAATCATGACGCTGTGTACAACGCCGAATCAGTTGACAGACGGCCTGGAGAAGAGCCTGGGCGGTTTAAAGCGGATCGGCGTTCCGGTGCATGAGATCTCTATGATGATGTCCATTGCGCTTCGTTTTATCCCCATACTGGTGGAGGAGACGGATAAGATTATGAAGGCCCAGATGGCGAGGGGCGCTGATTTTGAGTCGGGAAATCTGATTCAGAAGGCTAAAAATATGATTCCGCTTCTGGTGCCGCTGTTTGTATCCGCCTTCCGCCGGGCCACGGATCTGGCGATGGCGATGGAGGCCAGGTGCTACCGGGGCGGCGAGGGGCGGACGAAGATGAAGCCGCTGCGCTACGCGCCGCGCGACTGGACGGCGTATGGGATATGCGTGTGTTATCTGGCGGGCGTGATCGTGCTGAGCCGGCTGTAAGGGAAGGCGGCTTTTGGAAGCCTGGGGCCGTCACGCTGAATATGGCGCGGCGGCATTTTGGAAACTCGGGGCCGGCGCACGGAGTATGGCGGGGCGGCGATTCAGATACCCGCGGCACGCTGAGTATACAGGGGGGATCGATGAGACGGATTTTACTGGTTGTGGCCTATGACGGCACAAATTACTGCGGCTGGCAGCTCCAGCCGAATGGGGTGACGATTGAGGAGGTTTTGAATCAGACTCTGACCGCGCTTTTAAAGGAGCCGATCCAGGTGACGGGCGCGAGCCGGACCGATTCCGGGGTTCATGCCATGGGGAATGTGGCGGTGTTTGACACAAAGAGCCGGATCCCGGGGGATAAGTTTTGTTTTGCCCTGAATCAGAGGCTGCCGGACGATATCCGCATCCAGTCCTCCAGGGAAGTTCCCCTGACCTTTCATCCGCGCAAGGCGAACTGTGTGAAGACGTATGAATACCGGATTCTGAACCGGAAGATCGATATGCCGCTGCAGCGCCTGTACAGCCATTTCTGCTATTTTAAGCTCGATGTGGACAAGATGAGGCAGGCGGCGGCCTATCTTGTGGGAGAGCACGATTTCAAAAGCTTCTGTACGGCGCGGTCTCAGGCGGAGGAGACGGTGCGCACCATTTACAGCCTGGATCTGCAAAAGGACGGGGATATGCTCACGCTTCGGATCAGCGGGAGCGGTTTCCTCTACAATATGGTCCGGATCATTGCCGGAACGCTTGTGAAAGTCGGGATGGGCGTTTACCAGCCGGAGCATGTGGAGGAGATTCTGGAGGCGCGCGACCGGGCGGCGTCCGGGCCGACGATTCCGGCCAGAGGGCTTACGCTGGTCGGACTGGAGTACGAGAAAGAGCTGGCGCCGCAGATAGCGGGAGAGAACCGGCATTGGAGCTATATCCTGAATCAGGAGGAGGTTCCGGGCGGGGGCCCGGCGTACTTAACGATCCTGCGCTGTGAGGAGAGCGAGCTGGCAGGTCTGGCAAGACGGGTGATCCATCAGGCATACCGCAACGGGGCGAAGGAGGTGCGCATAGCGGATGCGGGAGGACGCCTGGAGGCGGGGCAGAGGTATGGCTTTTACCGGCTTGAAGCGCCGGGCCGTCAGGACGGGCGTCTGCCTGAGGGACAGGAGGACAGCGCGGCGGGCGGTAAAGAAGGCGGGGCAAAATGGCTGCTGGCGGCGTATGAAAAACATGAGGGGTGAGGGCAGGTATGAGCAAAACATTTGAGTATCTGGTGTATTTCGGCGTCTATTCTCTGGTCATTCTCTTCATCGGAAAGTCCTCGCTGGGGGAAAGCGATTCTGTCTCCAAGTTTTTTGTGGGCGAGCGGAATATCGGCCTGCTGCGCCTCTTTTTTACATTTGTGGGCACCTGGATTTCGGCGGCGACGATCCTGAGCTATACGGGGAATGTCTATCTGGAGGGGACCTCGGTGATCGCCACCTCAGTGATCCCATGGTTTATCGGGGCGGTTATGCTGTTTGCCGTCAGCGACCGTCTGCATGACCGCCAGGTCTTTACGATCCCGGAGCTGATAGGGAAACGCTACCGCTCAAAGGGCCTTCAGGCGGCCTCGGCGGTTCTTTTTTCCTGCGGGTATGTGATGTATCTGGTCATCCAGATCAAGGGCTTTGGGATTGCGGCCTCCAGCCTTCTGAATATCGACTATAAAGTGGCTGTATTTCTTGTTTATCTGTTTATCCTCTATTCCACCTTTGGCGGTTTTAATTCTGTGACAAAAACGGATGCGTGCAATCTGATCATGCTGTCCGTCAGTATCGGGGTCATCTATTTTGTGATCATGGGGCGCGTGGAAGGAAGCTGGCTTATGACGACGCGCCTGGTTGAACAGAGGATGATGGAGGGCGGCGTTTCGGTCAGCTACGGCGGCTTTTTCGGCGGCTATTCGGGGATTATGTATACAACCATGTTTTTTGGCTGGGGAATGGGCCTGGCGACGAATCCTCAGTACCTGATCCGCTTATCAGCGGCAAAGGATAAGAGGACGGCAAAACGGATGATCGTCTATGCCCTGTGCTTCCTGGCTGTCTTTTATTTCCTGCTGACGCAGATCGGCCTGGGGCTTAAGATCCTGTTTCCCCATCTGGATACATACTGTGGCACGGACGATATCTTTATCTATGCCATTCATCATCTGATCCGCTCCAGGTTCAGCGGTTTTTTTCTGATCAGCGTGATCGGGGCCTGTGTTTCCACGGCTAATTCGCAGCTCCTTCTGATTGGTTCCATGCTTTCCTATGATGTGGCGGGACAGATGGCGAAAAAGCCGATTCGGGAGGAGACGCTTTTGAGGCTGGCGCGCGGCTTTATTTTTCTGGGAGGGACGCTGTCCCTTGTATTGTCTTTAAACCCGCCTGAAAATACGCTGCTGTTCGGGGCGGATATCTGGGGCGTGTTTTCCGTGGTGTGTACGCCGCTCTTTTACGGAACCTTTCTGTATCCTAGAGGGACGAGAAAGGGGGCCTGGGGGGCGTTTCTGGCGGGCCTTGTGTGTATTGCGGCGCTGTGGGGAAGGGAGCTTCCCGTGTACTGGGCATTTCCGGCCACGGTCATTTCCAGCGCGGTCTTTCTTGTGATTCCCCTGATTGAGGGGAGGAAGGAGGAGAAGCGTGAGAGGGATGATTAAACGGGTCAAGCGGTGGTTTTTCCAGATCGAAAATGAGGTGATGATCCCGTTTCTGATCGTGGGGATCGTGGTGCTGTGCGGGTTTGGGGTGATTTCGTATTACAGCGGCTATACGATACAGAGGGACAGCCGGCGAACGCTTGCCCTGGTAATGTTTGATGAGATCAACCGGGATCTGAATTTTCTGCACGGAAAGCTTCACGAGGATGCGGTGCGGGGGAAATACCGCTACTATGGGCGGGGAATGGTGCGGATCACGGATGCGGACGG
Source organism: Clostridiaceae bacterium (assembly GCA_910575795.1). Classification (GTDB taxonomy): domain Bacteria; phylum Bacillota; class Clostridia; order Lachnospirales; family Lachnospiraceae; genus Otoolea; species Otoolea muris. The sequence goes on along the minus strand of CAJTGE010000011.1, from coordinate 123,367 downwards.
AAACCGGGTGACAAAATGGGAGGACCGGGAGCGGATGGAGGTATTCCAGACCAATGAGGGAGGGAACGCATTTGGCTGGAAGCTGGAATTTCTGATTGATGAAAAGGAATTTGCCGAGGAGATTCTGGAAAAGCAGAATTATGTGGTGGTCGGGGCCATTGCGGCGCTTTTAATCATCATCCAGGCCAGTATTTTTATTTCCGAAAATATCACGCGGCCGGTGCGCAGCATGAGCCGGACCTGCCGTGCGATCAATGCTAATAAAGGAAGCTACAGAAGCTATCATTTTGATACGGTAAAGCGGCGCGATGAGCTGGGGGAGCTGGCTGTGACCTTTGAACGGCTCCTGCACGATATGGACAATTATACAAAGATGGAGTACACGAGCCGGATGTCGGCGACTCTGGCGCACGAGATCAAGAATCCGATTGCAGGCATCCGTTCCGGCATTCAGCTCCTGCATGGCAGGGCCGAAAAGGACGGGGACCGGATGCTCTGCGAGAGTATGATCAAGGAGATCGACCGGGTAAATGCGCTGATCATGAACCTGTTTACGCTGTCTGTGAAAAAGGATTCGGTCCGGGAGGAGGTGGATCTGGGGCGGACGCTGCAGGAAATCGCCATGATTTATGCCAGAGGGGCCGGAGAACAGGGCGCGGTTTTTGAGTGTACGGTTCCGGCGGGCTTTAAGGCTTATGTAAATGAGAATGAATTCCGTCAGATGATTCACAATCTGGCCGGGAACAGCTTAAAGGCCATGGAACCGGGACGCGAGGGGAAAATCCGTGTCTCGGGCGAGGAAACGGAACATACGGCGCGCATCGTGTTTGAGGATAACGGGAAAGGCATGACGCAGGAGGAGCTCTCAAAGGCCATGGAACCGTTTTATACAAAGAGCATAAATGGAATCGGCTTAGGGCTTTCGATCGTCAGGCGTCTGGCGGAGCAAAATGAGGGGAGTATCGAGATGGCGAGCCGTCCCGGGGAGGGGACGAGAGTCATTCTCACATTCAGGAAGAGCGGCGGCAGAGAAAGCGGGCACAGCATTGCCTGAACACCCGGGACAGGCTGCCGTTTACAGGAGGCGTGATGAAACGGATTTTAATAGTAGATGATGAATTTCTGATACGCTATACCCTGGAGGAGGGGTTGCGGGACAGGGGGCACGACACGGCTTCTGTGGCGTCGGTGGAGGAAGCGCTGGAGTATGTGAAAAAGTATCACCCCGCGGTGGTGCTTCTCGATAATCTGCTGGAGCACAGCGTGGGCATGGAAACGATTCCGGATTTTAAACAGATAGACGAGGATATCCAGATTATCCTGATGACAGCCTACGGCTCTGTCTCGCAGGCCGTGGAGGCCATTAAGAAAGGCGCGTGCGACTATGTGCTCAAGCCGTTTGATATGGATGAGGTGGATTTCATGGTCAGGCGCTGCCTGGATCAGATGAAGAGCCGCGATTCCCTGGAATTTTTGAAAGGAAAGCCCCAGGAATTTACCGGCGTCAGCCAGGCCGCCAGTCAGATACGCAGCGAGATCCGCGTGCTGGGGGCGAATTCGACGGTCAATGTGCTGCTGCGCGGCGAGACGGGAACCGGGAAGGAGATTGTGGCGCGCCTGATTCATGCGCACAGCGACCGGAGCGATAATCTGATGGTGCGGATCAACTGCGGGGCGATTCCGGAAAACCTTTTGGAGAGCGAATTGTTCGGATACGAGAGAGGGGCCTTTGCGGGAGCGCTGAAGACCAAAAAGGGGCTGATTGAGCTGGCGAACGGGGGAACGGTTTTTCTGGATGAGATCGGCGAGCTGCCTATGTCCATGCAGGCCAAGCTCCTGACCTTTCTGGATGACAGGCGGTTTAAGCGGATCGGCGCTCTGGAGGATACGGAGGTGGATGTGCGGGTCATGGCAGCCACGAACCGGGATCTGGAAAAGGCCATAAAGGAAGGGGCATTCCGCGAGGATCTGTTTTACCGACTGAATGTGATGCAGATCGTGATCCCGCCGCTCAGAGAGCGCAGGGAGGATATTCCGGCGCTCTGCGACTATTATCTGGATTATTATAATAAGGCGTTTGCCAAAGGCATTGAACGGGTGGATCCGGATTTTATGCGCGAGCTGCTCCTTTATGACTGGAAGGGGAATGTGCGGGAGCTGAAGAATATTTTCGAGCGCTGTTTCCTGTTCAGCCAGGGGAATACGCTGGAAAAGCATGTGGAGCTGGTTCCGGCCTCCAAAGAGGCAGCGCCGCCCGGAGGGGAGTGCTATTATCTGAAGGATCTGACGCAGGGCCCCGTGAGCCTGGAGCAGGAGGTGGCGGCTCTGGAAAAGAGGTATATGGATCAGGCGCTTAAGCTGTGCAATAATAATCTGACAAAGGCGGCGGCTCTTTTGGGGACGACGCGGTTTTCTATGAAGAGGAGGATGGAGAGGGAGTAATATTCCATATCGGGCTCTGCTCCAGACCGGAATATTCATTTGCGTCCTCATTGGATTGTGCCGTTCAAAGAGACGGATCTGCCATAATAAACAGTGCAAAAACTCACATCGTGCAAATTCGCACAGCAAAAGCGAGCGAATTTGCACGAATTTTTAGTTAAAATAAAAAAATATAAAAAATAATACAAAATGATCTTGAAATAATAAAAAAAGACAGATAAAATATAGAGGACAGGGCCAAAACGGCTCGTGAATCAGAGGGGCGGCAGCCGGTGAAGCCGGCGAATCGGTCAATCCGGGCGCTGTATGCCATGAACTGCCGCAGCGAGGAAGAGGAGGATATGTATATGTTTTACGTGGATCTGAACAGTGATTTAGGGGAGAGCTTTGGTAATTACACGCTTGGGATGGATGAGGAAATCTTAAAATATGTCTCATCCGCCAACGTGGCCTGCGGATGGCATGCGGGGGATCCGCTGGTGATGGAGAAGACGATTGCCCTGGCAAAAGCGTGCGGGACAGCCGTGGGCGCGCATCCGGGCTTTCCGGATCTGATGGGCTTCGGACGCCGGAATCTGGCAGTGACGCCTGAGGAGGCCAAGGCGTATGTGAAATACCAGTTGGGCGCATTATATGCGTTTACAAAGAGCCAGGGCGTGAAAATCCAGCACGTAAAGCCGCACGGCGCGCTGTACAACATGGCGGCTGTGGATGAGAAGCTTGCAAGAGCCATGTGCGAGGCCGTTTATGAGGTAGACAAGGATATCATTTTCATGGGCCTTGCCGGTTCTAAGATGATTGAGGCCGCTGAGGCAGCAGGTCTTCGCGCCGCGAGCGAGGTGTTTGCGGATCGCGCGTACAACGATGACGGAACGCTGGTTTCAAGGAAGCTTCCGGGCGCAGTGATTAAGGACAAGGATCTGGCGATCCGGCGCGTGGTGCGCATGGTTAAGGAAGGCAGGGTGGAGAGCGTCAATGGGAATGATATCGCGATCAAGGCGGATTCAATCTGCGTACACGGCGACAACCCCAAGGCGCTGGAGTTTGTAAGAAATATCCGTGAGACGCTTGTTTCTGAGGGCGTAGAGATTAAAAACCTGTTTTAACACGAAAGGATATCGTTATGTCAGAAAAGAAAAAAAGCTCTTCAAATAATATGACCGCGCTCTTTGGAGCGGCGTTCCTGATGGCGACATCCGCCATCGGCCCCGGGTTCTTAACCCAGACAGCCACCTTCACGGGGCAGTACGGCGCAATCTTTGCAATGGTTATCGTGTGTACCATTCTTCTGGATGTCACGACGCAGCTCAATATATGGTCCATTATCGGCGTGTCCGGCATGCGCGGACAGGATATTGCCAATAAAGTGCTTCCGGGACTGGGATATTTCATCGCATTCCTGGTATCCCTCGGCGGCCTGGTATTTAATATCGGAAATGTCGGCGGCGCGGCCACGGGGCTGAATGTAATGTTTGGACTTCCCTTAAAGGCCGGCACCATCATCGGCGGCGCAATCGGCATTCTCATTTTCTTATCCAAGGATGCAAAAAACGGCATGGATAAGATGACAAAATACCTGGGAAGTATTATGATAGTGGTGGTGCTGTTTGTGGCCTTCCGCTCCAAGCCGCCGGTCGGCGAGGCGGTGGTCAGCCTCTTTAAGTTCAGCGAGGCCCCGGGGCTCGTATTCCCGATGATTACGCTCCTTGGCGGAAGCTGCGGCGGCTATATCACCTTCTCCGGCGCGCACCGTCTTCTGGACGCGGGCTATTCGGGAAAGAAGGATCTTCCGAAGGTGCGCCAGTCTGTATTGATGGGAATCGGCGTGTCCGGAACCATGAGGATCCTGCTGTTTTTAGCCGTATTAGGCGTTGTCACAGCCATGCCGCAGATTGTCGGCAGCCCGGAATGGGTGGCCAGCCCGCCGGCGGCAGCCTTTAAGGGCGGAGCAGGGAATATCGGCTACTTCATTTTCGGAATGGTTATATTCTTTGCCGCCTGCACCTCCATTATCGGCGCAGCATATACCTCGGTTTCCTTCTTAAAGACGCTGCATCCGTTTATCATGGAGAATGAGAAGTGGTTCGTGATCGGGTTTATCGCTGTATCGACGATTATTATGACACTGCTTGGACAGCCGGCCACGCTTCTGGTGCTGGCAGGCTCTGTAAACGGCCTGATCCTGCCTTTGACGCTGCTGGTAATCCTTCTGGCGAGCAGAAGAAAGGATATTGTGGGCGAGGACTATAAGCATCCGACGGTTTTGATTGTGCTGGGCTTATGCGTGGTGCTTCTGACCGGCTACTCGGGAATCAAGGCGGTTCCCAACATTTTAACTATTTTTGGGTAGGACAGTGGAGGAAAAATATGAGCGAAGTAAGATACCTTGTATCAGGCGACTGCTCGGTGTGCGTGGAATTCGGCAATGCGATCAGCCCGGAGATCAATACCAGGATCAGGGCGTTTAAGATTGCGGTGGAGCAAAGCGCGATCGACGGGATCGTGGAGACGGTTCCCACGTACCGCTCGCTGCTTGTGCATTATAAGCCGGAAATCATCGGTTTTAAGGCGCTCACGGAAAAATTTGAAAGCCTGATGAGCTCTCTTTCAAGCATTCAGATTCCGCCGCCGACCGTGATCGAGATCCCGGTTCTGTACGGCGGGGAGATGGGGCCGGATATTGAAAATGTGGCATCCCACAATCATAAGACCGTGGAAGAGGTCATCCGGATCCACACATCCGAGGATTATCTGATCTATATGCTGGGCTTTATAGCCGGCTTCCCCTATTTGGGCGGCATGAGCAAGGAGATCGCGACTCCTAGGCTGAAAAGCCCGAGAGTCCGGATCGACGGGGGATCCGTGGGCATTGCCGGAGAACAGACAGGAATTTATCCGGTAGATTCCCCGGGAGGATGGCAGTTGATCGGAAGAACGCCCTTAAAGCTTTATGATGCGGACCGGGAAAAGCCGGTTCTCTTAGAGGCGGGCCAGTACATCCGCTTTAAGTCCGTGACGCAGGCCGAGTACGACCGGATTGAGCGCGAAGTCGCAGAGAATACGTACCAATATGTCGTTTACGATAAGGAGGTGTAGGGGTGGGCATTCAATTTGCAAACGGCGGTTTCCTGACAACGGTTCAGGATATGGGGCGCATCGGCTTTCAGGAAGCGGGCATGTCCGTATCCGGCGTGATGGATCAGCGCTCCGCCGCGCTGGCGAACATCCTTGTGGGCAACGATGAAAACGAGGCAGTTATCGAAGTAACCCTCATGGGGCCCATGATCTCCTTTACGGAGGACAATATCATCGCAGTAACCGGCGGGAATCTGGGACCGAAGCTGAACGGAAAAGACCTGCCGATGTACCAGGCTGTTCTGGCCCATAAGGGCGACAGCTTAAGCTTTACGGGCATGGTAAGCGGAAGCCGGGCGTACATTGCCTTTGCCGGAGGGCTCGATATCCCGCTCGTGATGGGCAGCAAGTCCACGAATCTGAAGTCAAAGGTGGGCGGCTATCAGGGGAGAAAGCTCGGGAGCGGCGACGAGATCGGCTTTAGCGCGCCGAAGACGGTTCTTCCGAATATGCGGCAGAGAACGCTTGTTCCGGAGGAATTCGTATCCGGGGAACAGACCATCCGCGTCGTGATGGGCCCCCAGGACGACTGCTTTACGGACAAGGGTATCCGGACCTTTTTAAGCGCCTCCTATGCCTTTACAAACGAATCAGACCGCATGGGCTGCCGTCTCGAGGGCGAGGTGATTGAACACAAAAACGGCGGGGACATCATCACAGACGGGATCGCATTCGGCGCGATTCAGGTGCCGTCCCACGGGCAGCCGATCATCATGATGGCCGATCATCAGACCACGGGCGGCTACACCAAGATCGCGGCCGTTATTTCCGTGGATCTGCCGAAGATCGCCCAGTCGAGGCCGGGATATAAAGTAAAATTTGAGCGTGTTTCCATCGAAGAGGCGCAGAGGCTTTATGTAGAACAGGCAGCGAACTATAAAGCTCTTAAGGAACGCTTTGAGAAAGCGCCCGAGCCATGTAAAGAGCTTGACGCGGCGATCCATACGGCGGTCGCGCATGAGGCGGGCAAATACTGGAGCCGCGCCGGAAAATATAAGGTTGTGGTTGACGGGAGCGAGTTTATTGTGGAGCTCGAGGAGGAGACCGTCGGCTTAAGGTAGGCGGAGAGGGCCAGTACGGCGCTGCATTAATTCGCGAGTGCTGTTTACTCACGGATTAATGCAATGCTGTACCGGAGCGCGAACCGTAAAAAAGGAGGAAGTACGGATGAAGGATTACAGCAAGACCGCTCCGGAGGAGATATGGAAGCTCATCCGCTCCGGAGAGATTGATTATCCGACTGCCGGCATGTGCGCCGGCTATGCGCAGGCGAACCTGGTGATTCTGCCGAAACGGTACGCGGAGGATTTTAAGGAATTTGCCAGGAAAAACCCCAAACCCTGCCCGATTCTGGAGGTAGTGGAGGGGACGCCGGATATCCATGATATGGGAGAGGGCGCGAACATTGTAACCGATATACCCAGGTATTTTGTATACAGAAACGGAGTCCGGACAGAGGAGGTTACAGACGCATCCGCGCTCTGGCAGGAGGATTTTGTCGCTTTCCTGATTGGCTGCAGCTTTTCCTTTGAGGAAGCGCTGATGCGCGGGGGGATCGAGGTGCGCCATATAGCGCTGGGGTGCAATGTGCCCATGTACAAGACGAATATCGCCTGCGAGAAGGCGGGCGTCTTTGAGGGGCCGCTGGTAGTCAGCATGCGGCCCATGACGCCGGAGAATGCGAAAAAGGCGAAGGAGATCACGGAGCGGTATCCAAATGTACACGGCGGGCCGGTGCAGATCGGCGATCCGGAGGCGATCGGAATCCGGGATATCAAAAGGCCGGATTACGGCGACAGCGTGGAGATCCGCGAGGGCGAGATCCCGGTATTCTGGGCCTGCGGGGTAACGCCGCAGGCGGCGATAGAGAATGCAAAGCTTCCGCTGGTTGTGACGCACGCGCCGGGGCATATGTTTATCACAAATGTTCTCAATACGGAGCTGAATGATTTTCTGGAGGCGAAGAAGAGGTAGAAACAAGATAGAGACAGGGGGCGCTGCCGGGGGATGCTGATGCCTGAAAAGGAGCGGACGGCGGCGGCCCGGGCATGAGACGGGCCTTTATGTTTTATTTTGATGATAGAGACAGGAAGGCAAAAAAGTTCATTACAAGCGGCATGGAAAAGGGGAGAGGCTCCGGGGAACGGGGCGCTCTCCTTTTTCGCGGGTTGTGTGTGATGGGGGATGAAAAGGCCGCCTGTGGCAGCTTCTATATCCATAAGGAATCCCGCTCGTTAATGTGATGGTAAAAGCTGGTAAGTGTTCAGTCCTGGCATTATAACATTGTTTCCGCGCTTTCATCGTAATCACGGGGCGCATAGACGCCTCCATAAAAAATATCCGTAAGCAGCACCTGTCCGGAGCCAGGCTGCTTATAGTGGTGTAGTTCAATATATCCATAGAATTTGTGAGCTTTGACAACATGGATTCTATCTCCAAGATCTCATCTTTCTCCATCCCCTCATAAATCCCCTGTCATATAAGCACTTACTGAAAGCAGGCCATTGCTGTCCGCTATAGTTTAAGTAACCGTTCAGACAGCCTGAACAGCTATCAGTTTACCGGTTCATTAAAAGCGACCAGTAACCTTTCATGCGATCAAATGTCACATCCGCCTGCTCTGACACAGCCTGCCGGATACTCTCGCTGTCACTGTTGTCGGAAGTATAGTCCACAAGCGCATTCTCCAGCTTTTTCCACATATCATCCCACCCGGAAGCTCCCTGTTTTAACTGTTCAAACAGGATGGAGATATCCTTTTTATACTGGTTTTCCTCTTCGGTGGCATGGGAGACGCCGCCTAAATGGCTGTGTGCATTTAAGCGTTCGGAATACTGTTCAATTGCATTCTGGCTGCTCTTATTGAAAACGGCAGAGTCTGGATATTTGCCGCTGTGTATATTGCTGATCGCCTTCTGCATCTTTTCAGCCGGGGACTGATATCCTTTTAATATCTCCGCGTTGTGGGAATAATACTTGTCAACCAGCCCGTTAAACTCATCCCGCAATGCTTCATCGGCAATGTGTGTTTCGCCGAAATATTTCAGCGCAGCGGCGGATGATTCCAGATCCATGGTCAGCGCTCCGCTGGTTTCATTAAACAGATCAAATCCGGAGGTATTGATTTTGCCCGGCTCATTGCCGGCGTAAATGTTGAGTCCGGTATGATACAGACTGCTGCTCACCCCGTCCATGCCGCAGGTCAGTTTATCGAGAAGTGTTTCAACTGCGATCACCTCTTCATCGGACATGGCGTCGTAAAAGCCATTGCTGTGGAGACGCCCGCTGAATACCAGCCACTGGTTCCCGGTATTGCTCCAGAACGGATCGTCCGGGTCAGTCTGCTGCAGCTTTTCCTGGAGCTTCGCATTGTCCATATACATTTTTTCTACCAATGCGCTGGATTTTTGCATATTATCCTTAACCGCATCGCTGCATAAAAAAGCTTTTCCTTCCTCTGAAATGGATACGGAATCCTGTTTATTCCCGGAGGATTTTATCTGTTTCCATGCTTCGGTTACCTGATTTGTAATTTCCTTTTCCCTGTCCTCACTGATTGGAAGCCGGGAACCGGGGGTTCTGCCAGCCATGCGTTCCGCATATGCGCCCATAAAAAGATTGCATCCGCCAATTGTCATTTCATCTTCTCCTTCCTTATTGACTGTTTTTCTTTCGTGTTATGAATTGATTTTATATGTACAGCCCCGTGCAGCGAAAGTATGACGCTAATATGGCGCGCGGCAGCCAGGGAAATTTTCCCTGCTTAATGAATATATCGGATGTTTTTGTGAGAAAGTAAGGAACTGTTAAGAAATAACTTTTCAATAGTGCGCAGGATTTTTCTTCGAGAGTGCTGCTCAAAAATCAGGCGCATAGTGGGCTATGTAACTGATTTTTGAGCAGCACTATCGGAGAAAAAGACAAGCAATATGAAAAGTTATTTCTTGACAGTTCCTAAGTTTGTACCGGGCTGCAGCGGATGCGGAGGAAGGGTAGTGAATATTTAGAATATGGCTTGCAAAAGATATATTTATTTAGTAAACTTGAAGCAGATGAGTCCATATGAATGCAGTTGATTTTGCCGGAAAATGAGGAGCGTACAGACATGGGAATCTACTGAAATCCTGGAAATGAGCAGTTTGCAGTTTCTGTCAATTCTGAATTATATGTGAATAAGACAGAATTTTATAAAATATGCGAACAGCCGTATTGGAAAAGACAGACCGCTTATCTGTTCGAGCAGGCCAAGAAGATTTGGAAAAACAATGGCTGTAACCATGCCTGCGGCATATTACAGCAAAGGATGCCATTCTGAGGAATTATTTGCCGGACTTAAGATAAACCGGCATGAGGAGGAAAAAAGGTATGGAACGACGCGATAAAGTAAATTATTATCTCGATCTGGCGGAGATGGTGTCGCAGCGCAGCACCTGTCTGCGCAAGCATTACGGAAGTGTGATTGTAAATAATGACGAAGTGATTTCCACAGGCTATGTCGGATCCCCCAGGGGCAGGAAGAATTGTACGGATATCGGCCGCTGCATCAGGGAAGAGTTAAAAGTGCCCAGAGGAGAGCGCTACGAGCTGTGCCGCAGCGTCCACGCAGAGGCAAACGCCATCATCAGCGCCTCCAGGGAGCGGATGATAGGTGCCTCGCTATACCTCACAGGGATTGACGCCCGCACCGGGGACTATGTGGAGTCCTCATGCAGCTGCTCCATGTGCAAGCGGATGATTATAAACGCCGGGATTGAACGCGTCTATATCCGCGACAATAAGAACGATTACAGGGTGATTGAGGTAAAGGACTGGATCGAACGGGACGAGTCGCTGGAGGGAAGATTCGGCTACTAAAGAACAAAGATGCGAAGCTGTACGGAATATGAGCCTGCAATGGCTTGAATTTGTGACAGCTCAGACAGCATGAATAATGACAGAGATTTCATTAAGGAGGACACATATACGCGATCACATAAAAAAAGAGGAACTGCCAGGGACAGTCACAAACGCAGCCGCGCAGCAGGACCCGCCATTTTAGCGTCGCTTGCGTTTCTGGCTCTGTCCCAGTTCCTTTATTCCTCCGCCCATTCCCCTGACCGGAGACCGGCCGGGCGCCAGTGGGAAAACAGGGTGAAAGGGGGAGACCGGCAGCGGGAAACGGCGGCAGGAGACGGGGAACGCCGGCAGAGAGCACAGGGGATGAGGCAGGAAGGAGAATCAGAAAAATACGAGCCGCCAATTGATTTCACCGCCCTGCGCCAAATCAACCCGGAGACAATCGCCTGGCTGACGATTCCGGGAACGGAGATTGACTATCCGATCGTACAGACCGACAATAATGACACGTATTTGACAACAGGCTTCGACAAAAACGCGAGCGCGTCGGGCGCGATTTACCTGGACTGCGACAGCGACGGTGCGCTGACAGGGAAGCATTCTATTTTCTATGGACATCACATGAGAGACGGAAGCATGTTCGCAGAGCTGGTAAAATTCAAAAAAGAGGACTTTTTTAACAGCCACAGGGAGATTATCCTCTATACGCCGCAGAGGGAGCTGCGCCTGCGCACGGTGGCAGCCCTGTACGGGAATGCGGACGGGGAAAAAAGGAGAACCGAGTTCCCTTCAGAGGAAGGGTTTCGACAGTACATAGATGAAATGACGAAAAACTGCGCCTTTCGGGAGCTTCCCGTGAACGCCCCCCAAAGGCTATATTCGTTTGTAACCTGCAGCTACGAGTTCCCGGACGCAAGAACCATTGTTTATGCGGTAGAGGAATACTGAAATTCATTGCCAATAACGCAGCCAGAGGCAGATTCGATATCCTTAAGGAACCCATAGAAAACCGCCGGCACTTAGCGGGGCTTTTCGATCTTAGTACCGCTGCGCTTTTTCTCCGGGCGGAAGCGGGGTTCCTTATGGATATCAAATCTGACACTGGCTGCCCTTTCACGGCAACTCACATCCCACATCCCCTTCGCTCCACCCCCCCCTAAAATAAAAAACATTCCTCCAACTCTCCCTCCTGTAATAAAAATTTAATAATTTTCCCCCAGAACCAGTTTACAATCCTCTTTTCAATATGCTATAGTACGTGTAGCGCAACACCAGCAAATGATACAACAAAAATTACAAGGAGAAAACCATGAAGGGAATTGTTTTGGCGGGCGGTTCGGGAACGCGCCTGTATCCGCTGACAAAGGTAACGTCCAAGCAGCTTCTGCCTATTTATGATAAGCCGATGATCTACTACCCCCTGTCAGTTCTGATGAGCGCGGGGATCCGGGATATTCTGATTATTTCCACGCCGGATGACACGCCCCGGTTTGAGGAGCTGTTCGGGGACGGCCGCCAGTTTGGGATTCATTTAAGCTATGCCGTGCAGCCGAGCCCCGACGGGCTGGCGCAGGCATTTATTATCGGGGAAGACTTTATCGGAAGCGATTCGGTCGCCATGATTCTGGGCGACAATATCTTCCAGGGCCAGGGACTGAAAAAGCGCCTTTTAAGGGCCGCGTCAAAGAAGAGCGGGGCCACGGTATTCGGCTACTATGTAGACGATCCGGAGCGCTTTGGCATCGTGGAATTTGACGATCAGGGCAAGGCGGTTTCGATCGAAGAAAAGCCCGCGCATCCTAAATCGAATTACTGTGTGACGGGCCTGTATTTTTACGATAACCGTGTGGTGGAATACGCAAAGAATTTAAAGCCGTCGGCGAGAGGCGAGCTGGAGATTACAGATTTGAACCGGATTTATCTGGAAAACGGGGAGCTGGACGTAATTCTTCTGGGGCAGGGCTTTACATGGCTGGATACCGGGACACACGAATCCCTTGTGGAGGCCACGAGCTTTGTGAAGACCGTGGAGACGCACCAGCACCGCAAGATTGCCTGCCTGGAGGAGATCGCCTATCTGAACGACTGGATCAGCCGGGAAGAGGTGCTGGCGGCGTATGAGGTGTATAAAAAGAACCAGTACGGCAAATATTTAAAGGATGTCCTGGACGGTAAATACGTGGACAGGCTGCATCAGGATTAGAAGCAGGGCGGCACGGCGCCGGCTCTAAGAGAGGCTGTCCGCCCGGCGCGGAAATGATAAAGGAGAAAGCAGGATGAAAATTATAGTAACAGGGGGAGCCGGATTTATTGGCGGCAACTTTGTGCATCACATGGTGAATAAATATCCGGATTATGAGATCGTGAACCTGGATCTCTTAACGTACGCGGGGAATTTAGAGACATTAAAGCCTGTGGAGGACAGGCCGAATTACCGGTTTGTGAGGGGGGACATCGCGGATCGGAAATTTGTGTTTGAGCTGTTTGAGAAAGAGCGGCCGGACATGATCGTCAATTTTGCGGCGGAGAGCCATGTGGATCGTTCCATTACGGATCCGGAAGCCTTTGTGCGCACCAATGTGATGGGAACCACAACGCTTTTAGACGCCTGCCGGGAGTATGGGATTCAGAGATACCATCAGGTATCGACGGACGAGGTGTACGGGGATCTGCCGCTGGATCGGCCGGATCTGTTCTTTACAGAGGAGACGCCGCTTCACACATCAAGCCCGTATTCGTCGTCAAAGGCCGCGGCGGATCTGTTTGTGCTGGCGTACCAGAGGACCTACGGGCTTCCTGTGACCATTTCAAGGTGCTCCAATAATTACGGGCCGTACCATTTCCCGGAGAAGCTGATCCCGCTGATGATCAGCCGGGCCCTGGCGGACGGCGAGCTTCCGGTTTACGGCGACGGGGCGAATGTGCGCGACTGGCTTCACGTATCGGATCACTGCGGGGCGATTGACTTAATTCTCCACAAAGGCCGCGTGGGCGAGATTTATAATGTGGGCGGCCACAACGAGAGGACGAACCTGGAGGTGGTGAAGACGATCCTGGCGGCTCTTGATAAGCCGGAAAGCCTGATCCGCTTTGTCAAGGATCGTCCGGGGCATGACCGCCGCTATGCCATTGATCCGACAAAAATTGAGAGCGAGCTTGGATGGAAGCCGATGTACAGCTTTGACACAGGCATCCGCCAGACAATCGAGTGGTATCTGGCAAATGAGAGCTGGTGGAAGCACATTATAAGCGGGGAATACAGCCGTTATTTTGAAAAAATGTATGGAGATCGATTAGAATGAAGGTATTTGTGACAGGAGCAAAGGGACAGCTTGGCCACGATGTGATGAACGAGCTGGCCAGGCGCGGGATCGAGGGGATCGGCGCGGATGTGGATGAGATGGACATAACGGATCCGGAAGCCTGCAGGCGCGTGATCGCAGAGGCCCGGCCAGGCGCCGTTATCCACTGCGCCGCATATACTGCAGTAGATGAAGCAGAGAGGCATCCAAAGCTCTGCATGAAGGTGAATGCAGAGGGGACGGGAAATATTGCGAAAGTCTGCCGCGAGCTGGATATTAAGATGATGTACATCAGTACAGATTATGTGTTTGACGGGCAGGGGACGCGCCCCTGGGAGCCGGACGACGCGCGCGATCCGCTGAATGTCTACGGCCAGGCAAAATATGAGGGCGAGCTGGCGATCGAGGAGCTGCTTGAGAAATATTTCATTGTCCGCATCGCCTGGGTATTTGGCGTAAACGGCAGGAATTTTATCAAAACCATGCTGCGCCTTGGAAAGGAGCGGGGCGCGGTGAGCGTGGTTGACGACCAGATCGGTTCCCCGACCTACACCTTTGACTTGGCGCGGCTTCTGGTGGATATGATTCAGACAGAGCAGTACGGGCGTTATCACGCCACCAATGAGGGGCTGTGCAGCTGGTATGAATTTGCGGCGGAGATCTTTAAGCAGGCGGGCATGGAACATGTTTCCGTGACGCCGGTCAGCACAGAGGCTTACACGGCCATGTACCCGGGCCAGGCCAGGCGGCCGATGAACAGCCGCATCAGCAAGGATAAGCTGGAGGAAAAGGGCTTTAAGCGGCTTCCGCCGTGGCAGGACGCCCTGAGGCGGTATTTAGAGGAAATAGCGGGAGAGAACAAATAACCTGGCATGCCGGCGCGTTGCGTTGATTTGGTGAAGCAGGAACGCGTCGGTACATTAGCCTTTATGTGAACGATTGAATGATTTAAATTCAGGGAAATTTTAGCGAGGAGAGGATGGAACGGATGGGAAAATATTTTGGCACGGACGGCTTCCGCGGAGAAGCAAACGTGGATTTAACGGTGGAGCACGCGTATAAGGTAGGACGTTTCCTGGGCTGGTATTACGGGCAGAAGGCGGGGGATCACCGCTGCCGCGTCGTGATCGGCAAGGATACGAGACGAAGCAGCTATATGTTTGAGTATTCTCTGGTGTCCGGGCTGACCGCGTCCGGCGCGGACGTATATCTCCTGCATGTGACGACCACGCCCAGCGTATCGTATGTGGTGCGCACCGAGGGCTTTGAGTGCGGAATCATGATTTCCGCCAGCCATAACCCGTATTATGACAATGGCATCAAGGTCATCAATGAGCGGGGCGAAAAGCTGGAGGAAGAGGTGATCGAAAAGATTGAGAGCTATCTGGACGGCGAAATCGGGGAGATTCCGTTTGCAAAGCGGGATCACATCGGATGCACGGTGGATTTCTCAGCGGGCCGGAACCGCTACATCGGCTACCTGATTTCCATTGCCACCCGTTCCTTCAAAAATATGCGGGTCGGCCTGGACTGCGCGAACGGCAGCTCCTTTTCCATTGCCAAAAATGTATTTGACGCCCTGGGCGCGGAGACCTATGTGCTCAGCAACCAGCCCGACGGCCTGAATATCAATACGAACTGCGGATCCACCCATATCGGCAGGCTGATGCAGTTTGTAAAGGAAAAACGGCTCGACGTGGGCTTTGCGTATGACGGAGACGCGGATCGCTGCCTGGCCGTGGACGAGAAGGGCGAGCTGGTGGACGGCGACAAGATCATGTACATCTGCGGCAAATACATGAAGGAGCAGGGAACGCTGGTGAACAATACGATCGTCACCACCATTATGTCCAATTTCGGCCTCTACAAGGCGCTGGAGAGAGAGGGCATCGCCTATGAAAAGACCGCGGTCGGCGACAAATACGTGTATGAAAATATGGCCCAGAACGGCCATTGCCTGGGCGGAGAGCAGTCAGGGCACATCATTTTCAGCAAAAACGCCACCACAGGAGACGGGATCCTCACCTCTCTGAAGGTGATGGAAGTGATCCTGGAGAAGAAGCAGACGCTTGGAAAGCTGGCCTCTGAAATTGAGATTTACCCGCAGGTGCTTAAGAATGTAAAGGTAAAGAGCAAGGCTGAGGCCCAGGAGGATAAGGACGTTCAGGCCGAGGTTCAGAAGGTTGCGGACGCCCTCGGCGACACAGGCCGCATCCTGCTTCGCCAGAGCGGCACAGAGCCGGTGATACGCGTGATGGTAGAGGCCGAGACCGACGCCGTGTGCGAGAAATATGTGGATCAGGTGATTGACGTGATGAAGGCAAAGGGACATATTCTGTAATGCTTTTTGCGCCGCGGCGGAGGTATCTGCCGCGGCATGGCGTTTGGATATTTAATGGGGTGACAGGATGAGAGAACAGTTGACGCAGAGCGATATAAAGAAGATACAGGAAGAGATCGACCACCGTAAGCTGGTAGTGCGCAGGGAAGCCATCGAGGCCGTCAAGGAGGCCCGGGCGCAGGGGGACTTAAGCGAAAATTTTGAATACTACGCCGCAAAAAAGGACAAGAACCGCAATGAGAGCCGGATCCGTTATCTGGAAAACATGTTAAAGCACGCCAGAGTGGTATCGGACGAGTCCGCGCCGGACGAGATCGGCCTCAACGACACGGTGACTCTCTACTTTGAGGACGAGGAGGAGGAGGAAACCTACCGCCTTGTCACCAGCATCCGGGGAAACTCTCTGAAAGGGCTGATCAGTATCGAATCGCCTCTTGGAAAGGCGATTAAGGGACACCGCGCCGGGGATCGCGTCCAGGTCCGGATCAGCGATAAGGCCGGGTATACGGTGGTGATAAAAACGATTGAAAAAACGGGCGAAGATGAAAATGACCGCATCCGGAGCTATTAAACTGCTCCCGGCCGCAGAATTCCGTCAGCCCGTTTCCAACCGATGCCCCGCGGCTCTGTCCAAGGCTGCGGATGTCCGGTATGCTTTCTTCAATGCTGCTGCCTCCGCTGGTGCAGAAGGGAAGCACTGTCTTTCCGTTCAGATCATAGGATTCAAGGAACGTATCAACTGCCATAGGCGCTGTATGCCACCGTATCGGGTAGCCCAGCAGGATCACATCGTAGTTTTCCATATGTTCTACGCGGGAGGACAGCTCCGGCCTGGCGTTTTGATCCAATTCCCTGCGGGCCCGGTCAACGGCGCTCTGGTAGCTTGAAGGGTACGGATTGGTTACCGTGATCTCAAACAGATCGCCTCCGGCTGCCGCCTGGATCTCCTTTGCGTTTTCCTGTGTCGTACCGGTATGAGAGAAATACACGATCAGGATCCGCTTTCCATCCGTGTTCGCCTGCGGTGTCTGCGCCATTGTTCCGGCGTATCCGGCAGGCACTGCCATTGTCTGCACCGCGCTGTTTACAGTCCATGCCCCATCTGTGTTTACGGTATAACCGTCTGGTGTGGCCGTATCCGCATACATCCATCCCTCTCTGTCAAACGCATAGCATTCTGCAATGCCGTCTTCGTTTCCGTCCAGCCACTGCCATTCCACTTCCCATTCAGGGCCTCCATAATACTGTCCGGATGGACCAGTGTTCTATCCAGCCAGCAATGAATTTTCAGACACGCTCTACGATAAGCTCTGCCTTTTATCACAAAAAACCGCAAGCGCCACAGCTAATATACCTGAGATCATTTTATTGGCCATATAAGCCGTCAGCGCCTTAGGCGGTATAAGAGAGGCCACGAAAGCCATCTGGCCGCCGACTACATACGCGCCTGCCACTGAAAAGGCCGCGTTTAAGATCCGCCCTCTGCGATCCATTTTTGTAAAGAGCGGCAGCATGGCAAGGCTCTGGGTACAGCTCAGGAATAGTCCCACCACAGACTCATTGTTCACGCCGAGAAAGCGCCCGATGGCCTCAATCGGCCGCCTGAGCTTGTCAAGGGCAATGTGGGACATGACAAGTCCGCCGCAGGCGACGATGACCATGCGGAGAACCATATCAAGCATTTCCGTTACCAGAGCGCTGTCCACGACCGCATACCTGGGGACAAAGACGCTGAATATCGCAATGCCGAAAAACAGGAAGCTGAGGATCCGGATCCCATTTCCCAGGATAATCAGAAACCGGGTGGTCTGCGCGGGGATCAGAAGAAAGGCGGCAATCAGAACCGCGCAGAGCGCCAGCACCGGAATCATATTGACAGACAGCTCGGATGCAGTCAGGCCGAGCATCAGGCCACCTGCCGCGAGGCCGAAGGGCAGCATAATAAGCCCCAAAATAAAACCCCGCATCAGCTCCGGGATCTCTTCCTTTTTGACAGCGGCCAGGAAGACGGGGAGCTGATACCCGACTGTGGCCCCCAGCCCGCCGGAAACCATGGAACCGGTAAAGATGGCGATCGAAGCCGAAGCCGCCAGCTTCTGCGCAATGCCCATGGCCCCCATATCAGGCGCCAGGAGACATCCCACAATAAGAGACGGATCAAAAGGCATATGTTCTGCGGCGGCTGCGAACGCCTCCGCATGGCTCTGCACATAAGAAATGCCGATCGCGTAAAAGCCGACCGTAGACATGGCAAGGCCGCCCATCGTGGAAAGGCCCTTCTCAAAATCAGGCATAAAGCCCAGCCTGCCGCCCAGTATTTCATCGAGAAGGCCCAGCGCGGCAAATACAAGCATCAAAATAACAAATACATTCATAATCTTTCCTCAATATCCTGCGTTCCGGCCGCTCAGACAGCATGGACGGTTCCTTCTCCGGCGTCTGCAAATCTCCGGCATTATCTGTATGTTACGGGGATTTGCAGACGGTATAATCCGCAGTATTCTCTTCTGTATAAACTGTCAGCCTTTAAAGCCGCCATCCTTCAAAGCCTCAAAGCATCAACTGCACCAGAACTCCGCCGAGCGTCAGCATCAGCGCCCCGCAGGAGCGCGTCACGATCTGCGCGAAGGGGAGAAGCTCCATCCGCTTTGCGCTGCTGAGCACCGCCACGTTGCCGGAACCGCCCATATTGGTGGTGCACATCCCGGCCGCAATCGCTGATTCAAGCGGGTAAAATCCCACTTTCCTGCCCACCAGCGAGGCGGTCAGCGTAATGGCAAGGACGACCAGGACGACGGTCAGGAGGTAAAACGGGGTAATATCGCGCAGGATGCTCTTCAGATCAATCAGTGTGGCCCCGATCCCGGTTAAGGCCGCGGCAGTCCAGCTATGGATGGCAAGCTGTCCCCACTGGCGGGCCGCCTCCTCAAGCTGCTCGGACATAATGCCCGTGCCCTTGACGATGACCACGGCAATGATCATCCAGGCATAAGTAGGAACCAGGGAGATGAAGCGGTGAAAGAGAGCTCCCAGTTCATAAAACGCCAGGGAAATGATCAGCCCGGTGCATAAGAGGGACAGGGACGGTTTCATGGCCGGCCTTGCAGGCGGTTTTGTCCCGTCATTCACCAGACGCCCGTGGCCGGTCAGCTCAGGACGTTTTTCTCCCACATTGTTGGCCAGAGCGCCCAGCACGATGGCCACGCAGTTACCGAGCACCGTGGCCGGCGCAATCCTTGTGAGGATCTGCCCCGCGTCCGTGCCAAGGACAGAGGAGTACATGGCGGACAGCGGGACCGAGCCTGCCGTCATCCCGCCGCTGGTCATGGGGATCCCGATATACAGTATGCCCTCCAAAAAGGAATTTCCCATAAACATTCCCAGAATCCCCGCCAGAATGACTCCGGCGGCCAGGGAGACAACGGCTGTCGGAAGCAGCCGGACCGTGGCCCGCAGAAGAAGATTGCGGTCAATATTAAACAGGCTTCCCGTGATCAGGGCGGATATATAAAAGACCAGAAAGCCCTGCTGGTTTACGAAATGGTTCAGAATATCCTGCGTCTGCGCCGGAATCAGCCCTGCCGCCTGAATCGCCGCCGCGCCCAGGATACAGATCACCGAGCCGCCTAAGTAGGTGCGTACCACCGGCAGCGAATTGCCGATCGCGTTCAGCCCTTCGCCCACGACCATCAAGACAATGATGCCGCCGACCAGCCCGGCCGGGAGGCAGTCTGCATACATACATGCTATCACAAGGATCAGGACGCCCAGATAGACGGGAAGCGGGAACCCCGCTACATTTGCCGCCCATATCCTGGTTTTAAAATTCCCTGTCATCGTATCATTCCTTTCGTGAAATATTGTTGCCGCAGTAAAATGGGGGATGAACTGCGGTTTGTTTTCTTTATCATAGCATAGAGTCTCGGGTATTTCCAGCAGTTGGTTTGTAAATGGGGGGATTATTCGTGAAGGGGGATTCGTGAGAGGTTACTGTTCGCACCCCTGCCGGGCTGTGCCCGGTAACACGCTTCGCGATGCACACAAACTGCAAAAAATGCAGCTTGGCGCTGCTGCTCCCGGGTTTGACCCAAGGGGGCCCGCTGTCGGTGACTTTCGCTGCGCTGCACTCACAAAAACACCTCGGATTGGCCGGCGTGTGAACAGTAACCGTGAGGTAACAGTTCAGGTTGTCTGAACGGTTACACCGTGAGAGGGCCGCCCACAGCATAAAAAATTTTCCCGCTTGCGTTTTCCATCCGTCCGCATTATAATTATAAGATTCACATATTTCCGCCCAAAGTTCCAAAACTGCATTTCCAAACCGCTATTTCAGAAAAGGAGGAAGGACAATTATGATTAAAAACCTGACGGAAGGAAGGCCGCTTAAGCTTTTATTTTTCTTTTCTCTGCCCATGCTTTTGGGAAATCTATTCCAGCAGCTTTATAATATGGTAGATTCAATCGTGGTCGGCAATTTCGTCGGCGCAGAGGCGCTGGCGGCGGTGGGGGCCTCTTTTCCGGTGGTATTTCTGGCCGTGGCGCTGGCGGCGGGCCTGTCGATGGGCTGTAATGTAGTGATCTCACAGCTTTTCGGCGCGAACCGGATCCGTGAGATGAAGGTCACGATATCAACGGCCCTGCTCGGGCAGTTCTTCTTAAGCCTTGCCATTATGATCGCAGGGGGACTTCTCTCGCCAGCGATTTTAAGGCTTCTGAAAACGCCGGCTAATATAATGGCAGATTCCAGGACGTATCTGCAGATTTATTTCTGCGGAGCAGTGTTCCTGTTTATTTATAATACCCTGAATGGAATATATAATGCGCTGGGAGACAGCAAAACGCCGCTTTATTTTCTGATGTTTTCGACACTGGCTAATATTGCGCTGGATCTGCTGTTTGTCATCCGCTACCAGATGGGGGTGGCAGGCGTGGCCTGGGCGACTCTGATCGCGCAGGGCATTTGCGCGGGCCTGTCGTTTCTGATTTTGTTAATCCGGTTAAAGAAACTGCCGGACGAGGAGGACGCGCCGGAGCTGAACGCGAGGCTGTTTGATTTTTCCGCTGTGAAACGGATCGCCCGCGTGGGAGTGCCCTCCATGATTCAGCAGTCGATCGTCTCCTTTAGCATGCTGCTTATGCAGGGGCTTGTAAACAGCTATGGCGCCCTCTTTATTGCAGGCTACACGGCGGCGACCAAGATCGACAGCCTGGCCATGCTGCCGAATATGAACTTTTCCAACGCCATGTCCAGCTATACAGCCCAGAATATCGGGGCCGGGAAGCAGGAACGGGTCAGGGAAGGCTACAAAGCCAGCCTCTTTATGGTCGTGGTATTCAGCTTGGCGCTGACAACGCTTATCTTCCTGTTCGGCCCGAATTTATTAAACCTGTTCATGGACTCCGACACAAATGTGGATGCCATCGGCTACGGGATGTCCTATATGCGTACCGTGTCATCCTTTTACATACTGATGGGCATTTTATTTGTGAGCAACGGGCTTTTACGGGGAGCGGGAGATATGGGATTCTTCATGCTGAGCTCGCTTGGGAACCTGTTCTGCAGGGTTGCGGTAGCGTATACGCTGGCAAGCCGGATGGGCCCCGGGGCGATCTGGTGGTCGATTCCCATCGGCTGGCTTGTCGGCAGCCTCATTTCCTATTCCCGTTACCGCAGCGGAAGGTGGGCGAAGCGCAGCCTGGTAGGGCGCAGCAGTTGAGAGATTGGAATTTGATTGCAGCCGCAGGTTACGCTATGGTATGTATAATACAAGTAAGTATAACGGCAATCTTTATTTAATGAGGAAAGAGGTGAGACGCGATGCCATCAGATGAAAAAGAATTAAACAGTGTCTTTTTTGACCAGCTTACGATAGTTGAGCGGATCGAACGTCAATTAGAAAGCGGCGGCGCAGAAGCTGCAAAAGTGAGATTGAGATCCTAAAAAACGAAATCAACAGAAAACTGTATCAACAGCCTCCGCTCAAAAATGATTAACATTTTTACATGTGAAGCCTGCCGTCCGGCAGGCTTTTTTAAGAAAAATCCTTTATGTTACAGGATGGCGTGCATTCAATTATCAGAAATATAATACCTCTTATGATATAAGCATGAGAGGCATACTCCCCTGCTTTGTCATAAGAGGTATAAAATCAGATATCCTTAGCTTAAGCCTTCAGAACATTTTTCCTAAAAACTCTGCTCCGTACGCTCAATAATCTCATCCTGAAGCGGTTTATCCAGATTCCGGAAATGGTCGCTGTATCCGGCCACGCGCACAATCAGATCCTTGTACTCCTCCGGATTCTTCTGCGCCTCGAGCAGCAGCTCGCGGTTTACAACGTTAAACTGCACATGATGTCCGTCCATATTAAAGTAAGCGCGTACATAGTTAGCCAGGTTGTCAATACCTTCCTCGCCCTCCAGGACATCAGGTGTGAACTTCTGGTTCAGCAGGGTGCCGCCGGTCTTTAAGTGATCCATCTTCGCGCAGGACTTAATAACAGCGGTCGGCCCATTCACATCAGCGCCCTTCTCCGGAGAGATACCCTCTGATACGGGCTTCTCAGCCAGACGTCCGTTGGCGCTCGCGATCATGACGCTGCCGAAGTAAACATGGCAGGTAGTCGGAAGCATGTCAACGCGGTAGGATCCGCCTCTCATATTGGGTCTTGCGGATACGTTGTCAACATAGTAGTTGAAGACTTTCTGCATCAGCTCATCTGCGTAGTCGTCGTCATTGCCGTATTTCGGCGTCTTATTAAGAACCAGGTTGCGGATGGACTCATAGCCGACAAAGTTGGCTTTCAGCGCGTCCAGAAGCTCAGCCATGGTGAATTTCTTGTGGTCATATACATTGTATTTTACAGCGGACAGGCAGTCGGAGATGGTGCCTGTGCCCACGCCCTGGATAACGCTGGTGTTGTAGCGCGCGCCGCCTGCGTTGTAGTCCCTGCCTTTGGCGATACAGTCATTGGTCAGGATGGACAGGAACGGAACCGGCATATATTTCGCAAAGATCTGCTCGATCACATTGGAGCCTCTTACCTTGATGTCAAGGAAGTAATTGATCTGCTTTGTATAAGCGTCCCATAACTCGTCAAAGGTCTTGAAATCCCTTGCGTCGCCGGTCTGAAGGCCTAACTGCTTGCCGGTCATCTGATCCACGCCGTTAAACAGGGTGAGCTCGAAAATCTTGGGCAGGTTGAAGTATCCCTGAAGGATATAAGCCTCGTTTCCGAATGCGCCGGTCTCAACGCAGCCTGAGGAACCGCCTTTGCGGGCGTCTTCCAGGGTCTTTCCTGCGTTCATGAGCTCCTGGATGATGGCTTCCGTATTGTAGAAGCAGGGCTGGCCCCATCCCTCGCGCGCGATCTCGCAGGCTCTCTTTAAGAACTTCTGCGGGTTCTTGCGGCTGATCTGTACGTTGGAGTTGGGCTGAACCAGCCTCATCTCATCCATGCAGTCAAGAATGATATAGGACACGTCATTTACGCCGTCCTTGCCGTCCGGTGTCACGCCGCCGGTGTTGATGTTGGCAAAGTCTGTGTAGGTGGAGCTCTCCTTTAAGGTGATGCCTACCTTCGGCGGAGCCGGCTGGTTGTAGAATTTCACCCATAAGCACTCCATCAGCTCAAGCGCTTCGTCTCTTGTGATAACGCCGTCTTCCACATCTTTTGCGTAGAACGGGCCTAAGTGCTGATCAAAATGTCCCGGTGAATAAGCGTCCCAGGGATTTAATTCCGTGGTAACAGCCAGATGGGTGAACCAGTAGTGCTGGATCGCCTGGTAATAGGTCTGAGGTTTGTGAGCCGGAACGACGTCGCAGTTGGCGGCGATCTGTAAAAGCTCTTTCTTTCTCTGCTCATCTGTGCATTCCGCCGCCATCTTTCTGGCCAGATCGCCGTAGCGCTTTCCTAAAATCATGATGGCGTCACAGCAGATGCTCATGGCGTTTAACTGATTCTTCTTCTCCAGCGCTTCGGGATCGTTCATGAAATCCAGGTTCGCGATCGCCTCTTTGATCTCATTCTGATAATCCAGGTAGCCCTGCTTGAAGATATTCTCAGAGCCAACCGTGTGGCCCGGTCCGCGCTGCTCCATGAACTCCGTGAAAATACCGGCCGCATAAGCCTCTTTCCACTCATCGGTCATGCTGTTTAAGATCTTGTGGCGCGTGGAACGATTCTCCCAGAAGGGAATGATCATCTCTTCCTGAATCTTTAAGTCCTCTTCGGTTACAGAGAAATTCACGATCTTGCGATCGTTCATGTTGTGCATGTCTTCCAGTGTATGGCAGCACAGCTCCGGGAATGTGGGAGCGGACTGCGGGCCGTCGCCCTTCTCACCCACGATCAGCTCGCCGTCGTCAATGCTGATGGTCTTGTTGGTGAAGAAATGCTTTAATACCAGGGCGCGCAGCTCGGGAACGGAGACAGAGCCCTCATACATCTTATAAGCCTCTGTTTCCAGCACAGCGCGCTCGATATAGATGTGGGGCTGGGTGGTCGTGCTTATTTTTCTGAGCCTTCTGATACGCTCGTTCATACCGCGTTCCTGATTGCCGGTGTAATCCTTTTCATAGCCGCTTCCACCGCAGCAACAGCTTGTTTCGTTTGCCATGTTTTTACCCTCCTATTTTTGTATGATTGAAACCATGTTGCATAAACATATTTTTGAACAGCTCCATACGCTCTTTGTCCGGCGTCTTCAGTATATTCTCTTCGTCGCAGGCTCTGTCAAGTTTCCCGTATTTGTGGTTGCCCGTATTGTGGTAGGGCAGAAGATTGACCTGTTTTACGCGGATGTTGTTCTCCCGCAGGAAATCAATAACCTGGTTCATAAAAGCTTCGTCGGCATTGACCCCATCGATGGTTGGGATGCGGATGCTGATCGAAGCGCCGTCCTCATTCAGCTTCTTTAAGTTCTCTAAAATGAGCGCGTTGTCAACGCCCATGAAATGCTTATGTATCTCAGGATCCATGGCCTTGATGTCGTACAAAAACGTATCGACAAACGGCAGGATCCGTTTGAAATTCCCGTAAGGCGCATAGCCGCAGGTGTCAATATTCACGCTGTAGCCCTTGTCGTGTAAAATGCGGCACAGCTTTTCGATGAAATCCATGTCCTGAATCATCACCTCGCCGCCGGAAAGGGTAATGCCGCCGCCGGAGCTCTCATAGAACATCCGATCCTTTTCGGCCTCCTTTACCAGCTCCTGCACCGTATACTCCCTGCCGGCGATCTCCCTGGCATTGTTTAAGCACCAGTCGGTACAGACGCCGCAGGCCGTACACGCATCGCGGTCCAGGACAACCTTATCCTGCGTAAGCGAGATCGCCTGCGCGGGGCAGCGCTTTACACATTCTCCGCAGAGCGTACAGCGGTCATGGAAGACCATCAGCTCCTTTGGGCGCCGCTGGCTTTCCGGGTTATGACACCACAGGCAGGATAACGGGCATCCTTTAAAAAATATACTGGTTCTGATGCCATCCCCATCGTGGATGGAAAATTTCTGAATGTTAAATACATAAGGATGCTCCATAATCCCCGCCCCCCTTTTTTGAAAACTAGACTACGTTCTAGTTATGAGTCTATAATACTACAAATTGCTTTGAAATACAATAGAAATTTGAAAAAAATATAAAGAAATCAAAACTTTCCTAAAAAGAGATGACAGCAAGAACGATAAGCGATATAATATGAAAAAAATAAAGTGATTTTTAAACAGGACTATTAAAAAAGCGAGGAAAATTCATGGAAAAGAAATTGACTCATTTTGATACAAAGGGAAACGCCGTGATGGTGGATGTGGGGGATAAGGATGTCACCACCCGCACTGCAGTAGCCACGGGAAAGATCCGCGTGAATGAGGCTGTGATGAAAGCGGTCATGGCCGGGACCGTAAAAAAGGGCGACGTCCTGGGCGTGGCCAGGGTGGCGGGAATCATGGCGGTCAAGCAGACGGCCGGCCTGATACCCATGTGCCATACGCTGTTTATTTCCAAGTGCAGCATTGAATTTGAGATTAATAAGGAAGAGATGGAGATCAAGGTCATCTGCGCCGCGACAGCGGAGGGAAAGACCGGCGTGGAGATGGAAGCCCTCACGGGAGTGAGCGTCACGCTTCTGACAATCTACGATATGTGTAAGGCCATTGATAAGCGCATGGAGATGAATGAAATACATCTGGAAACAAAATCAGGTGGGAAAAGCGGGGATTTTGCGAGATGACGGACGGCATGGGCAGAACCATTGACTATATCCGCATTTCCGTGACGGACCGGTGTAATTTAAGGTGCCGGTACTGTATGCCCGAGGAAGGGGTGGAGAGCATTGCGCACGATCGGATCCTGCGCTTTGGGGAGATCCTGCGGATTGTCAGCGTCCTGGCCGGCATGGGGCTTAAAAAGGTAAAAATAACCGGCGGGGAGCCGCTGGTGCGGCGGGGCGTCACAGACTTAATTGCCCGCATCCGCCAGACGCCGGGCATTGAAAATATCACGCTCACCACGAACGGAGTCCTTCTGGAGGAGATGTACGACAGCCTGGCCGACGCCGGGCTCGACGCCGTAACCGTGAGCCTCGACACCCTGGATCCGGCCCGCTACCGCGCGATCACCAGGCGCGACGAGGCGGAGCGTGTGATACGGGGCATCCGCCAGGCAGCGTTAAAGAACCGGATTTCCCTTAAAATCAACTGCGTCCCGATGGGGGATCCGCGTGAACAGGGGATTTTGGAGCTGCTGCAGCTTGCAAAGAGCCAGCCGATCCACGTCCGTTTTATTGAAATGATGCCTATCGGGCTCGGAAGCCAATTTCCCTTTATCAGTGAAAACGAGCTGAAGGAATTTCTGGAAGCGCATCTGGGCGCCTTAACGCCGTGCAGCGACGTAAAGGGAAACGGCCCCTGTAAATATTACGCCGCCGAAGGCTTTTGCGGGCGGGTCGGCTTTATCAGCGCAGTCACCCACAAATTCTGTTCTGAGTGCAACAGGGTGCGCCTGACTGCCGAAGGCTTTTTAAAGACCTGCCTCCAGTACGATACAGGCGTGGAGCTAAAGCCCCTTCTGGCGGCCGGGTGCAGTGAAGAAGAGCTGAAAGCCGCCATCGAAAAAGCCCTGCGCACCAAGCCGTCAGGACACGATTTCGGAGGCTGCGCGCGGACGGCGGGCGCAGAGCGCCGCGGCATGTCGCAGATAGGCGGCTGACCGTCAGGGGATTTATTCCCGCGAGCAACGAGCCAGGTGGGCATGCTTGCATGCACATTTGGCGACTGCCGCGAGGGTCAAATACCCCGCTGCTCTGCAGCGCTGCAGGCTTGACGCTCCGTTGCCTGCAGCGGGGGTGTTGACTCTGATAGAATAAAAAGAACATGAAAGAGACTCAGTTCCGGTTACCGGGGCTGGCGCAGCAGGCAAAAAGAAAGCAGGAGGGAAAAATGGGAAAGGTAATTGCAGTCTGTACAAGCGATATAAAGGGAGTTCAGAAAAAAAATGTCCATGAGGCAAGGTTTATCGAGGACTTTGGCATCGAGGGCGACGCCCACGCGGGGAAATGGCTCCGCCAGGTGAGTTTGCTGTCCCATGACAGGATCGAGGAATTCAGGAAGCGCGGCGCGCAGGTGGAGGACGGCGCGTTCGGGGAGAATCTGGTCGTGGAAGGGATCGACTTTAAGACGCTTCCGATCGGGACGCGCTTCCAGTGCAATGACGTGATTTTGGAACTGACGCAGATCGGGAAGGAATGCCATCACGGGTGCGCGATATTCCAGGCCATGGGAGATTGCATCATGCCCCGAGAGGGGGTATTCAGCAGAGTGATCAGCGGGGGGACGATAAGAGAAGGGGATATGCTGGAGATTGTTAAGTAATGCGCGGTCTATGGATTCAGGAAAATTGAAATATTATAAGGAGAGCCAGGATATGAGAGTTGCAATTATTACTTCCAGCGATTCCGGGTATGCGGGACAGCGGGAGGATGTAAGCGGGCCGGTGATAGAGGAGATTGTGACCGCGTCGGGCTATGAGGTGGTTCAGAGGGAGCTCCTTCCGGATGATTTTGCGATGCTCCGCGATGCGATGATACGGATCTGTGATGAGGGGAGAGCAGATTTGGTGCTGACTACCGGAGGGACGGGCTGTTCTCCCCGGGATGTGATGCCAGAGGCCACAGCCGCCGCCGCCGAGCGGATGGTTCCCGGAATTCCGGAGGCGATGCGGGCGTACAGTATGCAGTTTACAAGACGCGCCATGCTGACAAGGGCTGCCAGCGGGATCCGGGGGCGCTCCCTGATCGTGAACCTGCCGGGAAGCCCCAAGGCGGTCCGCGAGTGTCTGGAATATATTCTGCCGGAATTACGGCATGGGCTGGAAATCCTTCTGGGGGAGGCGGGGGAGTGCGCTAGTACAGCGTTGCATTAATTTGCAAGTAAAAAGCGATTGATATTCGTGTCATCTGTGCGTCTGCGAAGCGACGGCATAGTGGAGTCTACGGCTAGCTTTGCAGGCGTGCAGAGGGCGCGGATAGCGAGTGCTGTTTACTCGCGAATTAATGCAATACTGTACTAGAGCGTGTTTGAAAATTCATTCCTGGCATCTGCACGCCCCACTTCGCGGTATATTTGTGCCAAATTCACTTAACGCAGCCCACTGCGCCGCGTTCATTTGGCACAAATCTCCCACAAAGTGGCACGCACAGCTACCAGAAAGCAATTTTCAAACACGCTCTGGGTAAGAGGACGGCAGGCATCATTTATCCCTGAGATCGCCTGATATCATATATAAGGATGCGCTATTTTCGGCATACGTCCATGGCGGCCTTCCCACACTTAAACCATGGCCAAAATATAAACATGACGTAATTCCCGCAACCAAGACCGCAAATAAGAATCCAACCTTTGCCTTTACTTCGTTCCAATTTAATGATACAATAGAAGTCAGGCACATTTTTGATGAAACGAGGGAAAAACAGATGGCAAAAGGAAGTGAGACAAAGGCCAGAATTGCCCGTGTGGCATGGAAGCTGTTCCATGAAAAGGGATATGAAGATACGACGATTGATGAGATCATCCTCCAGTCAGGAACCTCAAAAGGGAGTTTCTATCACTATTACAGCGGGAAGGATGAACTTTTATCCTCTCTGCCTGAGATATTTGACGCAAAATATGAAGAAGTGATTCAGACGCTGGATCCGGAGATGGACAGTTATGAAAAGCTTTTATTCCTTTGCTATAGTATTCATGATATGATAGGAGAGGAGATTCCGGTCGGTCTTCTGGCCTCCCTTTACTCCTCCCAGGTGGTGACCAAAGGGGATAAGCACCTGCTGGATCAGAACCGCTTTTATTACAAAATGATAAACCAGTTGGTGGATGAGGGCCAGAGAAGGGGGCAGATCACAAGGGAGCTCCCCTACTATGAGGTTGCCAGGCTGTACACGCTCTGTGAGAGGGCGATTATCTATGATTATTGTATCTCCAACGGGAATTATTCTTTGGGAGAGTATACGAGGAGAACCATGCCCCTGATTTTCGGCGGCGTCCGGGGGACGGGGCGGGCCTGATACGTCGCTGCGCAAATGCCAGTGAGTGTTGATGAGGATGTATGGGCCCGGCGTCCGGCGGGCCTGTTTCAAGCGCCGGCGCGCCAGAAGGCGGAGAATCCTGCAGGGCAGGATTCTTTTTTTGCACACGGGCGTCTAAAGGAAATATGTCAGCAAGCTGACGGACGCCCGGCGCAGATAGCAGGGGAAGTAACCTTCCCTGCCCGATCCCGGACAGGGGGATCCTTTTTACGGAGCTGCACGCGGCATATTTTAATGAAGAAACGGGGAAAGAGAAAGGTGATGGGGACGGAAAATCAGGCGTACATTGAGATTACGAATGCGAGCGAGAATAATTTAAAGAATGTATCCTTGCGCATACCGAAAAAGAAGATCACGGTGTTTACCGGTGTTTCCGGATCCGGGAAATCTTCCCTGTGCCTGGATACGATTGCGGCAGAGTCGAGGCGGGAGCTGAACGCTACGTTTCCCAGCTTTATCCAGCAGTTTCTTCCCAAATACGGAAGGCCGGAGGTGGAGCGGGTTGAGAATCTTCCGGTAACGATTGTAATTGATCAGAAGAAACCGACGGCGAATTCACGCTCGACGGTGGGGACGTACACGGATATTTACGCGCTGCTGCGCCTCCTGTTTTCGAGGGTGGGGAAGCCGTTTGTGGGGTATTCGGACAGCTTTTCCTTTAACCATCCGAACGGGAAGTGCGGGCGCTGCGAGGGGCTGGGGACCGTGACGGAGCTGGATATCCATAAGCTGGTGGATTTTGACAAGTGCTTAAATGACGAGGGCGTGATCAAATGGCCGGCCTTTACCACAGGGGCGTGGAGATGGAAGCGCTACGCCTACAGCGGCCTTTTTGATCTGGATAAAAAGATACGCGATTATTCGGATGAGGAGATGGAGCTGTTTTTATATTCTCCCCAGATAAGGCTGAAGAACCCGCCCGCAAACTGGCCGAAGTCGGCGAAGTATGAGGGGATCTATCCCAGGATGTACAGGAGCATTATCAATTCTAAAGAGGGTCAGCTTCACAAAAAGGAGCTGGACCGGATTGTCAGCGTCTTTACCTGCCCGGACTGTAAGGGGGCTAGGCTCAACGAGCGGATCCGGAGCTGCCGGATAAGCGGCCTGAATATCTGCGAGGCGGCGGATCTTCCGATTCCGGACGCGGCGGCCTTTATCCGGGGAATTGAGGATCCGCTGGCCGTGGATTTGAAGAGGGAGATTTTAAAACGTCTTGACGCCCTGATTGAGATTGGGCTTGGTTACCTGTCCCTGAGCCGGGGGACGGATACCCTGTCAGGCGGAGAGGCGCAGCGCATTAAAATTGCCAGGTATATTAACTCGCCGCTGACGGATATGATGTATGTCCTGGATGAGCCGAGCGTGGGACTTCATTCACGCGATATTCAAAATCTGAAAAATTCTCTGATTAAGTTGAAAAATCATGGAAACACGGTTATGATTGTAGAGCATCACCGGGAAGTGATCGCTTTGGCGGATCATATAGTGGATATGGGACCCGAAGCGGGCATGAACGGGGGCAGGATCATGTTTGAGGGCAGTTATGATGAGCTTCTGCGCTCCGATACGCTTACCGGGCGTATGCTGCGGACGCGTCTGCCGTTTAAGGAAGAACTGCGCAGGCCGTCCGGATGGTTCCATCTGGAAGGGGCTTCGCTGCACAATTTAAAGCAGGTTTCCGTGGATCTGCCGCTGGGAGTCATAACCGTGATCGCGGGCGTGGCGGGCTCAGGGAAAAGCTCCCTGATGGAATATTTTCAGAGCCGCTGTCCGGAGGAGGTGATTTCCATCCGGCAGAAGGATATCGGGATCAACCTGCGCTCCACGCCGGCCACCTATCTCGACATTGCCGATGAGATACGGAGCCTGTTTGCAAAGGAAAACCATGTGGCTCAGGCGTATTTCAGCTTTAATTCAAAAGGCGGCTGCCCCGCCTGCCAGGGAAAGGGCGTGATCGTGTCCGATATGGCCTACATGGACGCGATCGAGACGATCTGCGAGGTCTGCGGGGGAACCCGGTATTCACAGGAAGTTCTGCAGTACCGGTATAAGGAAAAGAATATCGCGGAGGTGATGGATATGACGGTCCGCCGGGCGGCGCGCTTTTTTGAGGGCGAGCCGCTTGTGAAAAAGCTGGAGACTCTTTTAAAGGTCGGGCTTGGCTACCTCCATCTGAATCAGTCCATGACTACCTTATCCGGGGGCGAGCTGCAGCGTGTAAAGCTGGCGGGGCGGCTTGAGGAGCAGGGGCGGATTTTTATCCTCGATGAGCCCACGGACGGCCTTCATCTGGACGATATCCGCCGTCTGATGAAGCTGTTTAATGAGATGGCGGAACGGGGTAATACGCTGTTTATCATCGAACACAGCCTGGATGTGATGAAGGATGCGGACTATCTGATTGAGCTGGGGCCTGGCGGCGGGAATGCCGGAGGGAGGCTTTTATATGCGGGGACGCCAAAAGGCGCATTGGAGGCAGAAGGCAGCGTGACAGGAGAATATTTAAGGCAGGGCCTGTAACAGCAGTTTTTGTGACAGGAGCAGTTACGGCCTGCAAAAAGGGATGTATTTATTCGCAAATTTATACTAATCATCTGTAACACACAGGGGGAACGGATTCATGTATCATTGCCATATTCGTATTTATTTGACAGGCCATGAACGGCGCATGGCTGAAATAATAAAGGAAATGCCGCCGCTTGAACATTTTACGCATGAGTTTTCTGAAAGCGATGAACCGGATGAAGCGCTGGCGTCGGGAGCGGATGTGATCCTGGCGGAGTTACAGGATATGGATGTGGAGAAAACGCTCGGGGCGCTGCGTTCATCCAAGAAGGGGGAGGCGGAGCTGATTGTGCTCGCGGATAAGGCCCAGATCCCGCTGCTGGCAGGCGCTCTGCCGGAGATAAAGGATGTGTGGACGCTTCCGATGTCTGAAGAGGAGCTGCGCTTCCGCTTTCTGAGATGGCAGCAGGCCCTGAAAACGAGCAGGGATTTCTGGGAGGCCAGCCATTTTCTGGAGACGGCCATTAACAACAGCCCAAACCTCATCTGGTTTAAGGATAAGGACGGCATTCATGAAAAGGTGAACGCCAGTTTCTGTAAAAGCGTGAATAAGACCAGGGAGCAGGTGGAAGGGCGCGGCCACGCATATATCTGGGATGTCGAGGAGGATGATCCGGTCTGCAGAGAGTCAGAACAAAAGGTTATGGAAACAGGGCAGACGGTTGTGACGGAAGAGACGATTGTGACCGGAGAGGGCTTAAGGATGCTCACCACGTATAAGTCCCCGCTCTATAATCCTGACGGAAGCGTGATGGGAACCGTGGGCATTGCGGTTGATGTGACGCAGGAGCGCATCTATAAGCAGGAGATTATCCAGAAAAGCCGGACGCTGGAGACAATCTTTACCACCATGGACTGCGGCGTGATCTGCCACAGCCTCGACGGCTCCGAGATTCTCAGCGTAAACAGGGCCGCCCTGCACATTCTGGGTTATGAATCCCAGAATGAACTGATGGATCAGGGATTTTTCCTGATCGCGTCATCTGTCCTGGACGAGGACAGACAGGAGCTTCAGGACGCGATCCGCGAGCTGCAGGAGGAGGGAGACAGCGTCAGCGTGGAATACCGCGTGCGTCACAGAACCGGGGAGATCCTGCATGTGATGGGCAATGTTAAGCTCTTAAGGGAAAATGGGAAGCTGTTTTACCAGCGCTTCCTTTTGGACTGTACGGCGCAGAAGCTTGAAGAGGAAAAAAATGAGAGACGCCAGATGGAGCTTGTACAGGCGCTGAGCATTGATTACAGCGTGGTCTGCTTTTTTGATCTCGATTCGGGCAGAGGGCGGATGATCCGCAGTAACGACAGCAAGAGCTGCGGGCGTGAGATTTCGTTCAAAGGAGACATTTCCCTGGAAGAGAGCATGGGGTGTTACATAGAAAAACATGTGCATGCAGAGGATCAGGAAACGCTGCGGCAGTTCGCCTCTCTCGAGCGCCTCAGAAAAGAGCTGGTGGAAAAGAAGACGGATTATGTGAATTACCGCATTACAACGGACAGCGGGACGGTCTACTACCAGCTCAAGGCAGTGCGGGCGGGCGTGTGGGACGGGGATCACGGCGCAGTCCTGGGATTTCGCAGCGTGGACAGGGAGATCCGCGATGAGATGGAGAAAAAGAACCTGCTGGAGGATGCGCTTTTGCAGGCAAACAGAGCCAGCCGGGCCAAGAGCGTATTTCTTTCCAACATGTCGCACGACATCCGAACGCCGATGAATGCTATCGTCGGTTTTACGGCGCTGGCAATTACGCATATCGATCAGACGGAACAGGTAAGAGAGTATCTGGAAAAAATCATGGCGTCCGGCAATCACCTGCTGAGCCTTATTAATGATATTCTGGATATGAGCCGTATCGAGAGCGGCAAGATGCATCTGGAGGAGAAGCCGTGCAGGCTGCCGGACATTCTGCACGGGCTGCGCAATATCCTGCTGGCGGAGATCCATGCCAAGCAGCTTGAGCTGTATATGGACGCAGTGGATGTGATGAATGAGAATATTTACTGCGACAAGCTGCGGCTGAACCAGGTGCTCTTAAACCTTTTGAGCAATGCCGTGAAGTACACAAAGGCCGGAGGCATTATCACGGTCCGGATCATTGAGAAAGCCGGAGCGCCGGCGGGATATGCAAATTATGAATTTCATATCAAGGATACTGGCATCGGCATGAGCCGGGAATTCGTATCCCATATTTTTGAGCCGTTTGAGCGGGAGAAGAACTCTACAATCAGCAAGATTCAGGGAACCGGGCTCGGGATGGCGATCACGAAAAATATCGTGGACATGATGAACGGCGCCATTGATGTAAAGAGCGAGCAGGGCGTGGGCACGGAGTTTACGGTTTACTTAACCCTGCGGCTGGATTCCGGGGAAAAGGAGCCGGTGGGCATACCGGAGCTTAAAAACTGCCGGGCGCTGGTGGTGGACGACGATTTTAATACCTGCGACAGCGTGTCCTATATGCTTCAGCAGATCGGCCTGCGCGCGGAATGGACCTTATCCGGCAAAGAAGCGGTTCTGCGCACGCGCCAGGCGGCTATGCGTAAGGATAACTACAGTGTATATGTGATCGACTGGATGCTCCCGGATATGAACGGCATTGAAGTGACGCGGAGGATCCGCAAGGAGATGGGCGAGGATGTGCCAATCATTGTCCTGACGGCCTATGACTGGTTTGACATTGAAAAAGAGGGCAGGGAGGCCGGAGTGACGGCGTTCTGCAGCAAGCCGCTGTTTTTGTCAGAGCTGCGTAGCTGCCTGCATTCTGTCATACATGCGGATGATAAGGCAGAGGAAGAGGCGCCCGAGAATGAGCAGAAAGCCCATACAGGGCGCATCCTGCTGACAGAGGATGTGGCATTGAACCAGGAGATCGCCACAGTGCTCCTGGAGGACGCAGGATTTTCTGTCGAAGTAGCGGATAACGGGCAGATTGCGGTTGAGAAGGTAAAAAGGTCCCGGCCGGGATACTATCAGTTAGTGCTCATGGATGTGCAGATGCCGGTCATGAACGGCTATGAGGCGACCCGGGAGATCCGTAAATTGAAGAACAGGGCTCTGGCTTCCATTCCGATTATTGCCATGACAGCGAATGCATTTGAGGAAGATAAGCAGGAGGCCATGCGGTGCGGGATGAACGGCCATATATCCAAGCCGATTGATGTTAAAAAGCTGTTCTGGACATTGGATCAGATATTGAAGTGAGAGGGCTTAGGGCCGGGAGTTTTGTCTGAGAGTCCTTTAGAAAGTTGTTTCATTGATGCTCTGAAATAAGCGCTGATTACGGTTCACGCATCTTTTAGGCTGTAACAGTTCAGACAACCTGAACTGTTACGGCATCTGCCCATGAAAATCGCTTCGCGATGGGGCAGATGTCTGCTGCCGCCGCGTTTTCGTACGGTCAGCGCAGCAGGTGCGCTGACCTGTCTGAACTGTTACTTTAGGCCATGATCAGTTGAAAACAAAACGAACAAATGTTTGCAAAAATATATGAGATGTGATATACTAATGTACACAGTCAATCTTTGAGAATGAATTGGTGCAGAAGGCCGCGTTCCTGCTTATAGTCTGGCAGTCTGACCGCGGTTACAGGAGCGAATGCGATGGCAAAGCAGTATATCAAAATACGTGGTGCGAATGAGCACAACCTAAAGAACATTTCTCTGAATATCCCAAGGGATGAGCTGGTCGTTCTGACCGGCTTATCCGGTTCGGGAAAGTCCTCCCTTGCGTTTGACACGATCTATGCGGAAGGGCAGAGACGCTATATGGAATCCCTCTCCTCCTACGCAAGGCAGTTTCTGGGACAGATGGAGAAGCCGGACGTGGAGAGCATAGAGGGATTGTCCCCCGCTATTTCCATTGATCAGAAATCGACAAACCGGAACCCTCGTTCGACGGTGGGGACAGTGACGGAGATCTATGATTACATGCGCCTTCTCTACGCGCGGATCGGGATACCGCACTGTCCCAAATGCGGGCGCGAGATCCGCCGGCAGACCGTGGATCAGATGGTGGATCAGATTATGGCCATGCCGGAGAAGACGAGGCTGCAGCTTCTGGCCCCCATGGTGCGGGGAAGGAAAGGGCGTCATGAAAAGGTGCTGGAGCAGGCAAAAAAGAGCGGCTACGTCCGTGTGCGGATTGACGGAAACTTATACGAGCTGACGGAAACCATTTCCCTGGACAAGAATATAAAGCATAATATCGAGATCGTGGTGGATCGAATCGTGGTCAAGGAGGGCATTGAAAAACGCCTTTCCGACTCGATTGAGACGGTTATGGGCCTGACAAACGGACTGATGACCGTCGATGTGTTCGGCGGCGAGCCGCTCACCTTCAGCCAGAATTTCTCCTGCCCGGACTGCGGGATCAGCGTGGACGAGGTGGAGCCGAGAAGCTTTTCGTTTAATAACCCGTTTGGCGCGTGCCCGGACTGCTTTGGACTGGGGTATAAGATGGAGTTTGACGAAGATCTGCTGATCCCGGACAAGAGCTTAAGCATCAGCCAGGGAGCCATCACGGCTATGGGGTGGCAGTCATGTACAGACAAGGGAAGCTTTACCGGAGCGATCCTCGCGGCTCTGGCTGAGGAGTACCGCTTTGATCTGGACACGCCGTTCCAGGATTACCCGCAGGAGATCCACGATGTCCTGCTGCACGGGACGAACGGCAGATCCGTAAAAGTGCGGTATAAGGGACAGCGCGGCGAGGGCGTCTATGACATTTCCTTTGAGGGTTTGATCCAGAGCATGAACCGCAAATACAGGGAGACGTTTTCAGAGACGATGAAGGCGGAATATGAAACCTTTATGCGGATTACGCCCTGCGCGACGTGTAAGGGACAGCGTCTGAAAAAGGAATCCCTGGCAGTAACAGTGGGAGACAAGAATATCTTTCAGGCGACGAATATGTCGATCGTGAAATTCCGTGAATTCATGGACGACTTGACTCTGACGCCCATGCAGGAGGCGATCGGAGCGCCGATTTTAAAGGAGATCCGCGCCAGAGTGTCATTTCTTATCAACGTCGGCCTGGAGTATCTCTCCCTTTCGCGGGCCACAGGCACGCTCTCCGGCGGCGAGGCGCAGCGGATCCGTCTGGCAACGCAGATTGGATCCGGACTGGTGGGCGTGGCGTATATTCTCGACGAGCCGAGCATCGGCCTGCATCAGAGGGATAATGACAAGCTTTTGCAGACCCTGATGCATCTGCGGGATTTGGGGAATTCCGTGCTGGTCGTGGAGCACGACGAGGACACCATGCTCGCCGCGGACTGTATCGTCGATATCGGCCCCGGAGCCGGTGAACACGGCGGCAGGGTGGTGGCTGTGGGAACGGCAGAGGAGATCATGCAGTGTGAAGAGTCAGTGACAGGGGCTTACCTAAGCGGCCGCATCCGGATTCCGATCCCGGAAAAGAGGAGAAAGCCGGCCGGCTGGCTCAAGGTGCGCGGGGCGGCGGAAAACAATTTAAAAAACATCAATGTGGACATCCCTCTTGGGGTGATGACCTGTGTGACCGGCGTGTCAGGCTCCGGAAAGAGCTCCCTGGTAAATGAGATACTCTACAAGGCCCTGGCTAAGAAGCTGAACCGCGCCCATACCATACCGGGAAAGCACAAGGGCATAGAGGGGACTGAGCAGCTTGACAAGGTGATTGCCATCGATCAGTCGCCTATTGGCCGCACGCCCCGCTCGAACCCGGCGACGTATACCGGCGCGTTTGATCTGATCCGTGATCTCTTTGCCGCCTCCACGGACGCAAAGGCAAAAGGCTATAATAAGGGCCGCTTCAGCTTTAATAAAAAAGGCGGCCGCTGCGAAGCCTGCGCCGGGGACGGCATCATCAAGATCGAGATGCATTTTCTACCGGATATCTATGTGCCCTGCGAGGTCTGCGGCGGAAAACGCTATAACCGCGAAACGCTGGAGGTCAAATACAAAGGAAAAAGCATCTATGACGTGCTGAATATGACCGTCGAAGAAGCACTGCACTTTTTTGAGAATATCCCCTCCATCCACCGGAAGATCGAGACGCTTTACGACGTGGGGCTTTCCTATATCCGGTTAGGCCAGCCGTCCACGGAGCTGTCCGGCGGCGAGGCGCAGCGCATCAAGCTGGCGACGGAGCTGAGCAAGCGGGGAACCGGGAAAACCATCTATATCCTGGACGAGCCGACCACGGGCCTGCACTTTGCGGATGTCCACAAGCTGATCGAGATACTGAGGCGGCTGTCCGACGGAGGAAACACGGTGCTGGTCATTGAGCACAACCTGGACGTGATCAAGACAGCAGACTATATCATCGACATCGGGCCGGAAGGCGGCGATCAGGGAGGCACGGTCATCGCAAAGGGAACGCCGGAGGAAGTGGCGGAAAACCCGGCCTCATATACGGGGCAGTATGTGAAGCGTTATCTGGAACGCGCGCAGGAATCCAGTTAAAAATGGCTTGTTATTATGCCTCTGATATTTTATAATAAAATCATGCTGACAGAAGAACAGGCGGGAGACGCTAAACAGCCTGTTGATGACAGGATATGAGCAGGAAGAAGGCGGCGGGCCTTTTAACTAGTACATCGTTCACTAATTAACTGGACTTTATTATAGCCGAAAA
This sequence comes from Clostridiaceae bacterium, assembly GCA_910575795.1. Taxonomy (GTDB): domain Bacteria; phylum Bacillota; class Clostridia; order Lachnospirales; family Lachnospiraceae; genus Otoolea; species Otoolea muris. Next base: position 84,552 of record CAJTGE010000011.1, on the reverse strand, counting down.
CACCTATAGATATAGTGTTTTTATAGTCCGGTTATTTAAAAAATGCTGTACTAGTACAGCATTGCCTAAATTCCAGTGAATAAATCACTCGCTATCAGCGCCCTCTGCACGCCTGCGAAGCTAGACGTAGGCGCCACTACGCCGTCGCTTCGCAGACGCACAGATGACACCGATATCAAGCAATGTATTCACTGAAATTTAAGCAACGCTCTAGAGCGTGTTTGAAAAATGCTTTCTGTCAGATGTGCGTTCCACTTTGTGGGAGATTTGGGCCAAATAAACGCGGCGCAGTGGGCTGCGTTAAGTGAATTTGGCCCAAATATACCGCAAAGTGGGGCGTGCAGATGGCGGGAATGATTTTTCAAACACGCTCTAGTATAAGTGATTTCAAATAACTTTATGATATAAAATATCTTGGGCATAGTGATGTACCTGTTCTTTCGACAGAATAACATAAAGCTAATTAAAATCATTTATACTAGTACAGTGTTGCATAAATTAACGAGTAAAATCGCTTGATATTCGTGTCATCTGTACGTCTGCGAAGCGACGGCGTAGTGGAGCCTACAGCTAGCTTCGCAGGCGTGCAGAGGGCGCGGATAGCGAGTGCTGTTTACTCGTGAATTAATGCAATGCTGTACTAGAGCGTGTTTGAAAATTGCTTTCTGGTAGCTGTGCGTGCCACTTTGTGGGAGATTTGTGCCAAATGAACGCGGCGTAGTGGGCTACGTTAAGTGAATTTGGCACAAATATACCGCGAAGTGGGGCGTGCAGATGCCAGGAATGAATTTTCAAACACGCTCTAGGCGTCTTTGATTTCCGGGCCTTAAAGAGAGCCGTCAGCTTGCAGGATGACAATGTTTTGAAAAGTGCGCAGGAGGAATACTTGTGGAAAGGGAAAAGATTATCGTATTAGATTTTGGAGGCCAGTATAATCAGCTCATCGCCAGAAGAGTAAGGGAATGCGGCGTGTATTGCGAAGTGCATCCGTACAGCATGCCATTAGAGGCGATTAAGGAAATGAATCCAAAGGGAATTATTTTTACAGGCGGTCCCAACAGCGTTTATAAAGAAGATTCGCCGAGATGCTCCAAAGATATTTTTAATATGGGTATTCCTGTTTTAGGTATCTGCTACGGCGCACAGCTCATGGCTTATCTGTTAGACGGTAAAGTAGAGACCGCGCCGGTCAGCGAGTACGGGAAGACAGAGGTGGAGGTGGATACGCAGTCCAGGCTTTACGAGGGCGTATCGCCAAAAACGATCTGCTGGATGAGCCATACAGATTATATCGCCAAAGCGCCGGATGGCTTTCGCACGACGAGCCATACGCCGGTCTGCCCGATTGCAGGCATGGAGGATGAAGCAAGAGCCCTGTACGGGATTCAGGCCCATCCGGAGGTGATGCATACCGTTGAAGGCGCAAAGATGCTCTCGAATTTTGTATACAATATCTGCGGCTGCTCCGGCGACTGGAAGATGGATGCATTTGTGGAGAGCTCGATACAGTCTATCCGCGAAAAGGTAGGAAATGGACGCGCCCTTTTGGCGCTTTCCGGCGGCGTGGATTCCTCCGTAGCCGGCGTTTTGATGGCCAGGGCAATCGGCGAGCAGCTCACATGCGTGTTTGTTGATCACGGCCTGCTCCGCAAAAATGAAGGCGATGAGGTGGAGGCCGTATTCGGGTCGTCCGGCCCCTACCATCTGAATTTCATCCGCGTGAACGCGCAGGAGCGCTTCTACAAAAAGCTGGCGGGAGTGACGGATCCGGAGCAGAAGAGAAAGATTATTGGCGAGGAGTTTATCCGCGTCTTTGAGGAGGAGGCAAAGAAGATCGGCGCAGTCGATTTCTTTGTACAGGGCACGATCTATCCGGATGTGATAGAGTCCGGCCTGGGAAAATCAGCAGTGATCAAGTCCCACCACAATGTCGGCGGCCTGCCCGAGCATGTGGATTTTAAAGAGATTATTGAGCCTTTGAGGATGCTGTTTAAGGATGAGGTGAGGAAAGCCGGGCTGGAGCTCGGAATTCCGGAGAATCTGGTCTACCGCCAGCCCTTCCCGGGCCCGGGGCTGGGTGTCCGCATAATCGGAGAGATAACAGCTGAAAAGGTGCGTATTGTACAGGATGCGGATGCGATTTACCGCGAAGAGATCGATAAGGCCGGGATTGCAAAGGATCTGGGGCAGTATTTTGCAACGCTCACCAATATGCGCTCCGTGGGCTGCATGGGCGATGTCAGGACATATGACTATGCGGTTGCGCTGCGCGCGGTTCTGACTTCCGATTTCATGACAGCAGAAGCCGCCCGCCTGCCCTGGGAGGTGCTGGGGAAGGTCAGCAGCCGGATCGTAAATGAGGTGAAGGGCGTGAACCGAGTGCTGTATGACTGCACGGGGAAGCCGCCGGCTACGATTGAGTTCGAATAACGCTCTAAAGTCTGGAAAGCCAGTGTTTATGCGGCTTTCCGGGCTTTTTCTTTGTGCCGTGACATTATTATGACATTATTTTTCAGAGCCAGCATAGAGCCAGGAGCATGAAAGCCTGGTTGCCAATTCTGCAGATCTCTGTTATAATTCTCTCATGGAAGAGTACCCATGACAGGGTGGTAGCCTCCCGAGCCAATGAAACCGGCATGCCGGAATACATAGGAAGGGAGGTGGCGTTTATGACGGCTTATGAGATCATCTCGATTTTCATAGGGATATTGGCTCTGTTAATGTCCTTTGGCAGCTTGATTGTGGCGTTGCTTGCCTTTCTCGACAGAGATAGGAAGAACAGGCGAAAAAAATAATGCCCCTCCTGTCTGGTCCACAGGAGAGGCGCCTCTCATTGAGAGGTAGATAATCTCGCTTGGGAGCATCCGCTTTGGAGTGGGTGCTCTTTCTACGTTCATTATATACTATGCCTTTGGATTTTGCAAGTATTAAAGAAATTTCGCTGGCAGCCCCCGGCTGGCAAGGAAATAGACTATGCCACACAGTTCAAGGTATCCGGCCTGGAAGATTTCTGCTGAGGCAAGGCCGGCTTCAATTCCTTCGTCAAGCTGGGCCTCCTGCTCGAATTCCGCCGCGGTAACGGTGGCCTTCTCTCTTTTTTCCGGATCCCATCGGATAATTTCCTCGCTGTTTATGTCAATAAGAGCCGGCTGCTCCTTCAGATGGCTTTGGAACTGAGCCATGAATTCCGCAAGCCGATCTTCGATGGTCAAGTTGGCGGTAATGCCCTGTACTTTCACAGTATCCAACTGGGCGGCCAGCATTTTTTCTTTGTCCGGATACAGATGTGCATAGGTCTGCCAGGTTGTCTCAACCTTTTCATGGCCTAAGCGCTGCGATACCATCAGGATATTAAAGCCCATCTCGATCAGTAGAGAGGCATGGGAGTGCCTGAGGTCATGGATTCTTATGGGATTAAGTCCGGCAGCTTTTGCCACTCGTTTGATTTCATTCAGCAGATAACTTTTTGTGAAATAAAAAAGGCGTTCCTCCGGATCTGGTTCATAGAGGGAATCAAAATAGTGTACCGCTTCATAGTATAGAAACTGGGGGATTGTGATACAGCGGTTGCTGGAATCTGTTTTTGGGGTAAGAATATATTGAGTTCCCTTTACAACCTCGAAATTTTTATTGACATTGAGGCGGTATTCATCGGTGCCGCTGTGAATGAAATCGTTTCTGGTAAGCGCCAGAAGCTCCCCCTCCCGGATGCCGGACCAGAACAGGACATTGAAAGCCAGCCGGCCGGCTGCCTTTTTTTCATATCCAATGAACTGTTCAAACTGATCGAGAGTCCAGATCTGCATTGCGGAAGCGTTTGACTTGCCAATGGAGCCTACTGCTCTGCAGGGATTCTTTGCCAGCTTATAATAGACTATAGCATAATTCAGTATGGCCGAAAGCTGATTATTGATGGTTTTTAAATAGGTATCGGAAAAAGGTTTGCCTTTATCGTTCCGGTAATCCAGCAATTCGTTCTGCCAGCGGCGGACAGCCAGTTCATCTATATCACATATTTTCATATCTTTGAAGTAGGGAAGCAGCTTATCTTCAATAATACTCCTTTTGGTTTCCATAGTGGTAGGCTTCAGACGTGTTGCCAGATCCTCCATATAGTTGTTTACCAGGGCAGCGAATGTAATATCGGAATTCGTCTGCAGAGTGTTGAGAAAATTGCGCTCCCATTCCTTTGCTTCTCTTTGGGTGGAAAATCCACGCTTCCGCTTTTGTTTGCTTTTCCCGGTCCAGTCCTTATAATAAAACTGGCAGTACCAGGTATTCCGTTTTTTGTCCTTATATACGGGCATGCGATCACACTCCTAAAATAAAAGGCGGCACAATGGCCGCCCGCTGTCAAATTGTACTGTTAAAACACATGGTTTTATCTTATACTGCCTGAATCGACAAACGTGCTATTTTTTTTAACCCACCATTGTGCCGCCTCCGGTACCACTCGAAGGCAAGGATTTTCCCTCTCTGTCCAGGTAACGATTCTTAGCTGCAACTAAGGATTCTTCTTCCCTTTCCAGTTCGTAAATTCGTGAAAGAGCCATTGTTTTGCTTTTGGAGTTAAGTGCTCGGTATGAGAGCAAAAGTTCTTCTTCATCTTCCTGTATGGTTATAGTGCTGCCTGTTCTGTTGAGTAGGAAGTCAGAGGATACCAGAAAATGCTCCACTATCTGGGCAAAAACAGAGATATGGGGAACAAAGCCGTATTCCAGAAAATCAAACATTTCTTCTTCCTCAATTCCTATGGCAGCGGCTATTTGGGAATAGCTTTCTCCCATCCGCTGCATTTGGTCTTTCAGACGCCGGGAGATCTCCGGGTCAAATCGGAATGGGTATGCTCCATCTTGTTTCGGCCTGGTCTTTTCTCGCAGGCCAAGCAAACAATCCGTTGAAACCTCGCATATTTCTGATAATTTCACCAGCGTTTCCAATGGCATACTTTCACCTGAATAATAGCTCTTTAATAATTCCTCTGAAATTCCAAGCATTTCAGCAATTTCATCATCACCGAAGCCGGTTTTTCCTATCCATAGTCTGATAGCGCTGCCAATAGTTCTTCTGGGGAAAGGCGTGTCGGCAAATAGCCCACTATTTCCTGTTCTTGAATCGGATATTCCTAATAGATAATCCGTAGAAACATTGAATAGTTTCGCCATTTCCGTCAAAGTTTCAAAAGATGGCTTACGGGCTCCGGTTTCGTATTTGCTTATTGACTTTTGGGAAATATTCAGCTTTTCAGCTAATTCTTCTTGAGTGAGATCCAGACGCTTGCGTTCGGTTGCAATTCTGTTCATAAAATACCTCCTTATATATCATACTACAACTAGGAGTAAAATAAAAGGAACTAAGTGGCGAATTATACTTGACAATCGCCAAAAAGTAGTATAGAATTACTACATAAAGGCGAATGGAGGTGAGATATTGACAAGAAAAGAGCTTATTGAGGCTAGAGGGAGCAAAACACAGCAGGAAGTAGCGCTCAATCTGGGAGTTACACAGAAGTATGTAAGCAAATTGGAACTTGGGCACAGAAATCCCAGCATGAAATTAGCTTGTAAAATCAGCAGTTACTACGGGATTTCTCTGGAAAAGCTATTTCCTGATATTTTTTTGCCTCAAAACTCGCCGTAATGTAGTATTTTGTAAAATTGTAGCATAAGGAGGTGAAATATTAAATGGGACGACGTCCAACAAAAGCAGCAGATAATCCATTCTGTCAGGCCAGATTAAGGGCAGCAGAGTACAATGAGAAGTTCTTTTCAAAGGAGTACGCTGCGGAGCAGTTACATATTTCAGCCAGTCAGCTTCAGGATTATGAACTGGGAATTACAAAGTGTATTCCGCCGGATAACATTCTGAGAATGGCGGATTTATACCGGGCTCCAGAATTGAAGAATCTCTATTGCAGAGAAATGTGTCCTTTGGGCGAGCATGTTCCGGTTTTGGAAGTAACTGATTTGGATCGGATAACAGTAAGAGCTATGGCAACTTTGAGAAAGGCGGAGGAAACAAAAGACCTTCTTTTGAACATAACCGAGGACGGAGTGATAAGCGAGGATGAAAAACCGTCATTAAAGAGGGTTCTGGAAACGCTTGATGAAATTTCTACCATTGCACAAAGTTTAAAAGCATGGACAGAAAAGAATCTGGAATAGGAGGACTGTAGTGTATCTGAATACTAATTTGTCACTCCTTAGGAAGAAATGGGGACTGACACAAGGAGAAATGGCGGAGGTTATTGGGCTGACACAATCAGCAGTAGGACTTTATGAAAGCGGAGATCGGGAGCCATCACTGAAAAATCTGATAAAAATAGCAGAGTATTTTTCGGTAAGTATTGATGACCTGCTCCTGAAGGATTTGCGGCCGCAAGGTTCCATGCTTGCCCGTAATTTGAAGTATCTCCGAAATAGAGAGCATTTCAGTCAAGGTGATATGGCAAGGCTGCTCAAAATAAGCAAGGCCCATATGGGCAAATATGAAAGCGGCGCTGCCGAATTGAGTAACCAAGGTTTAATAAACGTGTCAGAATTTTTTGGTATTACCGTAGATGATTTGCTGAAAAAGGATTTGTCAAAGGAGGGAAAGTAAAGCGTGGTAGAGAAGTACAATTACTTTTTTGATTTGTACTTGCGATCCTGCAGGGCTGCTTACGATCCAGAACATCCATATGACAATCTGGAAAAGTGTATACGGCTTTGCGGAAATCTTAAAGAACAGCTTATTGGAATGGTGGATTTGATTGCCGAAATGGGGGAATTCACCAGAGAAGCTGCGGACGAGGAAATAAAGAAAATTATTGGTATGTTTTCCAGCATTGACATTTGTCATGCGTATGTTACGGAAGGTGAAGTGATGGTATTTGTGGAGAAAGGAGAGATTTAAGTGAAAGCACAAGCTGCTCCGATTGCTCCGGGAAGGAATGGGGTTATACGAGTGCTTACCAAAGAGAACAGGAACTATTACACGGTAGAGGATGTGATGAATCTCCTGGGGGTGAAGCAGTCAAAGGCGTATGACATTATGCGGAGCCTGAGAAAAGAGCTGATTGCTTCTGGCCGGCTGATTGAAGAATATCCTGCCGGACGGGTACCGAAGCGGTATTTTGACTCCAGATGTGGGATTGATTAAAACGATGGAAGGAAGGTGCGGAATGTACCGGTATCAATGCGAAAAATGCGGCGCTCGTCTGGATCCTGGAGAGCACTGTGATTGTGAAGAAGAAGCGAAGCGGGAAGCAGAGCGCAGGGAAAGTTTTTATAAGAAGGAGGCAGGGAGCGATCAGTTTACGTTCAACTGGCCCCTGGAAAGGTTAGAGGTATGAGATGGAGAACAGGAAAAAAGCGGAGCGAATACTGGCAGCTCTGGATAATTCCAAAGCCCCTATTTCTTGGCACTGTATTGATGAAGAAGACCTTATCCTTGCCATTGTCCGGGAACTTAACCGGATTGATAAAGAGGAAACGGCTGGTGTCGGATGAAGGCGCGGTGTGTAAGGTGTGGATTATCATGGAATGTCGGTGTCTTGCAGAAGATTCCAAAGTCCGGGTATATCTGTCCAAAGTGCGAAAGAGCAAATGGCAGGCGGCCCGACGATTCATTAAGAAAGCGGCACCGCATGTAATCAGACTGTTTGGAGCGATTGCCCTGACATATTTGTATTCCGTGTGGTCCATAGAGCAGGCATTTATCCAAAGGGGATACAAAGCCTATGGCGGGGAATATCTCGTGATACCGTTTGTGTTTTATGGGATATATAAGGTGTTTGGGTGGATTCAGAAATTATTTTACGGGGGTGTTACATATGAGAGTTTATCAGAAACTTACACCGCTGACACAGGAGGAACAAAAGTTTGCGGAAGAAAATCACTGGGTAATTGATTGGTTTTTCCGGATCAGTAATTATAACCTTTCAGAGTATTATGATGTGGCTGCCATAGGCTACTTGAAGGCGGTCAAGTCATGGCATACAAGAAGTGAACTGCATGAGTATAGTTTTCCACAATAGCGAAACAGACAATGCGTTCTTATATCGGCAATGAGCTTAAAAAGGCGGATCGCAGAATTAAGACCATCAGCCTGGATGCTATTGTGGGGGATTCAGAGGGTATGACTTTGATGGATATGGTTACATATGACAGCTACCTCAACTGCTATTCCTTGTGTGTGGGGGGGTAAAAACACAGGCGCTATGTAAAGGAGCGTGAAATTAGTGGCAATGAACATGCGAAATATGGAAAAAGAGCGTTCGGCAATTTGCCAGAACACTCCCCAAGCAACCATATTGTAGCATGGAAATGCAAATAAATCAATATGGAGGTTGAAAAAAGTGAGTGATTTATCAATTCAGAATGTCCTCGCTCAGAGGAATAACTACAATCTTGCGATTCCGTTTGTGGAAACTCAGCAGATCAATCCCTTTTACAAAATGAGTGTTTCCCTGCTTTATGTGGACACGGATGAACGGGCGTCACAGATTTTTAAGGTGGGTTCCCGGAGCCTTGGTAATAATCGGTGGGAAGATTTGTACTCCCTGACAAAACCGTTTCTGCAGAGGTTGGCAACGGAAGCAGGAATTCAGTTTGGTCCTGGTGCCGGCGATGTAACAAAGATGGATGAAAACACATGGAAGGCAAGCGCATTCGGGGCGATCCGGCTTCCTGATGGAAGTGTGAGAACCAGCAATAATTTCAAAGTGATTGATTTGGCCACAGAGGAAAAGAAGTATCGTCTGGCTTACGAAGAAAAGGCAGAAAGAGGGATTTTAGATTACAAAGCAGCTGCAGAGGCTTCCAAAAAGTATCCAGGGAAGTGGGTGGACACTGGACAGACAAATGACAAGGGATACCCTATCAAATTATATATGGTGGTTGAACAGGAAAGAGGGAAATATATCGAGAACAGCCTGCTTGATGCCATGACACAGTTACGGGCCAATGCTCCGCAGAAAGCTGCCACAGGAGCTATCCTGAGGGTTATCAGGGACCTTTTGGGCATTAAGGGTACTTACACTATTGATGAACTGAAAAAGCCCTTTGCAGTGGCAAGAACTTCCTTCTCACCGGATTATAACGATCCAATGATTAAGCAGATATTATTACAACAAGCGCTGCACAGTGTGGGAAATCTGTTTGGGAATACCATGCCAATTGTGCAAACGCTTTCCATTCCTCCGGTAGAGGATGAAATTCCTGCAGATGTGCAGGAAACAGGGCAGCCACAGAAGGAAACGACAACAGAATCACATCAGCCGACAGATCGGAAGCCGGCACAGCGGCAGCAGAGCCAGCCACAGCCACAAGGGGCAAGCCGGGTAATGACAGAAGCAGACCGCGCAGCGGATTTTTGCTGTGATAAGTGTGGCGTTGTTGTAACAAAAGAGGTGTGGAAATATTCCTGTGAAAATTTTGGGCGGCCACTTTGCTATAAGTGCCAGCGTATTGTTAAGAGTGAACAGAGAGGGGGACAGAGATAATGAAGATTATTCATTCAGGAGATTGGCATATTGGCAATTTTAAAGGGCCAGAAAGGGAGGGAGTTAATCTCCGCTCCCTGGACACAAGACGATGCCTTGAATTTATGGCGGAACGTGCGGAGCAGGAGCGCCCGGAGCTGGTGCTGGTGCCGGGGGACATTTTTCACACCGGGAAAACATGGAGCGACCGCTGCTGTGATGAAGTGATAACAGCGATTGAAATTATTACCCGTCTGGCCGCTGTTTCCGGTCATGTGGTTATCATGAAAGGTACTCCAAACCATGACGGGGAGGGCCAGTTTAAAGTTCTGGAAGCTCATTTTTCCAGCTTCTATAATGTCCATATTGTTATCAATCCGGAAGTGATTCAGACAGAATACGCGGATATTGCCGTTCTTCCGGGATTTGACAGAGGCGTGTATCGGGCGAAGTTTCCCGGATTGGGAAAAGAGGAAGAAAATGAAGTGTTTTCTCAGGAACTTGGCAAAATTGTGATGGGACTCCGGGCGCACTGCCGGGGGGATCGTCCAGCGGTTTTAATGGCGCATTATACGGTGCCAGGGTGTAACACGGAGAGCGGCCAGTCACAGCTTCTTACTCAGTTTGAGCCAATTATACCGCCGGAGGCTTTATCCGCTTCTCATTATGATTTGGTGACTTTAGGGCATATACATCGTCCGCAGTTAGTGTCTGGATTTGACAATGTATATTATTCCGGTTCTATCAATGCCAATAATTTCAATGACGAGGGGCAGGAACGGGGCTTTTGGATTCATCATGCCGAACGGAGGGCATTTGGCCATGAGGGTATGGTTTTTAGTGATTCTGAATTTGTAAAGACTCCATATCGTGAATTTATCACATTTCAATTTACTGACACTGACATTACGGCAATTATTTACGGGCATGTGGATGAGGTGGCCATGAACTACTGGCGCTGGAATGGTGCCGTGGCAAATAAGATTGTCCGGGTATTATATGAATGCTCTGCTGAGAAGCAAAAGGCTTTCAATGCTGCCCTGCTGGAAAAAGCATTGTATGAAGACGGGGCTTTCTGGGTGTCCGGTATTGCGCCGGAAAGAATAGAGGCATCTGCAGATCGAACCGATTTGTCACAGGAAACAGATCCGGAAGCAAATTTGAAAGCATATCTGGAAGAAAAGGGGATGGATCGGGAGGATATTGAGCGGCTGATACTGAAAGCGCGGCCGATTATCGCTGAAGCAATGGCGGCAGAAACCGGAGCAGCTTTCTCCGGGATGTTTGTACCCATTGAAATCGAAGTAAAAAACTACCGGGCATATGCTGAAGAAAAATTCTCTTTTGAGGATATTCAATTCTGTACCATAAACGGTCAGAACGGAGCCGGAAAGTCTTCCCTCTTTATGGATGCAATTATTGATTGTATTTATGAGGAACCCAGGGAAGGAAAAAGCACATCGGTAAAGGTTCCGTGGTTGAGAAATGATGAAGGGGTGCGCTCCGGGTACATCTCATTCACTTTTTCCATCGGTGATAAGGTGTACCGCATAACCAGAACAAGGGCCAAATCCGGGAAAGGGACTTTGAACCTTGCGGAGCTGGTGGCCGGAGAATGGGAAGATCGTTCACAGGAAAAGTTTAATGATACACAGGCAGACATTGAGCGGCTGATCGGTGTTGACAGCATGACTTTTAAGAGCTGCGCCCTTATTATGCAGGATCAGTATGGATTGTTTCTGCAGGCCAAAAAAGAGGAACGCATGGTAATTCTGTCAAATCTTTTGGGGCTGGGTATCTATGGCAGTATGGAAGAAAAAGCAAAGGACCAGGCGGCGGATTATAATCGGCGGATCGCCGGGAAGAAGCAGACTATTAAAGTCCAGTCAGATAATATTCTTGCCTTTGGAAAGCCGGATGAAGAACTGGCAGAGGCCAGGGAAGACCTGCGAGGGGTAGAGGGTTCAGTCCAGATTAAGAAGCTGGAGCTGCAAAACGCGAACCTTCACCTGGGAACCACAAGGGCAGCGGAGGAACGTTATCATGCCATTATGGTGGATATTTCCTCTTTGGAAAATAAAAAACGGATTGCAGAGAGCGGAAAAACAGCTGAGGACGCTACAGTACAGGCATGTGATGTGAGTTTGGCGGAAGAAAGTGTGATTCTGGAAAATGCCAGGAAATACCGTTCGCTGGTGGAACAGGAAAAGGGGTTGATTGAGGGAACCGCTGTTTATGAAGCCAGATCAGCGGAACTTGACAGGATAAATGGGCAAATATCCGAAGTGGAAAAGGTAATTGCGGATTATCGGCAGACGCTTACAGAGTACCAAAGCCGTTTGAAGTCCATTGAATCCCAGGAAGACCAGGAAGAAATCAAAAGCAAAGCGGCAGAATACCAGGAAAAGAAAAAGCTGCTTGATTCCATGTATGCCCTTTCCCGAAAGGCTGCAGATCTGCAGGATAAAAGGAGCCGCTGCGCGTGGGCACTTGATAGTAAAAAGGCATATTTTAACGAACAGGAGAGAGCGCTTCTGGCAGAAAAGAATTCTCTGAATAAGCGCATGGAGCTGCTGGATAATTCCGGATGTGTTGATATGGAAAAAGCCTCATGCAGATTTCTGGCGGATGCTCTACAAGCAAAGGCAGAGCTTGCGTTATATCCGGAAAAGTTGAAAATTCTGGCGGAAGAACGTACTAAAGCCCTGGAATCTCTTGAGAAAGATGTTGAAGCGGCAGAGGCTGAGATCCGGGAATTGGATTTTTCGGAAGAAAAGCTGGATGCGCTGCGGGGAGAGTGCGGTTCTCTGGAAATTTACACGGAAAAGCTGAGAGAACTGGAACGCCAGGAAAGCCAGATTGCCTTAATTAAGGCTCGGATTGAAGGGATACAACTTAATATAGGCAACACCGAAAAAAACCTTTCAGAATTGAAATCCAGGGCTTTGGAGGCAGAATCAGAGAGAGGGAAGTATGCAGAAAGTTATCTGGAGCATGAAAAGATACGGAACCAGATGGAAGGACTGAAAATCTGGCTTCAGAAAGAAAATGAAATTCCGGTTATTCGTGAGAGGCGTACCAATGCGGAGCGGAGAGCAAAGGAGCTGTCGGAGGAAATTCAGTTGCTTGAAGCGGAACTTACAGGAAAACGGGAACAGGCCGGCAAGGAAAAGGAGGCTGCTGTCGGGGTTGTGGAAGCAGAGCGGCAGGTAAAGGATATTCAGACAGAGATTGACAGTCTTGATAGGAAGGCCAAAGAAATTCAGGTGAAAATCGGTGGTTTTGAACAGAGGATCCGTGAAATTCAGAGAATGCGGCAGGGAATAGCTGCTATTCAGGAGGAAATCGCGGATATGGCCGAGGATGCGGCAGATTATGACGCTTTGAAACTTTCCTTCAGCCAGGACGGAATCCCCCATCAGATTATCCGGACAATTCTTCCGAAGCTGTCAAACACGGCCAATAATATCCTGGGACAGATGACCGGCGGACAGCTTGGTGTGGACTTTGTAACAGAGAAGATATTAAAAAGCAACAGCAAAAAAGAAGTGGTTACTCTGGATATTTTCATTGAGGAATACGGAAAGAGCAGCCTTCCCTACCTGTCAAAGTCCGGCGGCGAGAAAGTGAAGTCTTCCCTCTCGGTTATACTTGCCTTGGCGGAAATTAAAGCTACAACCGCAGGTGTCCAGTTTGGCATGTTGTTCATTGATGAACCGCCGTTTTTGGATGCGGATGGCATTCAGGCATATTGTGACGCTCTGGAAACGATTCAGGAACGGTATGGGAATATTAAAATCATGGCAATTACCCATGATCCGACTATGAAGGCTCGATTCCTGCAGAACCTTGACGTGGTGAAGACGGAACATGGGAGCAAGGTAATTTATTAAGGGATAACCGGAGGGTTATCCCCCTCCGGGCAGGAGGTAATTGTATTGGCAGAAAAAAGATATTACTGGATTCAGCTCAAAGAAGGATTTTTCAAGCAGAAAGAAATCAAAAAGCTAAGAAAAATTGCGGGAGGTGATACATATACCGTCATTTACCTTAAAATGCTTCTGGCTGCGGTAAAGCAGGGCAATAAACTGTTTTTTGAAGGAGTGGAAGATACCTTCCCGGAAGAACTGGCATTAGAACTTGATGAAGATCCGGAAAATGTGAAAGTAACATTATCATTTTTGGAGCGCCAGGGTTTAATTCGGGTGATGGGAGAAGATGAATTTTTGCTTCTTCAGTGCGATGAAATGGTTGGCTCTGAGAGCGAATCTGCGGCCAGAGTAAGACGGTATAGAGAGAAAAAAGCGTTACAAAGTAACACAGATGTAACGCCGCTGTTACAAAGTGGTAACACAGATATAGATATAGATAAAGATATAGAGAAAGACACAGAGAAAGAGAAAGAAAAAGATATTTGCCCGGAGCTAAACTCCGGACCGGAGGAACCACCCATCATAACGCTCCCTCTGAATACAGGCGCAGAACACTTGATTTTTCAGCGTGATATTGATGCATTTGCTGAACTGTATCCAGCGGTAGATATACTGCAAGCAATGAGGGGTATGAAAGGGTGGCTCATGACGAATCCGACAAAGCGGAAAACCAAGCGAGGCATTGGCAGATTTATAAACTCCTGGCTGGCGAGAGAGCAGGACAAGGGAGGAAAAAGGGCTGTCGGTAACAATGCCCGGAACATGACAACAGAACAATATGCGGAATCAATCAGGGGGTGGAATGAGTGACTGATCAGGAGTTTGAAACAGTTGCGTTGGCATTAAAAGCAGCCTATCCCAATTCCAACGTTCTGCCCGATAAGTATGCCATGAAAGTCTGGTACCGGATGCTGGGGGATCTGGAATCCGCCGTGGTAGAAAATGCGGTTTGGGAACATATAGGCACATCCCCGTTTCCTCCCAGTATTGCAGAAATTCGGGAAAAGTGTACGGCCAGACTATCTCCGATGGTGACTGACTGGGGGGAGGCATGGGAAGAAGTGCAGAGGGCTATCCGGAAGTATGGCCGCTACCGGGAGGAAGAAGCGCTGGCCTCAATGACTCGAATGACGGAGGTTGCTGTTCGCCGGATGGGGTTTCAGAATTTGTGCAGCAGCGATAATCCGGTGGCAGACCGGGCGCATTTTCAGCGAATGTATGAAGGAATGGTGAAAGAAGAAAAGAGGCAGACACAGATTCCGGAATTTGTGCGAAATGAAAGAACCCGGATGATTGAAAGCCATACACCGCCTGTCCGCCAAATTGAGAGCAAAGAAAGTCAGGCGCCCGAAAGCGTGGTAAGAGCAGCCCCGGAACATATCAACAAACTTTTGGAGGAACTCTATCAGTCAATGGGAACCGGAAGGAGGGCATAGAAAAGCATTTATTCAGGAGGACATATGGGAGATATAGGGATTTACTTGATTAAAAATAAAAGCAATGGCAAAAGTTACATTGGCAAGAGTATGGAACTGCAAAAGAGAATTGAAGCCCATAAATATAAATTCCAGGCGGGGAAAGAAATTGAGGATATGCAGAAAGATTATGATTCTGGAAACAAATTCTCTTTTGATATTTTGTTTGATATTGATTCTAAGGATTTTAACATGAAATCGTTAAAAGTCAGGCAGGAAGTATCCAAAATCATAGACTTGCTGGAAGCGTGGTATATCATTCGTTTTGGAACCGCATTTACAGGATATAACACTAAAATTGGGAGTTTCAACGATAAAGAGAAGGCATTTCAACAGTGTATAAGCCCGGATATGGCACAGAAGCTCTTGCAACATATTGAGCCAATAGAACTGGGAGAAACAGGGAGATTTTTTCTGGATATGGTTTGTAATGGTTTGAAGTTGCTGAATATCACTCCAGAATGGTTGTACTTAAAATTAAAAAGCGGAGAACTTTAATTCTCCGCCTTTTCAGGATTGGGGTTGGGGATATGCTCAAATACATCACACACATCACAATTAAGAACTTCACAGATAGAATCCAATGCTTCTACTGGAATCTGCTTGATTTTATTATTCACAATGTTGGTGATTGTTTGAGGTCTAACCCCGGTAAGCTCTGCAAGTTGCTTTTGGTTCATGTCATGCATGGCAAGTAAAACCTTTAATTTTGACTTGAGCATGGAGCACCTCCCTTCCGTTATATTATAACGTGTAAAAGAATTTAGTCAAGCAATAAAAGAAAAAAATCTCTCTATTCGTTATTTTTGTGTTGACGAATAGCGTTATTTGTGATATGTTGAGGGAGAAAAGAAAACGCAACACGTTATTTTGTGACGGATGGAGGAATTGCAATGAAAAATAATATTATTCAGTTCACAGGGGTGGAGGAAAGAAAAAAGCAGATTACCGAAATGGTGTTGCAAGGGGTTCCAGAAGACCGGAAAGAGGCTTACTGGGAAAATGCATTTACCAGGATGTTGCTGAAATTCGATTATCTGAATGCAGATAGTCAAAATAAACTGTTTGATTATCTTATGACACAGGCAAGGGAGAACGGAGGTTTAAGAAAGAGGAATTTTGTTTTGGAGTTATTGGAAACACTTAGCGGAAAAGAAGCCTGGGAAAAAGTAGAGAATATGGCTGATAAATTTTTAAGCCAGGAGATACGGGCATGAAAAGGCATGCAAAAAGAAGCTTTCAGGGGAGCAAAGGGGAATTTGTAAAAATCATCCGGGAGTTATGTTATTCCCGCCAGCCATGGGAGGTTTGGTCTGATGTAATTACGGTTATGGCCTGCTCGATAGCAAATGCCGTGGATAAGTCACCGAAGCGGCATGAGAACCGCGAAAAGGAATATGCAGAGTGCATAAAGCGCCTGGGCGGTGTGGAAAAGCCTGCACAATTATTCGCCATTCTGGTGGAAGAGTTAGAGGCAAAACCCGATCAGGACTTCCTCGGTGAGTTGTACATGACTTTAGAGCTGGGAAACCATTGGAAAGGGCAGTTTTTTACGCCGTACAATATTTGCCAGCTTATGTCTGAAATGACAATGGGGGATTGCCAGAAAGCGATTGAGAAAGATGGTTGGATTTCTATATGCGATCCATGTATAGGCGGCGGGGCCATGATGATAGCGGCAGTCCATACGCTGCGGCACCAGAATGTATATTATCACAATCATGTGCTTTTTGTTGGTCAGGATATTGATCGGGTGGTTGGCATGATGGCTTATATACAGCTTTCTCTTTTGGGGTGTCCCGGATATATCGTCATTGCAAACACAATGACAAATCCGATAGTGGGATCGCCGCTTATGCCCATAGAGAAAGAGGGGCAGGAGTTTTGGTATACACCACTTTATTTTAGCGAAGTATGGCATTTCAGAAGGGCGTTCAGCCTTTTGAAAAATATCAGTGGAACCGGAACCACTCAAAAAACAGTGGAAAAAGAGCGTTATTTTATGTTTTTCGATTTCAAAGAACAGGAGGTTGAATATGGGAATCAGCGGAATTGAAAACAGCAGCTTGTCAGAAGAAAGCAAGAAAGCCCTGCAGTCCGAAACCTGGCAGAAAGCTAGGGAAGGAATTAAGGCAAGAAGGGAGATTAAACATTTCTCGGAAGAAGCTGAGGCTGGCAATGAATATGGGCCGGAATGGGGCGCAGTTGTCAAGGAGTATTTCAAAATAGGGTACAAAGCGGCTGACAAGGGATGCGATCTGGAAGTAGGCGGTGTTATATACAAAGTGCTTCGGCGGGATAAGGTTACGGCATTTTATGATTCGGATGGGGATACGCTTTTTGATGTGACAAATGAGCGATTGACAAAGGAATATGAATCTCTGGAAAAGGGCAGTAATCTTTCCGGAGAGGAAAAATTGACTTACGAAGAACAGGAGGAATCTCCTGAAAATAAACCATCAATACCAGAAGAAGACGGGGAGCCGGAGGGAAACAAAGGTGCAACTGGGGAAGCGGAGCATACGCATTCAGCACCAGCGGAGATTTCTGAAAATGCTGCGGCTGTAAAAGAAAGAGCGATAAAAAAGCTCAAAGATGAATTGAAAAATGCCAAGGATAAGTCATTTGCGGATCCGATTATTAAATATCTTATGGGCCGGTGTGAAGATGATAAAGGTTTATCGGAGGATATTCTGCAGAAGCATAAAACTTGGGAGAAATGTTTGAGTTATGTATATTCTCTTGCCAGGAAGCAGGCAAATGGAAATTGTGCGGCTGTCCGTGACGAAGTGGTTTATGAATGGGCTGAAGATTATTACCATAAAGACGATAAGGCGGAAGAAGCGGAAAAGGCTAAAAAAGCAGAAGAAGCAAAGAAGAAAGCGGCGGAACGGGCTGCAAAATCAAAGGCCAGTACCGGCAAGCCTAAATCTGAAAATAAGGCAGCACAGGAAAAGGGAAAATCTCCTGCTCCTGCAGAAAATGCGGAGGAAAAACGAACCCGAAGAAACAATAAAGATTTGGAAGGCCAGATGGATATGTTTTCCATGATGGGTATGTAAGGGGGCGGCTCGTATGGAAAAACGGAAATTATCTGCAATCGCAAGGGAAAAAGCCAGTGAAGATATGATAGAGATTGCCGGACGGCTGAAAGGAATGCGCCATATTGTAACGGCGCAAATGGTTGAGGATAACAGAATACTAATTCTGACTTTTTATAAAATTTCAGACATTGCAAAGGGGAAGGAGGGAGCAGCTTTCAGAACATTTCTCTCTCACGAAGATTATATAACTCAGGATTTGAGAGTGGAAAAAGTCAAGTGGCTTACGGCATCCTTTTCCATGATGAACGAATTTAATGTATATGAATCAACGTGGGATAAGGAAAAAAATTGCTTTGTACGAAAGGAGCTTATTTTTATTCGTTCCAATGAGGAACAGGAGCTTATCTCAACATTTTTTAAAGAATACACAAGGCAGGAAGATGGAACAGTTCCGTGGGATGCGGTTCATAGATTCCAGGAAAAAGTAAAAGCCATAAGACTGGCTGCAAAGCATAAAAAAGAAACAGATTTAATTGATGCGGTAATGGATCCGGTCAAACAGGAGCCAGAAGAATTCCGGTCATGGGCTTTTGATTCTGCTATGAGTTTTAGCAGATACCTTATTTACCAGGAGATTGAAAAAGGGGTTGCTCAATGCGAATGTACACATTGCGGTAAAATCGGTCGGGTAAACAGGAAAGATATTCGTTTGAGGAATAATGAAAAAGGAATATGCCCTTTCTGTGGAAGCAAGGTCACCATAAAAGCCAAAGGAAAACTCCCTTACCGCATTACGGATGAAAGATGGGTTGCATATGTAGATCCTACAAAAGAAGGATTTATCTGGCGGTATTTTCATGTTTATCGTGAGATTCATAAATATCCAGAACAGACGATTAGACATAAGCGTGTTTCCCAGGGGATAAAGGAATATGCCAGACAGTTTTACTCCTTTCCGGATGGAAAGCCAAAGTGCGATCCGTATGAGTACGCAGTATTTAAGCAGTCTGGAAAAACGCGCTGGTGCCATGATGAAGGTAAAATTGCCTGTGCAGAATGTATTTTATATCCGGGGAATTTACCACAGGCATGGGAGCATACCCCTATGAAATATTCCGCCCTGGAAACGCTTTCTAAAAATATGCCGACCATATCACTTGTATATGAGCGCGGCATCCAGCGTTTCCTGGAGTTCCCGGAATTAGAATGGATCTGCAAGATGGGGCTTAACCAGCTGGCAAAGGGAATCATCAACGCTACATATCATGGAGCTACCGGAAAAATCAATATGAAAGGTGGAACGATTTATAAAATTTTAGGTCTGAATAAGGTGAATACTAAAATTTTGCAGTCCATTGATGGCAACTATGATGAATTACGCTTGCTTCAGGTGGCCCAAACAATAGGCTTACAATTAAAACCGGATCAGCTGAGGGAATACTATGAAACCTTTGAGTGCAATACAGACCTGTTGAAACAGGCAAATCGAAAAGTGTCACTTCACAAATTGGTGAAATATATCGGAAAAGAAAGTGAACGGTATCCGTTGGGAGATAGCTTTGGATGTGGCAATTATGCGTGTATGAGATACCGGGAACGTGAAGATCCCCGTGTTGAAAGAAAGCGCAACATGGCAAGGGATTGGCTGGAATATCTCGATTGGTGCAAAGCATTGAAATATGATTTAGATAACTTGTTTATCTATATGCCCACCAATTTCAAAAAGGTTCATGACAGAACGGCAAAAGAATATCAGGCATTGCAGAATAAGAGAGCAGCCGCAGAAAGAAAAAGACAGGAAACCCTTGCTAGGAAGCGGATGGAGCAAACACAAAAGGCCATAGAGGAAATCTTTAAAAAGAATGAGGGGACAGATGCTTTTTCTATTAAAGGGAAAGGATTGATTCTGATGGTTCCTAAAAACGGAGATGAAATTAAAGCAGAGGGGGAAGCCTTGCACCATTGTGTAGGCGGATATGTGAGCCGGGTGGCAAGCGGGGAAACCAATATTTTTTTCGTCAGAAAGGCAGAAGCTCCGGGGGAATCATATTTTACATTAGAGTATAGGGACAATAGGGTTATTCAGTGCAGAGGGCTTCATAATTGTGATATGCCGCCGGACGTAAAAGCTTTTGTGAAAGTTTTTGAAAAGAAGATGCAGGATTCTGTTCAGGGGCACAGTAAAGTCAGGAAACATAGAAAGGCAGGGTAATTTTATATGGCAAGGCAAATGATTAGAAGCATAAGAAAAGGATCTGTACAATGGAATGAAGACGACCGCCTGCAGATAGCGGCACTTCTTTTAAAGTGCGGATACGCTGCCAAAATCACACACAGGGTAGTTCCTGAACAGGCCGGCAGGAATAACGCACAGAAAGAATATGTAATTGAATATTGGGAGGAAGCCACAGATGGTTAAAAAGAGAAAGGCAAGAAAGCCAATAGCAAGGAAAATCACTTATTTGAAATATGGATTTGTTATAACAGAACATGAGAACCATCATTGTCCCAGATGCAATCATGTATTAAATGCTGGTCCGCTCTATCAGCCACGATATTGCGATCAGTGCGGACAGAAACTCACTTTTGCTGGAATTGAGTGGAAGGAAGATAGGGAATTGGGTTTTGCGAGGGAGGGCTGCTTATGAATCGGTCCGGAATTGAATGGTGTGATCACACATGGAATCCTATAACAGGATGCCTGCATGGGTGCCCATATTGCTATGCCAGGAAAATGTCAGTGAGATTCTCGGGGGACATTAAGCGGAATAAAGCGGCAGTCAATGACTATCGGCTCCAGCAGACGCCAGATGGGAAGAACCTGTATATTTTGGATCAGGTTATGCTGTCTGAAACAGGGAATTCTTTGGTCTATCCTTTTGGCTTTGAACCAACGCTTCATCGGTACCGCTTTAATACTTTAGAGAAACTGAAAATGGGAAATAACATTTTTGTTGGAGCTATGGCGGATATATTCGGAGAGTGGGTACCAGATGAATGGATCAGTGAGATTTTTGGTATTTGTCAGAAATATCCCATACATAATTATCTGTTTTTAACAAAAAACCCAAAAAGATATTGGGAACTTGAGGACAAAGGGATGCTTCCGGCTGCAAGGAATATGTGGTATGGATTTTCGTACACCAACAATGATAGCGAAGGTTGGGCCAGCAAATACGGCGATAAAAATAATTTTGTGAGTGTTGAGCCCTTACTTGAGGACTTGCGACTATTTGATGAACACATCCTTTGTCCAGCGGGCAAGTGGGTAATTATAGGGGCAGAAACCGGAAGAAATAAGACAAAGATAATTCCAAAGAATGAATGGATAGATAAAATATTGAAACATTGCGATAAGTTTCAAATACCTGTATTCATGAAGGACAGCTTAATTCCAATAGTTGGAGAAAAAAATATGCGTAGAGAATTCCCTCCACAGCTCCAAGCCAAAGCGGTAAGTCCCAAAATGAAAAAGAAACTGTATGATACCTGCTGTGTTTGCAAAACTTTTGGAAAGAAAAGTGAGATGGCAGCTTTATCCGTAAGAACACAGCGGGGAGAACAGCCCAAACAGTTTGCTTTTATGTGCTGGAACTGTTTTCTGGAAATGTGTCGGAGATATGAAATACAGATGCCAGAATTGGCGGCATTTAAGGAGGAAGCAGCATGCTCTGGAGAAACAGAGAAGGATACATAGATACAACGGCAGCTCTGGCAGTACAGAGAGCCGCCAGACAGGAAAGGAAGGTAAGGAGAATGAAAAAAAGAAATTGCCGCAGAACTCAGGATGAAAGTCAGATTCATGAGAAAGCGGTCAAAATGCGCAAAATGACGGATGAGCAGTTGGTTCATTATGTGGAGGATCGGGTTGAGAAAGCAAGGAGCGAAGGGCGAAATGCAGCTAAAAAGGGCGGAAGCCTGAAAAAATTTTTGGAATCGCTGGCAACTCCAGGTGTTATCCCCGGAGTTGGCCCGGCCACTGTGGATAAGGTCAGAAAGTATGCGGAGGAAGGTGGATTCTTTGAATGATATAAACAGACAGATTTCAGGAAAGCGTTCCAATGTGGCAGGGGCTATGTTTGAAAATATGTTGAGTGCTTCATGTAGTTACTATCGTGAAAAGAATGTGGCGATTATCGAAAAAACACCAGAGCCAATGCGTCCTTTGCAACCCTATGGAGATCGAAAGCTAGGGAGGTATATAGCCTGTTTCGTAAAACAGGCACAACCGGATTACAAAGGGGTGCTGTGTGACGGCAAAGCAATTATTTTTGAAGCGAAGCATACGGACAAAGACAGGATACAAGAATCGGTTATTACAGAAACGCAGCGCCAGAATTTGAATGATTTTCAGAGGATGGGAGCCAGATGCTTTGTTATGGTTTCAATGGGGTTCCGGGACTTCTTCCGGGTTCCTTGGAATGTGTTCTGTGATATGAAAAGCCGGTATGGAAGGAAATATATGCAGATAGAGGATCTGGAGCCTTTTAAGTTAAAACAGTATCGGGGTATATTATTGATTTTGGAAGGAGTGGAAGTGGATGCAGATTGAAAAGTCAGAGCTTGCGAGGAAGATTGATAAATTAAAAAGCGTTGTGCCAAAAAGCAGCAATATAGCCGCTTTGCAGGGGATTTGCGTATGCGGGGATAAAATGATTGCCGGCAATGGTGAAATGACAGTCAAGGCCAAAATAGGAGCTTTGGAGGGGGAATCCTTTATTATCCCGGCGAAGGCTTTTGATCTGATAAAGAATTTGCCGGAAGGCGAGATCAGCATTACAGAAAATCAGAAAAATGTCATTACTATAAAAACGGGAAAAATCAAAAATTCATACCAGAGTTTTCCGGCAGAATCCTATCCCTACTCTGCAGAGCATACGCCCGAAGGCGGAGGGAAAGCCCAGATCCCAGCAACAGAACTGAAAGGGGCAATGGCTCATGTGCTGTATGCAATTCCGCAGAAAAGCACAAACACAACAATGACAGCGTTATACCTAGAAGCTAAAGAAGGAAAATTGAACTATGTCGGGTTGGATGGGCATGTGCTTGCCTGGGATCAGCAGGAATTTGAAGGAGATTTTTCAATGCTCTTACCGCGCAGCGCTGTAGAGAAATTACTTGCGTTGGAAATGGGAGAAGATGTGTCCATTGAGTATGATAAATCCTGTGCCATTTTCCGGTCAGATGAATATGAGGTATATACGAGGCTGGTAGAGGGCAAGTATTATCCATATGCCAATATGTTCAATTCGTTTTCAACGGAAACCAGAGTGAAGCGGCGGGAATTGTTGGATGCCATTACAAGAGCAAAATTGTGTACAGATGAAAAGACGCCTACTAAATTTGAAATTGAAAAAGATTCTCTGAAATTGAGTATCAAGGACAGCACTGCTGATTACTCGGAAATCGTACAGTTGTATGATGAAATGGAAAAGCTGGTGATTGGGTTTAATTCCAGTCTGGTGTTAGAAACGCTGAAAGCATTTGATGCAGATGATATTGTTTTAAGATTCGGAGGCAGCAGTGTTCCGATGATTGTAAAAGCGGGAAATATGCAGGCAGTAGTCCTTCCGGTTAAATTAAGAGGGGTGTAAATGAAAAGAGATAGAGAGAAAGAAATCCGGTTACAGTTAGAGGTTTGTAGGAGAATGGGAGAAAAAGAAGAATGAGACTGATTGATATTGATAAGATTGAGATAAATGAGAAATGTATATTCTCTGGAAAGGGAATAAAGGATTTTTTGGATGCCATACCTACCGCTTATGACGTGGATAAGGTTGTGGAACGGCTGGAAGAATTGAAACGCTGCGAAGAATCAAGAGCAGTAAAATATGACGAAGCTGGAAAATATGATTTGATGTACATATGTGACGAACTAGTAAGGGCATACAAAGACATTATCAGAATTGTAAAACTTGGCGGCATTAAACAACAGTAAATCAGTTGCCGATCAAAGGGAATGCACAAATTTTGTTATGTCTGATTATGGAGCCAAGAGAAACGGGAAAAGGATAAGGCTGGTAAAGAAGTAGGAGGTGCCTATGGGAATGTATCATAAAAACAGATTTGTTGGACCAGGGTATAAACGGCACATCAAGAGATGCACTTCTCGGGGAATGAGAAGATCAGCAAAGAAAAGCTGCAGAGAGGAATTTATGGATAAGATCACTCTGACAAGAAAAAGCCACAATCTGTACGGAATGGATGCATGGAAATTTAGTTGAGAAATAAATGAAGGGAGAGGGAAGATATAAATAGAGATATAAAGACATGCGGAGAATGTGATAATTTTGGATTTTATAAGGAAATGGATTTTGGAGAGTGGGAAGAAGATCCGGAAAATCCCAAAAGGTATACAAGAAAATTTTTGGGATTCAAAAAGCACAGGGGAGCAGACTGCAGGCATGAAAAGAGAAAAAATGTTCGTATTTATGACAATAGCAGAGCTTGCAAATATTTTAAAGAAAGAACCTGGGAACGGGCCGAGAGCTGCAAAGACTGTGATTTAAAGCATGGAGGCAATGAGAGTCACGTTTTGTGTTCTGGTTATCCATTTACAAATAAAACAGGTTATTCTCCTTGTGACAATGGAAGAACAGAAATAGGCAAACAGTTATCGCTATTATAGGAGGCATATATGTGGATTTTAACTCAAAATGGAAAGCGTATTTTAAGCACTGAAGGATTGGATGAAATTGCTGTCGCTGATCCGGCCGAAGGGAAAACGGACTTTGCCGTAATGCTTCGGCGCCGGACTGATGGTAAACCCTTTGCCCTGGGATTCTATGCAAAGAAGGAGAGGGCGGCAGATGTATTGAAGGAAATTTTCGAGGTTCAGTCAGAATTTTATCCGTTAAAAAACGTGGATGAAGCTGGCGTAAAGTTGACAAATATCATTGTTCCGCCGAAGGTGTATGAAATGCCGCCGGATAAGGATCTGGCATTTGCCCGTGAAATTGCCATTGAAAAGGGGTGCAGTGTATGACAGTAAAGATTGAACCAAGGAAAGCTGGAGAGAAGGGAGGAATTGCCTGCCTTCCACTGGTTAGAAACGTGCCAGTACCAAAATCAAAGGATTGGAAAAGAACCAGATGCTGCGTTTGTGGGGAAGAATGTTGGGAATCCGATCTGGAACGTCAGGTGATTGCTATGGGGAGTGGTGCGGCCTGTACCCTATGTGCTCTGGCAGCAGGGATGAATAAGAGGTAGGGAAATGGTATGTCAGAGTTGCGGAAGAAAGCTAAAGGATACCACAAGCCTGGAACGGGGATATGGACCTGTTTGCTGGGAACGGCTTCATGGCAGGAGCCATAAGAGCCGTTGCGGTTCCCAGGTGGGATGTAAGAAGTCAAAATCTCCACAAGTAGAAGAAAATATAAATATACCTGGACAAATGAGTATTGAAGATTATCCAGAGTTTATGCTGTAAGGAGGAATGAATTTGAGAACATGTCCAAAATGTGGGAAGAATTATGACGAGGCTCCCGGAAAATCCAGGGCAGACGGTTCAGAAATCTGCAGATCATGCAGTGAAAAAGAGGCCGTGGAAGCTGCTGTATCCGCAGGTGCAATAACCACGAGGCAAGCAGCGGCCATACTGGAAACATTACAGGGCTGTCAATAAGAAAGAGGAGCGCTTTCGCAAACTCCCCTCACTAACAGACAGATATATTATACCTTATTTCGGTAGATATATCAAATAAAAAAATGGTGGAGGGCGAAGGCATGAGCGAGCAGAAAACAGATGTAAAAAAGATTATAGCACTAAAAAAGGCTGGCTGGAAAACAGAGAGAATTGCGGCAGAAATGAAAATGGAGCCTGGTGATGTTGATAAAGCAATATATGAATTTGTGAATGGAGGGGAAAAAGATACAGAGAAAAAGCCGGAATCAAAGGAACAGAAAAGTGTAATGATTTCTTTAAGCAGGGAAGAACTGGCCGCTATCGCAAAAGAGGCAGCAGAGATAGGGGCCAGGACAGCCCTGGAAACAATGGAGCAGGAAAAAAAGAAAATGCACAGCAAGGCGGCAGATCGGCGGCTCCATAATACAAAGCTGCTTTTGAGAAATTATCGGATGTTGAAAGATAACTCCGAAAATTCAATTTTTGGCCGGAGCCAGATGGAAGAGTCCGCCGCCGACATACTCTGCAGCATGATGAATCTTTACGATGATGAGGTGATAGTGGATGCGATAAAGAGGTCTGCAACCAGAACCGCCATTATGGTGTCGCATATTGATACTATGATGGGAATATACCGGGCATATTGCGAGAAATCATCCAATATTCTGGACATAAGAAGATATGAGGTTGTTTATGATATGTATATCGCAGAGGAAAGTTTGACGGTAAAGGATATTGCAAAAAAGAAAAGCATGAGCAAAGAAAATGTCTATTCTGACTTGAAAATTGCCACAGAAAGGCTATCTGCACTTATTTTTGGGGTGGATGGATTGTCAGTACGTTAGAACCGCTAGTTACAAAAAATTTACATTGACTATGCAAAGGGAAATGTGCTAGACTGTATCCGTAAAATTTTAATCATGCGTTGGAGAGCTGTGAGGTGTAGAGCCGGCAGCTCTTTTTTCATGCCAAAATTCCCGGAAAGGAGATGGACCGGACAGGGAGAGGCAGAACTCCTTCAAACAATCAAGAAGGAGGTTTCTATGAAAGGAATATGTATTCTACTGGCTTACGCGGCAGTCATGCTTCTGGCAACTGTCACATTGACCCGAAAGGAAAAAGGTGTTGAGGGATTTTGCGTTGGTGATCGTAATGCAGGGTGGCTATTATCCTCACTTAGCATAGCGGCAACATGGGTATGGGCGCCGGCACTGTTTACATCAACAGAGAACGCATATATGAAAGGCTTTGCAGGGCTTTTCTGGTTTCTGGTTCCAAACGTGTTATGCCTGGTTATTTTTATCCCGTTTGCAAAGCAGATCCGGAGGGAAATGCCATTCGGCATTACATTATCCGGATATATGGCTGAAAAATATCAGTCTGTTGGAGTGAAAAGAGTTTATCTGTTTCAGCTGATTGGTTTGTCAGTTTTGTCTACCGGGGTTCAGCTGCTTGCGGGGAGTAAAATTCTTAGCTCTGTGACAGGTCTTCCGTTTTGGGCTGTTACTGTTATTTTGGCGGTGATAGGATATTCTTACTCACAATTTTCGGGAATCAGGGCGTCAATTATGACAGATGCTATACAGATTATTTTCATGTTGGCTGTTTGCGCTGCCTTTGTTTTCAGTGGTATCCGGCAGACAGGAGGCGATTCCCTGCTCCGGGGATTGGCTGGATATGATGGAACGTATGGCTCTATCATTTCTCCGGCCGGACTGGATGTGTTTTTAGGATTTGGTCTGCCCACCGCAATAGGGCTTATATCTGGACCATTTGGGGATCAGAGCTTTTGGCAACGGGTATTTTCGATAAAGGAAAGGTATATCGGCAGGGCTTTTCTGATTGGCGCATTGGTATTCGGAGTGGTGCCGCTGTCTATGGGGATTTTGGGATTCCTGGGAGCCGGCGCAGGATACCAGGTGCAGGATGCGGCAGTTATCAATTTTGAAATAATCTCATGGCTGTTTCCGGCATGGGCAGCAGTCCCCTTTCTGTTCATGATTGTTTCCGGCTTGCTGTCTACGGTGGACAGCAATTTATGTGCAGTATCTTCCCTCACAACAGACATTGTAAAGGGCAATAATTTGAAAATAACCAAAGCGGCTATGCTTATGCTTCTTGCGGCGGGAATTGGGATAGCAAATATCCCAGGATTGACAGTGACCCATTTGTTTCTTTTTTATGGAACCCTACGGGCTTCCACACTGCTTCCTACGGTTATGACATTAAAAGGGGTAAAATTAAAGGCAGACGGAATTATAGCAGGGGTAATTATTGCATTATGCCTGGGACTTCCTGTATTTGCCTGTGGAGCCCTTTTTAATCGCGCAGTATATAAAACTATTGGGAGCCTGCTTACAGTCCTTTCCAGCGGCATTGTGGCGGCTCTGATAAGCAGAAGGGAGGTATGGCACTGTGGAAAATATACTCGGAAGAAAACAATCCATAAAAAATGAAGATTGGCTGGCGGCAGTTGGCAGAATAGAGGAACTTGTATCCAGGGCGGAGCTGGATAGGTTGGTTGAAGATACGATAAAGGAGATTCGCCGGCAGACTGACGGGAAAAAGGCTGCTTATGCTTGGTCCGGTGGAAAAGACAGCCTGGTACTTGGAGAGATATGCCAAAAGGCAGGCATTACAGAATGTATGATTGGTATTTGCAATCTGGAATATCCGGATTTTCTTGCATGGATTTTAGAGAATAAGCCGGAAAAACTTGAAATAATCAATACAGGACAGGATATAGGCTGGTTGGAAAAACATACCGAAATGCTTTTCCCGACAAATAGTAAGGCTGCTTCCCGGTGGTTTTCCATTGTGCAGCACCGGGCGCAGGCGAAGTATTATGGAGCCCATGAGTTGGATATGATATTGTTGGGGCGTCGCCGGGCAGATGGAAATTATTGCGGAAAGGGAGGAAATATCTATACAGACAGTAAGGGGGTAACACGTTATAGCCCTCTGGCTGGCTGGAAGCATGAAGCGGTTCTGGCATATATCCATTACTATAATGTGCCTTTGCCGCCCATTTACGGGTGGCCCAATGGGTATCTGTGCGGCACTCACCCCTGGCCCGCCCGTCAGTGGACCGGATCAGAGGAAAGGGGATGGGCGGAAGTATATCAGATTGATCCAGGGATTGTTAAAGAAGCCGCAAAAAAAATTCCTGGTGCGAAAAAGTTTTTGAAATCTATTAAAGCAAAATAATCCCGTTTGCAGACGGGGATCATGTGTAGCTCCTTCGAGAAATCGAAAGGAGATTGTAAATGAAAGTTACCCGTATGAAGCTGGCAGAGATGAAAAAGCCAGATAAAAACGTGAGAATGCACACGGAGAAACAGCTTCAGGAGTATGAACGGAGTGTTCGGATGTTCGGGCAGATACGGCCTATTGTTGTAGACGAGGGCGGAACCATTCTGGCCGGCATTGGATTATATGACACAATGCTCCGCATGGGCGAGAAGGAGGCGGATGTTTATCAGCTAAAGAGTCTTACCCCGACACAGAAAAAGAAACTTATGATTGCCGATAACAAGATATTTAATCTGGGTGTAGAAAATCTGGAAGTTCTGAATGAATTTTTTGAAGAATTGAAAGATGATTTGGATATTCCCGGATTTGATGAAGATATTTTGCGGCAGATGGTTTCGGATGCAGAGGAAGTAACCGAGAAGATTTGTGAATATGGAACACTGGATGATGATGAAATCAAGCAAATGAAACAGCTTGAAGAACGGCAGAAGGCAGCATACGGAAATTCTGTATCTGACCAAAACGAACCGGCACCAACAGAGGGCAGGGTGATTCAGGAACCGCAGACGAATGAGAAAGCAGCGGAGCCGGAAGGGAATTTTGTTATTTGCCCGGATTGTGGCCGGAAGATATGGCTATAAAGAGATGCCAGGGCACGATCAGTGTTGTGGAAGCGGCGAAAATCCGTATCCGGAATGCTTTCCATAATGGCTTGACGGTGTATATGTCATTTTCAGGAGGAAAGGACAGTTTGTGCCTGGGGCATCTGGTGTTGGAAATGATACAACATGGGGAAGTATCTGCAGAACAGCTTATTGTTCAATTTATAGATGAAGAAGCCATATTCCCTTGTATAGAAAACACCGTCAAAGAATGGCGGAGAAAGTTTTTGATGGTAGGGGCAAAATTTGAATGGTACTGCATGGAGGTTCGGCATTTCAACTGTTTTAATCAGTTGGAAAATGATGAATCTTTTATATGCTGGGATAGCGAGAAGGCGGATTGCTGGGTAAGGCAGCCGCCTTCTTTTGCAATTCGGAACCATCCCATGTTAAGGCAGCGCATGGACACGTATCAGGATTTTCTGGATAAAAAGTGTGCTGCCGGCATGACGTTGGTAGGAGTGAGAACTGCGGAATCCCTGCAAAGATTACAGAATTTTGCCAGAATCACTGTACGGGGGAAAGATTCCTGCGGCCGGAAAAAAATTTATCCGATTTATGATTGGAAAAATGGGGATGTCTGGCGTTATTTACATGAAAATCGTGTAAATATTCCGGACGTTTATCTGTATATGTGGCAGGCAGGTCTTAATAAGAGCCAGCTTCGGGTTTCACAATTTTTTTCTATCGACACGGCGAGATCGCTTGTGAAGATGAACGAATATTACCCCAATTTGTTGGATTCCATAATCAAAAGAGAACCGAACGCATATTTGGCAGCATTATACTGGGACACAGAAATGTTTGGCAGAAATGGAAAGACACGAAAGGAATTGGAAGGGGAAACGGTCAAAAAGGATTATCGGGCAGAACTGCATAAGCTGTTTTCGGATATAGAACGGTATTTCCCTGGAAAACATCAGAGAAAAGTGGCGAAAAGTTACCGGAACTTTTATCTCTCTGCCATGCAGATTATAGATGATAAGGAGCTGAAGCATTTTTATGAGAGCTTAATGGGAGGCGATCCGAAGTTGAGAAATCTTCGGGCCATATATCATCATGTGTATTCAAAGTATAATATTGCCGCAAAGGAGGAATGCAATAATGGATAAGTTATGGAATCCACTGAAAAATTTGCGGTGGGTGGAAAGAAAAGATCTGGTTCCGAATGATTACAACCCGAACAGAGTTTCGAGGCAAAATTTGGAACTGCTGACAACTTCCATATTTGTGAATGGGTTTACCCTTCCAATTGTCTGCAGGCCGGATATGACAATCATTGATGGATTTCATCGGTATACAGTTTTTGGAGAAAAGTGGACATTTGTTCCTAAGTTTTCAGACGAAGAATGGGGGAAGCTGGGATATGATACTTCTCGGAAGACTCTTTTTGAGAGGTCAGAGGGAAAGGTTCCGGTTGTGGTTGTTTCACAGCTTGATGAAAGCCTGTATGTATATGGTACTGTTACCCATAACAGGGCGCGAGGTGTGCATTTGCTGGAACCGATGAAAGCTATTGTGCAAAGGCTGATTGGAGAAGGGAAATCCATCAAAGAGATTGGACAGCAGCTCGGAATGAAGCCAGAAGAAGTATTCCGGTTGTCTGATTTCACAAAAGAG
Organism: Clostridiaceae bacterium; assembly: GCA_910575795.1. Lineage (GTDB taxonomy): Bacteria > Bacillota > Clostridia > Lachnospirales > Lachnospiraceae > Otoolea > Otoolea muris. Next base: position 53,480 of record CAJTGE010000011.1, on the reverse strand, counting down.
GACTTTTTGTCTATGATGGCAAAGGGTGCTGACTGTTATAGTAATGCTGAATATATCACTAAAATTTGAATTATGTAAACCATATGGGCGCTGGCGAACGCTCCTGATTCAATCGGCAAAATCCGAAACAAACAAATAGCGAGGTGGTGATAAATGGCAAGGGCGAGAAGTCCCAACAGCATTGAAGCCGAAAAGATGTATCGCTCTGGCATGAAACTTGTTGATATAGCAAAGAAAATGGAAGTACCAGAAGGTACGGTTCGGCGCTGGAAAAGTACACAAAAATGGGATGATAAAGGTAAAAGAAAAAGCGAGCGTTCGGAAAAGAAAGAAGGGAAGAAAAAAGCGAGCGTTCGGAAACCAGGTCCGCCAAAAGGGAATAAAAATGCAGAGGGTTCCGGCGCCCCGGACGGAAATAAAAATGCTCTGAAGCATGGGGGATATTCTGCAGTGTACTGGGATGTTCTTTCTGATGAAGAACGGGAAATGATTGAAGGAACCCCCAGCAGCGAGGAAGTTCTGCTTATGGAGCAGATACAGCTTTTCGCAGTGAGGGAGCGCCGCCTGATGAAAGCAATCAACAAATATACAGAGGCAAAGGGCGGCCAGTATGTATCTGGTGTTATGAGTTTTGAAGAAAAGCGGAAATTCAAGACACCGGAGGAAGAAGAAAACTATAAAACTGCTGTCCAGGAAAAGGTCAAGAAGGGAGAGCGGCTTCCAGGGGAGCGGCATAGCATCCAGACAAGTACCGGAGCGGCAATAGATCTGGTGGCACGGCTTGAAAGAGAACTTACAAGCGTTCAGTCCAAAAAGACAAAAGCCATTGACTCTTTAATTCGCCTGAGGATAGAGAACAGAAAGTTGGATGAGGCCGGAAAGGGAAATGAACTTGTTGATGATTGGATAGCAAGTATTATGGGGGAAGACCAGGAAGGGGGCGGTGATGAATGAATGCAAACGCTGCCATTTTGCGCCGCCGATTCTTTAAGGAACGAATTCCTCTGTACCAGAAAAATCCCATACTTTTTGCGGAAGAAGTATTGAAATTTGAGCCGGACATTTGGCAGCAGGAAGCCCTTAAAGATTTGGCGGAAACGCCCAAGGTTGCTATAAAATCCGGTCAAGGTGTTGGAAAGACAGGTATGGAAGCGGTAGCTCTTTTATGGTTTCTGACATGTTTTCCTTATCCGAGAATTGTGGCAACAGCGCCAACGAAGCAGCAGCTCCATGATGTTTTGTGGTCCGAAGTAGCGAAGTGGCAGGAACGCTCCCCGCTTTTAAAGCATATTCTCAAATGGACAAAAACGTATATCTACATGGTAGGGCATGAAAAACGCTGGTTTGCTACGGCCAGAACCGCCACAAAGCCAGAGAATATGCAGGGGTTCCACGAGGATAATATGCTTTTCATCATTGACGAAGCGTCTGGTGTCGTCGATCCGATTATGGAAGCAATCCTGGGAACACTGTCCGGCGGAAATAATAAGCTGCTGATGTGTGGAAATCCAACGAAAACCAGCGGTACTTTTTATGACGCTTTCTATTCTTCCCGTTGGATGTATCGGTGCCATACTGTTTCATCAGAGGAAAGCCAGAGGACAAATAAAGATAACATAAAATCTCTGATAGACCGATTTGGCTATGACAGTAATGTTGTCAGGGTGCGTGTGAGAGGGCTTTTCCCGAAACAGGAAGATGATATATTTATTGCTCTGCAACTGCTTGAGGATGCTGTCAAATTGGAAGTTGAGGCAGAAGGGGAAACCGAGGGAACATATATACCGGATCGGATAGATATAGGCGTGGATGTTGCCCGTTTCGGGGATGATGATACAGTGATTGCTACAAAGCTGGATAAGGTAATTCCGGAACTGTTATCACGTCACGGACAGAATACCATGCGTACAGTAGGGGATATTGTTCGCATTTACCGTGACTTTATGGAAAAGTATCCAGGGTATGATGATTATGTTTATGTCAAAATAGACGATACCGGAGTTGGCGGCGGAGTGACTGACAGGCTGAATGAACTGAAAGAAGACCCAGCAGAGGGGCTTGATAAGATGGTTGTTATTCCGGTAAATTTTGCGAGGAAGTCTCCAAAATCTAAATCTGCCAGATTTTATGATGATATTGTCACATGGATGTGGGCCAATGTTCGGGATCTGATGAAAGATAAAGAGGTTAAATTACCGGATGATTCCGTATTGGTAGGGGAGTTCTCAACAAGAAAATATTACTTCCAGTCAAATGGGAAAATGAAGCTGGAAAGCAAGGAAGAATTGAAGAAGCGCGGTTTATCTTCTCCAGATAGAGCGGATGCCGTTGCGTTGGCGTGTATGCCTGTCTACAAGAAAAAGGCTGCATAGAAAGGAGGGGGAAAATTGGGAGAAGAAGTAAAAAGGCCGGCAGTTCACAATTCGGTTGTTATTAAGGCCATATCCAGGGAAACAGTTTCTATCATGGAGAGCAGGGCAGTTGATGAAGATGAATTTCATGGACTGTATGAAGACGGTGCGGTTCTGGAGCCGCTATACAACCCGGAATCTCTCACTCGGTTATCGGAAAGCAGTGATATTCTGCAGCAGTGTATTGATGCTTACAAGACAAATATTGTGGGATTTGGAGTTGATTTTGAATATGACATTGATGCTGATAAGGAGGGGGAGGAAGTCAAGGCGGCGCTGGACAGGGAATGGGCCAGATACGAAAACTTCTTTAAATACTGCAATCTGGATGAAAGTTTTACGTCGATTATGAAAAAAGTTATTGATGATAAAGAACGTATAGGATGGGGTGCCCTGGAAGTGATTGAAGATATGTCCGGAGTCCCGGCCGGTCTGGAACACATTCCTGCCCATAAAATCCGGCTCTGCAAACGGGAAACAAAAGCTATTCCAGTGGCAACGGTGATTCAGGATGAAAATGGGGAAGAAATAGAGATTTCCATTTTGAAGAAATTCCGAAAATTTGTTCAGATAGTGGATAATGAAAAGGTGTTTTTTAAGGAATTTGGAGATCCAAGAATAATGAATTGCCGAACAGGTATGTATGATGATGATACTCAGCCAGACGACAAGGCTTCCAGTATCATCTTTTTTAATGTCTACTGTCCATACACTCCCTATGGTTTGCCGCGGTATATCGGTCAGCTTCTCAATATCCAGGGAAACCGCAAAGCGGAGGAATTGAATTATACCTACTTCATGGATGGACGGCATATGCCGATGGCGATTATCGTGGAGAACGGAAAGCTGACAGAGGATTCTGTAAACACAATCTCCGGAGCAAAAGGGGATAAGGCAAGGCACAAATATCTTATTCTGGAAGCAGAGGGGCTAGAGAATGATGTCCAGATCGGTGATGATGAAGTAAAGAGCAAAGTGTCTATTCGCATTGAAAAGCTGGCGGAAATGTTGGAGAAAGACGGATTATTTCAGGAGTATTGCAAAAATAACCGAGATAAAATCCGGTCCGCATTCCGTCTTCATCCAATTTACACAGGAGAATCCCAGGATTATACCAGGGCTACGGCGGACACTGCCAGACAGGTGACGGAAGAACAGGTATTCCAGCCGGAACGGGATGATATAGCCTTTACATTTAACAATACTCTGAAAAGAATTTTACTGATAAAAAGTGTCAGCATGAAGTTTGTTGCCCCAACGATTTCTGATAAGGCGGAAATTGCCAAGGCGGTATCTCCGTATGTCGTGGCCGGCGCTGCTACTCCAAATATGCTGATTGATGCCCTGGGAGATCTCTTGGGTAAATCCTTTGAACCATTTGAAGGGGAATGGGCTGATAAGCCTATGCAGCTTCTCCTGAAAGAAATGGAGATTCAAAAAGGGAATGAAACAAAGGAGTCGGAGGAAGAAGCTGAAAAAGAGGAAGGGGAGAAAGATATAAATACCCTTGAAAGCCCTGAGGAAGGGCTGGAAAGCATTGAAAAGTCAGATAGTATAAATAGCATTGTCTGTATACTGAAAAGCCTCCAGAGCATGATTGAGGAGGTGCTGGCGGATGCTATCTAAAGAAAAGGTTTTAGTTTTAAAGGAAATGGAAAAGACCATCCATGCGATTCTGCAGAAAATTGATAAAGAGAATGAGGAATTTATCCGCTCTCTGGGGTTGGATAAAAAGCAGAATAAGATTCTGTTAAAGGCTCTTGACAATTTTGAGAAGCAAATTCAAGTTCTTTTTATCAAACAGAAAAAAGAGTATCTGGCTGCCGTAGCAAGGCTTCCAGAATACATGAAGAAAAATCATAAGAAAGTAGGGCGTACCGTCAAAAAAGCGGCGGTTCCGGAAGTTCTGATAGATAATATAGCCGAGATTATGGCTGGTTTTATTTTTGCGAATGAAAAAGCATATATTGATAAGCTGGCAGCGCTTTATGTGGCATTTACCAATTCTTTTTTCGGGCAGATTGCGGAGATATGCGCCCGATCTGTAGAAGGCTCCCGCCTCGGTCCTGAAATGAGCCTGACAAAGAAGGCAACGGATTGGCTCGATCAGCATAAGATAAAATTTGCCCAGGAGGTAAATCAAACAACACATGATGCTGTCATTAAGAGTTTGAAAGAAAGCCTGGGGGAAGGCAAAGGGAATAACCCGGCGGGCAATAAGCTGGTATCAGATGTACCCAATCACTTCAATCAAAGCAAGGTGAAGGAGAAAGAAAAAAAGCTGGAGGCTTTGACGGATCCGGAAAAATACAATACGGTTTACCAGGCTGTGGAACAGCAGCAATGTTTTGAGTTTTATCGGGCGCGCCGCATTGCCAGAACAGAAACAATAAGTGCTATGAATGCTGCTACACTGGAAGGATGGCGGCAAAGCGAGGTTATCGGAGGAAAAGAGTGGGCATGTGCCTGTGACAAAGTATCCAGAGAATGGCATAAAAATGCGGACGGCCAGCAGGTTCCTCTCGAAGAACCATTTATTGTCGGCGGTGAAAAGCTCATGCATCCAGGAGATTCTTCTATGGGTGCAAGTGCAAAGAATGTGATTCACTGTCGCTGTACTATGAAAAGTGTCTTAAAATACAAAATGCGGAGGTAATTCTATGGAGGTTAAAACATTGGCGGCTATGCCAATAGCCAAGGTTGATGAAGCGAGCCGGACAGTGATAGGTGTTGTGTATAAGGCTTCTAAAGCAGTGGGGGAAGACGGGAAACCGGTGGATAAATCAACCATAGACACTCACGGAAATTGGGCAACCGAAACAGAAGTGAAAAAGGCATGCCATAATTTCAATAAAAAGCTGCAAAACAAAAAGCTGGCGGGAAAGGTCGGTGTTGACAAGCAGCACAATGAAAAGGCCGGTTATGGAATTGTGATAGAAAGTTATATTGCCATGACAGACATTCCGGAAATCAATGCCGCAAAAGGAGATTGGGTTGCCGCCGTGGAGGTGACAGACGATACCTGCTGGCAACAGATTCAGAAAGGGGAAATAGAGGGCTTTTCCATTGGGGGAACCGCTAAAATTGAAGCGAAGGGAGGTGAATGAAGTGAGAAGACGCAATATTTTAAAGGCTGCGAAAACAGTCGAAATTGTACCAGGGGAAATGAGTGATATGGATATAAGCATGATTTCTCTGGTGCGTAAGGGTGCCAACAAGCAGAAAATTCAGATTTATAAAGAAAATGAGTGTGAAGACTCAGAGGATCTGGAAGCAGATGAAGTGAAAGGGCTTATCGGTGTGCTGAAATCCTACTTTACCGGGAAGGTACAGAAGGCGGAGGAAACAGCGAAAAAACCTAAGAAGACTTTTGCCGGGATGATGGCAGTTAATGACATTACTGAAAATATGTGGAGGGCAAATGACACGCTTCGGAGTGTTATGAGGGATATTATCAATAATGAGGAAGTTGCTGATAAAAAGGCGGCGCTTCTGCAGGCGGTAGATGAATATTCCGCATACATGAAAAGCAAAGTCAATACTGCGGCTATCGCAAAGGGCGATAGCTTTTTTGATGTTCCTGAAACAGAGATTCAGAAGGCAGGAAAAAAGGTATCCGGTAAAAACCTGGAGGCTTTAAAAGCGGCACAAAGGGCACTATCCGCAGTAATCAGCGAAGCAGAGCCAGAGCCGGAACCGCCTGAAAAGAATAAAGATGATAATGGAGAGAAGGAGGCAGAGGAAGTGAAGAAGGAAGAATTAACAGAAGTTATGAAGCAGGCTATGGAGGCAGCGCTGAAGCCCATCAATGACCGGCTCGACAAGATCGAGAAGGAGGATGCCGCCGACGAGCAGGCAGAAACAGAAGATGTGGCAGAAGGAACGGAGGCTATCACGGAGATTATCAAATCTGTGATTGGCGAAGCGTTAAGTCCACTGGAAAGCCGTCTGGAAAAGGTGGAGAAGTCCAGGGGAATGGCAAGAAGCCTGGAAGGAGAGGAAAGGGCAGGGAAGATTGAAAAAGAGGCCGAAGATGTATTTGACGGCTATTTTGTATAAAAGAAGGAGGCGGAAAATATGAATAATCGTACTTTGTTAGCAAAGGCGGCGGTGAATACGGACACCCTGGGAACAGGCGGTAAGATGAATCCGGAGCAGTCAAAGCAGTTCATTACTTTTATGAAAGACTACTCTGCGTTTCTCCGTTCGGTGGATTTTATCACTATGCAGACTACGCGCCGCGTTCTGGAGTATGGCGATGTATCCAGAAGAAATATGAGAAAGGCAAAAGAGAATGAGGATAATCCGGCAACCGGCAGCTTCTCCACGAAGCAGAGAGAACTGAATGCGGTCGGCGTAATCATGCCCTATGATATTACCTTCCAGTTTATGAAAGAGAACATTGAAGGCAAACAGGTCAACACAACGCTGGCCCGGCTGTTTGCCCAGCAGTTTGCCAATGATACCATTGATTTGGGATTCAATGGAGATGAAAGTTCCAGTGATGATTTCATCAATATCAACAATGGGTGGGTAAGTATCGCAGAGGCGGATACGGATACCCATAAGGTCAACAGTGCCAGCTTTCCCACGAAAAGAGCATTGTTTAGAGGGCTTCTGGGAGAGGTTCCTAGCAAATATTTTCAGATGTACCAGCAGGAAGACAAGAGCCTTCTGAAAATTCTGGTGTCCCATTCGGTAAACCGCGAGTATAAAGAAGAACTGACAGAGAGGAATACGGCTCTGGGCGACAGTCTTCTGATCAGCGGAAAGAATGTGACCTATGACGGGTTTGAGATTATCCCCGTTGGCTTCCTGCAGGATGATATTCAGATGGTAACACCGCTGAAAAATCTGGCATATGGGGTGTACGGAGGCAATATTGAAACCTATCATCAGGTAGTGCCGAGGAAAACCAGGCATGAATATACGCTTCTGGCAGATTTTGATTTTGAAATCCATAATCCGGATGTGCTGGTAATTGGCAAAGACCGGTCATAAGAAGGGAGAAAGAAAATGGGAAGAAAAGTGACAGAAAATCACAAGGTAGTTGAGCAGAGCAGTCAGGGAGCGGCAGAAGATTTGATTAAGCAGCAGAATGCGGCGGAGGACTTTGTTTTGGGAGAAAGAGAGGAAGAATCCCAGGCGGCGGATGCCGGGAAAGAGGAAGGCCAGCAGAAAGAGGAACAGCGTGAAGATGAAGGGAGCGGCGCAACGGATCCGGAAAAATCCATGAAGGAGTTACTGGAAGATTCTGCTGAAACAAAAGAAGGCACAGAACTGGCCGGGAAAGAGGAAGGCCAGCAGAAAAATGTGTTTGAGAGGACGGTTGTTCTCACAGGCGCTGCAACCTATATGGACGCTGGTATCAGATATTTCAAAAATAAGCCGACCAACGTTACCGATCAGAAGGCGTATGAACAGCTTTTAAGAACCGGGCTGTTTGTGCGGATCTGATTATGGGTGCGTATATATCCGGGAGGGATTTACTGGGGGAAAATGGGGAATTTGCCGGCCTGATTCCTTCAGACGATTTGGCAGAACTGTCAGAAGCTGCTTTGGATAATCTTCTGGCAGCGGGAAAAGAGATGATAGACGCATACTGTCAGCAAAGTTTTGGCGAGGATAAAGAAGTTCCCTATATTGTGAAATTGGTAAATGCACAGTTGGTATCTGCCATCTTATCCGATCCCAGCAAAACAGCAGAGAGCATTGAGGATTATTCTTATGACAATAACCTCAATGCTTTTTCTAATATTCTTTCCCGGCTGAATTTTTTAAAAGTGGGCGATGAAACAATCTGTGGCCGGAGGAAAAGCATAAGGGCAAAGGTGATCTGAATGAGCTTCGGAAGAATGCTGATCCATAAATGTGAAGTGTTACGGCATGAAGAAGGAAAGCGGGGGAATTTTACCAAAATGAAGCCGGTTTCTGTATATCCGCCTGGAACCCGTTGCAGATTTGTACGGAAAAACGCAACCAATACAGAGGCCAATGGGCGGACTAAAGTATCTGCCTATTATGTTTTGTATTTGCCCAAACGGGTGAAAGTGAAAAATGGTGATGTGGTGATATGGTCCCTGGATCCAGAGGCAAAATATACGGTTCAGGAGCCATACGCGCCGTCTAATCGCTTTCATGTAGTCACTCTGGAAAAGGAGGGTGAAGTCTGATGGGGGATGGATTCTATATTGAAAATCTTGATAAATTGGAGCAGAAACTATTGAAAGCGGCTTCAAAGGAATTTCCGCAGATAATTCAGAACATTTTAGAAACCCTCGGAGAGATTATCTTAAATTCGGCAAAAGATACTTTAAAAAGTGACACACGGCCGCATGCGAGATATGTCAAGAAGACCAGAACCATTACCAGGGGTGCCAATAAAGGCAAACAGAAAAATTATCTTCAGTTCAAAGGGACGGTTTCCACCAATTCCATTGATACCGGAGCTTTGTGGAATTCATTATCCAGAGGCATTGGAGGTAATATCTGGATTTACAGTGGTTCGGTGGGGAGATTTTCTCTTTGTGTAGGTTCAAGTGTGTCCTATGCAGGATTTATCAATGATGGATATACCATGCGAACACCGCATTGGGTTCCTGGTACGATTGACGGAACCGGCAAATTCATTTATCAGCCAGGGGCAAAGACTGGAATATGGGTAAAGCCGCGAGTTTATAAAGGTGTAAAGTTTTTTGATATTGGATTTGAGGAAATGAAAAAGGAGGCTCCAGAAGTTGTCAGATACGAACTTGAACGATTTGCAGCAGAATTCAACAGGTAATCCGTCCCCACAGAATTCCGTTTTTTCTGAAATCGTAAAGGAGGTGTTTGGGGATATTCAGCAATATGAAACAGATGTTCCGCAGAATTTCAGCCGTCCTTGTTTTCTTTTCATCAATCCGGATAAAACAACAAGGACAAAAGAAATGACAGCCTCGTCATATAAGGCCATGCAAAACTATGAAATATATTTTTTTGCCACAGAGGATGATGTCGAGAGCCTTACAAGCTATAAGGATTCTTTTGTTGATTATCTTATGGGGGTGAAAAAAGTACCGATTCCTGGTACAGATCGTTATTATACAGTGGAGCAGGTGGCAGCAGATACAGATGATGTGAATTCTATGGTTGCATTTATGATTGAGGTATCCAGAGTGAAAGCAAGGAATTTAAGACGCCCTGCGGTGCCAAAAATCAGAAAAATAGTAAACAGTATTTCAGTAGATGGGAGGGATACGATAAGCGATGAATGATAAAGGAGAGTTTAGTCTGGATGAAATATGTCAGCATTCAAAGGAACTTTTTGGAGTTTATCCGGAAGTGATCTACGGGGCGCTTCTCCCGGCAGAAACAAAAGAAAAGTATACCCTGGCCGAGGTAAAAAAGGCCATTGAAAAATTTGTAAAAAAGGAGGTAGTGTAATATGTCCAGTGGAACATGGAAACCGGGTGAAACCAAAGACCGCACAGGACTTTACAATTGGTTTGTATCTCTGGCAACGTCCCGGATCAATGCTGCTAAGAAAGGCGTTGTGGGCATTCCCATTAAAGCAGATTGGGGGCCATGTAATCAGCTTACTATTTGCAGTGATGATACGGATATTATCTCAACATTTGGTGATGGAGGAACGGTTTACCTGGCGCGAAGGGCAGCGAAAGGGGGAAAAGACCGCAAGCCCCACAAGCTGGTTATTTACAGGATGGCAACCGCAGAGGCGGAACAGGCAGTTGCAACAGTGGAAGGCAGCTTCAAACTGATTGCAAAATATAAAGGGGAACGCGGAAACCATTTCAGGGCTTCCATTACAGAAAACATCCAGAATGAGGATTGTGTGAATCTCTGTATTTATGAGGACAGCGCAATGGTAAGCAAGTATACCATTGAAAAAGGCGACCTGGATGCTTTGGTTGAGGCGGTCAATAACGATGCGGAGTCCCTGGTAACAGCAGTAAGAACGGGAGAAACGCCACTTTCTCCCACGGCCTCCATTTCCTTTGCTGGCGGTGCGTCTGGAAGCGAGGTAAGGGTAGAGGACTATATAAAGGCACTGACAGCCTTTGAAACAGCTTACATGAATACGCTGGCCTTAGATGGAGTGACCGATGAAGCAATTCTAACGATGGTAAAAAGCTGGCATAATCGGGTGTGGAATACCGGGAAAATGATTCAGCTTGTTATTGGCGGAACGCATGCAGATGATAAGGAGCCAGACATTGGCAATACCCGTTCAAAGTCATGCGACAATTACGGAATTATCAACTGTATTGTCGGTGGGATTGATGCCGCAGGGAATATGTATTCATCTGCAGAAATGGCTCCGCAAATTGCCGGGGCAGTGGCGGCGCTGCCTTTGAATGCTTCCATTACCTATAAGCAACTGGAAGATATAGTGGATGTGACAGTGGAGCTGACGGACACGCAGATTTGCGAGGCTACCAGGGCAGGCTCCTTTGTCCTGTTTAAGGATACAGATCCGGAGAGTTTTGAGGTGAAAGTCAAAGTCGAAAGAGGCATAAATACCTTTACCAGCTTTGGTAAAGAGGCTGGACAAAAACTCAGAAAAATCAAGGCAATCTCCACTATGGCGGCAATTGACTATGATATTGGGCGGTATGCCATGAATAATGTACTCGGCGAACTTGATAATGATGCAGACGGCCGGGCGGCGCTGTTCAGCGGTGTTTCGCAATATCTGGAAACCCTGGCAAATGAGCATGTAATCAGCCCGGATATTCTGGTAGGGTTGAGTGAAGCTCTTGTGAGTGAGGGCGATGTAGTTTATATGGAAACACAGGCTCTTACCATTGATAAGATTGAACAGATCTTTAATAAAATTTATCTGTAAGGAGGAGCGGTATGTTAGATGATACCAGAGTAATTAACGGTTCCTTTGGCGAATGTCACAGTGAAGGAAAATGGCTGACAAATATCTATAAAATGTCGGCAGATGTTGAACCGTCATACGGTGATGTAAAAATGTCGGGGACACGTTGGACCGGACAGAAGCTTTTGAGCGTAAAGGGTACAGGCAGCATTTCCGGTTATAAAATCACAACGGAGCTGGTTCAGAATGTTGCCAGAATTACCGATGACCGGAAGTCGGAGTATGTGACAGAGCTTATTTCTAAACTGGATGATCCGGAAGCGTTTGGCTGTGAAAGAGTGCGTCTGAAGCATGTAAAATTTACGAAGATACCTATTGTGGGATGGGAAGTGGGTTCTATTGTTGAAGAAGAATGGCCTTTTTCCTTTACCGGAGTGGAATGGTTGGATCCGATTACTGAAAAATAAGATTTGCGGCCGATGGGCCGCATTTGTTTTTGAAAGGAGATTTTGAGATGGAAGATAAAATAACAGCTTATGAAAAAATGGAAGATATGCCGGGAGATGCCTATATTGCGCCGCCGACAATGTCGGATGCTGAATTGCTGGAAAAACTGCTGGGAACCCCGGATGAGGCGACAAAGCAGGTTTATATGAAACGCTTTGATGCCTATTTTACGGTCAAGGCCATTTCTTCTGAGGAATACAGCAAACTGGAAAACCGGTGCAAATATCCGGTAAAAAACAAAAGAACGCACCAGATTGAGGAAAAGACCAATCAGGAAATGCTGTCAAACCTTCTGATCGTTACGGCATGCGTGAAGCCGGACTGGAATGAGCCGAAACTTCTGGCAAAATATAATACTTCCGATCCTGCCAAAGTAATCCGGAAACGGCTTTATATCGGGGAAATTTCTCAGCTTACAGAGGCCATTATGGATATTTCGGGATTTGATGACGGGCTGGAAGAAGCAAAAAACTCATTATGCGAGGCGGAGAAGCAGGAATAATACACCGATTGCTTCAAGAAAGCCATTATTCTCTGTTCCCGGATGAAATATATGCAAAACCACGCCGGGTGCGGGATTTTATGTATGCCTCGCTGGAGCTTACTTTGAAGGAGAGAAAAGAGAAGCCGGGAGGGAAGGCTGGTAAGAAAAATTAAGGGCGGGGAGGTGAGAGGATGGAATTAAGCGCGGTTCTTACATTAAGAGATAAGCTGTCGGCACAGATGGATAAGGCCAGCAAGAGTGTGTCAGCAATGACACAGAGGGTGAATGAATCCAAAGATGCCATTTCTAAAATTGCGGCAACACAGAATATCAATATTTCCGCAAACAGCAATATATCCGAAATGGTTTCCGCTGCCCAGGCTTCAATCGCCTCCCTGCGAAATACGGTTTCCCAAAAGGAACTTTCCCTGCAAACAAAAATAGATCTGGATGGTTTGGAAAATGAAACGATAAATGCGAAGCTGGCTGAACTGGGAAATTTCCTGGAAAAGAACAGCGGGAAAGTGGAGGAATACGGTAATAAGCTGGCTGTTCTGAAACAAAAACAGGCGGAATTTACAGATGGAACAAAAGGCAGTGTCAGGCTGGGAGTAGAGCAGTCCATAGAAAGTCTGGAAAAAAAGCTGGCGGATATTGAAGCGGCGAAACAGCAATTTGCAGAGTGGCAGCAGATTCGGATAGATTTCAATGAGTTGGAAGTTGCCAGAGCGGAGCTTTCTACCCTGGAAAGGGCGTTGGAAAATCTGAACAGTACCAATGTGGCCGTGAGAGCGTATCTGGATTTTAAGACTGACGCTTTAAAACAGGTCTATGACATTGATGAAAAGCTAAAGTCTATTGGGCAGCGGATAATAAGCCCGGTTGTAAAGCTGAAAGACCAGGCAACAGAAAAAATCAACAGCATCAAAAACAAGGCGAAGACTTTTGCCAGAGAAAAGTTTGCACCGATCATATCGGCAGTGGACAAAGCAAAGTCGGTAATGTCCTCTGTACGGACAGGACTGGCGAAAATAGCCGGTACAGTGGCTTATCCGGTCATTAAGGTAAAAGATATTGCTTCTAAAGCTGCGAACGCTGTGAAGGCCAAATTAGGAGCTTTGGGCGGTAAAATATTTACCCCGGAAGTAAGGCTAAAAGCACAACAGGCATTCAACACCATAAAAGAGCTTGGCGCTAAACTTGCCGGATTAAGTGCAAAAGCCGGTAAAGCAGTGGCCGGGGCTACCGGAAAAATTGCAAAGGGGCTGGCTGTTTCTGTGGGGGCAGCAGCTACCGTAATTGGCGGCATTGGTGCGGCGAGCGTTAATGTTGGTTCTCAGTTTGAAGCCAGCATGAGTCAGGTTGCTGCTACAATGGGAATGACGGCAGATGAAGCGAATTACAGTAATGAGGCATATGCGAAACTGGCAAATGTGGCAAAGGAAATGGGAGCCTCCACGAAGTTTTCTGCTTCAGAAGCAGGCGAGGCACTTAATTACCTGGCACTGGCCGGATATGATGCGGACAAAGCATGTGCAGCTCTTCCCACAATTCTAAATCTGGCAGCCGCCGGAGGTATGGATCTGGCAGCGGCATCCGACATGGTGACGGACAGCATGTCAGCCCTGGGAATTGCCGCAACAGAAGAAAACCTTACACAGTTTGGGGATCAGCTTGCAAAAACAGCTCAAAAGAGCAATACAAGCGTAGCCCAATTGGGAGAAGCAATCCTTACGGTCGGCGGTACGGCTAAGACATTGGCCGGTGGCACAACAGAGTTAAATACTCTGCTGGGCATAATCGCTGATAATGGGGTAAAAGGGGCAGAGGGCGGTACAAAGCTTCGGAATATCATGCTTTCCCTGCAATCTCCCACGGATATTGCTGCTAAAAAGCTGAAATCTCTTGGTGTGAGTGTCTATGACGCACAAGGGAAAATGCGCCCCATGAATGAAGTGTTGGGCGATCTGAATGCGTCTATGGAGAATATGACAGATGCAGAGAAACAAAATGCACTGTCAACTATTTTTAACAAAGCAGATTTAAAGTCGGTAAACGCTCTTCTTGACAACTGCGGAGATCGATTTGATGAATTAAGCGGATATATTGCTGATTCAGATGGTGCTATGCAGAACATGGCTGACACCATGAATAATAATCTGCAAGGACGGATAACAGAGTTCAAGTCTGCAATGGAAGGCGCTGGCATTGCCATATATGAGGCGCTGGGGAGCAGTAATCTAAAGGATCTGGTGAAGGAAGCATCTGGCTGGATCGGCGATTTGACAAAGGCAACGGAAGAAGGCGGCATAGACGGTCTGGTAGGGGCAATTGGTTCTGTATTTGCAAAGGTTGTTACCAAAATGGCTTCATTGGTGCCGCAGTTGATTCAGGCCGGAGTTGGAATTGTCAGCAGCCTTATTTCTGGCATAAAAAGCAATCTGCCACAGATAGTCAGCGGTTTGACGGGAGCAGGAACCGTATTTATCCAGGGAATCCTTCAGCTGATTCCAGAGTTGCTTTTGGCCGGAGGGGATCTGGTTTTGGAACTCTCCAAGGGGATTGCAGAACAGCTTCCAGAATTGCTAAACAGCGGATCCGAAGCAATCACAAAACTTGCCCAGGGGATAGCAGACGGAACGCCTTTAATGGCTGATGTGGTAGTTAAAATTATTACCGCATTATCTGGCTCTATGGGGCAGAATCTGCAACCAATTCTTGATGCGGCTCTAAAGGTTCTGATGGCGCTGGTCCAGGGGCTTACCCAGGCATTGCCGGTATTGGTTCCGGCAGTGGTACAGATCATTATGGGATTCGTGCAGTTTATCAGTGCGAATTTAGGTACGATTGTTATGGCAGCGCTGGATATATTGATGGCGCTGGCCCAGGGGATCATAGATTCGATTCCGGTATTGATTCCGGCGATTGTTGAAGTGATTCTGAATATTGTACAGTTTGTATCAGATAATCTGCCTATGATTTTGGAGGCGGCTCTAAACATTATCCTGGCGCTGGTCCAGGGGATTACAGAGAACATCCCGATGCTGGTAGATGGGGTAATTCAGATTATTACAGGTCTGGTAACATTTATTACCGAAAATCTGCCTATGATTATCGAGGTTGCCATCCAGATTATTGTTGCTCTGGTTCAAGGACTGATAGAGGCTATACCGCAGCTTATTGAGGGAGCCTTGCAGCTTGTACAGGCCATTTGGGAAACCATCACAAGTACGGATTGGTTGCAGCTCGGAATTGATCTGATAAAAGGCATAGGAAACGGGCTGGTTGAAGGCGTTAAGGCAATTGCAAGTACCATCGGAAATGTGGCCAGTTCCATTGTGGACAAATTCAAAGGATTCCTGGGAATTCATTCCCCGTCTACAGTGATGAAAGCCCAGGTTGGATTTAATGTCGGCGCCGGTGTGGTAGAAGGTTTGAAAGAAACCAAAGCCATGATAAATAATGAAGTTGAAAACATGGCAGGCGATATGAAATTAACCATGGGGGCAAATCTCACAGATATGCAGCCGCCGGAAATCAGACCATATGAACCGGATGAACCAGATAAACCTAAAAGTCCCAAAAAACCACCGCCGCCCAAAGAAGGCGGTGGAACGTATGAGGGGTTGGACATTGCACAGCCCATAAGTAACTCGGATGTAAGCAATTCCTACTCTGAAACAACGAAAAACCAGCAGCAGAGCGTAAAAAAATATTATATCGAAAAAATTATTGAAAGTGTAACCGTGACGGGAGAAGGTGATGAAGACAGGCTGGTAGAAAAGATACTGGCAGCACTTGCAGATGATATTGAAGAAACGGCGGAAAACATGGGAGAGGAGGACTTTGATTGATTTACAAAATATCATTTGAAAATCTAAAAGAAAGCATTACACTTCCGGTTAATCCTCCCGAACTCGTAATAGGTGGCGGAGGAACCGCCTTTTCGGATTCCCAGGTAATTAAGGGAGGGGAACGCACAATTATTGGAAACAGTATGCTACAAAGCGTTGCGTTTTCCTCCTTTTTCCCCAGGGACTATGATTCTTCCTATTGTGTCAGAAAAAACATTCCGGATCCGTGGGAGGCAGTAGACAAAATTAACAAATGGCGTGATTCTGGAAAGCCGGTTAAGCTGCTGATAACAGAAACGGACATCAATATGTATGCAACGATCCGGAAGTTTGATTATCGGGAGAAGGGCGGGGAGCCTGGAGATGTATACTTTGATATTGAATTTAAAGAATTCAAATTCATAAAGATTCGTGAAGTGGTAAAAGTGGCGCCGAAGGTAGAGCAGCAGTCTGACAGACCAGAAACGGCCGCCACGGCCAACACCTATACTGTTGTGAAAGGAGATTGCCTGTGGGTTATTGCTAAAAGATTCTATGGCAATGGGGCGCAATATCCAAAAATATTTGCTGCAAACAGCCCCCCTATTCAGAATGCAGATTTGATATATCCCGGACAGGTATTGACGATTCCATCATGATCGAACTGTATAAAGAAAGAGAAAAATATAAAGTGGCCGTAGTTCAGGAAACGCTTATTTCCTGGATCGAGGAAGCTGTCACCTCAATGACCTGGGGTGGCAGCAAAAATGAAGCTTCGCGCACTCTGAATATGGAAGTGTTGAAAGTGGAAGGAAAGACAGATTTTCCGAATGGAAGTTGTGTTGTGGTTTATAATGCGTCTGATGAAGAACTGATGCGGTATATCATTACAAAGAAAAGCAAAACCAGAAGCAGTACGACAATAAAATATACTGCCAGGGACATACGCTGGTGGCTTACGCGCAGTAAAATGGATAAGAAGTTTGAGAACATGACTGCTGGTGAGATATTTTTGAGTTTGTGCAAAACGCTGGGAATCAGCACAGGAACAGTGGAAGATACCGGAGTGAAATTTTCGGTATTACATTTTCTGAAAAAAACACCGTGGGATATGATTATTACGGCATTAACAGAAACTCGGAAACAGAGTGGGAAAAGATACACCACACGCATTAAAAACGGAAATCTGGAACTGATTGAAAAACTCAACCAGACAGCTCAATGGGTAATTGAGGAAGGCGTGAATTTGATAGATGCCTCTTATGATGAAAGCATAGAAAGCACATATACCCAGGTGAAGGTGGTCGGTAAAGATTCTAAGGGAAATGAAATATCTGCTGTTCAGAAAAACGAAGAAGCCCAAAAACTTTACGGAATCATGCAGGAATATGTCAGCCAGAGCAACAAGGCTACTCAGGCAGAAGTGAATGCAATCGCCGCCCAAAAGCTGAAAGAATTATCGGCATTGCAAAAAAGCGGTTCTATCAAAACCTATGGAATTGAAGGAGTTGAAACAGGTACGGGGGTATATGTGATCGATAATGAAACAGGGCTGGTAGGGGGCTTTTATGTGGAATCCGACAGCCACAGATACAGTAATGGCTACCATGAAATGAGCCTTACGCTGGCATGGACAGATGAATTGCCGGAAATAGAATATCAGGCACCTAAAGAATCGTAGGGAAGCCTGCAGAAAGGAGTGATAGTTTGAGTGCGGAGGCAGCAAGAATTATAAGTAAAATATCTGGCCGGAAACAGACAAGTGGATTTGAACCCATGCTAGGAACAGTATCGGCCATTTCCCCATTGACTGTAAAATTTGATGATGTGGGATTTGATGTGTCAGCGGGGTTGCTAGTGAATTCCTCATTTATGGGTCATAAAAGAAAGGGAGATATTACCTCTCCGGTCATGGATCTGCCAGATTCAGAAATTGAATTTAAGGGCGCCCTTTCTGCAGGAGATCGAGTTGTCGGTGTTGCAGTGGGCGGCACACACTATGTCATATTATGTAAGGTGGTGCCTGCATAATGGGAATTTTACCAGAGTTATCAGAAAAAATTACGGCAGATACTACCATAAAAACGTATAAGGACAGCCTGATAGGGAAACAAACTTTTAAATTTGATTTTGAAAAAAATGAGTTTGTCACAGATGTAATGGGGAATGCCATCATGACAAATAACCCCAATGAACTTCTGGAACAAGTGGTAAATAAAATTTTACATGATCGAAGATATAAAAATCTGATTTATCCAGATTCGTATGGAAATGAAGTTGATTTGATTTTAAATCAAGACGATCCGTATGAGGTGGTGGAGTGTGAATTGCGAAGGGTATTTACCGAAGCGCTGGTATATCACCCTCTGATAGCAAGCCTCAGCAATTTTGAGATTAAAGGGGAAGGAGATATGATTTTATGTGAATTTGTTGTGAATGGTATAGACGGAACATCCAGCCGTCATAGAGAGGTGGTGCGATATGTCGAAACAACCCAGCTATGATTTTATAAAAATGATTCAGGAAGGTACTCTGGATGTGGTGGAATGGCTGGCATTGCAGGATGAAGAAAGCATAAGGGAAAGGGTATACGAAAGAGTACCGGAGGGACTGGATACTTCTGTTGGAAGTTATGAATACGACGCCATTGAGCCTACCAATATGGAATTTGCGATAGTGTACTTTATGCTGAGAAATATAATATTGCTTGCCTTTCCGCAGCATTCCTTTGGCGAATGGCTAACACTGGCAGCAGCTTCCCGCGGGGTATACAGAAAAGGCGCAACATTTGCCAGCGGAAACCTTCTGATAACAGGCGCTGTCGGAACAGCAATTCCGGCCGGGACAAAATTTTCAAATACCATAACGGCGGGATCTGCTCTGGCAGTAAAATATTACACATCACAAAAGTATGCGGTGGTTGGAGATAACGGGCAAATAGAGGTGGAAGTGATTTCAGATGAAATAGGCGCCGCAGGTAACGCACAGGCGGAAGAAATCAATTTGAATTTATCGGATATTGAAAATCTGGTATCTATTAGTAATCCGGTAGCGTTTACAAATGGCGTGGATGAGGAAAAAGATGAATCTCTTTTGTCAAGGTTATTGGATAAAGTGAGAAACCCCATAAGCGGCGGAAATAAAAATGATTATAAACAATGGGCGAAAGAAGTTCCGGGAGTTGCCGAGGTGGAAGTTATTCCTTTGTGGGATGGGCCTGGTACCGTTCAAGTTATTATTATTGGCGAAGGCGGCTCTCCTATTCCGGATTTGGTGGATAGGGTGAAAGAACATTTAGATCCTTCAGATCATGAGGGGGAGGGAGAAGGAAGGGCGCCCATCGGGGCGGTTGTTACTGTGATTACAACAGAAAATTA
The DNA here is from genome assembly GCA_910575795.1 of Clostridiaceae bacterium. Taxonomy (GTDB): domain Bacteria; phylum Bacillota; class Clostridia; order Lachnospirales; family Lachnospiraceae; genus Otoolea; species Otoolea muris. The sequence goes on along the minus strand of CAJTGE010000011.1, from coordinate 34,041 downwards.
TGCAATCAGAATCGATATTACCGGCCTTGAATTTGAAGCGGGATACAGTTTGGTAAATACCCGGCAGAATATTATTGAAGCGGTGAAGGGGGAAGTTGCCAAAGTCAGCATTGGCGGTCTGGTGAGAATTCACTATGTGGAAGACGCTATTAAACATGTGCCAGGAGTAAAAGATTTTGGAAGCATATTGATGAATAAATCCGGCAGTAATATTCAGACGCCGGTTCATCTCAAGCCTTCTGTTGGGGAGGTGTATTTTGATGGAAATTAGCCGTGCTGATTTGATGATGGGATATGTGGAAAGCTATTACCGTGAAAGTTTGTTTTATACGGCTCAAAACAACGCTAAAGGGGAAGAACTGGACATTATTCATGCCATCATTGAAGATATGCCAAATCAATTTAATCCGCAGACAGCAACATGGGGTTTGGGATTATGGGAAGAAATGCTAGGGATTGGCAGGAGCACAGAGGATATTGCAGAACGGCGGAGCCGAGTTATGATGAAGCTGCTGACATTGCAAAGGATTACTCCTATTTCCCTGGAACGTCTGATAAAAAATGTTGCCGGGGCTAATGTAGATATTATCCGTAATATAGCGCCATATACATTCCAGGTCCGCATCAGAGATGATTCTTTGGATTGCAGCAGTGGATTGATCCGGAGGATTGTCGAGGATTATAAAGAGGCGCATATGGCTTTTTACCAGGCATATTATCTGGGGCAGATTGTCCTAAAAGAGCAATTTTATTTTAAGACAATTCATAGAATGGCTGTTTATTGGTTTGGCGAACAAGGGATTCTTAATGGAGGGTTTCTGTTGGATGGGAGCCGGCTGCTTAATACAGAATTTCCGCCTTATCATATGAAGGTGCGGAACCTGTTTTCGGTATTTAATTCAGAAAATGTATATCTGAAAAAAATAAACAATGCTTTTGCCTTCACGACAAAAGAAAAGTTTCCTGTTTTGATTATTCATACGTTTACATGCTATTGGTGGGGAGAAACTAAACACATTCTGAATGGTAAATATTTTCTGGATGGAGGAATCTGTCTGGATCGATTTTTCCCACCATATAAATTAAAGGTTTTCCATAGGGCTGCATTGGCTTTGCAGGGGCTTATTTCAGTTAAGGCTATGTGGAATACCTTTAGGATGGAAAATGCCCTGAAATTTGAAATCAGGAGCTTATTTCGATATAAAATCTGTTGGTGGGAGGGCGCACTAAACGGAAAATACAAATTAGATGGGGAGAGGAATCTGGACAATGGATTTCCAGAGTATAAAGCAAAGGTAACACATCGGGGGGAAGTGGCTGCCAGAGAAGCCTTTTCAGCGCCCACGGTTACGGTCACACACAATTTATGGTATCTGGATGGGGCTGTTCCTCTGGACGGCAGCCAAACACTGGATGCTTATCAGAGTAAGGAGGTCTTAGAGTAATGGCAGAAAGTATTGTAACAGATATTGCAAGGGAAAAAATGCTGAAAGCGAGAGCGGGAGTGGCTCCGCTTCCCAAAATTGTGGGAATGGCATTTGGAGATGGTGCGAAGAATGCCTCTGGCGGTGTGATTGCCCCTGTTGCAGATCAGACAGAATTGCGCCATGAGCTTCTCAGAAAGGAAATTGACAGGTATGAAGTAGTTTCCCGGCTGGTTTACCGGTATGTCTGTACTTTGAATGAAGGAGAACTGGCAAACAAATACATCAATGAAATAGCATTATATGATGAAGATGGGGATTTGATTGCCATAAAATCATTTCTGGACAAAGGAAAAGACGAAGACCAGGAAATGGGATTCGAGATTGATGATACATTCTAGGAGGTGGGTTGATGGCAAAATATGATGTTTCTAATCCCAGGTATAGCAATCAAATGCGGATGCTGGAGAAGTCCGATCCGGCGCATGCCAATATCTTTAATCCTATGTTTCAGCAGCTTCTGAAAAATGATGAATGTTTGAAACATATCAAAGATGATGAAACGGATCAGACGTATCATTTCGGGGTGGAGAACGGGCTTCTGTATATAGAAACCGATACTTAAAATATCGCTATTTGATATTAAATAACAAAAAAATCGTAAAGCAACAGAATGTAGTATAGTGAGAAAGGCGGTAAATTTATGTCCGAAAGAATTTATGTAGCAGACAAGGCTACTCTGGATAAGGTGTATGAAAATACACAGAAGCTTTTGAATAATCTGGTTCCTCTGGATTCGCCGGTATATGGAATGATTATTCATGAAGCAGATCTGGATCCGGCCACGCGGGTTGAGTATATTGGTGCCAACAAGGACTTTACTCCTATGATGATGAATATGGATACCCATATCATGGATTATGGCTCTTGGGGGAATTGGGAGTGGCTGAAAGCCAATAAGCCGGTAATGGCGAACTGGGGAGGTGGAATAGAGTATTATCTGAATGAAAATGATTATACAAAAAAAGCCAGTGACGGCTCTGCTTCAGATGTGGCCAACGTAAATTATGCCGGGAATGCTATGGCAGTCATTAAAAAAATATATACCCATACTTATAAAATTGGGTATGACCGGTATGTGCTTTTTTGTGAGCGAAAGCTGACCGATGATTTCAAACCCATCGGTTTTGACGTGTTGGGAAAAGAACGGGATTATATGCTGATACCGTTGTTTTATGGCTCCATCGATGGAAATGGAAAGATGCGGAGTATTGCCGGTCAATGGAGTTGGGGGACGGCAACCGGAAACACAAGTGACACTAATGTGACTGCAAATGTAACAACAGAGGTGCAGAATGCAGCGATAAAAAAAACCGATCCGGAAGCCCTTTTCTTTGGCGGCGCCTTAATGAATACGCTGGCTGATATATGCGTAATGCTTACGAGGTCCACAAATACCCAGGCATCATTTGGGGCAGGCATGTCAACGTCATATGTAAATGATAAAGAGCAGAAACACGGGACAAAGGTAAATACAGTCATTGGCGGCGGCCAGTTTTATGGATCGAAGGATGAAAAGAGCTTTAATAAGGTTTTTCATTCCTGTGTCCTGGGATCGCAAATGCTCTGGCAGAGGGATCCATATACATTGTTGGTAAATGGCATTATTAAAGTAAGCCCGGATTATACCTATGACTTGACCGGAGCCAAATACATTGACACTGGGGTGAAGCTGGCGTCAAATAATTATTATGCCATCACTCAGGTGATTCCTGGATTTGGGGCGGTTCCTACTGCGGAAGTGATTTGTACTTCTTTAACCGGTTATTGCGACCACACATGGGTAACGGCTACGGATGTGCGAGTATCGTTCCGGCTGGGCGGTTGCGGCAACGGGGCTAGCGGCGGCTTGTTTTCCCGCACGTTCGGCGCTACCGCGGCTGGCGCCTGGTGGTACTACGGCGCCTCGCTTCTTCAGGCACAACCTGTCGCTGCGTAGCAGCGTAGGGGGTTTGGGGGTCTTCCCCCAAAAAGGCTTTTAGGGGGTTTGGGGGAATTCCCCCAAAGGGTTTTATATTTTTTGCAAAATGAAAAATGCACCTACGAAAAACAGGGGTTGTCGGGGCGGCTTTAGCGGGCGTTCCGGCTGGGCAGCTGCGGCAACGGGGCTAACGGCGGCTTGTTTTCCCGCACGTTCAACAATACCGCGGCTAACGCCTGGTGGAACAACGGCGCCTCATTTCTATCTTAGAATGGAATAATAATACAAATGCCACCGACAATCCTACACCTCTGACGGTTGAAATACCGGTATATCCGCCATTATTGGTTTTGGTGAGTGGAAATTATTCCGATGCAGGTGTTGCAAGTACAATGATATGTAGGAAAGTGACAAGGAGATAGAAGCAAATGTCTTATGCATACGATATTGAGAAAGTTTTAGAAGTACCGTGGGTGAAGAAAAAAAGTTATAGATACCTTTATCAAATAGCCTGCCAGAAGAAGGTGATTATCCGCGCTTTTGAGCGTATGAGAAAGAAAAAGACAACCAGGAAAGAGATTGTAGAAATCGAAAATGATTTTGATAAGTGGGTTGAAAAAATCCAGATAATGCTTATCAATACAAAACCCAAAGGATGGCATGTAGAACATCCGGAACTGGCATTTAAACCTAAAATGCACAAGCCGATAACGATTAGGGAAGCTGGAAAAACCAGAACTATTTATGTTCCGAGTGTGGTGGAGCAATGGGTTCATCATATCATTATTTTAATTTTGGAACCTATTTTACGTGGAAGTGCCTATGCGCATACTTATGCTTCCTTTCCTAAAAGAGGTTCTCACAAAGGGAAAAAGGCCATAAGCAGATGGATTCACAGAGGAAAAGGCATAAGGAATCATGCGGTGTGCGATATTCGTCATTTTTACGATCATGTCAGATATTCGATTGTGCGGAAAAAATTACAAAAAAGGGTTCATGACAATTTTTTTCTGCATTTGATTGATGTATCTATGCGGCAGTTTTTGGTTAGAGGAATTCCGCTGGGATTTTTTCTCAGCCAGTGGCTTGCCAATTTTCTGCTACAGGAGATGGATTATATGGTGAAAAATGTATATGGTATTGCTCATTACACCAGATACATGGATAACCTTACTTTTATGGATGATAACAAAAAGAGACTTCACAGGGCTATTAAAGGGGTTATGTCATGGCTTGGCAAGCACCGTTTAAAATTAAAGGGTGATTGGCAGGTATCCAGATTTGACTATGTAAAAAAGAATGGAAAGAGAACCGGGAGGCGCATATCGGCAATGGGATTTTATTTCTACCGTGACCGTGTAATTATGAGAAAGCATATCATGATTCATCTGGCAGCGGCCGCAAGGCGGATAGGTAAAAAGAAGGAAAATCACCAGGCATTTCCCAAAAAACTATGCAGCAGTTTTATTTCTTTGATGGGGTGGGTATCATGCACTGATACCTACGCATGGTATCTTGTAAATGTCAAACCGTTTGTGAGGGTAAGGCATATTAAAAAAATCATATCAAAGTTGGCAAAGGAGGACAACAGGAATGACAAACTGGCAAGAAGAATTATCTGTGCGACATCCTGAAGCTCTGGAAAGCCTTAATCGAAGGGGCTATATTCAGAGAAAGGATATTCAGCCGTATGAGAAGGAAAATCCGGATGGCACAACGGAAACCGGCTGGAAATGCCAGAGCAGATTTATTTCAGAAGAAGAATATAATTTGCTTCTGGTTCAGGAGGAAATGAATCAAAATACCAATGATAATCTGCTTGTAAGTATGGCGGCCCAGGCTGAAATCTACGAGCGGTTATTGGAACAGGAACAAAATCAGTTGGCAACAATGGCTGCAATAGCAGAAATCTATGAGAAGCAAAATGGAGGTGTTTAATTATGCTGGAATTGTATATCAGACTTGTGAAAAGCGGAATGAGAACGATTGAGAGCGTGCCGGATCAATTTAGGGAGGCGGTCAAGGAAGCACTTGGGCTGGCAAAAGAGGCTGATTCTTAATGATTTCAGGCTCTTTTTGTTTGTAAAAATTATAGGAAGGAGGGCTTATGTTAGAGGATTTGGATGAAGCTGCATTGCTTGAACTGTTAGAACTCTATATGGAAATGGTAGAAAAGCAGGATGAAGTTATCTGCAGACTGGGCAGGCTTGTTTCTCGTCAAGCTACGGACATTCTGCATTACAAAAACATTCTCAACATAGAGAGTGAGGAAGACAGGATTTTAGAGCAGGATAAAAGACTTGCAGAGGAAGCAATGCGAGAATATGAAATGACAAAATTAGAGCCATAAGGCTCTTTTTTTGTGGAAGGAGGTGAGAAATTTGGATTTAACAGCAATTGCCATCGCTATGAGTATTCCCAGTGCAATTACCGGATTCTGTTTCTGGTGTCTGGAAAAACGTATTGACAGAAGAAATAAAGAACTGGATGAAAAGGAAGCTGCCAGGGAAGAAAATGAAATTCTTATGGTAAAAAGCATTGGGGCGGCCATTGCCCTCGGCGAAGCGGCTGCTCTGGCATTGAAAAATGGGCATACAAACGGAGAAACAGAAGCAGCCCTGGAATATGCCCGGAATGTTAAGCATGAACAGAAAGAATTCCTGCAGCGGCAGGCCATCGATCATTTATATTAAGGAGGACGTCTTATGGAAACTTTATTAACTAATATGTCAATGATTCTTCTGGTTGCGGCGGCAATCTGTACGCTGGTATCAATCATCACAGAGTTTACAAAGGAAATCGGAATTCTGAACCGGATTCCCACAGATCTGCAGGTGTTGGTACTCAGCATTATTATCTGTACCATCGTCTTTTTCGCATATATTTCTTATGCAAAAATCAGCTTTGTGTGGTACTACCTGGTTGCCACTATTTTTGCGGCTTTTGTCATTGCAATTATCTGTACAAAAGGCTGGGATTATCTGATCGGTATCTGGAAAAGGTTCTATCGAAAGGAACTGTAAAAGGGAGTCAAAAGTATGGAGAAAAATAAGCAGGAATTTATCGAAATGGTAGGTGCCTGGGCGAAAAAAGATATGGAGGTCAGCGGAGTGCTGGCCTCCATTACTATTGCACAGGCGATACTGGAATCAGGGTGGGGGTCTTCTGAACTGGCGCTTCATGCCAATAATTTTTTTGGTATGAAAACTTCTCTCAGTGGGAACACATGGGAATCTGTATGGGACGGAGAATCAAAATACACTAAACCTTCTCCGGAACAGGACAGCGCCGGGAATGAAACAATGAAGGTATCAGATTTTAGAGCATACCCCACTATCGAAAATAGTATCAGGGATCATTCTCTTTATCTGACAGGCGCAAAGAAGGCAGGTGTATTAAGATTTCAGGGATTAGCCGGGGAAAAGGATTACCGGAAGGCGGCACAGATTATCCGAAATGGAGGATATGCCACAGATATAAAGTATGTCCAGAAGGTATGCAATATCGTAGAAGAATATGGGCTCACAGTGTTTGATAAGGAGGAAAAAGCATTGAAAATTATGGATCGAACAGCAAAAAGAAACCCGTGCTATAAGGCTGGAACAGTCATTACCCCTGGCGGGGGAATGATTCACAGTGTCGGTTGCCCTCAGCCGGATCCGGAAGTGTTTGCTTCTATCTGGAATAGCGAAGGCGCGAAAGTCTGTGTCCATGCTGTTGCCGGTAAAGATGGAAATATACTTCAACTGTTGCCGTTCAATATCAAAGGATGGCATTGCGGAAGCGGAAAGAAAGGGAGCGGCAATAACACGCTGATCAGCCTGGAAATGACGGAGCCGGCAACCATAAAATATACAGGCGGTTCAAACTGGATTGAGCTGGGAGATGGTTCCGGAACGAAGGCTCATGTGCTTTCCACATATCGGCAGGCAGTAGAATTTTTTGCATATATTGCCAAAAAATACGGATTCAATCCTCTGGACAGCAACTGCCTTATGAGCCATCATGAGGGCAATCAGAAAGGGATTGCTTCCAATCATGGTGATGTGGAGCATATCTGGAATAAGTTTGGTCTGTCCATGGATCAGTTCCGCAGGGATGTAAAAAAGACAATGGAAGGCGGTAAAATTGAATTCGGTACCGTGACAGAAACCAATACCGGATCGCAGAAAGTAAATCCTTTGGCTGGTACCGTGGCAGTTTCCTATGCCGGTGATGATGGGCTGAATATCAGAAGGGAGCCAGGGTATGGCGATAATGTGGAGCGTATTGCCAGAAAAGGTGATTTCTTCACGGTAGTGGGAATATCTGCAGATGAACGCTGGTATAAGCTGAGTGACGGTCTGTTTATTACCACCATTCCCGATTATGTTGCATTTAAAGCAACTGAAGCGCAGAAGGTGGAAACAGGAGATGGAAAGTATTTTCGTGTTCGCACGTCCTGGCATGGCGGCGAACAGATCGGAGCTTTCAAAAACAAGGAAAATGCAGTTGAACTTTGCCGCCAGAATGCCGGGTATAAGGTATTTGACGATACCGGAAAAGAAATTTATCCGTGTGTGGAAGAAGCCGGCGCTGAGTTCAAGGTGAGAGTTTCCATAACAGATCTCAGGATTCGCAAGGGACCTGGCACCACATATGATTATCAGAAAAAGAACGGAAAAGCACTTCACACCGGAGAGGGTGTATTTACCATTGTGAAAACCAGCGACGGACAGGGAGCAAGGCTTTGGGGGCTTCTGAAATCCTATGAAAAGGATGAAGACGGCTGGATCTCTATGGATTATACAGAACAGATTTGAGCCGGAGCCGTTCTATCAAAAAATGATATAAAATAACATCATGCGATAGAATCTCTCTTTTTCCAATTTATTTTACCCTTATATGGTAATCTAAAATGGAAGGAGCAAACACGCATGATTAAACTTTTACTTTCAGCACGTCTGGGAGAGAAGCGCCTGACACAAGCTGACCTGGCGCGGATGACTGGCATTCGGCCCAACACAATCAATGAATTGTACCACGAGATTGCCGAAAGGGTGAGTCTTGAACATCTGGATCTGATTTGCGAAGCCCTTGAGTGCAATCTGAATGATTTGATTACCAGAGAGCCGAACAAAGAGTCCAAAATAGTACATACGCGAACAGGCAGCTCTAAGTCAGACGAAAACAGGTAGGTGCTGCAACATCTGCCTGCTAAAGAGGACGTCCCATAAGGGCGTCCTCTCTCATATTAGCATAAGTTCGGGTATTGTGAAAATGGAAATTATTGGGCAGACAAGAAGCACTCTAAGTAGCCAAGATTCAGATTATTATCCAAATATCCTTCCATAATGGTTCTCACATAAGATTTACTGGGTATCCCTGGAACCGCCTGCTGATTCATTATATATGCCATTCCTGTGATGGCTTCTCCATTATCCATAGTGACCTCTATATCTTCTTTGTGATAAAAGGATGGATAACCTTCATATCGATCCAAAGAAAACTCTGATCGGCGGTCAATTTCCCATACCACAACGGGGACATTGGAACCAGCGTCCTTTTTGATGGTTGCATATGCCGGACCACGCATAGAGCGGAAAATCAGAGTCCAGTCCTTTAATATCCCCTTTCCCCATATGGTAGCTGTTGGGCAACGCCAGGACATTTGTTCAATATTTAAGTTACTTCCATAGGCGATATATAATTTTTTCATGATTTTCTCCTTTCCCCCGTCAAGCCGTTAGGTCAGCTGTTTAATTATGCTACTCTGCAAACCATGCCAGCAGATTTCTTTAAAGGTGTCATAAGCCAGAGGCGGCAGGTTTTGAATTCCTCTCCGGAAAGACCCAGGCGGCGGGTAAGTACATTTCTCATAATTGTTACTTTCTGCTGAGGGGTGTATCCTTCCATTGAGCGGAATGTGATTTTTTCAGTGCTTTCAATAGCCCATGCGCTCATGGCAAGGCAGAACTGAATATATGCTTTGATTTTTCCGTCATGCAGAGTGCTGTTAAAAAGGCGGAATTCAACAGTTCCCTTTGTAAAGTAAGAATGAAGATTGACGCCATGATAACGGGTTTCGTTATAGTGCGCGTGATTGATTCCACCGAAATAATTATCGTTTGCGGAGCTGTACCAGATGCGTTCTGCTTCACTTTTTGTCAGCTGGGAGCAGGACTTCATTTCTTTCAAGATGTTTTCATTTAATTTTTTGCACCAGCGGGATCCGCGGCTTCCAATTTCTAAAGCGTCATAAATTAAATCCTGGCGAGAGATCATGAAAGTCACAAGTCTTTTTAGAGAATCTGGAGTATGGTTTGCCCCGTCCACATGAATATGGATACCACAACTGCTATTTGCAAAAGCACCGGCATTACTTAATTCTTTGACGATATTTTGAAGCAATTCAATGTCTTTATAGTTCAAAGGCGGAGTTACAAATTCTACTTTGTGTTCATCACAAGCACGACCTTTTTTAACATCTTCATTGATTGAACTGTCACGCATGATTTTCCATGACCTTCTGGAAGAATCTTTGATAGTCCGTGTATAGTAAGGAGATCCTTTCGGAGCTGAAGGGGTGCTGTTTAAAACCTTCGCAACTACTTCCGCTGCCTTTTCTCTTGTGATACCGGTCATCTCGATTTCTACTCCAAAGCGCTGTTTCTTTAACATGTTTATTTCCTCCTTATAATTAACATATTGATTAAAATGATTAACTTCTTGATGATTCTATTCTATCATATGGGTTTGGGATGTCAATAGTTTTTTGATAAAAATAATTAAAAAGCTGATTATTTTTATTGACATAGTGATTATAAGAAGGTATAATTTGAGAAAAGGAGGGATATTATGATTAAATGTAATCTCTGTACCTATATGGGAAACAATAGAATGAAGATTCAGGATGTTTGCGATAAGACGGGGCTGGCCCGGAATACTGTTGGCAACTTATATAAAGATAATGCCACAAGAGTTGATTATAATACTATGAGCAAATTATGCGAGCTGTTTCAGTGCAGCGTAGGGGATCTGTTTGAATTTATTCCTTCACCTCAAGAATGAAGCCGTGACATTATTGTGACATTAAGCCGCTTCCTAAATAAATGTAATGTATGGAATAGGTGTAATGAAGGGGAGAAAAAAGAGATTTTAACATATGTTATAACAAAAAATCTCCCAAAGGATGTCGAGTTCGAGTAACGGATAAAATCCCGGAAATGCTGATAAAATGGGCATTTCCGGGAGTGTTTTATGCCGTTTGGCTCTAAAATGGCTCTAATTATTTGAGGAATACTGGATTTTGGGCGGGTATCATGATACCTGCTTTTTTAATACAGAGGAATTTCGCCCTCATAGTTGTCGGCTCTTTCCAACAGGGGACCGGTTGCACCCATTGTAAAAGCTATATCACTGCTTCGGATAGACAATAGTTCCATTCCAATCTTCAGATTAAGAAAATCTAATATCTGCTGATTAAGCTGAATTACACCATTCTCTGAAATATTTACCCAACAGTATGACCGCCCTTTGTATTTGACAAATTCGCCCTCTGCGGTCTGATAATTCAGTAAAGCCGGATTATCAGTAAGAATGTGTCCTAACTTTGATGGTTCTAACAATCCTTTTCTTGTCACACAAAAGCCGCCAGTGACCTTGCTTCCAGTAAAAAGATAGACTTTTCTCTCTGCTGTGGCGTTGTACTCTGTAAGAGCCTGTGTTGGGAGATGGATTGTCAAGTCATCTCGTATCAGCGATTTTCCGAAAATAAATTTACCGCCTTTATTCATCTGTGGCATATATCATCAACTCCTTTTCTTAAAAGTGGAAGTCCACTATACCACAAGAAAATTCAAATGTCACTAAGGCTCTCTAAAGTGTAGCAGATATTGAGATATTTTATATTTGATATGTATTAAAATAGCACATTGCAATGAGTTCTTTTTTGCTGAAAGTTCATATTATTATATGAGTTTACTTCAAAATACATGGTTTCTCCTAAATATCCTGCATTTAATTCTGTTAAACGTCCATTTGCCCAATTATTGGTGCTTCGCTTATCAAACCAATGCAGCCATTCACAGTCAGTTTAATAAATTACGCCAAAATAATATTGACAATCATAATTTAGACTGCGAATATATTCTTTCAATTTTGGCATATCGGTTTTGATGTAGTCAGATGTTGACATGGCATTTCCACCATCATATTTTAATTCTATAATAGCAGCTATATCAGTCATTTTTTCAGACAACCATTTCTTTTCTAACGTCATATCCATTTCAACAATAACTAAATCTGCAAAAAATTTTAGTTCCTTAAAATAAAATTCGGGATAAATATATAGGTGATTTTGTTGAAGCAAAAAATTTAATTCGTTTTGCAAGTGGTGGTATAAACTGCATTGAAGGCTTGCTTCTTTTATTAGAAAGCCATTACCATAATCAGTGCAGATATTACGGAGCCAAATATTTTTTATTACTTTATCAATTTCTTTTCGGATACTCTTTTTTATCATTGTGTGCTCCTTTTGGTGGATATAGCTTTTGTCTATTCATTTTCGGGATATATTTTGACAGAGATACCTCTAACACCTTTTTTCACAATCTTACTGTCATCAAGAATACTTTGCTTAACGGCGTCTAAATCCTTTGAGAGTGCTTCAATCGCCCGTTGGTGTTCTTCCTCTGACGAGAAGCGTTCCGTATCATTCAAAAGGTTCTCCTGCAATTCCCTTGCTTTCATATATACGCCCAACTTATGATTGAGCAGGGAGTTCTGAAAGGATATTTTGATTGTAGCGGGATTGAAACTTCCGTCCTCGTATCTCTCTGCTTCAAAGTTCATATCTAATTGTTCGTCCATTTTCAAAATTAAAGACAATACATCTGACACTGTTTTTATATCAAAATCCATGAAAACATTGATACTGATACCCAAAGCATTTGCAATTTTCAGCAGTTGGTCGGGCTTGGGATTGCGGATGCCATATTCATATTTTTTTATAGTGGCTGAATTGATGCCGGAAAGCTGACCGAGCGTTTCCTGCGATATACCACGCAAATTCCGAAAGTGTTTAATCTTTTCCCCGGTAGTCATGCCAATACCTCCAATTTATGTGATTTTCGTTAGTGCTTAGTTCAATTCTATCACATCAGGACACATTTGTGTATAAAAAATTAAAATAAATACTTGACGTTCACAAAAGCGTACCGTATAATAAGAACATAAAGGTCACATATGTGTACCAAAAATAAAAAAGGAAAGGACAGGACTATATGGAGAATGGAAAGAAAATGTATGTAACGGCAGAGGAAGCGGCTGAAATGCTTGGCGTATCAACGGGTTATGCCTACAAGATTATTCGGGGGCTGAATGAGGAACTGAAAGCAAAGGGCTATCGGACAATCTGCGGCAAAGTCCCGACAAAATACTTTGAAGAAAAATTCTACGGTCTGACCGTAGCCATGTAGGAAAGGAGAGATTTTATGTCAGCGACAAGGGACGGAAAGATGTGGCGTTGCCAGTTCTATTATAAGGACTGGCAGGGCGTAAGCCACAAGAAGAACAAGAGGGGATTTAAGACAAAAGCGGAAGCGGAACAGTGGGAGCGTGACTTCCTGCAACAGCAGCAGAGGAATTTAGACATCAATTTTGAAAACTTCGTACAAATCTATTATGAGGATATGGAACACCGTCTGCGTGAAAACACCATGCGTACAAAGAAATTCATTATTGATTTGAAAATCATTCCGTATTTCAAGAAAAAGAATATGAATGAGATTAAGGCTTCCGACATTCGGGCTTGGCAAAATGCACTGATGAAAAAAGGATATTCGGAAACGTATCTGAAAACAGTCAATAATCAGTTGTCGGCTATTTTCAATTATGCGGTTCGGTACTATGATTTGAAAGACAATCCATGCAGGAAAGCCGGGAGTATCGGAAAGAGCCATGCAGGGGAAAAGGAGTTTTGGACGAAGCAGGAGTTTAAGCAGTTTCTTGTGACTGTGGAGAACAAGCCGGAAACAAAAATGGCGTTTCTGCTCCTTTACTGGACGGGAATGAGGATTGGAGAATTACTTGCTCTTACCTACAATGATATTGACTTAGAGAAGCGCACCATTTCCGTAAACAAGTCTTATCAGCGGATAGAGGGAAGGGATATTATCACACCGCCTAAAACGCCAAAGAGCAAACGTATCATAACGATACCGCCGTTTCTGACAGAAGAATTAAAAGAGTATACTTCGCACTTATACGGAATTATGGCAGACGAAAGAATGTTCCGTTTTACAAAATCCTATATGGAGCATGAGATTATCAGAGGTATCAAGGCTTCGGGAGTGAAAAGAATACGCTTGCACGATATTCGTCACCCGTATGTCAAGCCCACGACAAAAAAATTACAACTTTTTTTGAGGATTTCCGGGCAGCCGCATAGCTGCCCGTAGTTGCTTAATACGGTATTCATGGCTCACGCCTCCTTTCCTGGTTCGCTTATTCCTAAGAAATCCTGTGTCACATATTCAATCTCGATCCGGTCTCCCGGAAAGATATAGACCTTACTGATAAGCCTGTCAATCAGGGCTTGCGTCAGTGTGTCGGCGCTGCCTACTTCCTGAACGATCTCACGCTGTTTCAGCTTTGCTTCATAATCGCTCTGTATCTGCCTGGTCTGTGCGGTAATGGCGGCATGGACATTCCTTGCTTGCACCAGTTCCGCATCATATACCGCCTTGCGCTCCTGATAGGTTTCCAGGTCAATCTCTCCAAGTGCATACTGTTCATAAAGCTGCCGTTTGCTGTCCTGAATAGAGCGCAGCTTTTCTTCGTGCTCGGCCTGCTGGACCGTCTGCAAATTCAGCTTATCCTTGCTGCTGTCAATCCCCAGCGCCGGACACATCTGTGCCCGGATTGTTTCAAGGACCGCCTGCTCCAGATCAGCCATTTTCACTCGCACCCCATGGCAGGGGAGGGTTTCTGCCACTTCGGAGTGACGGCAGTAAAACCACGTTCCATTTCTAAGTGACATAGCATGGTCGCAGCATCCGCAGAATACTTTCCCGCGGAGAAGGTAGTCGCGCCGTTTTTTATTCGGAAGGGAGAAACGCCTGATCGAAGCGTTGGCTTTCTCAAACAGCTCCATGCTTACGATTGCCGGGTGGTGGTCCGGTATTTTGAACCATTCGCTTTCATCCTTTAGCTTCATGCGGCGGCTGCCGATTTCCTGTACCTTACGCTTGCCGATCACATAGGTGCCGATATACCGCTGGTCCTCCAGCATCCGCAGGACCGTTGAGCTACTCCAGACGCCGTGTGTCCTGGACACATTATAATGGTCTTTCCCTTTATCCCTCCGGTATTCCCCAGGTGTAGGGATATTCATGGCATACAGTTTCCGCGTGATCTCGGCAGCCGTATTGCCGTCAGCCGCCCATTCAAATATCTGCCGTACAATCCCTGCAACGTCCTCGTCCGGCTCCATGCGCCCGTCCGCGCTCTTGCGGTAGCCATAGGGACAGATAACGCTCTGGTACTCGCCCCGGCGCATCTTTGCATATTTGGCGCTTTTCGTTTTCATGGACATATCCCGGCTGTAACATTCGCTGATAAGATACTTAAAGGCAACGTCAATCCCTCCGGTATCTCCTTTGAAATTGGCGGTGTCAAAATCGTCACTGACGGAGATAAACCGGGTATGGTAGAGCGGAAATACCCGCTCTATGAAATAGCCGGTCTCAATGCTGTTGCGCCCAAACCGGGAGAGGTCTTTTACGATGATACAGTCGATCTTCCCGGCCTGGACCATCGTCAAAAGCTCCTGTACCGCAGGGCGCTCAAAATTCGTACCCGTATGGCCGTTATCAACAAATTCCAGGACCTCGCCGTCATCCCATTCCGGCAGCGACATAGCCTTTTCCCGGAGGATCAGCTTTTGGTTGGGAATACTCAAACTCTCGGTCTTAAAGTCCTCCACGGACAGGCGGATATAAAGGGCGATTACATATTTTTTGTGCATGGTTCCACCGCCTTTCCCTGGAATTCACTCTTGAAACGGAAAGTTACATGGATATTCCGCTCATGGTCGATTTCGATCCGCTCAATCAGCCGGTCAATCAGTTCTGCCGTAAGCGCGTGGTCCTGCGCCAGTGACTTTGCATCCTTTTCCATTGACCGGTAGCGCACAAGCCGGCTGTCCAGGGCGTCCATATCCTTTTCCAGCGCCTCAATCTCGCCGGACAGTGTGCCGATGGATTCCTCATAAGCTGTTTTCAGTTCAAAGTATTCCTCATTTGTTAAGATACCCTGGACGAAGTTCTCATACAGGCCGCGGATTAGCCGGCGTTTCTTTTCGGTTTCCTGCCGCCTGGCCGACATCTGGGTTTTCAGCCTGTCTTTGTCCTTTTTCTGTTTTGCCTCCAGCTGAAAGAGGGGGAGGGACATTCCCAGGGCAACAGACAGCTCTTTTTCCAGAATAGCTGTGACCGTGGCGATAAGCTCCGTTTCCTGCATCATCACGCCTTTACAGCTATCCTTTGCCACACGGCTGTTGGTGAGGCAGTGGAACCAGTACACGTCCGGCCCTTTCTTTCGCTCGGCACGCTGCCGGTGGAGGCTCCTGCCGCAGTCAGCACAGAATACCTTCCCCTTGAAAATGTTTGGGGTGTAGGGCCGCTTTGGGACCGCCCGGCTTTCCTCGCAGATTTGTTTCCGATATTCCTGCACCGCTGTAAAGAGCTCATAACTGATGATCGGCTCATGGGTGCATTTGGCAATAATCAGGTTGTCCTCCCCTGCCTTAACCTGCTGATGGTCCACAATCTTTGTTTTTCCCTGCACCAGATCGCCGGTGTAGACCTCGCTTTCCAGAATCTTCATTACGGTGCGTGTCTGCCATTTCCCGCTCCCGATCAAGCCGGGGCTGGTGATCTCTCCGGTGGATTTTTTATAGTGGCTGGGCGCTGTGATCCCCATTTCATTCAAGTTGCGGACGATACGGTTCAGCGCCACATGCTCATGCGCCCACTCAAAAATCTGCCTCACAACAGGGGCGGTATCTTCATCAATCAGCAGTTTATGGCAGTTGTCCGGGTCTTTGCGGTATCCGTATGGCGCCCGTGCGCCGATATAATCGCCGTCTTTCATGGCCTGCCTTGCCTGGGCCTTGATCTTCCTGCCAATGTCCAGCGCGTAAGCCTCGTTTATCATATTTTTCAGGGGAAGCATAATGCCGCTGTGGAGGCTGCCGGGGTCTGCCGTGTCAAACTGATCCGTGACCGCAATAAAACGGACGTTGTGGGTATGGAAATACTGTTCGATATAATAACCGGTATCAATGGAATTCCGCCCCAACCGGGAGAGGTCCTTGACAATCACACAGTCAATATGGCCCGCCTCAATATCGGAAAGCATCTGTTGGAAACCGGGGCGGTGGAAGTTTGTACCTGTCGCTCCATTGTCGATATAGGTATCATAGACAACGAAATCCGGTTTGTCCGCAAGGAAATCATTCAGCACCAGCTTTTGGTTTTCCACCGAACAGCCCCGCTTTTTGTTATCTTCCACAGAAAGACGGATATACAGTGCCACATGCACATATAAGGACGGCGCCGGCATGGGAGCCGCCGTCTGTTTCCTGCTCTTTCTTGCCATTTAGCCCACCTTCCTTTCTTTGCCCTGTACGGCAATCTGTTCCGCTAGGGAGACCGCCTTCTGGTATTCATCCTGGTAATTAAATTCAATGTGCAGCTCGTCTTTCCCCATTACCCGTATGCTGCGGATAAGCTGCATGACCGCCCTCCGGTCAATTTCCTCCATCGTGGAGAATTGCATAAAGTGGTTGATCCAGCGGTTCCGCTCGCTGCGGTTCTCCAGTACGTCCGTCAGCTTTTCGTTCCACTCGGCAACCGCTTTCTGCAGCAGTTCAATATCTGCATTGTATTTCCGCTTATAGGAGAGGAATTCTTCTTTGGTGAGAATCCCGCTCACCAGGTTTTCATAGAGTTTTGCCTTGAAACCCTCAACCTGCGCCATACGTTTCTCATTTGCTTTGATCTGCCCGGCGTATTCCTGGGCCAGTTCCCGGTTGATCCGCTCCTAGCTGATACTGGACAGCAGCGCATCCAGGGAAGCCACATTTTCAATATGCCCTTTCAGGCTGCCCTGCACGCACTCGATCAGGTCGGACTCTTTCAACATGACAGAAGATTTACACCCGTTCTTTTTGCCGGTAGGACAATAGTAGTAGTGGTATTCCTTATCCTTATAGCGGTTGGTCTTGCGCGTCATACGGCAGCCGCAGCAGCCGCAGATCAAAATGCCGGAGAACAGGTAGACTTTATCCGATTTTGGAGATGTCCGGGTATCAATCCTGCGGAGGCGCTGCACTAGGTCAAAATCATGTTTCTGGATGATCGCCTCATGGGTACCCTCTACACGGACCCATTCAGAGGAAGGTCTGTCCTCACGTTCTTTCAGCTTGAAGTGGGGCGTGGTCTGTTTTCCCTGTACCAGCGTTCCGGTATAGGTTTCATCCTGCAAAATGCGGATGATCGTTGTGGCAGACCATTTACAATCTTTACGGTCCGTATAGCCGCCTTTGGCGTGGGGCATCCCATTGTTGCGCTTATAAGCCAGCGGTGAGAGAATGCCCATGCGGTTCAGTTCGTCCGCAATATGGGAAGCGCTGAACCCCTCCAGCCGCTTTCTGAAAATATCCCGCACCACGTTAGCGGCGTATTCGTCAATTTCCAGGCTCTTGTGCTTATCACCGGCTTTTATATATCCGTAGATGGGAAACGCACCCACAAAATCACCGCTGCGCCGTTTCACATCCAGGGCGCTCCGGGTCTTAACGGAAATGTCCCGGCTGTATGCCTCGTTCATAATGTTTTTTACCGAAACCGTGAGATCGTCGGCAGCGTCATTCTCTGTGTCCACGTTATCATTGATGGCGATAAAGCGGACGCCGTAGGCGGGAAATACCCGGCGCATATAGCGTCCGGTCTCTATGTACTCACGCCCCAGGCGGGAGAGGTCCTTGACGATCACACAGTTGGCCTCACCCTGCTCGATCATCCGCATCATTTCCTGGAATGCCGGGCGGTCAAAGAGAACCCCGCTGTAACCGTCGTCAATCTTTTCCGCCACGACTTCAATCTCCGGGTGCCGGGCAATGTAATCATCGATCAGCCGCCGCTGGTTGGCGACGCTGTCGCTTTCCACCGTCTTATCATCGGTATAAGAAAGACGGATGTACTTAATGGCTTTGTAAACCTGCATAAAAAAACACTCCTTTCGTTGCGCAGAAAAATCCCCGCAATCCAAGAAGTGTGGCTGTGCCGTATTCAATTCCTTTTCCAATTTCTATTGTACCACGACCCTGCGGGAAAGTCAGCCCTTTTCCTAAAATAATCCGGCTCACCGTAAGATTCCCTTGATACATTCTTCCAGGGTGGCGCCGCCTGCGGCAAAGCTGGCCTGTACGGTGAACCGCCCGCATTTGAAGCGGTAAGGGTCTTTGATCTGCCGTACAAATTCGGCGATCCGTTCCTCACGGGAAAGCTCCTTATCAACGGCAACCTCCCGGATGTCCACCAGTGCGCCGGTTCTGCCGGCAACAACCGTATTTTCCATAATACCAACTCCTTCCTGAAAATTTCTGGCTATCGAAACCACATGAATAAGTCGGGCCTGCGCTCATACACTCACAGACCCGGCCCATTGTATCTGATTTCGATCAGCTGCCGTATTTGCCACGCCCCCCGGCAGGCCCTGAACGAACAGGGCAGGGCTGTTACAGGCTGCGGATAGCGTTGCCGCATCATAGCCCCGCATACGCCGCCGCTTTGCCAGAGCAGGCGCACGCCGCAGGAACTCTCCCCAAGTCTTTAGGGAGCCGTGAGGAAGTACCATTATGATCTGTGCCGTTGTCGCGTCCGGCCTGCCACAGCCGGTTTCGTGGGTTGCGTTTACCGCTCGGACAGCCTGGATTCATCACCTCCTTAGGCCGCCTGTCACCGCGCCGCCCCATCTGCCGCTCGGAACACAGAATGAAGTACCTGTAACAGCGTGTATTCGGTTGTCAAGGAGCAAGCGAGGGGCGTGGCAGTTATGACAGTTTTTCAGTTGGGGCGGGCCGGAGCATATGCTGTACGGCCACACCCGCCAGGCTTGTCCCGCCGGATAAATATGTCCCTCTATTATTCATTTCATTTTTGAGGGTTATTTTCGGGGGCAGGATTAAATTTCTTCCAGAATTTTTTTCAGGCGTCGGAGCCCGCGCTGGATTCCTTCATGCACGGAGCTTACCGCCGAGTGTTCGCTTTTGGCAATTTCCGAAAGGCTCATGCCAAGCAGATAGTGCGAGCATATCCGGTTTCGCTGCTTTTCAGGCAACAGGGAAATAGCCCGGTAGAGCCTCGCATGTTCTTCCTCCTGGACCAAGACATCTTCCGGTGCCAGCATAATCACAAGGGCGTCCCGTTCAACATTCTTGTCATAGTCCAGAGAAAAATATGCCTTATGCCGATATGTACGCAGGAAATGGGCCGCCTCGCTTAATTTATATTCCCGGAGCAGGTCGGCCACCTCGTCCGGCACTTCAACAACAGTATCTTTCGTATAAAACGGGTAATAGTCCCGCAAGTTAATTTCTTTCATGGGTAATTCCTCCAATTTCGATTTTTTTAGTTGATAGGCAAAATCGAAATCAGAAGGTGGAGAGCGACACCCCGGACTATCACCTGCAACAGAGGCAGCAGGAAAGTTTGTCTGTTTTGTAGATAAGAAAAGAGCGCGTACCCGTTTTGTTACAGGCGCGCGCTTAATGGAACATTTTGCTGATTGCTGGGAGAAAAAATAAAAATATGTCGATACAAAAAGTGCCGCAGCTTTTTGAACTGCGGCACTAAAATATATTTGGCTATTTTTTTGTCGTTTCCTGTGAAAATATAGGACTTTTCTAATGTGCATGTCTGCCCCCATATCTGGGGGAGTATAAATGGATTTGTCACTATACTTTGATATATCCCCCAACCTGTTACATGGGGGATATTATACAGGGGCATATTCGCTTTTTATCGCCAGCCTTTCCCGGTAATGTCCTAAAAATGCCCTAAATTTATCTGTCATATTCCAGCATCGAATTTATAACCGACGCCTCGCACACTGATAACATATTCAGGTGCTTCAGGTGCAATTTGAAGTTTCTGGCGAAGGCGGCTCAACAGATTATGGATTGTTTTTGGTGTAACGTCAATATATTCTTCGCCCCAAACATGGTAAGCTATGGTCTCAAAGGTCAATACCCGTTTCTTGTTGACAATCAGTAAGTGGAGTGCATCGAATTCTTTAGCTGTTAATTCTATCTCCTGACTGCCGACACACACCGTTCTTTCTTCCAGGCAAAAATACAGATCACCTTCCCGGATTTCCAATAATGGTTGAACTGAACCATTCTGGAAACCGTGACATTTAGAAACAGTACATAGGAAAATATCGGGAAAATCACTCAGATTTTCTCTATTAAGAATATACTGCAATAAATCTTTCTGCTGCTCTGTATCAAGCAAAGCAAACAATTTTTCTCCAATTTGTCTGCCGGATTCAGATATATCCAATACGGCTAATTTCCCATGTCACCACCTCCTAGTATAATAATGGTGTAGTCAATCAAGACTACTTGGTTAATAAATTTCTAAAATTAGATAACAGAAGAAGGCGTTCTTCCTTCATCAGATGTTGTCCATATTAATTATCATGTCTGACGGCTCCTGATAGACACCAGATAAAACATAAGGTATTATCTCTTAGGATAGGACAAAGAATGTCCACCTCCTTGGGAAGCTGATTGTTCAGCTGATACCTACAGTGAAGTCAATTAGTCCATTCGACAGGGTTTTATGTTTTAGCTGGTTGGGAGCCAGGAGGCTATACCCGCATAACACGCTAGGTTGTGTACCTGCCAGACTGGAAATGGATTCCTATCAGAAAGGAGCTTTCGCTCATGTCTAACAAAGTTTTTTTTAATGTTGATGAACTATTCATCTCTGTTGGTATTGACGTCGGTGCTGACTTCTCCTGGATGTCTATCGCACTCCCGAACCAGCAGTTTGCAGGAAAGCCTTATAAAATCCTGCATAACAGCATGGATTCCCTTACAGCCGCTGTTTCTATAATAAAAGAAGCAGAAGAGCTGTATTCTTTGGAAAGTCGCATTTTCCTTGAATCCACGGGAATCTATCATTACCCACTCTTCTGCTATCTTCGTGATAAGGGTTTTAACGTGTCTGTTATCAATCCTATCATCACTAAGAATAGCACAAATATCAACATACGGAAAGTGCATAATGACCGTTTTGATTCAAAAAAGGCTGCATTAGTTGGTTTGAAACCTGATTTAAAAGTTTCCCTTATGCCATCTGACCTTGCTTTGAACTGTCGTAATCTATGCCGTGAATACTACGATTTAATGGACAGCCGCAGTGCTTACGTGAACAAACTCCAAGGCGAACTGCGTATGGCATTTCCACAGTATCTTGGCATTTTCTCCAAGGTTACAATCAATACATCTCTTACCTTATTGGAAACTTATACATCCCCATCTGCCTTTATTGAAGCAGACAAACAAGAGATTATTGATATCATCAAGTCAACCGCCCGTTTTGGGCTTACATATGCCCGGAACAAATATAATGCCATTATCCAGGCTGCGAATGAAGCAAATGAGTTCGGTTACATCATTGACAGCAACATCAAGCGGATCCGGCTCTATATCCGTTTCATCCGCAAATATGATGGAGAAATCAACAGCATCCTGGAATCAATGCACGAACTCGTAAATGCGAATGAAGAAACTGATTTTGTGAAGCAGATTCACTTGATCGAAACATTCAAAGGCGCTGGTTTCTTATCTGCCGTATCCCTCATGGGAGAGATTGGTGATTTTTCTGCATTTTCAAAACCAAAACAGCTTTTTGCTTACTTTGGCCTTGATCCGGCAGTAAAACAATCCGGCAAATTTGAAGGTACCAAAATTCAAATGTCCAAAAGAGGTTCTGCTATAGCCAGACGGGTTATTCATACACTAACTTTACAAAGTATCAGTGTATCCCGTACAGGTGAAGCTAAAAATCCAGTACTCCGTGATTACTATCTCAAAAAATGTGGAGCAAAGCCCAAGCTTGTGGCAATGGGCGCCGTTTCACACAAGGTATGCAACATAATATTTGCAATACTCAGAGATAACAAGCCTTTTGAAATCATCACTCCACAGGAGCATATAAAACAATACAATGCTGCTAAATGCGACATAGCTGCATAATAATACTGCAATCCAACAAATCAATATCTTTTTTAAAAGAGGTATTTTCACCAAGGGATAAGTGCGCCCTTTTTTAGGATAAAATATTTTTCATTTTTCTATTGACATTTATTAGCTGGACTTCAAATCAACTTTATTTCAAGATTTTTACCATTATTTTGAATCTTCAACAAAATACATAATTCTCCGTATCAGCTCCGGAATATTGACCGGGGACATGAAATAGTCATTGATACCCTCATGCCGGTATTCATATTCCGTGGCAGGGTCGCTGTTCTCGGTAAGGATAAAGAACGGCAGAAGCCGGACAGGGGGATTCTTCATTTGGAACATCCCTGCCACCCGTCGCAGCGTATGAAACAGCTCCATTGCTGTGCCGTCCGGCAGTTCCAGATCGCACAAGATCAGTTCTATTTCTTCATCCTCAAAAATCCGACACTTGGCGTCTGCTATCGAGGAAACCAGAATCAGGTCAAGGCCCTTTTGCAGCATAGCAGCCCGCAGCACTCCGGCGCTGGTATCTTCCGCATGGACAAAGAGCAGCTTATGAAAAGTTGAATCTGGTTCGCCGGATAACTGCCGGTAGGCGTATTCCACCAGCTTATCTTGCAGCAGCAGTCCTTTCATTTTGTCCATGCACAGCGTCGCGCCCCGGCGCATAGCCTCTTGTTCGTAGTCGTCCTTGTCATGGCAGGACGCCAGAATAAAAGGCAGCTCCTTATCTGCGGCCCGCACCTCGTTCAGAAAGTCCATGCCGGAACCATCCGGCAGATCGAGATTACAGCAGACCACCAGCGGCATTTCCTCTTGGATGGCGGCCCGCGCTTCTTTCAGTGTACAAGCCGTTTTCACCGGGTAGCCCCGGTGCTGTAAGTATTTTTGCAGACACCATGTATAGGTGTCGCTGTCGTCGATCAGCAGTATCTTTTTCATATATCTTCACCCCCAATATTGATTTACCACAAGCATACACTACAAATGTTACACAAATGTCCGAGGTGCCTTTGATTTCGGCAGAAAAACAGGCTGAATTGTTACAAAGCTCGGACATTTCAAAAAAATTTTTGAGAAATTGCGAAAAAAGCGGGGCAGCATACGCCGCCCCGCCGATCTCATATGGTTATTCCATCGTCCTGATTTGCTCAACAAGAGATTGCTTTTTCAGATTTCCAGTTGTGTAAGAAATCAAGGTGAATTGCACAATCAGCAGGATTGCTAAATATATCAATACGATCAGCCACGGAAATGAATAGTAAAAGTATGGATTCATCGTTTTCACAACTACCTGTACGGATAGGAAGCCCAGTCCAGTCCCCAAAACCAATGTTACCAGCGTAGCAAAAACTGAATACATTAGCCCCTCATAGCACAGCATTTTGATAAGCTGCTTTTTACTCAAACCAATCGCCTGTAACATTCCAATTTCCTGCCTACGGGATAAGAAGTTGGTGATTGTCGTATTGACAAGGTTGATTAAAGAAAAGCACACAACAATAACAGCCACGATCAACAATACCCCGAAAGAAAGTTGTTGAAGTCCGCTATAATAAGTGATACTTTCTTTTATGGTTTCCATAACCAAATCGCTATTTCCGTCTATCAGTTGATTTAATGCGGCTTCAACCGTATCAAATTTTTCCATATCGGTAATTACGGAAATCGTACCTGTGCAATCTATCCCGGCCGCTTTATTCATAAGCTGATCTGGAAGCGCAAAGCACTTTGAGAAGCCGGAGTAAGAATATTCATTTACAATGCCCATGACTGTATAGGTCTTTGTGCGAATTTGCCCGGATTCGGTTTTATAGTCCACTTCGACGGTATCACCCAACGAAGCCTCAATATCATAGAGATCGGCACGCTCTTGAAGCAAGACAATTCCATTGCCTGCCACCAGTTCATCATAATCAATCGTTCCCGCAATTCGCTCTTTCTCCAAATTCTGCTGCTCATCTCGGCAAAATCCCTGAATCCATTTTCCAGAATTGCCATTTACACGATATTCTGCGTCCGTGTAATACCAGCGTTTGATTCCTGTAACGCCATCAATAGATTCTGCTGCATTTACAAAATCGGCATTTAGAAAGTTCTTTTGCTGCAATCCAGACAAAGAAATACCGGCAGTGTCCCACGATTGATTTGCGTTGAGCTGGATGTTAAATTCACCGACAGGGAAAGCCCTGCCTCTTGCTTCTGCAACGCCATCATAGGAAACTAACATTGTCGAAATCAATACAACCAATACTCCGCCGAGCGAAAGAGAAAGTATTGTTAAAGTGGACTTTGCCTTTTGTCTGGACAGATTCATTTTAGCAAGTGAAGCAGGCGTTATTTTACGGTGCAACACGGAACTTTCTTTCATTTTCCCCTGATAATAGGAATATCGCAATGCTTCCAGCGGAGATACTGTCGCAGCTCTTTTTACAGGAGTATGAATAGCAATCATCACAATAATAAATGCAAAAAGGCCAACCCCGACCGTCACACATAAAGCAGTCAGCCAGTACCAACCGGCAGGGACCAGAAAATACCCAATCACATTTCCAATAACCAGACCAATCGGGATAGCAATGGCAGCAAGTAATTTTCCCTCGCGGTAAACCATCTTTTTGATCTGTCGTTTTGTTGTTCCGATTGTGCGAAGCTGTCCATAGTTACGGATACTGCCTGCTACTGAAATATAAAAAATCGAATAGATCACAATGCCAGAACCAATGAAAGTTATAAAACCGATCAAGAAGTAGAACAGCATATCACTTCCACGATTTTCGTCCTTTAAGTTGAAATAAGTGGAACGGACAATCACATTATCATCGGAAATTTCTAATTGCTGTGCCAGAGTATTTGCATAGTTGGCGGCTTCTTCCTCGCTCATGTTTTGAGCGCCTTTCAGCCCAATGTAATAATCAATCATGCCCTCGCTGCCATACTGCTGTCTTACTAATTCTTTCGATATAATGGCTGTATAGCGCCCAATATTGCCGGTTTTCACATTTAAGATTCCCGTCAATTTGAAATCATGGGCAGTGCCGTCAGAAAAGGGGATTTGAATTGTCTGTCCCAATTCATTTGAATAGCCCAAACTATCCAAAAAGGATTTCTGTACTACAATTTCATCCTCCGAAGCTGGTAAATCTCCCGAATAGGGCATACTTTGGGATATTAGCATATCTGCATTTGCATAAGTAAAATTCACGGTTGAATGGTTTACCTGTTCAGAAAATGCGTTAAAAAATTCCCCAACCCACGCAATTTCTTCTTGCTTGTATAGTTCCTGTCCCTGCTCCTCAGAAATCGCATGATACATAATCTGCGCTGTTTTTTGGTTGCGGTTCTGCGTTTCCTGCATAACCCCAAAGCCATAGAGGACAATAGCAGACAGCAATGCGCTGGCAAGTGCAATCGTCAAAACAATAAAGATATTTCTTTTTCGATTCGCCGATATACTGCGATTTGATATGCGCTTTACTATGCCACTGGTATCATTTTCAAAAGGCCAAGTCATAGCCTGCCACCTCCTTATTCCACAATTTGTTCCTATTTCTCAAAAACTACAAAATTCCTCCAAATTTAATACGCTTATTCCATCGCCCGCATTTGTTCAATCAGGGATTGTTTTTTCTGTCTGCGGATTGTCCAGACAGAAAAGATCAGCTCCATTCCGAACAATACCAGAATGAACAGACCCATTTCCAAAACCGGGAATTTGTAAGGCACTACTTTTCCGTGTAGGGTAGCTATACTTATTTCTCTGCTTGCAACAACAGAGATAGGAAGCCCAACAATCAGGATTGCCAATGTTGCAAAGAACGCATAGCATAGACCCTCGCAGATATTCATTTTGCATAGCTGCTTTTGGGTCAGGCCAATGGAACGCAAAACACTGTTTTCCTGTTTTCTGGACATTTGATTAGAGAGGGTCGTGTTGATAAGGTTGATAACACCAAAGAGGAATACCAGCCATGAAAGAACCTGCATACTACCAAATGCCACAGAATTTTGTGATTTTTCAGCCGCAATCGTTGTATCTATCTCGTCTAAAGCAAGGTTACTATGTTCGGCTACAATATTTTTCAGTTCAGCTTTTACAGTTTCAGCTTTTTTCGGATCGCTTACAATGCTCCATGAGTAATCAAAGGTAGTAATTTCCGGGTGCAGTTCGCAGAATAAATCTTTTGGAGCAAAGAAAACACAACCATCTGTATGAGAGCGTCCATGTCCCAAAATTACAGGCATTTTTGAAAAGGAAACTACTCCTGATATTGTAACAGGAATGGACTGCTTACCATCCATAGAAGAAAACTCAACGGTGGAACCAACGCCCATATCTTCAAAACGCGCTACAATCTTGTCGTGAATTACAATACTATGAGAATCTGTCGGCATCGTTCCCTCTGTCAATGCAGCCTCAACCATAGCATAATTCTGATCGGTCAGCATATCACATATTCCCGTATTTTGGTTAGCATCTGTTTTGATGCTGGTATGGAGAGATTGTCTGGCTACGATTATATCCGTAACACCATCAATAGATAAAACCTCCTGTTTTAGTTCCTCGTTCAGCGGATTACCTTTTACCAACATTTCTTCCGATAGATCTTGGAGATAGATTTTGTAATCACTGTCTGGGAAAAACAATCTTGCAATTTGTTCTGGTGAGCGCACTAAAACAATGGAAGATACCACCATCAGCAAAATTCCGCCGATACTCAAAGATGCTACAATACTGATTGTCTTTTTGCGGTCACGCTTAAAATTCGCAATTCCCATTGAAACAGGATTGAGCTTAATATTCTTTTTCCGACTGCGGATGTCCTTTTGCGCCGGGGTAAAACGGACGGCTTCAATCGGGGAAATCCCTGCTGCAATCTTTACTGGCTTACGGATGGAAACAGATACCATGATCCAACTGCTTATGAGTGTCAAAATAACCGTTGTCACATAGGAAACAGCGTTAAATCCCTTGGAAAACAGGAGAAAACCGCCGCATACGCCCAGCACTGTACCAATCAGAATCCCGATACTGCCGAGTTTGTGTCCCTCCTGTTTTACAATCCGCTTAATTTGCTTTGGCGTCGCGCCAATCGTCCGAAGCTGCCCGTAGCTCTGGATTTTGTCATTGATGGAGATACGGAAGATACTCTGGATCACAATATAGCCGCCGATCAGAACAATAGCAATCACACCAACAATCGGTAAAAAATCAAAGGATTTAGAAGCATAAGCAAAATATTTGCTGTTCATTTTGGGCATAGAAAGCTGATATTCCTCCGCAACCTCCCTGCAATAAGAGGTCATCAGTTCTTCGTCCAACTGAACGCTGTTTTTGAAATGGGCATAGGCGCGATACCCAGCGGGGTTAAACCCGTCCCATTCTTTCAGGGCAGCTTTGGAAAGAATGATGGCACAGGTATTCGCTTCTTTTTCATTTACGCTGTCCAGAATGCCGGTAACGACATAATCGCCATGAAAACTCTCTGTATCTAAGGTCACGGTGTCCCCGATCTTGGCATTGT
This sequence comes from Clostridiaceae bacterium, assembly GCA_910575795.1. Taxonomy (GTDB): domain Bacteria; phylum Bacillota; class Clostridia; order Lachnospirales; family Lachnospiraceae; genus Otoolea; species Otoolea muris. The sequence goes on along the minus strand of CAJTGE010000011.1, from coordinate 5,808 downwards.
GTCCATAGGTGGAAAGAAAGTATTCGCTTACGACAACTTCATTTGCCTTTTGGGGCAGATTCCCCTCCAATAGCTTCATTTGGTCGCGCCCAATCTCCATCATTTCTGCGTCATTATATACATAAGAGGCATGATAGCCCTGTTCTGAAAGTTCCTCACCCAGCATATAGTAGCCGCCTACGCGCTCAAACTCCGGCACTCCTTTCAGGGTTTCAATGTCGTTTTCCTCTATACCCAGCCAAACCGCCTCATAAGTATCGACAACCTGATTGCGCTGCATTTGTGTCAGGGAAGTAGACACAATTCCCGTAAAGCAGATCAGAAACGCCGCCAGCGCAACGGCGATCACCACCATCAGATTCCGGCGCTTCTCGCTTATCAGACTTTTCTTTGCCAGCTTCTTTGTAATGGCGCTGGTATCATTCTCAAAAGGCCATGTCATAGCCTGCCACCTCCTTATTCCACAATCCTGCCATCCTCAATGCGGACAATCCGATCTGCAAGGCGGGCAATGTCATTGTTGTGGGTAATCATCACGACAGTTTGCCGGAACTCCGCGCTGGTGCGTTTGATAAGCCCCAGCACCTCGGCGCTGGTCTTGCTGTCAAGGTTGCCGGTCGGCTCGTCGGCCAGCACGATAGCCGGTTTGGTAATTAAGGCGCGGGCAATCGCCACACGCTGCTGCTGGCCGCCGGAGAGATTGTTCGGCATATTCTTCAGTTTATCTTCCAGCCCCAGCAGGTGAACAATCTCGTCCAAAAACTTCTGATCCACCGTGTCCCCGTCCAGCTCCACCGGCAGGACGATGTTCTCATACACATTCAGGATCGGAACAAGGTTATAGTTCTGGAAGATAAAGCCGATGTTGCGGCGGCGGAAGATGGTGAGCTGTTCGTCGTTCTTCTTTGCCAGTTCTTCGCCACGGACAATCACGGTTCCGCTGGTGGGAGTGTCCAGCCCGCCCATCATGTGAAGCAAGGTAGACTTGCCGCTGCCGGAGGTTCCCACAACGGCCACAAATTCGCCCTCGTCTACGGAAAAGTTCACGCCGTCAAGGGCGCGGGTAATGTTCGGCTCTGCGCCGTAATGCTTTTTCATGTCAATCGTCTGTAAAACGCTCATATTCAAAGCTCCTTTCAAGGCTTTCTGCCTGTTGATAAGGGTATTGTAAAACCCAAATGTCCGCGAAATGTTACAGCGGCCCAAAAAATTCATTGAAAATCGGGGTGAAATGTTACAACGCTCGGACATTTCAAAATCAGTTTGCCATTTTGATTCGTTCCACCAATGAATTTCTGCATTGAATTTTTAGACAGATAGCAGAAATTATAATAGATGTTATTATTAAGCAGACACCGTAAATCAGTAATGGAATAAAAGGAAAAGTATATTGAAAATAAGTTAATCCATTCGCAGACAATATCCGTACTAACCAATAACCCATTAAGGTTCCTGCCACAAGCGTAATAATCAAGCATGGAATAATCAGTAAGACGCTTTCATGCAGCAACATTTTCTTTATCTGCTTTTTTGTCATGCCGATAGACTCCAATATTCCAAATTCTTTTCTCCTTGTACTGATACGACTAATCAATGTGTTTGTCAGATTAAAAATGCTAAACATAATGACAAAGGCAGATACCCCATAAACTTGTACGCTGGTATTTTGAATCGTATTTGCTGAAGATGCTTTTACCTCTTGTAAGGTTTCCATTACCAAATCAGGGTGTTGGGACAGTATTTCATTTAACTTGCTTTCTACTGATTTACCCACTTTTTCATATTCGGGTACGGACAAAGTTAAGGAAGCTGTTAAATCCATATCTCCCCACAACTTTTCTATGGTTTCTTTTGGAAGATAAAATCCCTCATTCATACTTTTTTCGGAAGTACCGGCAATCAAAACATCTATGCTGTGTTCAGTTCCATCGAACCATCGTAATGTCACTTTTTCTCCTATTGACGGGCAAGTATGATAGACTTCGTTCTGTACGCTTGTCCCTAATATAACCATAGCGTCTTGTTTCACCAATGTTTCGTATGTCCAATCGACAGGAAGCGTTTTCAAAATTTCCTCCTGATTATCAGGTGTAATCGGAATAATGGGAATTTCTAATTGTTCATCGTGATACTCAATAATGGCTGCGGTTCTCTCCGTAGTATAAATCTCTTTGACTTCCGGGATTTGTTGCAATTCTTCCATGAGTTCCTGTGAAAAAGGCGTATCAACTTGATACTCCGAAATACCATACGGTTTGGGGTTGACTAATGTATTGTGGTTAATCGTAATATAATATTCTCCATCTTCCAAATTGCCCATCCGCGCAAAGGAATCTGGATTCCATGATGATATAAATGTGGCTCCAACCATAAATAAAATCCCGCCGATTGCAAGCGAGGCAATCGTCAGATTGTGTTTTTTTCGTTCCTGCTTTTCGCTCAATACGGCTAAAGAATACGGTGAGAGACGAATATGATTTTTCCTGTTTCGTACTTTACTTTCTTTTAGTTCTGGAGCGTTTCCAACATATTTTGTTGCTTCAATAGGAGAAATATTTGAAGCTATTTGTGCGGGCTTATATACGGAAATTTGTACGATGATAATGCCTGATATTATTGCGAAAATACTTGTGGCTATGGCATTGATAATCGTTATTCCATTCGGCTCCAACAAATATGCAAATATGATACCTGCTGTAATACCGGCAGGTATTCCGAACAGGCAGAAACGATACCCCTCTTTACGAATCATCCGCTTAATTTGTTTTTCTGTCATGCCAATAGTTTTGAGCTGTCCAATTTGCGACACTTGATTTGATACCGAAAGGTAGAACACACTGTATATGACAATTCCGCTTGAAAAAACAATAAAAAGAGTGGCTAAAAGAACACCTCCCATTCCTGATCCACTAATAAGTGAGGAGCAGAACTTGCTATTAAAATAAAGTTGATTCCTGCTTATGTCCTGGTATGAAGCCAGACGATATACTGTATTCTCAAAATCAACAAGTCCCATTTCCGTGGCGCCATTTACACGAATCAAGGCACTATATGGAATATCAGATAATAACACGCCCTGTTCTGCATACGCTGGGGAAACATAAAAGTAAAATGTTCCTGTTTCCACATTATCAGTAAAACCAGTAATGATGAAATCCTCTGTTTTACTCCCCGCCGTTGGTAAAGTGATAGTATCTCCTATATTTAGCTGATACCCCAGCTCTAACTGAACATTTTTATCAATTACAATTTCATTGTACTGTTCTGGACAGGTTCCACTGACTAATTCATAGGATTTTATAATTCCAAAACCAGCCGGCATATAAACCGCTTCAAATTTGATCCCATCCATCAGAAAACTATCACTATGCTTATAGGGTACAATATCTTCAAGATCAGGTTCTTTTTTCAGAACTTCTATCTGTTCTGCTGTAAGCCCCCCGATGGTAGCTTGCTGCATTTGATTCAAAATCTTTTGTTCACTAATTTTGCTGCCTTGTTGGAATAAGGAGATTCCCACAATCAAACTAATTGCCAGTGCAATCGTCAAAACATTAAAAAGGCAAAAAATACGATTTGAAGATACATTGCGTTTTGCTAATTTCTTTACAATGGCGCTTGTATCGTTCTCAAAAGGCCATGTCATAGTTGTATCACCTCCATATTTGATAAGGCTATTGTAAAACCCAAATGTCCGCGAAATGTTACAGCGGCCAAAAAATTTCATTGAAAACCGGGGTGAAATGTTACAACGCTCGGACATTTCAAAAAAATTTACGGCGGGCAGCCGGAACTGGTCGTCCGCCGCGTTCTATTTTGTCGGCAGCATAATGGAAAATTCCGAACCCCTGCCCGGCTCCGAAACCACTCTGATATAGCCGCCCTGCCGCGTTATGATCTCGCGGGCCAGATACAGGCCAATGCCCACGCCCTGCTGTTCGTGTACTTCTTCCTCACGATAGAAGCGCCGGAAGATGGCGGCCTGATTGCTTTCAGAAATGCCCTTGCCGGTGTCGGCTACTTTGATCTCCACATACATTTCCCACAGCACCACTGACACAGCGATTTTCCCGCCTGCCGGGGTGTACTTCACCGCATTGTCCAGCAGGTTAAAAAGGGCTTCGGATGTCCATTTGCTGTCATGGGAAACGGCCAAATCCTCCGGGCAGTCCACAGACACGGCGATTTCTTTTTTCTCCGCTGCATATACAATCCCACTCATAGCCTGCGCCACGGTATCAAAAAGGTGGCCAGGTTTCTTATCCAACTGGATCACGCCCGTTTCCAGCCGGGAGGTTTTCACAAGGGCCTGAAAGAGAAAGTCCAGCTTATCCGTCTGGCTGCGGATTCCCAGGATAAAGTCAGTGCGCTCCGCCTCGGTCATGGGCTTTTCCAGCAGGGTGTCCGCCGCCATTTTCAGATTGCTTACCGGCGTTTTTACCTGATGGGAAATATCCGATACAAAGGTCTGTAACTCCTGCCGTTCCTCGTCCACAAGACGGCGGTTCTCCTGCATGATCTGATAAAGCCTTGCCAGCCGGTGTCCGATTCTGGCAAGCTGGGTTTCGCTGTCCTGCGGACGTTTTGGCGCTTCATTTCCGGCGATCATGTGGTCTAAGGTCTGGCATAGGTCAGCGGTAAACTGCGACAGCCGCTTTCCAAACACCTGCGTCAGTACAAAAATCCCCACAAGGGCGCACAGCAGAAGCGCCCCGCCAGTCAGCAGCGCCGCCGTTTGTTTTGTCACAAAAAACAGGGCTATGGTAATCCCGGACATAGAGAGGACAAGCCCTATTGCCACCCGGCCAAACAGCCGCTTTACAGATAGGTTTTGAAACTTCATTTCGCCTCGCCTCCCGTCCACTGATAGCCCATGCCGTAAACGGTCTTGATGTAGGGCGTGCCGCCGTCGGATTCAATCTTGCTGCGAATCCGGCTGATGGAGGTTGTCAGGGTGTGTTCATCCACAAACTTCTCGTCTATATCCCACAGCTTTTCCAAAAGCTGCCCACGGGTCAGCACTTGCCGGGGATTTTTACGGAACAGGTTCAGCATTTTGTATTCCATCGGGGATAGGGTCAGGGGCTTGCCGTTTAAGGAAGCTGTCTGCTCCGAGAAGTCCAGAAACAGCCGCCCGTCGTTGTAAATATCCCTGGCCGGTTTGTGGTGTTCCAGCATGGCGAACATGGCTTTGATTTTCCGCTGCAAGGCCCCGATCACAAAGGGCTTTGTGATGTAATCCACCGCGCCCACTTCATAGCCCCGTATCTGGTCGCTCTCCTGATCGTTGGCGGTCAGGAAGATTACAATGGTGTCCGGGTGCTGGGGCTTTATCAGCCTGCACAGTTCAAAACCATTCCCATCCGGCAGGTTGATGTCCAGCAGCACTAAATCAAATTCCCGCTGGCGCAGGACATCAGCTGCGGTCCTGGCATTCAGGGCAGAAGTCACGCCGTACCCGTCTGCGGTCAGGTTATAGGCCAACATCTTATTCAAAAAACTGTCGTCCTCGACAATTAAAATCTGCTTCATATCCTCACTTCCTTTGCTTTTTGCAGATAGTATAACAGGCAAATGTCCGCGAAATGTTACAGCGGACAAAAAATTTAATTTTTGCATTTCTCTGTTATAGCAGTTCAAAATAATAACTCTATTATAGGCAGTTATCAAAGGTTTATCAATGCGGCAACTGTAAACAGATTCAACTACCGGTTATACCGAAAGTCAGATTATCCCGAATACCTCAAAGAAAGCCAGTAACAGCGGCATTTCTTTGAGAAATATTCGGGATAACTTTTTAGTCATTTA
>CAJTGE010000010.1 GCA_910575795.1 Clostridiaceae bacterium | reverse complement strand
TATTTTATTCAGTTTTCAAGGTGCAGTTTATATTTGTAAATCATCCGTTTTTGTCCGGATGTATCTACCCTTTTTTCATTCTATAACTGTCCGAGTTTTCGGACAGTCTCCCCCATAATCAGATGGACTGATTATAACCGAAACAGGAAGCGGTGACAAGTGTTCGTTTCACATCTTCCCATCCAACGACTTCCCCGTTTCAGCATGCTTAAAATCAGGGAGATACTCCGATATGATCCGAACGATTTCTTCTTTTGTGACAGATGGCTTTTCAAACGCACAATCCAGTACATTTATCAGCTCATGGACTGTCTTTTTATCCGGCGCAGTTTTATCTATTATAACTCCCAATGCCTTAAACCTCTGCTCATCCACTGTCTCAGAGGATGTATAAAATTCTTCAAACGCTTTCTCTCCGCTGGTATCGGACGGTGAAAAGTGAACCGGGTACATCCTCCCTCCATGCTTAAGCTCAGCCGCTCTGGCGATCGCCTCTTCGTCACTCCCGCATTTCACGGCTTTATATCCATATGCCTTTAGAAGTTCGACTGCTATCGCGTCAAACGTCATCATCTGTCCTTCATCCAATTTGGGAAAAAATATCTCCCTGTTTCTTCCCAGTATGGCTGACAGCATACAAATCTGTCCTGACTCCTCCGGGCTTACAAAAAAACGCCGGATATCAGACGGCGCAGATAACGGCTGCAGCTTTGAAAGGCGCTCCAGAAACCCTGCCGGAAGTGACCCATTGGAAAACGCCACATTTGCAAACCGCGCGGTTTTGACCGGAAAGTCTTCTGAATAACTGAATATCAGATCCTCCATAATCCTCTTGCTGGCCCCCATGAGATTAACGGGGTTCGCCGCTTTATCCGTTGATACGCAAAAATAGCAGCGCGGCGGGCAGTCCGCAAGCTGTTCCAGCAATCCCCCTGCATTTATTACATTGTTGCGCAGCAGGGCTTCAACCGAATAGATATCTTTTTCACTCCTCACATGTTTATGGGCAGAAAAATTAGCCACAATATCAAAGCCACGATGTCTCAGGAATACATGCTTAAATGTCACAGAGCTGTAATCCATAGGATATGGAACAAAGACTTCCGGAACCAATGAGCCGCCGGATCGCAAATCTCTCGTCAGCTCTGTCAGCGCATTTTCATTTGTATCAACGATATAAAGTTCCGAGGGCTTAAAAGGCAGAACCGCTTTTATAAAACTGCTGCCAATACTCCCGGCTCCGCCGATGACAAGTACAGAGTTTCCGCCAATTTGGGCTTCCATCTCGTCCCGGTATGCATCCACATCATCCCGGAACATACTGCCCGGCCGTTTTGTTACGTATGTATTTATGAAATCTGTTAAATTAAACACTGGCTGTCATCCCCGTCTTTCCTTATCATTCCCTGTCTGGCTGTCTCTGTCCCGCATGCATTTTGCATCCGCATACAACGCTTTCATATCCTCCTGCGTATCAATATAATACCGGTGCAGCATCTCCATCATCACAAAATCCTCTTCTGAGTCAATATCCAGCGCCAGGTAATCCCTCATGAGTGAAATCCCCGTACGGTACGCGGATATCGCTTTATCAATGTTCCCCTCCAGGAACTCCGGGCGGTATGCATAGATGCTCGCGTTTAACTCATAGCATTTCGGCGCCTGCTGCCTGGCGGTCAGGTTCCCTTCACAGACCGTGTGAAAAAAACCGTCCGCGGACTGTTCCACCAGATTAAAATATGGGCTTCTTCTCGCTTCCACCACGCTGTACACCAGATCATACTCCGGGTTCACCAAAAGCTCCCTGATTGCATGTTCCACATCCCCGACTGTGCGCAGCGGCGATGTGATATCCAGATCCACTGCCACATCCACCGCCCTGTTTCCCTTCACCGCCAGGTACGTATCCCGGATCACATCGATCTTAGGAACCGCATCGCCGGCAAGCTCCTCTTTCCGGCGCACGTATTCGATGCCGCACACCGCCTTCTGCGCCTTTATGATATCCTTAAGTTCCTTACTGTCTGTATTCACCGCCACCCGGATATCGTCCTCCCCATGCCGGTCCGCATACCCCTTTATCGCGGCAAGCGTGTAATAAACCAGCGGGACGCCGTTCATCTCTTTTACATTTTTATTTTTAAACCCCTTTGACCCGGCTCGTCCGCAGATCGTAAATAATATGGTCATAGCTCCCCCCTCGTAAGGCGCAACACCCTGCGCGCCTCCTCCAAATCATTATCACTACGTATTGTCCCGTTTACAATCTCCAGAAAGTGCTCCAGTTCCCGCTTCTGGTAATCATCCCGGCCCTGATGGAAGCATATGGTTTCCCCTCTTACCAGAAAGTCAATCTTCTGGCCAATCAGATCCACCGACACAGTTTCATCATCACAGTACAGCTCCAGTTTCCTCTGCGGCCTCCTCCCAAAATAGTCCAGATGGATCTCCACAACCTTGTCATCATAGTCCGCTATATAGACCGCTATATCATCCGCATCGACTTCCAGGCATGATTTTTTTCCCATGATACATTTTACATGGTTTGGCATACCCATCAAATATTGGATATAATCCCATTCATGGATCAGATCCGCCGAAACGCCCCCGCCCATGTCCCGGCGCGCACTGTACGTATTCCGATAATCGGTCCCCGGTCGCCAGTCCGGGAGATAGCTTGACGAAATGCAGCGTGCGGAACGGACCTTCTTAAAATCCACATGCCCCTTCAGGTATTGGATGGCGCCCATATACCGCAGCGGGCACGCCACATAATACGCCTTCCCGCTGTCTTTAAACGGCAGCAAGTCCTCAGTCCCATCCATGAACACAGGCTTTTCGATAAAAAAAGCATCGCTGAAGCGGTGGTACTCCAGAAGCGTGTCATAGTGCAGGAAGGTGGGGTTCGTGATAAACAGCGCGTCATAGAATCCTTCCAGCTCTCCCGCCCCGGCGCAGATCCGGTCAATGAGGGAAGCAGTATCCGGGCCCGCCGCCGCTCCCTTGCCGCTCCTCACAACCGTGATCTGCACCCGGTCCCCCAGAAGCTCCCTTAAGTTCCGTATATGCCGCCCGGCAATCGAGCCCAGCCCGGTAAAACATACCTTCATCGCTTTTCCCCTCAATCCTGTCAATCAAAGAAAGAACATACGCATCCTTATCCAGCGAATACGCCGGGCTGCCTCCCTCATACACGGCTTTTAAAAAGTCCCTGATTTCATCCCGGTACGGATCTTCCGTGATATGCTCCGCATACCCGTCTATGTGCTCAGTTGATTCATATGCTTCCATAATCTCCCATTGCCCGGTGGAAACATCCAGGACGGAAACGTCATTCCCACCTTCCCAGAGCAGATGGAGCTCTTCCCCGATGACCTCCAGCCGCGTGGATGCCTTTCTGGAAACCACATCCGCCGTAAAGATCCCCAGTGTCCCGTTTTCATGCCGCAGGCAGGCTGTAATGCTGTCGTCGAACGCAATCTCCAGAGCCGTACATCTCTGTTTATGCACAGATAACGAGGCAGCCTTCCCAAACACCTCAATCAGCCACGGGAGCTGGATAGCGAAGATCTCCCGCACGCCGTTTGTCTCTTTCTTCCCGATAAAAAAGTCCTGATACTTCTCCCACGGATGCCAGTCCGGCAGATACTGTCCCACATGGTAAAGATACGTCAGCGGTTTTGTCTGCTTTTTTACAAGATGGCCGATCATCTCTGTCTGCTTTCTGTAAAGCATGGTGCTGGAAAGAAACACCGTGACGTTATGCGATGCGGCCTTTCTCTTTATCTCATCATAGCCGTTATCCGTAAGGTTCAGTTCCGTAAAGACGTGGATCCCGGCTTCAACCAGTTTTACAATCATCTCAGCATGGCCTCCCGGCGATGTGCAAACAAACGCCACATGCGGTTTTTCTTCTATTGCCCGCCCCAGATCCGCGAAACACGCAAAGCCCGCCTCCCCGGCCTGCAAAAGCCGGTCCGCGCGGCTGTCCACACATACAATATCCACATTTTCAACAAGCCCGCGCAGAAGCCGTATCCTTCTCCTGCCCATAGACCCGTATCCGATTACCAGAGCCTTCATTTCACTGTACTCCCCTGCTTATCATACATATCATAAAATGGTTTCTTCAAATCGATATCCATATGGATCGCCTCATAGATTTTTTCGGCGATCCGCTCCCCTGCATGGCCGTCCCCGTACGGGTTTTCCGCCTTCCCGCATTTCTCCCGGAACGCATCCGACAGAGCCAGCCGGACCGCCTGTATGATGGAAGGGGCGTCTTCCCCGCAGTCGATGACTCCCTCTGTCCGGAGCCTCCCTTTCTGACGATCCCCGATATTCACGGTCGGGATGTGGAATGCAGGCGCTTCCATGAGCCCGCTCGATGAATTGCCCAGGACGAAGCAGGCGTATCTCATCAGGGACAGGTACCGCCTGACGCCGAGCGACGCATACACATGCAGGTTGGGCATGGTTTTCTCCTCCCGCTCCAGTATGGCATTGATCCGGGCCCCTCCCTGGTCCGCATTGGATTTTGTCACGATAAATTCGATTTCCGGAAATGCGCGCATCGCCTCCATTAATTCCGAAAGCGCAGGCTCTACGCCGTTTTTCCCCAGCGTGACCGGGTGGTAGGTGCAGAGGGCATACCGGCATGCGCCAAGCCCGATGGTCCCAAGCGCTTCCTCCCTGCTCATATCCGCCGCTTCTATCACATTATCCATGCCGGGCGAACCGAAATTAAACACCCGATCCGGCTGCTCGCCGAGCTGGATGACCCGCCTCCGGCTCTCTTCATTGGTCGGGAAATGGAGATAACTCATCTTTGTGATGCAGTGCCTGATGCAGTCGTCGATTGCGCCCTCAGATATATCGCCCCCGCATATGTGGAAAACCGGGGTTTGCGTATTGACTGCCGCCATGGCGGCGGCCAGCATCTCATAGCGGTCTCCCAGGATCACGACCGCGTCATATCCTTCGCCTGCGAACAAAGCCGTCATCTTCACCAGCATATCCGCCTGGTTGGCCGATATGTCCGCCACGGTTTCTGATGAAACGGACACCGGGATCTCATGGTCGATCCGGAGCTGATCCTCCCGGATCTCATTTACCGTATATCCGTACCCGCGGCTCAAATGCGTCCCGGTGACAATGAGCTGCGCCTGGAAGGCGTCATTCTCAAACCTTCTCAGTTCCCGGATAACAGGCGACAGGAGGCCGTATTCCGCCCTTGTCGCTGTTATGATGCCTGCCTTTTTCATAATATTCCTTCTTTATTCCGGACTACAGCCTCCAAAACCGGATCCTTGCCTGTTTCATCTCATCCAGCTTATAAATCCCTTTTACATCAATCAGGACCTTTCCCGCGTCTTCACCCTCCTTAAAAAGCCTTTTGACAGCCTCCAGTCCCATTTCCTTAAAAATATTGTGCGCAACTGCAATGATCACGCAGTCCGCGCCGAAAATATCCTCCAGCTTCGTAAGCCTTACATCGTATTCCCGCAGCGCATCCTGCTCATCGGCCCACGGATCCGCTACCAGGGGGTGGATGCCGTATGTATTCAACTGCCGGATCATATCGTATACCTTACTGTTTCTTATATCCGGGCAGTTCTCCTTAAATGTCAGCCCCAGGATGACCACCTTTGAGCGCCTCGGCGCCTGCCCTGCGGCAACCATCTGCCTGACGGCCATGTCTGCAATATAAGCGCCCATACCGTTATTTACAATGCGGCCGTTCAAAATAATCTGGCTGTGATACCCCAGTTTCTCGGCTTCATACGTAAAATAATAGGGATCAACGCCGATACAGTGACCTCCCACCAGCCCGGGACGAAAGCCAAGGGCATTCCATTTCGTATTCATACCATCAATCACTTCATTTGTATCAATATCCATCCGATCAAAAATCATAGCCAGCTCATTCATAAATGCGATATTGATATCGCGCTGGCTGTTTTCAACCACCTTGACGGCTTCTGCTGTCCGCAGGCTGGAAACCGCGTATGTACCGGCTTCAATTACCAGATCATACACCTCTTTGATTTCTTCCAGAGCTTCTTTATCAATCCCGGATACGATCTTTTTAATATTCTGAAGCCGGTGTACCCGATCTCCGGGATTGATGCGTTCCGGGCTGTAGCCGACCTTAAAATCCTGTCCGCACCTTAACCCGGACTGTTTTTCAAGAATCGGAATGCATATGTCTTCCGTACATCCCGGATAAACCGTTGATTCATACACGATGATACTGCCCTTTGCCAGATTACGCCCCACGATCTCGGACGCGCCGATGACCGGAGTCAAATCAGGCGTATGATCCGTATTTACAGGCGTGGGAACTGCCACTATAATAAACTTTGCCTCCTGTAAGCTTGTCTCATCCGAGGTAAACCGGACCGTTGTCTTTGAAATCACCGGATCGCCCACTTCCCTGGTCGGGTCGATGCCGGACTGATACAGATGGATTTTGGCCTCATTTAGATCAAAGCCAGTCACCTTAAGCCCTCTCTCTGCAAAGGCGACTGCAATCGGCATTCCCACATACCCCAGCCCCACCAGGGCTAATGTTTCCTCTCCGCGGATCAGTTTTTTGCATAAAGACATTTTCTTCTCCCATCATTCTCTCATCAGAATAAACTGCACAAAAACGGATTGTCCTCTGAGGTAAGCAGGCAGAGCTGGTGATACGTTCCATACGCCTTTTTTCGGTAGCGGATCGTATGTTCTTTCAGAATCTTTTCCAGCTCATAGACCATATTTTTTTCTCCTGCACGCCCGTAATCATCCACGAGCACACACCATGATCTCTTAAGGCAGCGGGGAATATAGGGAAGAATATCCACCCGCGATATCCCGTCAGAGCCCCATGGCCCGTCAATGGAAATCACGTCATATGTGTCATCTGCAATCACATCTGAGATATCCGCATAGGTATTTACATGGACGCCATACGCTTCATGCCGGATCTGCTTGATCGGTTTCACGAAAACCTGCGCCTGGGCGGACAGGCGCAGGTTTTCCTTTTTAAACAGATTGTACCACGCCTCATCCTGCTCAATAATCTTATAGCTGCAGCCGCTGTGCCTCTGATAGCTCATAATCACCTTGCTGCTCTGCCCCAATCCCATCTCCAGGATATGCGCAGGCGCCATGATCTGCAGCACCCTGCACAAAACCGACAGATAGTCATACCCTACTGCCCATGCGCCGTCTCCTGTAATGGACAGCTTCTCATCGATCCACTCCGCTCCCCGCCTGATGTCAGAAAACCGGTTTCTCTCCCTGACAGCCTGAACCGCCCTGTCAATATTCCCATTCTGGTACACAGACACATGTGACAAATTGAACAGAAAGCTGTGTTCCAATATATTTTCCCAATCGAGTTTTCCGGAAATGATCTTCTCCTCAGGAACCTCGAGCTTTCTGAGCGTCCTGCGCATCTCGTCTTCATAGATACTGGCGCATAAAATATAATCATACTGCCGGCAGGAAATCTCAGAAGGGGGAATGACTTCCTCTTCCTCTCCGTCGATGCATTCCGTCGTACTCTCCGGCGCATAGCTGTCAACAAATGCCACCCGAATCACGCGCTCCCAGTCTATCAGCTTTTTGATTGTATGGTAAATATCCCCTTTTCCGTATATCAATAATCGAATCATAAGGCTCCCCTTTCTGAAGTTCACGTCAATATCTTGCTTCATTTATGATGGCCTGCAACGAGATGATCCGGCCTGCATCGCATCCTCTGGAAACCAGATCCCGTTTTACAGCGGCAAAGCTGTGTATCACGGTTACAATCACCGCATCAACCTCAGGCATATCCATAAACACGTCCGACCGTACAACCGGAACGCTTGCCGTCATACTTCCCGCGTACTGATCCATGGTATATACGACACGGATTCCTGTTTTATCCAAATCCCGGTGCAGCTTTCTCCCCAAGTCCCCCATCCCGTATATTGCCACATCCGTATACTCTCTCTGTTTCAGCCAGCTCCCAATCCGCTCACATCCTGTGTCATCCCACACCCTCAATAGCTGATACAGGTCGTAATAATAGCCCTCCTTCGCATGATTTACAGCTATGCCGTGAAACCTCCTCTCCAAAAGAATATCGAGATCATTCTCGATATTTCTGACCGGATTCTTTGGCCTCTGATATCGCTCCAACGGGATTTCCTGTTCCCCCATATCCTCATAGACCTCAAATTCCGTCAGTCCGCATCTCGTTCCTTCGCGTTCCAATATCCGAAACTCCAGATGCCTCACATCATATTGTGTTTCAAAAACAATCTCTGTTTTTCTCCCCTTATGGTCAATCGCGTCAACTGCAACCGCCATGCCTGAATCAAACAGAAGCTGTGCCTTGATGATGTTTTCCCCTGGCAAAAAATTTTCATACAGATGAACCATAGATATTCTGACCGGATTCTCAAAATCCATAAACAGCGTGGGACGGCTGTCGTCTTCATCCGGAATCCATGCGCAGTCCCCCAGTATTTCCACACTCTCATCCGCGCCGCTAAGCACATTCGGGCAGTCTATCATCTTAAAGTCATTGACATATTTTGCCCTTCCCGACGTAGCCGTCACCCTGGCCCTGTAAGAAATACTGTCGGTTCTCCTTTGCCAGTACGCCATATCCGCGTTGGCAAAGGTTCCCACGCGCCTGTCAAACGCCTGCGATTTGTGTTCACGCGCCGCTTTATAGAGGATATTGCTGCTGATATGTCTTGTCCTCGTTCTCCTGTGCACGTTAAGCTGAATCCGGTCCTCCCACCGGAAAACCGGATTGTCACACTCAAAACGCTGATCCAGACGTTCACTGACGTACCCCGGCTGAGTCTCCAACATGGGAGAATAATAGTAATCCCATTTCGCGCTGTTCATCCCGGCATAAGCAAATTTCTTTAACACAATTGGCTGATACGTTTCATCTGTACGCAGGATCTCTCCCATTGCCTCCTCAAATAATAATGAGAGCGCGCGGTGATCCGCATGTGAATCAAAATCCACACAGATCAACAGATCCGCATGAATATCCACAATGAGCGCTTGGATATCCGCCTTTGCATTCTGCCTGGTATACGTGTGGTGCTTCCCGTATTTGAGCATACAGTATTCCGGATGATCCGCAAGGCCATACGTCTCCCTCTTACCCGCATAGGAAACAGCCGCCTTATCCTCCGGCATATTATAGAGATGCCTCCCGTCTTTCCAGTTGTTTCCGTATCCTAAAAAGACAATATGATCCTTGCGGATCCCCAATACGCGCAAAGCCCCCAATGCTTCCCTCATTCTCACCATGCCCCGGCCTGCCAGGGAGTCATCGCCTGTAAAATAGGCAACCGTAATGTCGTATTTTTTCTTTTTCAGGGTATATATCAGCGCTCCTGCGATGAGTAATTCATCATCCGGATGAGGCGCCAGAACCAACACCTTTTTATTCATATCTTGTAACCGCTTTTCCTTATGTTGCAGGCTGTTTCGTATAGATACAGAGCTCTTCCCCATGCCTTAAGGCATACTTCTGAACCTCCTCCAGGGCAAGGCTGTCCACACTATATCTCACAACGCTGTCTCCCCACACTCTGCCCAAACGCTCTTTATAATCCCGGCCGTATCCACGCACATACTGTGCGTTTCCATAATGTTCTTCCCTCAGCTTTGGGGTATCGTATGCCCTATCCTCCAGCGTCTGTTCCCTATCTGGATCTACATTGTCGCAGAAAATAGCGCTTCCATTTGGCCCCAGTACCCGCTTAATTTCCTCCAGAGCCTTTCTTTCATCTTCCACATTCTGCAGAACATGAAAGCAGATGATCAAATCAAACGAATCCTCCGGATAGGGAATATCCGTGATATCCACTGTTTTTACAATCGGATAAGGGTAATTGGGATTAAAGTCCACCGGATAATATTCGATGTCCTCCCTGTCCTGAAAGCGTTTATAAAACCCCAGTTCCGGGGCGACATGCAGCAGCCGGATCTTTTCCCCGGCGCGCGTCCTGTGCCCGGTCAAATCCTCCCAGTGAAGCTCCAGATATCTCGCCAGCAGCCTCTCCCTCTCTGCGCCCAGGCACACCGGGCATTGCGCATGATAACGCATTTTAGGCTTTCCATATGGAATATAGCATCGGATCTCGCTTTTGCAGATCGGGCATACTTTCTTTTGCGGTATCACTTCGTCATAAAGATCGCAAATCATTGATTTTAAGATCTCATACCGTTTTTCCATTAGATAATTCTGCCGTTCCAGACGTTCGATTATCTCGTTTGTCTCCATCCCAATCCCTCCTATTCCACTACCAGAGCAGTCTTAAATCCCAATGTCCCCAGCTTTTCTTTCACAGCCGCCTGATTCCTTTTGCTGACTGCAATCAGAACGATCGAATCCTCTCTCTTATCCTTCAGCTCATCGATATTATAGATTTTTCTTCCTGCAATATCTGTTTCATTTTTATTGTCACTTACTGCAAATATGTAATTATATATTTCATTTCTTTCCAGCAGCGCCTTTACTTCCTGCGCTATATCCTTGGCCCCATAGATAATCACATTCTTATAACTGTGTATGGTATGAATCATCTCGTCCGTCAGCTTCGTCCAATATGTGCCGCTCTTTTTGAAGCAATGTTCATATACAAATTTTGCAAGCTTATGTTTTGGCAGCAGCTTAAGCGGGACATCCTTATCCCCCACAGCGTCATACGCCTTCAAAATCCCCTTCCAGTTTACTGCAAAGTACGTTTCCAATGCGCGTTCTATAGCATCCTCAAATGAATACTTGTGCCATATAAGAATCTCATGAATATACTGCGTCAGCATGCTTTCAAATTTAATAAGCGTTTTGGGAGAGGTGACAATCGAATTCTCCCGGAATCTTCTCATATATAATGCATCCGGTATGCACATCACCCGCTGCGCATTCACATAGAACTGAAAATTATTGTCCGCCGACGCATATAAACCGTCTGCCAGATACATGTTGTCTGAATCGAAAAAATCTTTGTTTAAAAATATACAGCACAGATTCCCCAGAAAATCCCCGTTGCGGATACACTCTGCAAAAAGCTCCATTCCCTTCATCACGCCCTGATACGTCCCAATCCTTATGTAAAGATTCAGGGAATTGTATACTTTACGCCTGATCTCTTCCGTGTCGGCAAACGCGCTTGCGGAGAAGGTCAGAAAATCCAGTTGATTTTCTGCCGCGCATGTATACATCCGCTCCAGGGCCCCGTCCACAATCCAGTCGTCGCCGTCGATCTGATAGACATATTCGCCTTTTGCCTCTCTGTATCCGATATTCCTCGCCGTCGAAGGACCGATGCTCTGCGCCTGCGCGATGACCCTGACCCGGCTGTCCCGCTCTGCGTATTGGTTTAGAATATCCGGCGAATGATCCGTTGAAGCATCATCGATGCAGATCACCTCGATATCCTTGAGGCTCTGGTTCAATACGCTGTCCAAACATTCTCCAATATAGCGTTCAATATTGAATACGGTTATAATTACTGATATTTTTGGTCTCTCCATGTTTTATCCCGTTCCTTTACCGTCTGTCTAGTAATCGTTCAGATAACCTCTAAACGGATACGCCGTTTTTCCGAACCGCCGCATGCGCCCTGCAGCCATATTCCATACTGCCTGCCATCGCATCTTCTGCGCGGATGATTTTCAGTTCGCAGATTGTCCCCTTATCGCCTATAAATTCTTTTATGCCCTGAACGGTAAAAAACGATTTTATGGTGCCCTCGTCAAATCCGGACAACACCGGTTCCTCATAATCGCCTTTTTTGTCATCCATATAGAAATCAAGATACATCAGGCCGTTCTTTTTCAGCACGCGAAATGCCTCGTCCAGTCCCTTTTTTGCCGTCCGCCGCGGCATGCAGTCCAGGACGCTGTGTGACACGCAGATATGAAATGATTCATCCTCAAAAGGTAACTTTGTAACACTCGCAACCGTCATCTTGTCTGCCAGATCCGGCCTATGGAGCGAGCGCATCCACCTTTTCCCCTCTTCAATCGCCCCGTCCGACAAATCGATTCCGTACGGATTTAGCCCAAATTCATCTAAGAATCTGATATGCCTGCCAATTCCGCAGCCGATATCCAGGCTCGCAAACTCCTTCCACTCAGAAGCAGACAGGGGCATAACATCAGAAAAATCCGATATCCCTGTTCTCTTCCGGACATATTTATTTATAAAGCGCACGATTTCCTCATGTGGGTAAAATAGAATATTTCCTCTTCTCTCATACGCCTCATTCCACTTATCCTGTCTCAATGTTTCAAAGTTCATGCCCTCTCCCGCCCTTTCTCTTACATGACCGTTTTCCGGCAATTTGCATCCAAAATAACATTAGGCCGATCCTGATCCCCGTCCCCTTTAAACATCCGGAAGCTGCCGTGTATATTTGTAGAAATATGAATCTCTACATTCCTCTGTTCAAAGGGTTCAAAGTAATTTGGAATGATATTTCCATCCGATTCGTCCCTCAAAAAGAACCCGGCATCCGCCAAATATTCCTGATTTAACCCGTATTCATAAAAATCGATGTATTCATATCCATGCGCTGTCATAAAAAAATGCCACGCATCAAAAGTTCCTGCAAACGATGCTTCGTTGCCGAGGAAATCTATAATCCGAAATGCCTTTTGTCCATTCGGGCAGACCTCTCTTCCTATCACCACCGCATCGATACGATTCCCATTATCAATCCCCATTACCCTGTAGCGGTATTTTATATGGCGGTAATATCTGTGTTCGATATAATCGTTATCTTTATAGGGCATCAGCTCTCTGTACCGCGATACGTCAAACCGTTCCTTAAACTGTTCTATACATGTAAGCTCAATCAGTTTAAACGGGCGCTCTGTCCGTTTCACAGCAATTTTTCTCTCATTCACAACCGCTATGGAATATGTTTTCACATCCGGATTCAGCCGGTACCAGTGATCCAGTTTAGCATTGATATGGCCCATCAGCTTTCTGTGTCCTTTGGTCTTCGGGTTCGCCCCGCAGTCTGCAAGCATTCTGCAGCCGGTCTGTTCCTGAACATATCGAAACAGCTCCACACCCAGCAAAAAATGGGGGTTTTGAATCACTTTCCATATCCCCACTCCCATGTCTTTTGGCATTTCACCCGAATAGGGAATATATCCGCATACTCCGTACAGTTGTCCCGTCCTGCTGTCCTCTGCGATGACAAATGTAAATTCCCCATTCCATGCGTGTTCATAACACATGAGTTCCCGATGATTGGCCATAATATGGTTTTCTCCCCAGTGTTCCTTTAAAAACAGCATAACCCTGTCTATCTCATCCATAGCGGCCCGCCGGATTATCACATCATCCTGCATCCTGTTCCTCCATTGTTTTCTTAACGAAACCAAGGATGGCATCCTTATTGGCAAAGTTTTCGAGAATAACCATCTCCGGATCAATCTCTATGCCAAGTTTTTCTTCCAGCTCCGCTGCCAGATCGATCACCTGAAATGAATCCAGCAGGCCGTCCCGATACAGATTATCCCCTTTGTAGGTCAGAATTTCCTCATTCAGCTCCATAAGGATCTTTAAAACCGTTTCCTCCATTCTCATCCTCCTTCATCAAAAGACACGGCATTCCTATATGAATTCTTTCAGCTTTACCCTGTCTGTTTTTCCATTTGCATTTAACGGAATATCGTTCATATACACGACTTTCCCGGGCAGCATATAGTCCGGAATCATGGTTCCCAACTGCGCGCGCAGCTCCTCCTTTGACATATCCCGATCAAGAATCAGGCAGATCCTTGCATGCCTCTCATCATACAGACAGCAGCATCTGGTTACGCCTGGCAGGGAAGATACGGCTGTCTCGATTTCCCCGAGCTCAATCCGGTGTCCGAGGTGCTTGATCTGAAAATCCTTTCTGGATACATATACCAGCTCCCCATATTCATTGTATTTCACAAGATCGCCTGTCCTGTAAATCTTCTCTTCATAAACATGATTCAGAGGATTCTGCACAAATGCCTCCTTTGTTTTTTCCGGATTATTGTAATATCCGGCCGATATCCCGGTCCCTCTCACACAGAGTTCTCCCATCTTCCCCGGTTCGTTTATGAAATGCCCTTCCTCATCCAGAACCATAATATCCGTGTTCTTCATTGCAAATCCAATCGGAAGCGGCTCATCATCCGCAAAGTCCCGGTTGACAATGTAATATGTGCAGGCATAGATTGCCTCTGTCGGCCCGTACAGATTCGCATATACCACATCCGGAAGGTACTTCCTCCAGATATTCAACTGTTTATTTGGCATGACTTCACCGCAGAAAATGACCCGCTTCAATATCGATGAAAGATCCACGTTTTTAAATGCCTTTAGTTTTGAAACTACGATCAGCGCAGACGGCACCCATATTATGGTATTGATCTCGTTCTCCTTCAGATATCCCAGCAGTCGGACCGGCTGTGCGAATAAATCTTTCGGGATCAGATACAATGCGGCGCCAGACGCCATACTTAAATAGATATCCGGAACCGAAGCATCAAAATAAAACGGCGCCTGGTTCCCCAAACGATCCTTTGAGCTTATATGGAATGTATCCGCAAACCAGTCGATACAGTCAACCACGCCCCTGTGCGTGATGCTGACCCCCTTTGGCGTGCCTGTGGAGCCGGATGTAAACAGCACATACAGCAAATCCGTGTCTATGATCTGCCGCTTTCTCCTTTCCACCGCCTCATCTGCCTCTATAGGAACCGCCTCCTCATACAGAATATAATCGCCTTTATAATGAAATTTTTCAAATTCGCGCTTTAACTCTTTTGAAGTAATCACCGCCTTAGGCTGCAATACCTCCAGGATCCGATCCACGCGCTGTTTCGGCATCCCGGTATCAATGGGTGAATAAAAATCGCCGGCATAGGCAATGCCCATAAAGGATGCCAGCGCCTTAACACTCTTTTCCAGATAAACAACAACCGGCTCCCTGTTTCCCAGTCCACGGTCAATGATGGCCTTTGCAAGCCCCACCGCCCGGTCATGGTACTGCTGCCAGGTCAGCTCCTCCCATTCATCGCAAACGGCGGTTTTACCGCCGAAGCGCCGGCAGCTTTGTTCCAGCCACTCTAACACATTTGCCTGCATATCCTATATCTCCTGCGCCTTATTCTATCGTTTTATAATTCCCGCTCTTTGGCGGGAAATCGTTACAGTCAAGCCTCGGCAGCTTAAACGGCTCATCCTTATTAAGCCGGGCGATTCTCACCTCCGTGGTGAACCCGAGACAGCATCCCCGGCTTCGGATATACGCAATGACCTGATCATTGTAGCTGCCGTATGGATAATTCATAACCCATGCATCCCTGTCAATAAATTCGTCCATCACTGCCAGCTCCTGAGCGATATCTGCCTCCATCATTTCCTTTGACAAATTCCCCAGCCAATAATGATCATATCCATGGATTCCTATATGCATGCCATGGCGCTTCATCGTCCGTATCTGCTCCCTTGTCATATAAAGCTCATAAGCCAGTATCTTCTCCGGCACGCCCACATAGCTCTCAAACAGCTCGCTGCTGATGCGCTTTCGCAAAGGTTCCGGCAATACCATCTGCAGCATACGCTTTACAAACAGCACTTCCGGCGTGTCAAACCGCCCGTCCCTGGCGCCGTATTGTTCCCACAGCTCTTTATTGTCCGGAAAATCGAACTCGTTTCCTCTGTAATAATCCATCCTGGCAAGCAGATCCGCCAGCAGTCTTTCAGGCTTTGCGCCTGCCAGTATGTAATGAATCTTGTTTACATCCAATAAGCTGTGTTCTTCAAATGTCTTTCCCGGAATAAAAAAAGCGCCCTGTACGTGGTTCTCCTCCAAAATCGGCATGGCAAACGTAAAATGATCGATATAGCCATCATCAAATGTCAATAAAAGCGCCTGCTCAGGGAGCTCATACGTTCCCCTGGCTGCCAGGATCACTTCCTCCATTGTAACGATGCGAAACGTCCTCTTCAGAAATCCGATCTGCTCCCGGAACAGTGAGAGATCCAGCCCCTTAATGCCCGGATAACGGCTGTGCGCCAAATCTCTTATATAATGATACATGGCGACATAAAGCTTATTTCTTTCCGCTACATTCTTCATCTCTCCAAACCTGCCGTCTCCTGCCGCCTTTTGTATTGTTCCCACTTATCAATTCTTGTCCTGATCTCCTGCTCTTTGTTCCAGCGCTTACTGTCAATATACACTGCCAGCTTTGGATTTAACGGTTCAATCGGTCCATTGCAGTGATTCATACAATTAAAACACCTTGTTCCCTTTAAATTATGCTCCAGATGGCGTTTTCTGAGATCACGCGCATACGCGTTGTTCCACGCTTCCTCCAGGCTTTCTTCCTTCAGATCCGCTACAGCCAGATAATTCTGTAAATCATCACAGCACATGGAAAGACATCCGTCATACGTGACATGCAGTTTATTAAATATCATGGGACAGATACCGCTTTTAAACAGCCCGTCTGTATCTGCGCCTGCTGACAGGTATGCGTCCAGCTCGTCTGCCATATCCCCTGACGATCTGCAGTCTAAAAATACGATGTCGTCAGCATAACCCTGATAGTTTCTTTTGAATTTCTCTTTATCAGAAGCCGTGTAGCGCGTCGCGATATAAGAGATGTACAGTGCGGTATTTCGCTCCTGCCGCTTTCTCAGACTATCAAATTCTATCAGATTTCGTATCACCGTATCAAATTCATCCTTGCCATGTATCAGATAATAGAGGTCCGGGCTGGCGGCATTAATGGAAAATTTCACACTGTCAATCCCCGCTTCCAGCAGCGCTCTTGCCCGTTCCTCTGACAAAAGCGCTCCATTTGTGGTGATATAGGTATATTCATAACCCAACTGTTTCGCGTATGCGATATATTCTTCGAGATTTTTATTTAACAGCGGCTCGCCCATTCCGTAGAATCCGACTTCCCGCGTTCCCAGTTCATACGCTTCTTTCAATATTCTTTTCGCAAGCTCCCTGTCTATCATGCCGCCTTTTTTGGCGCCCTTTGAATTGGCGCACATTAAACATGCATGATTGCACAGATTCGTCGGCTCCAATAACAGGTTGGCAGGAAATTCGCACTGTATATTCCAGCTGCGGGGACGGCTGTTTTCATCCATCCGTTTTCTGATTCCTCCCGGATTCTTATATTCTTTTTTGCTCATCGCTTCCTTTGCCATGTTATATATGTTCTCCTTCCCCTGCACACGGAAATAATGTGTCAAAATCCACCTGCTCAAACACATCCAGACAGGTTTTTCTTGACGCGTTATAGATTTTAATGCCATGTGAAGAAGCATATTCGCCGGCTCTCCTGAACGCCTCATATGAAATTCTCTGGATCCGGTCCTGCCCGTTCATTCCATCAAACTGCTCATCCGGTTCCACCTGCTTTGTAAAATGATTTTTACCGTTTTTCCTGTAGCTGTAGTCCACCCCCAGCAAATAGATCTCCTTAAATCCCAGGTAAGCGGCGAACTGGATGCACACATACACAACCGTAGAGCCGTTATATACTTTTCTGGAGCAATCCTCGCTGAACAGCATATGTTTAATGGAAAAATCATCCAGTATCGAATGATACACATGCCAGCTCTCATCCAACTGCGTATAGTCAAAATACGGCTGGCAATCTGCAATGAATTTACAGGGAATATCCTTAAGCTTATGGAACTCCCCCTGCCACATGGTTATCCCGTCTGCATCCAGAACCGTATAACAGTCCGGTCTCCACGGCGTCTCCGGAAAGCAGGTAAAAATGGAGTTGATGCTCATACAAAACTCATGGTTGTCATGCAGGCGAGAGAGATCCGCATAGGTCAGGCTTGGTCCTGTGGCCACAATAAAGCATCTTCTTCCCCTGAAGCGGTTCTTTAACGCTTCGATTTTGTGGTTATGGTATGCCGGAACATACTGCGTCCAGTCTGCAATGTCGAGCACCGGGCAGCCGCTCAATTCCGGCTCTAAACCATGCGTTTTTTCTGTCAGAAGGATCGTCTGTGAATCGATCTCTTTGCTCTGTATCGTGCGTATTTCCGGCATCATCTCTGAAAACAGGCTCCGCATCTTCTCCTCCATGGAGGAAGGAAGGCAGACGGAAAGATTCCTGCGCCCTCTCTTTTGCAGCTCTTCATATACCTGCACGGTATATAAAGTTCCTCCATACAGAACCGCGTTGTCTGGAATCTTTAAATCCCATTCCTTTAACGCATGTCTGGCCGTGTTTAGCCCGTATCCCATAAACTCCGGCGGACACTGTTCCACATTAAAATAAAATATACGGTCACGCTCCAGAAGCTCTGTCACGCCTCCGCCGAAAACGATGGACACAATGATCACATACCTTCGGTATTCCTTTTTGTACGTTTCATAATCAATAACCGGGCAATTGAGATACGTTGTTCCTGTCTTTGCCGGATTTGAATCAATAAATGCGGCGATCCGATCCGCTCCCAGCAGTTCATACAGGATGCGCCCCCTGTGCCCGGCGCCCCAAACAGCATATTTCACCATGTTATCTGTCACTCCTGTTCTCCTGCTCCATGGAGCCTGCTTTCAATACGCTCTCATTCAGCCGTTTCATCTGCTCAGCCACGCGGCATATATCACGCTGTGTCAGTTGCGTGCTGCAGGGCAGGTTCACGATCCGTTTTTGATACGCCGCCGCTTTCTCAATCTGATATGCCGTATCCTCCCTGTATGGCGTCTGTTCATGAATCAGCTCCCAGATCGCCCTTGTCTGGATCTTTTCGCGCGCCAGCGCTTTTATCGCCTCTCTCGCAGATATCCGGCCGCCTGACAATTCAAACGCATAAAACCATTTATTTGAACTCGTCCCTGCCCGGAAATCAAACATTCTCCCCAATTCCATATCGCATAAGAGCTCCCTGTAGAGGGCATAGTTTCTCTGCTTTCTCTCTATGAATTCCGGAAGCTTCTCTAATTGCGCCACGCCGATGGCGGCCTGCACATTTGTCATCCGGTAATTGTAACCGACCTCATGATGTACGTAAAAATGAGGATCGTCCTTCGCCTGAGTTGACAGATATTTCATATGCTCCAGATGCGCGCCATCCCTGGCCACGACAGCGCCCCCGCCCCCTGTTGTGATAATTTTGTTTCCGTTAAAGGAATAGGCCCCGTAGTCGCCAATCGTTCCCGCGTATTTTCCCTTGTAGCGGCCTTCCAGATAATATGTGCCCAGCGCCTCCGTGGCGTCTTCTATCACCCTTAGCCCGTATTCATCCGCGACATCCATGATGCGTTCCATGTCAGCCATATTTCCAAAAATATGAACCACGACTACAGCCTTTATCTCCGACTGTGTTTTCTTATGATACAGCTTACCGTCCCTCTGTTCGCATTCCTCCTCGCAGAACCGCTTTAATTTTGCCGGATCCATGCACAGGCTTTCATCGCAGTCCATGAAAATCGGATTCGCATACTGATACCGAACCGGGTTCACGGCTGCGATAAACGTGAGTGTCGGAACAATCACGCTGTCTCCGGGACGAACGCCGCATTCGAGAAGCGCAAGATGTATGGCCGATGTTCCGCTCTGACAGGCCGCCGCGGCAGGCGTATGCAAAAATCCGGCCAGACGATTTTCAAATTCCGCGATATAGGCCCCGCCGGTTGATACCCAGCCCTCGCGGACTGCGTCAAGAACATATGTTTCTTCATTTCCCTCAAAGTTCGGAATCGATAAAGGAATCATTTGATCCATTGCGATACCTGCCTTTCTTATTAAATGTTATGGATCCGTTCATCCGGCCTGTAATCTCTTGCCGCCCGTTTTCCCAGCACCTGATACCACTCCATCGGCGATATCCCGTTTCCCGGCCTTTTTACGGCCATATTATCCTCCGTAAACCGTTCGCCGGCTTTTATGTATTTCGAGGCTACAATGCTTTTTCTCACGATATCCATATTATGCCTCTCAGAGTCAGCCCTTTTCTTTATCCCATCCCCCATAGACGCCTCTACGTTCCGAATCGCCCGGATCATGGCCGCCAGTTCTACAGGGTCAAGACTGACTTTATGATCCGGCCCCTCCATCCTTTTATCCAGCGTGAAATGCTTTTCGATCACACAGGCTCCCAGGGCGGCCGCCGCTATCGGAATCTCAATCCCCGCCGTGTGATCCGAATAGCCTGTTTTTTTCTGAAACACGCGCTCCATCTGCTTCATTGCCCGCAGATTGACGTCCCTAAACGGCGTCGGGTACTCTGTATTGCAGTGCAGGAGTATAATTTCAGGCGCTCCGTTCGTTTCAAGGATACGCACCGCCTCCCGGATTTCCTCCATCTCGCTCATACCTGTGGAAAGGAGGATCGTTTTTCCCATCCGGCCGATTTTCTCCAGATAAGGAAGGTTCGTTATCTCTCCGGACGGGATTTTCCAGTAATCCATGTCGAGCGAAGACAGAAACTCTATGCTTTTCAAATCAAATGCCGTCGATAAAAACCCGATCCCAAGCTGATCGCAATACGCCTTCAGCTCTGTGAACGCTTCACAGGGCAGGGCCAGGCGCTTGAGCATTTCCAGTTGTGAATTTCCATTCTCCGCCCGGCTCTTTTGATACTCCGCTTTTTCGGCGTCCGCTGTGACTAAATCCTGCGGTACAAAGGTCTGAAACTTCACGTAATCAGCCCCTGCTTTTTTCGCTTCCTCTATAAGCCTCCTGGCGAGCCCTATATCGCCGTTGTGATTGACCCCTGCCTCTGCAATCGTCATAATCCGCTTTCCATGTTCCATTCTTATACTCCGTAATACGCCTCTCCCGGCAAAACATCGCGTCTTGCCGTAACACCTGCCCCGATAACCGCATAATCGCCGATAAAAAGGCCCTGCAGCACAACTGCATTCGCGCCGACCAAAACCCCTTTTCCCGTCCGGACAGCCCCGCACAGCACGGCCCCCACCGCCACATGGGTAAAATCCCCCGCCCGGTTGTCGTGCTCAACAATCGCCCCTGTATTGACGATGCACATCCGGCCCACCTCAGCGTTCGTATTAAGCACTGCCCGCTTGCCAATATAGGTTCCCTCCCCTGCGCAGGCGCCCTCAGCCAGGATGGACGACGGATCCCGGATCACCGGAAGGCTGTATCCGACTCTCTTTAAACGCGCATACAGCCTTTCCCGGACATCCCCTTTTCCCAGATATCCGACCGTGACAACCGCGTTTCGGATTCCCGAGGCAAAGATCGCTTCCAGGTCGTCATCCGTACCGAGAAACGGAAGGCCAAAAGGCCCGTTCTCCCTGCGTGATTCATAATCCACAAAGCCCGCTATGTCGTATTGTTTTGTCTTCATGATACTGTCTGCCACACTGCCGGCATGTCCGCCTCCTCCAACCAGAATGATCGGTTCCATCAAGCCTCCCCCCATCCCTAAAATCGTTCCAGCTTATCTTTCATCTGCTCCAGCTCTTCCATCTGTCCCATGTCCATCCACTGGCTTTCATCAATCACGTATGTTCCGGCTCTTTGGGAACGCTTCATCGCCAGCCCGATCAGCTCCGGCAGATGGATGCTCTCCCCCTCGGGTATCACCTCCAGAAACTCCGGTTCGATGATGTAAACGCCTGTGTTGATGTTGTACGCAATCGTCGGTTTTTCTTTCATGGACAGGATCCGGCGGCCCTCCCCGATCTCTATCGTGCCATATGGTATAACCAGATTCTTCCTGGCGCACACCATGGTAACCGCGTTCCCGCTCCTTCTGTGTACATCCAGCATATCGGCATAATCGCAGTCGAGCAGCACGTCGCAATTGGTCACGAAAAAGGTTCCGTCCACCTGTCCCTTCATGTATGTAAGCCCGCCTCCTGTCCCCAGAAAGCGCTCCTCTTCGATAAAATGAAGCGTCTGCCGGACATTCTTTTCTTTGAAATAGGCTTTTATGAAATCCTTCATGTAATTGACGATGAGATACACGTCATTGCACCCGTATGCCCCAAACCGGTTCATGATCTGCTCCGTTATGGTAATACCGTCCACCGGAATCAGCGGCTTGGGCAGGATATCCGTAAACGGGCGCAGCCGGGTTCCCCTCCCTCCTGCCATGATCACCAGCGGGACGCCCAGGTTTTCTTTTTTCACTGGCTTCTTATCCGTCCCGTTAAAGATGATGTCAACCAGCTCCCGTTTTTCATTGACGACCGGAATCACGGTCAACTGCTCCCCGCGCATCAGCGGTTCCGCCAGATAGCGCTCGCTCTCAAGGACAGCGCGCGGTTCACGGTTCGCCGCATGGCAGATCGACTCTTTCAGCGCACCCCCGGACAACAGATATCTCCGGACATCGCCATCCGTGACAACGCCGAACAGCCTCCTCCCGTCGCAGACCAGGGCGAATCCCGCTGAATTAGCATCGATCACCTTCATGGTTTCTTCCAGATTGCAGGACTTGTCTACAATATAGGCACCTAATCTTTTCATATCGTTATAAGCGGCGTCTCCCGCATGGAACCCGCCGGCTTCCTTTCCCGGAAGAGTATAGTTGTTTCATAAAGTATAGGTTTTGATACTATATTCCAAAAAAAATAAACACTCCCCTGTTATCATTATTATCGGTAAAAAATCAAGAATAATAAGTGTTTTTGATTATATTTTTGACAATCCTGACTCATTTAACATAGAATATCAAGAATTTATTTTTAAATATATATGTTTTGATACTTTTGAACTGTGTTGCAACTATAACAAAGTTTATGCACAAATCCAAAGATCCTGCATTTCCCAAATTACTTGCCCATTATACAGAGGATGATGATCATAACCGGAGTGAAGATGCCGAAGATAAAATCACCCGGGTACCCAATGATGCAGCACAGCAAATCACTGCTTGGGGAAGTCGTTATGAGGAATCCAGCGAATATCAGCTATTAATCCGGATAATAGAAGAATACCTTCAATTGTAGATGAAAATCATAAGTTTATGGCTGCTATGTGCTTACACGTTCAGGAAAAAACGAAAAAAGTACATTGTATGTATGGTGGAAGAGCTTATTTGTTGGATTATTCAACAGAAAATACCGAAGAACAACCGTTGGAATAATACAAAAGAGTTTTTTTCTAAAAAATTATTGACACTATATACGCTATTGTATATACTGTTTATAAGGAAGGAGACTTGGACTGGTTCTTAGTAATCAGCAGTTCTTTATGAGGACTGAATTTGTTGTGGTCTGTCCAATTACGAATACAGGCAATAAATTTTCGCTACATATCCCTTTAGACAATGAGGCGAATAGCAGTGCTATTATCAACAAGTGGTATACACAGTTTAGAGAAATTAATTATTACTGCTGATAGGGTTAAAAACTAAGTTTTAAGGAATTGCTTTAAGGGGAGATTGTATTGCCAAACTAAATATGAATGTTGTTAATTTAAATGAAAAAATAATGCGAATTGATGAAAATATTATATCTTAATACGGATAGAATCGCAAAAAACAGCAATTCTACGAGCTATATGCACCGATTAATGTTATCATTGGCGCCTTGATTATCAAAGAGATGTTTCAGCTTACGGATGAAGAAATGGCGGAAAACATTCCATTAATATGCTCCCGGAATCTTGAGCCTGCTGACCAAAGCCCAGTGGTTGGCTGAACATTGAAAAGTAAATATTGTCCAAAATAGAATTGCTGAAATAAATTTTAAGAAAAAGGGCGCAGTTTACTAGAGCGTGTTTGAAAATTCATTCCTGGCATCTGCACGCCCCACTTCGCGGTATATTTGTGCCAAATTCACTTAACGCAGCCCACTACGCCGCGTTCATTTGCCACAAATCTCCCACAAAGTGGCACGCACAGCTACCAGAAAGCAATTTTCAAACACGCTCTAGATCATACGCCAGACAGGGGTTATAATGGTATTGCTTATTCAGTTAAGCGGATTGCTCAAAGTACATCTTTTAGGCGGATTCAGTCTATATTAAATAAAAGGAGGATATTATCATGCCAGACAATGAAAAAGAATATGACGGATATTTATTCGACCAATTGACCATATTAGAGCGATTAGAGCGGGTTGCAACCAAAAACAGCGATAAGGAGGTTATGGAAGAAATTGCCATAATCAGGAAGGAAATCGAGCGGAAATTATACCGTCCGGGCAGTGCAGGCATTGGAACATCCCTGCCGCAATCCTGACTTCCTCCCAAAAACATATCCAATCGAGCGGGGGAAGATGTATCCTCCCCCGCCCGCGCGCCGGGCGCCCATGTACATAAAAGAATCAGATGGACTGCACAAACCTTTTTGCCATAAAAAGAATCCTTGCTCTTTTTACTTTCAATAAATCCGAGAATATCGTCTGCCTGTACCTCATTTGTTTTTAAATAAGCAGACGCGATATTCCTGTTCCCCAAATATAGACCCTCATTTATGTAATCTGCCTTTCTCCTTCTCTGTGCCATCCCTCTCTTTCAGGGGAATATTTCCGAGCTGAAATTTTCCGTTCAAAAGCCTTCCGGAAGCTCCTCCCCGCTGATGACCCCCGCGTCCATCGTCGCGATCTTTTCCACAGGAATCCCGCATTCCAGCAGGGATCTCTCAATCTCATCCACGATATCCCGATCCAGCACCGCGATCGCCACATAGTCAAATTCCGCCTCCAAAAGCTCCTGCATGCCCTGCACCATATGGCCGTCCGGCATCCGGCCCCGGCTGTAGCTGTCCGCCCAGCAGGCCAGCTCATAATCCGCCGTCTCATCCAGCGCTTTTACAAGCAGCGTTCCAACTGTCCCCGCACCGTACACAGCCACCCGGCTGCCTTTCTTCACCTGTGGATATGGGTACAGAAACCTGCGCGGCTTCTCCAGCAGGACAGCGTAATCGCAGTTCATGATGTACCACATTTTCAGGAATACCATATGTAAATTCCATTCATCCCTGCAGCCATGCGCATCCATTTGCTCCTTTACAAGCCGAAACCACAGCTTCACTCCTTCAAGGGATGCCCTATTCAGCGTATGCGAAGCTGAGCTCTCCCGCATCACATAATGGTATCCGCGCTCCCTCATCAAACAGACGGTTTCTGCCTCCATCAGGCACAGGATAATATGCGCATAATCTTCTCCCATGGACACCCTGTCATCGATTTGGTCCCACATGCTCCGGAACAGCCCCCTCCGTATCCCCCAGCAGACCTGCATGGCGCGTATCTGACGCCGGAAGCAGGACGAAGTGTCGATCAGCATGGGAAATACCTGCTCCATAACCTCATTTCCCGAATAAAGCCCATCCTCAACACATGTTTCGACCAAAACGCTTCGGTTCGTATAATCCTTATAATACCCCTCCATATAAACCATATCCGCGTCTGTTTCCGCCGCCCGCTCTGCAAAACGCAGTATCCGATCCGCTTCGATCCAGTCATCCCCGTCCACGCTGCACACATAATCCCCGGTCGCAAGCCCCGCCCCGGCCCTTCTGGCGCTGACAACGCCGCCGTTTTCTTTATGCAGCGCGATTACCCGGTTATCCGCCGCGGCATACCGGTCACAGATCTCTTTAGAAGCGTCGCCGGAGCCGTCGTCTATCAGAATGATCTCAATATTCCTGTAAGTCTGGCCCAGCAGGCTTTCGATACACCGCTCAAGGTAATCTTCCACATTATAGACAGGTACAACAATACTGATCTTACCGTGCTTCATCTCCTCACCTCCAGCCGTTTGCCTGGTACTGCAAAAGCCATCCCCTGACCGCATCCTCAGGCGGGGGCAGCCGGAGCATGTGATGCTTCTTTTCATACTCCTCTTTATATATGTATCCGGTGATTCCCATGCCGCGAAGCGCCTCTGCCATCTCCTCCCTGTACTCGGAAGCAATAATGATGAGCGCATCACAGGCTATGCTCTCTGCCTGGGCCAGGGGAAAGCATGTGATTCCGTCCAGCATCTGCCCTTCCAATGCCCGGCTCTTGTCAAGAAATCCCCGCGCCTCAATTCCCCGACACCTTAAATCAAATAAAAGCCGCCTGCCGTACAGGCCGGCTCCATAGATATACACATCCTCCCCCTCCAGGACATGGCCTCCCTGACCCTCATACCTGTTTAAGCGCTCCGCACAAGCCGCAAAGCTTATGGGCATATTCCGCATGGGAACCAGCCTGACCAGGATCTGATAGAAGAAATTATAGGCGCTTCCATAGATCCGTATCTGTTCCTCCTCTGACAATTCACGCAGGAACATTTCATACATCGCATCCCGTTCCTTATCCACGTACGGCGACGTGTTTCCCACCTGGAGCGGGTGAACTCTCACGCCGTTTACGATATCCCCCATAAACACGCATCGTTCTTTTCTCAATACACGGAACAGAAATTCATAATCCTGCGTGGTAAACAGATCCTCGCGGAACATGCCGTACTGCTCAAACAGGCTCCTGTGCAGCAGCAGGCCTCCAAACTGGAGCATCCCATGTATCACCGGAAACACGCTGTTTTCCAATAATTCCCGGTCATAGAACTCTGTGGTGCAAAACGGAACCATTCTCCCGTTATCCATAAAATAATTGCACGGGGCCGCCACGATGCGCACGCCGTTTTCTTCCATCACCCTGAGCTGCTTTTCTATCTTATCCGGGTAAAAGACATCATCATGGGACAGCCATGCAAAATATTCGCCCCGCATGTTTTGGATCCCCATGTTCAGGGCCGTGGACACATGTCCGTTTTCCTTTGCAAAGTAACGGATCCGATCCCCGTAGGAGAGCGCCGCCCGCTCCGTCTCTCCCCCGTCGTCGGAGCCGTCGTTTATCACCAGGATCTCACAGTTTTTGTATATCTGGTTCAGGGCGCTGTCGATCGCTTCCCGCAGATAATTTGCGCCGTTATAGACTGGTATCACGATGGATACCAGAGGAAATCCCTCATTTTTCGCCGCCATGCTCTTCCTCCTCCCCCCACACCGCCCGCTTCACGATGCCGGTATACGACTGTATGATCTTCACCGCCTTGTCCGAGACGTTCTCCTCCGTATAGTCCGGAACCGGGGTTGCGCCTCCCCGGCCGGCGTTCATCCTGACCGCCATATCGACCGCCTGCAAAAGCGTATGCCCACTTATCCCGGCCAGTATAAAGCAGGCCTTGTCCAGCGCCTCCGGCCGTTCCGTTGAGGTGCGGATGCACACAGCCGGAAACGGGGAGCCGATTGACAAAAAGAAGCTGCTCTCCTCCGGCAGGGTCCCCGAATCGGACACCACGGCAAATGCGTTCATCTGCAGATGGTTATAATCGTGGAAGCCGAGCGGCTCATGCCGGATCACCCGCTTATCAAGCGCAAAGCCCGTCTCCTCCAGCCGTTTCCGGCTCCTTGGATGGCAGGAATACAGAACCGGCATGTCATACGTCTCTGCCAGGCGGTTCACCGCGCCAAACAGCCTGTAAAAATTCCGGTCCGTATCGATATTTTCCTCCCGGTGCGCGGAAAGAAGGATATAGCCCCGCGGCTTTAAATGAAGCCTGCAAAGGATATCCGAGGCTTTAATGTCCGCCAGATTTGCGCGCAGCACCTCCGCCATGGGGGATCCGGTGACAAAGGTCCTCTCCTTCGGCAGGCCGCACTCCTCCAGATACCGCCTGGCATGCTCGGAATAGGCCATATTCACATCCGAAATAATATCCACAATGCGCCGGTTCGTCTCCTCCGGCAGACGCTCATCCTTGCACCGGTTTCCGGCTTCCATGTGGAAAATCGGGATGTGGAGCCGCTTTGCCGCGATCGCGCACAGGCAGCTGTTCGTATCCCCCAGGATGAGCAGCGCGTCCGGCTTCACCTGCCGCATCAGCTTATACGACGCATGGATGATATTCCCGATCGCAGCCCCCAGATCCCCGCCGGCTGTGTCCATATACACGTCCGGCCTTTTCAGCTTCAGATCCCGGAAAAAAATTTCGTTTAAGCTGTAATCATAGTTCTGCCCCGTATGCGCCAGAATGGTATCAAAATACGCGCGGCACTTGTGGATCGTCGCGGAAAGCCGGATCACCTCCGGCCTTGTCCCGACTACGATCAAAAGCTTCAGCTTCCCATTATTCTCAAACCGGATATCCCTGTAATCCTCTCTCATCGCCATTTCGCATCCGCCCTCCTCAGACCGGCTCATTGTACGTATCCGCGCGCTCCGCCTCAAACGGCTCATTTGCCCACATCAATGTGATCAGATCCTCTGAATCCGACAGATTGATGATCGTATGCGCATGCCCGGGCAGCATGTACACCATCTCCATGCATTCCCCGGACACTTCAAATTCCACAGCGGGGTACGGCTTTCCCTGCCCGTCAGACCCGATCTTTCGCTGCCGGATCAGCCCGTGCCCTGACACCACGACAAAGAACTCCCATTTTGTGTGGTGCCAGTGCTGTCCCCTGGTGATCCCCGGCTTGCTGATATTGACGGAAAACTGTCCGCATTTCGCTGTCCGCATCACTTCCGTAAAGCTTCCGCGGCTGTCTGTATGCATCCTTAATGGAGCGTGCATCCGGTCCGGCGGAAGGTACGACAGGTACGTTGCGTACAGCTTTTTCTCAAACGAACCCGGTTCCATCTCCGGCATCACGATCGTCTCCGGCTGCCTGCAGAAGCCTTCCAGCAGGCGTACAATCTCGCCCAGCGTTTTCCGGTATGTCCCGGGCACAAAGCAAAAGCGCCCGTCTTCCCGCGGTCTGCGCACAAGCCCGTCATATTCGCAGCGGCATACCCTTCCATTCAGGGCCCCGAGCATCGCGTCAACCAGGTCATCGATGTAAAGCAGCTCCAGCTCCGTATCGCGGCTGTCAATCCGGACGGGCAGATCCCTGGCTATATTGTGGCAGAAGGTTGCCACTGCGGAATTATAATTGGGCCTGCACCATTTTCCGAACACATTCGGAAAGCGGTAGATATAGGCCTCTGCCCCGGTCCGCTCTGCATGGGAATACAGGAGCTGTTCGGCCGCCCGCTTTGATTTCCCGTATTCTGATCCCTGATACGGCCCGGCAAGCGACGCCTGTATGGAGGACGCCAGCATAACCGGGCAGGAATTATGGTACGCTTCCAAGGTGTGAAGCAGCCGTTCGGTTGTACGGCAGTTTCCCTCCATAAATTCGCCCGTCTCCTTCGGGCGGTTCACGCCGGCCAGATGGAACACGAAACTGCAGTCCCTGCAGGCGTCCTCCAGCGCCTTCCTCCCGCTGTCCGCACCGCAGGAAACGATCGTAAGCTCCCGCGGATCCCGGACGCCGTTTAACACGCGCGCCCTGTCCTTCCCGTCCCGGATGTTCTCCAGGGACGCCGTTAAATTCCTGCCCACAAACCCGTTTGCACCGGTAATCAGTATCTTCATGCTCTCCCCATATCCTGCAGCGCTTCTTTTACATAGTCAGCCGTCAGCAGCTTTTGTATCGTCCCTTCCGTATCGAGCCGTCTCGTATTGTGGGACGTATACGCCTCGTCTGCCATGGTCCGGACCTGCCCCTCCACAAAGAACTTATCGTAGTTTAAATCTCTCCCGTCAGGCGGCACACGGTAATAATCCCCCATGTCAAGGCTCTTTACGCATTCCTCATTCGTCATCAGCGTTTCATACAGCTTTTCCCCGTGCCTCGTGCCGATCAGCTTCATTCCGGTATCTCCAAACAGGCTCTGCACAGCCTTCGCCAGATCCCCGATCCGGGCGGCGTCCGCTTTCTGGATGAACAGATCCCCCGGTCCCCCGTGCTCAAAGGCAAACAGGACCAGCGCGACCGCCTCGTCCAGGTTCATCAGGAAACGCGTCATCTCCGGATTTGTGATCGTGATCGGCTTTCCCGCGCGGATCTGATCCACAAACAGGGGGATCACGGATCCCCTGCTGCACATCACATTCCCGTACCTGGTGCAGCAGATGGTCGTCTTGCCCGCCGCCACCCTGGCGTTTGCCGCTATGACCTTTTCCATCATCGCCTTGGAGATGCCCATGGCGTTGATCGGGTAAGCCGCCTTATCCGTTGACAGGCAGACGATCTTCTTTACCCCCGCGTCCACCGCCGCGTGCAGCACATTGTCCGTCCCCTCGACATTCGTCCGCACCGCCTCCATCGGGAAAAATTCACAGGACGGCACCTGCTTTAGCGCCGCCGCGTGGAAGATATAGTCCACCCCCTGCACGGCGTCCCGGACGGAGCGCATGTTCCGCACGTCCCCGACATAAAATTTCACCTTTTCCGCTGATTCCGGGCGCTCTGCCAGAAGGCTGTGCCGCATGTCGTCCTGCTTCTTTTCGTCGCGTGAAAAGATCCGGATCTCGGCCAGCTCCGAATCCAAAAAATGCTTTAACACGGTTGAGCCGAACGAACCTGTTCCCCCTGTGATCATCAACACCCTGTCTTTAAACTGTCCCGATGCCTGCATAAGCGCCTCCTGCCTTCCCTGTCAAAATCTCTGCAATTCTCCATGCCCCTCTTCCGTCTACCAGCCGCTGCATGGCTGCGGAGCGTCTCCGGCGCTTCTCTTTGTCTGCATAGCCATGCTCCAGTATCTCAGAAACGGCCTCTGCGATATCCTGATACCGGATATCTCCTGCATACTCGATCAGCCCGTCCTCTGCGAACTGCCTCACATTGTTCAACTGATTGTCTGCAAACGAATACGATATCGCCGGAGTCCCCGCCGCGCACAGCTCATATAACGTCGATCCCCCTGCCGAGACTGCCACGTCCGCGGCTCTCATATACGTTTCTATATCCGCAACCGCCTGATGGAACACAATGGCCTCATTCCGTATGTATACCCGTTTCATCCGCTCATAATCGGCGCAGTACCTGCCGCAGATGACGTCGATCCGATCCCACCGCCCCGGCGCAAGTTTTTCGAGCATACGCTCCAGCGCATGGTACGGATCCGCTCCCCCTGACAGCAGCAAAAGCCGGCGCGGAATGTCCTCTATGGCTTTTTCCCCGCACGATGCAAAAACACCCTTAAGCGGAACATATTCCGGACCTAAGTACAGCTTCGTACTCCTGTAGTGAGCCGGATATGCAAATTTCCTCCAGTAATTTGCATAACAGATGAGCGCGTGGACCGGGTAATGGAATGCATGGATGTCATCCATATAAACCGTCTCCAAATGCCCGGACAGCGAGGAGAGATACCGGGCCGTCGCCTGATAGCTGTCGATCAGGAGGCGTCTGACGCCGCGCTCCCGGATAAAATCGTTCAATACCGGAAGCTCCGACTCCATATCCTCCCATTTTGTACCCAAAATCACGGCGTGATGCCCCCGCGCCTCAACCAGCTCCTTTGCCTGCGCGTCCGCCAGAAGAAAGGTACACGCCTCCCCAAAATCTCCTGCGGCATCTGCGATGGAAAGGCATCTCATGACATGGCCTGTCGCGATCGTCTCATTCATATCTGTCCTGATATATATCATGGCTTCCCCTTCTGACGGCGGGGCGGCGCTCCTGCCGTCCCTGCTGTGCATTTGCCGGAGCATTACATGCTATATTCATAGCGCCGGAACACTTCCTCAAACCCGGCGCTCTGGAATGCGGACTGTGAGGCAAGGTTTTCCGTTTTCACCCTGCCGTACAGCCGTTTCACCTCCGGAAAATCCGTTTTTACCTGCTCCTTCAGAAGCAGGAGCATCTTCCTGCCATGGCCGTTTCCCCGCCATGCCCTGCTGATGCTGTAATCAATCTCGCCCGCATCTCCCTTTATCTCCACCCGGATCTGCCCGATTGCCTTTTTGTCATACATGTAAATATACTGTCTCGCATCCGTCCTGCCGAGCAGCCGCCCATACCAGGCCCTGTGTTCCTCATAGCGGATGGGACGTGAAGAAAACGCCTGTTTTCTGACTTCCCCGTCGTTTACAAAACGGTACAGCAAATCCATGTCCTCTTCTGTCGCATATCTCAGACAGCCGTCCATCCTCCTTCTCCTCCCCTGCTGCGCCATGCGCCCTGAAGCATGTCTGAAGCACCATGCCCGCCATCTTGCAGACCCTGCTCCTCGCAATATCGGGCTCAACGCCACTTCTCTATATCACCTTCCGGATCAGCTCAAACGCCTCCGCATACGTTTTCCCCACCGTCGCTCCCCACCTTCTCGCCGCCGCATCCAGCATTTCCAGCGATCTCGGATGGGGGAAGCGGCACAATTCAGACTTATACTCCTTCATGGCCTCACATTTCCTCTCAAAAAACGCTTCAATATCCACAAACACATTCGGGCAAAAGCTCTTTGAACGGCTGCCGTAATTCCACTCCGTTGAGGAAACCGTCTCAAACGCATAGATTTCCTTCACACTGTAATCACCAATTGGCCTGGCGGCTGTCAGGACAGCCTCAAACGTGATCCGGTGATCGATATTGAGATCCTCCGCATGATGCGTATATACGATCTCCGGCCTGATGAGCGCCGTATACTTCTCCACACATTTGACAATATCCAGCAGCGCCACCGTGTCGAACCGGTTGTCCGGCAGATCCGCAGACCAGGTATTGGAAAACCCGATCACCTCCGCCGCTGCCAGCGTATCTTTGCGAAGCTCCTCCACTGCCTGTTTATCGGACGATTCCCTGCAGCTCCATCTCGAGGTCTGCCCCTCGCCCAGTATCAGCGCGAACACCTCGTCACTCTGAGCCACATGCCGCGCCAGCGTTCCCCCGGCGCCCAGAATCTCATCATCCGGGTGCGCTGCCACCACCAATATCCTGCTCATTCATCCTCCCTTATCATCTCAACCGCTGCCCGTACCTTCTCTCCGTCAAAGCATGCCTGGGAAAAGACAAGCTTATAACCGCCCCAGCGCAAAAATGCCTTCGGATACCCCTCTGCGTCCAGCATCCGGATCACATCATAGATCTGCTCCGGCTTCTGCTGCGCGCACAGCTCGCTCTCCTCCGGACGCCTGCGCTTAAATACCACCGGCTCTCCCGTCTGTTCCATTGGCTCTATATCATGCTCCAGGATGTCTGGTATCATCTCTTCAAACACCAGTTTGGAGATTCTCCGGAAAATCTCCTCCGCGCTTCCCTCCAGTCCCGCCTCCTTTTTCAGATAAACCGGGCCTGTGTCAAACCCCTTCTGCACCCGGATCGCACAGACCTTTGTCCTGCGAAATCCCCTCACAATCAGGTTCTGGAGGGGGCTTCCCCCGCGCCCGTACGGCAAATCCGTCATGTGGAACACGATGCATGTATAGGATTCGTAGATCTCCTCCGGAATGACATAAGACCAGTGCGGAAAAAAAATAAAATCCGGCTTAAATTCCCGCAGCATGCTAGGGCTCAGCTCTTCCCTGCCCGCGGCAATCTTAATCTCATGGATATCCATATACCGCTGTTTCAAAGCAGCCGCATTCTCCAGATTCCAGGATTTCAGTGTTGCAATCACGATTCTCATATCTGCCCCCTGCCGCTCACGGTTTTGGATTTCCCGCCATACCGGACAGCAGCGGCGTTCCCCGCGGGATATCGCACAGCGCCACGCGTCCGATCAGATGCTTATAAAACTTAGGAGCCATGCCATAGCCGGGCCGGATGACGCGGATATTTTCCTCCGTGATCCGTTCGCCCTTTTTGATGTCCGCAACGCAAAATATCGAACGCCGGAATATCAGATTGGGCTTTTCCTGTTCTGCCGCTCCGTAGCGCACACGCCCGATCGCTTTCTCCGCCTGCCTGATATCCGCCGCCATCTGTTTAAATTCAGCAGGGTTCATGGAAAAGGACGAGTCCGGATTCTGAATCCTGCGATCCAGGCAAATATGCTTTTCAATAATCCTCGCTCCCAGCGCAACGGCTGTAACCGCCCCCACAGAGCCCATCGAATGATCGGACAGCCCGACCGGCGTCCCAAAGGTTTCCTCCATATTCTGCATGGTCTTTACGTTCATCTCATCCGTAACCGCCGGATACGCGCTTGCGCAGTGCAGAAGCGCCAGCTCCGGATTGCCATTCCCCCGGATCGCCTGCACCGCCTCGTCAATCTCAGACAGGGAGGCCATCCCCGTTGACAGGATGATCGGCTTTTTCTTTGAAGCAATATATTCGATCAGGGGAAGATCCACCAGCTCAAACGATGCGATCTTATAAAATTCAACTCCCAGCCCCTCCAGGAAATCCACTGCCGTGCGGTCAAACGGAGTCGAAAGAAAATCCAGGCCCGCCTGTTTCGCCTCATTCTTTAATTCGGCCTGCCATTCCCACGGCGTATATGCCTTTTCATAAAGGCCATAGAGATTTTCACCTTTCCATGTCCCGTCCGTAATCTGAAAATATGGATTGCCGCAGTCAATCGTCATTGTATCCGCAGTATAGGTCTGGATTTTTATACAATCCGCGCCCGCCTCCCCTGCGGCCCGGATCAGCTCTTTTGCCCGCTCCAGGCTCCCCGCATGGTTGGCCGACATCTCTGCAATGATGTAGACCCGCTCTTTCAGCCGTTCGTATAAATGCATCTCACCGCCTCCTCCCGCCAAAACCGGACCTGCGTTTTAATTTCCGTGCATCATGCGGTATTTCAGTTCCGCCAGTTTCCAGTCCCCGTCCCTGTCAATGTCCTGCGCTTCCATCTCGTCTGTCACAACAGGAATGGTATGTTCCATCACAAAACTCTGCTGCTCCAGCAGGGAATTCACCCTCATGAAATAATACTGCCCGCAGTCATGATACAGCGTCTCCAGATCCTGGGAGCGGACGAACCGGTTCTCCGGCTGCTTCCAGGATATCCTGCCTTCCCGGATCACAAAGCATCGCTGTGGAGGAAAGGAAAACGCCACAACCGGAATCACGCTGTCCGCCTGCGTTTTTTCCAGCAGCTCCTTACTTTTTAGCAGCTTTTCTGCTGTTATAAACGGAGCCGTGGGATAGATACAGCAGACATATTCAAATTCTCTGCCTGTTTTTTTGTATTCCTGTAAAACCTCTGTCACAACCTCATGCGTTGCCGCCATATCGCCCGATGTGGCTGGCGAGCGCATAAACGGGACCTTTGCCCCGCAGGCTTCGGCAATCCGCCGGATCTCATCACTGTCTGTTGACACCATCACCTCATCAAAAATCCCGCTCCGGTTCGCCGCCTCGATGGAATATCCGATCATCGGCTTTCCGCAGAATTCCTTTATATTCTTTCCCGGAATCCGTTTGCTTCCTCCTCTGGCCGTGATGACCGCCAGGCATGCTCCCTTCATAATCAGCGCCCCCATCCTCTATTCGTTTTCTGTTCCGGAAGCCTTTTTTGCCGCCTCATAGCGCTCGGTCCGCCTCCTTACGCACTCATTTTCCTCCCAGTACCCCTCAGACGGGGAAAACGAGCTGTACTGTCCGGTCAGGGGCGAAAAACGGCCTCTCTTGTTTTCCATGCAGCATTTGCAGAGCGTCCCCTCCAGCTCTCCTTCGAGATACCGTTTTCTCAGCCCGGTAAACGCTGCGCCGTGCCAGGCTTCCTTCAGCGAGCACGTGTGTAAATCCGCCACCACAAGCGCATTCTCAAAATCCTCACTGCACGCCGTCATATATCCCTCATATGAAATGTTGACTGCATTAAACAGCAGGTTGCATCCATCCTTTGTCTCCGCCTGATCTTTGCTGATAAGATAATCATTGATTTCAGGCATCAGACCTCCCTGATTCTGGGCCCGGATAAAAAAGATTTCGTCCGCAGTATCCTGAAACCTCTCCCTGAATGCATCCAGACGATCCTCCGTATATTTTGTGATCACATGGGAAATAAAAATGCGGTAGTTCTTTCCCGTTTTTCTTCTGTAGTCAAAGCAAAACTTAAGATGTTCGCACACCGTGTCAAAATCATCTTTTCCGTGAATGAAGCGGTACGTCTCCCTGTCTGTGCCATTGATTGAAAATTTAATGCTGTCGAGCCCGGAATCCACAACGTTTTTGATTCTGTCAGGCGTCGCCAAAGCTCCATTGGTCGTTAGATAGACATAGTCCATGCCTGTCTGCTTCGCCTCTTTTACATAGTCCTCCAGATCCCGCGACACGAAAGGCTCTCCTGTCGTATAAAATCCGACCTCCCGCACGCCCGCCTCATACGCCTCTTTTAAGATCCTCCTGACGAACACCGGATCGATATATCCCTTTTTTCTCTGCATCTTCTGGTTGGCGCAGAAGATACATTGATGATTGCAGATATTCGTCAGCTCAATTAACATATTTTTTTCAGGAAATGGGGGATATAAGCTGCGCTCATACCTCCTGTTCCACTCAATTCGTTCTTTTAATCCCATGACGGCTGCACTCCTATGTTATATTGCACTTACAATCCGATCCCAATTTCAGTTTGTCTGAAAACAGCGCCAGCACAAGAAGATTCATATCATAGATTTCGTGAAAACCCGGAAGCCTGCAGTCCCCGGTCAATTGTATATCCTGCACATACCGCTGTGACAGGCTGCTCTGATACTCCACCTTCATGTCCCGCTCTGTCCCGGCATCTTTCTTCACAACTTTATACGTCTGCCTGCTCAGATTCATTTCAAGAAAATGGCGGCTGTCCCGGGCAAAGCGCAGGATAGTCCCGCCTCCTTTAGCGTCTGCATTGGAGATCACGATTTTCCTGCCGCCATGCGACATTCCCTGCACTGCGCCGCTGAATTCCACATATCCGTCCCTTTTGCAGGGAACGGTCCCTTCATTCAGACCGGAGCCATCCAGGACGGCCGCGCAGTCGCCTGTCACACATGCAAACAGATCCAGCCAGTGCGTGATATTGCAGGCCAGCCCAAAATCGCCCGACACCTCAAACGAGCGCGCCTTCATCCGTGAAACCTCTTCTTTTATTTCCTCCAATGCCTGTAAATATCTCAGCGAATGGTTCACCCAGACCTTAAGCCCATGCTCCTGTATCAGAGCCAGCGCCTTCCTGTACTGCTCCTTCTGATTAAACGCGATCTTTTCCAAAATGATGTTGGATGTTATGTGATTCCTCACGATTGTCTCAAATATCCCAAACCGCTCATTGGAATTACCGGACAGTATCGCGGCGTCGACCGGCGTGTAAAAGGTGCTTAGCCGCGGGATCATAAAGCATTTCTCCTTATCCCTTCCCAGAGAGGCAAATAACGCTGCCGCCCTCTGCATGCTTTCGGGATATCTGGAATGCACATACAGTTCGATTTCCTCGTCCAGCCTGCAGAGCGCCTCAATATGCCGGTACCCGATGTTCCCCAATCCGCTTACCAGCAGCCTAAGCATCCGCTCCACCGTCCGCCCCGGAGATCAAACCGCACGCAAGCAGCTTATCAGCAATCGCCCGGATGTCCTCAAACGGCGTATGGATTCGATCGCTGATATCAATCAGATCATTGCTCCCATCCATGTATGCAATCAGGTTCAGTATCGTTTTATTCGATTTCAGGTTCTCCTTATCCTTACTGCTCAGCGTGGAATACAGATTACGCCTCCCAAGCTGCGGTTCTCCCAGGCACTTAAGCCGGTAACAGGCGTTATGTTCAATTGTCTCGATGCATCTGACATAAACGCGGTACGAATCC
This sequence comes from Clostridiaceae bacterium, assembly GCA_910575795.1. Lineage (GTDB taxonomy): Bacteria > Bacillota > Clostridia > Lachnospirales > Lachnospiraceae > Otoolea > Otoolea muris. The sequence goes on along the minus strand of CAJTGE010000010.1, from coordinate 126,199 downwards.
GCAAGCCCCTTTGGCGATATGACCGTCAAATCATCCGCTGAGGTGTGGTATTCCGGATATTCCCCCAGCTTGGAACGCATGATGCTCACCACCGGCAAATCGATTCCCGGCATGTTATACTGCCTCTCATCGGATCCTCTCTCTAAAAAGGAATACGTCTTATATTGCGGGCAGAATCCCCGCAGCACATTTCTCGCCACCCGGTCCGCATACGTATTGCCATACCTTGATTCCACATACGAAAACGCGCGCTCATCCCCTACGCAGGTCACATTAAAGCCGGCTATGATCTTCCTCTTCATCTCCTCCAAGTTGCGGCTTAAGTAGGTAAGGGCCCCTATCGTTTCCGGTATAAAGATAAAACGGTACGTATAATTCCTCTCCTTCTTTGCAGCCACATACCGTATCAGCTCCGCCACGACACCCGGACCGGACAGCTCGTTATTCGCCATGGAGGGATGGCACAGATAGGTAGAAAAAAAGACTTCCTTCTCACTTTTTCCGGGAAGAATCACCTCGCCGTATGTCAGATGGCCCTGTTTCCACTCACTGTCAATGTACATATGATACGTATCCTCTTTTAACTGCTTTCTCCGGCTGTCTTCTATGCAGAAACCAATCCTCTTTTTATAGTACGATGTCATATAGGGAATCACATCCGGCTGGGCCGGAAGTGAATACAGATACGTCTGCAGTTCTTCCAGGGAAACCGTTTTATCGATCGGTCCCGAATATCCCAGCACATACAAATTCGATCTCTTAAAATCCACGATCCGCTCGCCGGACGAATTTTCGATATATGCGTCCCTGATATTCCACTCATCCGGAATCTTCCAGTCAAATACCTGCGTTCCGGTTGGAACCTCAAAGACAGAAATCTCTGTTTCCGGCAGATAATCCTGAATCATCTGCAGGCTCTTTCTGAATCCGTCCCCTGTTATGCTTCTGCAGATCGGAAATAATTTTGCAATCAGATCGTACATCCGTTCTCCTGCGTTTTCTTTCACCCTCTGACTTCTCCTTCTCTCTTTTTTGCAATAAAATGTGTTTCAGAGCTGAATTCATGCCTGTCCAATACCATCTGCAGATCATCGATCATTTTTTGGAACTCTGCGGCAAATATTTCATTCAGGTGAATATTTTTCATCATAACCAGTTGATTGCTTATAAACCTCTGCATATCCATCATATCTGAGCCAAATCTCCACTTTGCCGTTATATCCATGTGGTACTGGTTCAGAAGCCAGCGGACCGAATCATTGGAAAAGAGGTGCGTATGGGCCCCTCCCAGATTACGGTTAAAGCTCTCGGGGTGAACAGCCTCTAATATGACGCTCAGTGAAAACATCGGCACATTAAAATAAACGTACCGGATCGCTTCATTCTCTTTGATTGCGCCCATAATCTCCTGCAAATTGAACACCGATTCCATCACCCCGAACATGGTCACAATATTACAGTCTGTTTTGCGGATAATCTCCATGCTCTCATCCGCCTCAACTTCTCTCACCGCATCGGTTCCTGTCATCAGGCGCGCATACTCCACCTGCCTGCCGGATATCTCGATTCCCTGTGCGTTTACTCCTTTTTGCCGGCACGCCCTGCAAAAATATCCGGAGCCTGCGCCCACGTCAAGAATCTTACCGCTCCTGACCGCATCCTCTCCGAGTGTCTCCAGCAGAAAATTCAGCTTGGGCGTATAGATCTTTTCCACACGGGCATCATACCGCCCTCTGTCCCTGTCAATATAGAAGCAATCGTATTCCGTCTCTTCGTAAACCTGTTTTGAAAATTCCTCTGTCTCCTCAAATTCGCCGTTCAAATGCCCGCACACATGGCACAGCGTATAATTCATGTCATGACTGACAAAGGTTTTTCCCTCCAGCGGCGTCATACAGCATTTACAGAGCCGGCGTCTTTTCTGTTTTTGGTATATGGCGCTTATCTTATTCTGATATTCTAAAAACCGTCCGTTCTCCTCCAGGAAATTCTTCTTTATATCCATTACGTCCGCCGCTGCCTTGCCGTATTTTACAAGCATAAATCCTTTTGCCCCCTCATCTCGTTCAGGACATCCGTTGAGTCCTTTCTCGCGTATTCCAGCCTGCTGGTATAACCGTCCCCCATGGTCGCGCGAAATCCCGTTTCGATTCCCATACCCTTAAGAATATCCAGCGTATCCGCATTATAGGAGTTGCACGGGTGCGCCATACATGCAGGACTCACGCCAAGAATGCGCTCCAATACCTCCCTGTTTTTGCCATACTCCCACTCCTGGCGTTCCCTTGACAGGCCGGCCGTAAACGTGGGATGCGTATGGGTATGCAGGCCCGCGATATGCCCGTCGGTGCAGATGATTTTTTTCAATTCCTGCTCCGTAATCCACAGATACCGTCTGTTGGCCCCGATATCATATCCCTTCTTACGGATCAGCTGATCCATCAGCCAGTTATATCGTCCCTCTGTCAGTATCTCGTCGCGCATATAGCGGAACATCCGATCGCGATCCGTATAAAAGCTACGCTCCCTGAAATGCTCAGCCGGATCAAAACGATCCATGACGTCCCGGATATCCAGGTGCAGCGCTTCCTGCTCGCAAAGCGCCGTCTGAAAAAAATCATCGTAAAACGCTTCCATATCGCCGTACATCTCCCAGCGGAAATGACGGTATACCTCCAGCATTTCCAGCTCGCCTTCAAATACAGACGTATAGACAAACCAGAGCGCTTTCAGATGGTAGCTTTGCAGCACCGGATAGGCAATCTCATACTCGCTGCGGATACAGTCGTCAAAGGACAAAAATACATCCCTTGGATCCAGCGCGCCCCTTTTCTCCTTATATAACCACTCATCCGCGCTCAGCAAATGATATGTTTCCTGACAATACCGGATCACACGCTCAAGGTCTTCGGCGCTCAGCGACCCCGGACCTCTCTTATACGCAGCATCGTCATGGAAATAGTGAAACATGATTCCATGCGGTTTCTCTTTCATGTATCGTTCCTCTCCCGCCCTGTTTTGTGCACGCATGCCTGAAAAATGCCCGGACCGTACGCGATGTCACTTCCTGTAAAATCCACATACCTTTTTAACCGCGCAGATTACGTCCTGCACATCCTGATCGCTCAGCAAGGGGTACAGCGGGATACTCATAATCGCACTGTAAATCTCTTCCGCACGCGGGCAAAGTCCCTTTTTGTAACCCAAATGGGCATAGTACGGGAACCAGTAAACCGGGACGTAGTGAACCTGGCACTGCACATGCTCTGCGCTCATCGCGTCAAAGAATTCCCGCCTGGTACAGGTCAGCTTATCCAAATCCAGCCGGATCACATATAAATGACGGCAGGTATCTGAATCCGCGATCTCTTTTTGCACGATAATCCCCGGCAAACAGGCAAACGCCTCGTCATATGTTTTCGTAATCTCTTTTCTTCTGGCCGCAAATGCATCCAGGCGATCCATCTGACTCATAATCAGCGCCGCCTGGAAGTCTGTGAGCCTGTAATTGTATCCAAGGGCTATCTGCTCATAATACCAGGGGCCCTCGTGCGGCGCGCCTTCCATGAGCGATTCGTCATGCGTAATGCCATGCGTATGCGCCAGAACCAGTTTTTTATAAAATTCCTCATGATCCGTTGTGACAGCCCCGCCCTCTCCTCCGGTTATGGTCTTTACCGGGTGAAAGCTAAAGCAGGTCATATCCGCCAGGCTGCCAATCTTTTTTCCCTTATAGGAGGTTGCAATCGCATGTGAGGCATCCTCAATCAGGATCAGGTGGAATTCATCGCAGATTGCCCGGATCGCCTCGTACTCCACCGCCTGCCCCGTAAAATCAACTGCAATCACCGCTTTCGTGGCCTCCGTAATGTGTTCACGGATGCTCTCCGGATCAATATTGTACGTTTCCGGATTCACATCCGCAAAAACCGGAGTCGCGCCGCAGTACAAAACGCAGTTTGCGCTGGCTGCAAATGTCAGGGGCGTTGTGATAACCTCATCCCCGGGCCCAATCCCGGCCGCCATGCAGGCGCAGTGCAGCGCCGCTGTCCCGTTGCACACGGCAACCGCATGCCTGGCGCCTGTGTAACGCTCAAGCCTCCTTTCAAGCTCCTCCACCTTTGGCCCGCAGGTGATGAGGCTGCCCTTTAAAACCTCTCCCACTGCGCGCACATCGCTGTCGTCAATCCATTGTCTCCCGTAATATATCACGTGATCCCTTACCGGTTTTCCTCCATGTATTGCCAGCCGCTCCATTTTGTTCTCCTCCTCTTTTTTCCTTCCCGTTTCAGCCTCTTTCATAGCAAAAATCATTGTCACAATCTGCCGCTGTGTATTGTTTCAGCAAATCACAGATATCGTCCCAGGCCATTTCCGTGCCTATCTGAGGATTCTCGAACAGATCGAGGTTCTGCCGCACCATGGAATGCTCGATCGCCAGCATAAATCGTTTCCGATCATCATCTGACACCGACGCCTGCCCGCGGCTGATTTTGTCGATTGCGTTTTCCACATCCTCTTCGCGATCGATTAAATATACATTTTGCAGGCAGTTCCAGAAACTCTTTACAAATGTAAGCGCCGGTTTTTTCTTTACAATCGCTTCCAGAATACATGAGCCTGTCTGAGAAGCCACTGCCACACAGTCGTTGATCAGCTCATACGCCTCTACATCCGTTTTAATGCACACCACATTCGGAATGGAAAACAGCTCGTCATAATAGCTCTTGGGCCGGACAGCAGGCTGATAGTAATGCTCTTTGACATACAGCCGGATCCCCTTCTTCTCCAGTCCCCCTGCCAGTAAGCGGATACTTAAGAGCTGGTTTTGAAACGCTCCGGCCCATGGCAGTGTTGACATCTCCGGAGTAACCTGCAGCGCAAAATAGACAAATGCCTCTTGTCCCGGCCTTTTCACTGCTCTTTTGTTATAATAACCGATCGATTTTGCCGTGCATTTCTGTTTTATCACGCTTCCCAGTATCTCCAGATCCGCTGCAAGCTTCGACGGGCTGCGGACGTCGCCCAGCGTTTTCAGGATCAGGGGCCTGTAATAGGTTCTGTAGAGATATTTGTCGTTCAGCGGATTTTCCTTTCTCCCCTGAAACAGCAGATTGATGTCCTTCTGATTTGCCTTATGGTAATAGCCGGTTACGATATCGTGCAGATCCGTCTCTTTTAATTCCCCATCCCGCTGAAATATTCTGATCGTATTGCTTCCCATGGTTTCAATGGAGGTACCGACAATATTCAGTCCCGGAATCGCTGTGGCGCTGACCAGCAGCGTGCGGATCCCCCTGCATTTTGCCAGTGCATAGATGACATACTCCCACATGCAGTGCGGAATCACGCTCATAAACACCAGATCAACCGCATAGCAGTCCAGGATATAATTCCAGTATCTTACATGGTCAAAATACTCCCTCTCGATTTCATAGTAGTTTCCCACATATAAGCTGTAATTCCGCACCGCCATATTCAGACAGGCGCTCTTATAGGGTTCCATCTTTTCCAGAACCGTTCTGTCAAGCGGCGGCAGGCTGTCCATATCCACCAGGGAGCGGTACAGGTTTTTATAGCCTGCCTGGGCGTCTATTTTTACATACTTTTTTCCCCGGTAAACGTCCATCCCGTCAATGCTCTGCTCAATCACAACACACCGGTCAAAATGGAGCGCATCATCTATCTGCCTTAAGCACCTCGCATTTGACCCTCCCACTGACGCCGGGCTCCTGTATAACAGATTCATATCCTCACTCCCACGCGCCTAATATGGCGCTCTCCAATGTGATTGCCGGAACCGGCAGACGCTCATCCGGCTCTGCGTCCGCCAAAACGGCGGCGTCCACGTCGTCCGGATTCACGGTCCCGCGTTTGCTGTCCTTTTCCCAAAGCACCGTATAGCCCCCGTCCAGCAGTTCCTCATAAAACCGTTCCGCCAGCTCCCCGCTGCCGATTAAAGCGATCCGTCTGTAACCGTTTAACGCCAGATATTCCAAGACCGACCCGCCCCGCTGCTTAACTGCAATCCACTCGTTCAGCATCAGAAAACGCTTTTTATAATCACCCGTGATGCGCCCTTCTCGTTTCCTTATCTCTTCCCCGGCCAGGATACCGGCAGCCGCTCCGGCCAGAATCCCCAGGCAGACGGCCAGACGGTTTACTGTTTTTAACATGCTTCGTCCTCTTTCCTGTTTGTTCCCTGTGCCTGCGCTTCCCTGCCTGCAGCCGGTCCCTGAATATCACAGCTTTTGAATATCACATCTTTTACAGAAACAATCGGAGCCTGTATTTTTTCTTCGAGCTGCTTCCTTATTGTTTCATAATCAGACTGTAAGGATACGATCACAGCGTCCACTGCCTCTAACTCCCCGTTCAAATCGCATACCCGAAGGCCTGAATATACATACCTTGGCCTGCGGTCAATGACATATGAAATCTCTGTCCCGCTGCCGCGCAGTTCTTCGTATAACCGGATCCCGACTGCGCCCATGCCATATATCGCGACCCTGCGCCAGCCGTTCTGTCTCAGATACGCGCCCGGCGATACCCCTTTCTGTTTCATCTTCAGCCATTCGGCATACAGCAGATAATCACGCCGGATCCGTTCCTTACTCTGCCTGGCATCTTTTGCATACTTCACGGCAATCAGACTTCCGGCCAGAACACCGGGCGTCAGAGTTTTTAAGAAAAATCCGCTTACCTTTCCCATTCTGCCAGCTTCTCTCCTTCTGTGTTCATAAACGCTAAAGACCATTCGGCTCCCTGCCGCCCTGCGCGGCTTCCTTCGCCCTGCGGTAAAACGTTCCCCGTGAAAAGCCGCACAGCTTTGCCGCTTCCTCCACGTTCAGCTCCTTGGAAGCCCATCTGCGGTACACCGAATAAAAATTGTCCGGCGCCGGCAGGGGGCTCCTGCCAAATCTTCTTCCCTCCCGCTTCGCCTTCTCGATCCCCTCCCGCTGCCTGCGCCTGCGCACAGCCTTCTCTGCATCTGACACATAATCCAGCAGATCCAGCACAATATCTGCAATCAGGCTGCCATACTGCAGTTTTCCACGCCTGGTATCCACAAGGGGCATCTCCAGCAGCGAAATATCGATCTGTTTCGTCTTTGTCAGCAGATCCCACTGCTTCCGAATCGCCGGATAGCTGTCCCCAAGAGCGCTTAAGTTCCGGATATACAGGAGATCTCCCGGCTTGAGAAGAGCAAGAAGCCTTCTGTATTTCAGGTGTTCACCCCCCTCTTCAGCTTCCATATCCACAAAAATATGAGCCTCCTCTACCTGCATCTCCCGCATAACAGCAGCCTGCTCGCTGCTGCCCGCTTCGCCCGGGACAATCCGGCAGTATCCGTAAACTTCCCCCATTCACCGCACCCCCATTTTTCTTCACAGGATTCTCATAACCGGAATGATTTCATAATATATAATTTATGAATCAATCGGTCTTGTCCAATTATGTATACCTTTCTTTTTTCATAATCCGTCTTTGGAATTCCGTCAGAATCAACAAAAAATATGCTTATTATTCTTGATTTCCGGCCGATAATAGTATAAAATAGATATGTTTTAGAAAATAAAAAGGAATTCAAAAATGTATACGTTTTTGAATTCCTTTTTATTATATTGAGCAGCGCTTTATAATGTATTGGTTCTTCAGGATCTTCCCGGCCACATTTCCATAAGCCCCCAAAATTCTGCGGCATTATCGCTTTAACCCGGAGCGCGTTTGAAAAATCATTCATGCCGTCTGAGCCCCATACCGATTGTTTTCCATGCTTAAGGCGGATTATCACAGAAACTAAGAAGCTGTGAAGCGAACGGTTGTCACAGCTTCCTGCATAACGAATTCATGCAGCAAACTCCCTGCATTTAAAAAATATCAAAGCCTATTCGTTTTTAACCGGCGGCGGCTGATAAAGCCTGCGTTCGATCTGCCGCCGTTTAACCGCAATCTGTCCCCGTACAGCTTCCTCTTTCGGTTTTTGGCATACTGTTTTCACCTCCTACTGGCCGGCTGAAAAGAAAACCTGTCTCTGCGCCTGTATTATATCATCGTTCATCATGAATTGTTATCACTTCCGCCTCTTTATCCGGTTTGCCTTATTATAAAACGTTGTCCTCGTAAAATTGCACCTCTTTGCCGCCTCCTCGGCAGACATCTCCTTTGCCAGCCATTTATTATAAATCTCCTCAAAGTCCTCCGGCACGGGCTTTTCCGGCCTGCCGAACCGCACGCCCTTAAGCTTCGCCGCCTCGATCCCCTCTCTCTGCCTCTCTTTTATATTTTTCCTCTCATTTTCACTGATAAAGGACAATAACTGCAGCACAAGATCCGCGATAAAGGTTCCCAGCAGATCCTTCCCGCGCCTTGTATCCAGAAGAGGCATATCCAGCACAGCAATATCCACCCCCTTTTCTTTGGTCAGGAGCCGCCACTGCTCCAGTATCTCCTCATAATCCCTGCCCAGGCGGTCAATACTCTTGATATACAGCAGATCATCCTTCTTCAGCTTTTTAAGAAGCCTCTTATACATCGGCCGGTTAAAATCCATGCCGGACTGCTTATCTATGTAAATATTTTTCCTTGGCACATTCACGCCTGTCATGGCAATCAACTGCCTCTGCTCATTCTGATCGCGCGAGCTCACACGTACATACGCATATACATTACCCATTCCTCTTTCCTCCTAAGTAAAATTTCATTCTGCGGTTCGCTTTTCCGGCTTCCCGCAACGGTTTCCGTGTTCCGAACCGTCATGCCATCCTTTATCATAAAACATACTGTCTTTTTCTCCAATATCCGACAAATTCGCGATAAATCATTCTTTTTATATTTTTTCTTGTATTACGTGCATTAACACAGCGGATACGAACAATTTTTTTATGTTTAATGAGGTAAAATGGATTGAAATTACAAAAGATATGAGTATACTAACATGTATCTGCGCCAGACAGCGCAAGTTTTGATTGGCCTCTGCACAGATCAAAAAAACGCAGATGAAAGCCACTTCACCTGCGGTTCTGTTATTTCCTTTACGGTCTTACACAGCCTTCCCGCCATTCAGACCATCTGAGATTTTCTACACTCCTCTCCTGCCAGCTTAGGAACTGTCAAGAAATAACTTTTCATATTGCTTGTCTTTTTCTCCGATAGTACCACTCAAAAATTAGTTACATAGCCCACTATGCGCCTGATTTTTGAGTGGCGCTCTCGAAGAAAAATCCTGCGCACTATTGAAAAGTTATTTCTTAACAGTTCCTTACTTATTATTTGCTACATTACTCAAATTCGGCTTGATATACCGTTCAATCACTTGATTGCACTGTTTTTTGTTCTTTTAAAATGCTTCCGTCGGGCAATTATTCTTCCATTGCCTTGCACACTTGGCTTCGACCTCATTCCATCTCTTTGAAATGTCTTACCGGCTTTGCAAGTTCCTGATAAAACATATCTACCGCGCTTATGCAGCGGAAATCATGCATCAGCTTCCCCACTGGGTCAGCATCATCGTTCTGAACTTCAATATCATACACCTTGCCATCAGAACCTTGTGCATAAATGTCCAATTTAATGGAACGTCCACCAGTGACCGGATTTTTATATTCCCTTTGAGCAATCACTTCTATGACTTTCAAATCGTTTCTACCAAGAATAATATTCAAAACCAGTTCTGCCGCCTCAATATTCCTGTCAAAAACAATTGTCATAAAATCATCGTCCAGAAGAGTAAAACCTGCCAATAGTTTCAAATCCTCTTCCCTATATTTCAATTCTGCTGTATTACCCAAAATATCCCTTACTTTCCCGTAATCGTTTTTCCTTTATTATCCCCATCCTTCTTCTCTGTCCTGCCATAATCCCTTCAGAAGCGCCATCTTAATTTTTCATCACGATAAAACAGAGAAAACAGGGATATCAAAGAATTGAATTCCCCCTGATATCCCTGTTTTACTGCAATTTTTAACTGTCAGCCTTTTAAAAAATCTTATTATTTATAATTCACAATCTTCCCAAAGTCCTCCTTCAGGGAAGCGCCGCCTACCAGGCCGCCGTCGATATCCGGCTGGGCAAACAGCTCGGGCGCGGAAGCGCCGGATACGGATCCGCCGTACTGGATGCGGACGGCCTCCGCCGTCGCGGCGTCATAGATCTCGCCGATGCATGCGCGGATCGCGCCGCATACTTCCTCGGCCTGCTCGGTGGTCGCCACCTTGCCGGTGCCGATGGCCCAGATCGGCTCATAGGCGATCACAGCCGTCTTTGCCTGCTCCGGCGTCACATTCAGGAAGGCGATCTTGATCTGCTGGCGGATCCAGTCAATCGTAATCCCCTGCTCTCTCTGCGTGAGGGACTCGCCGCAGCAGATGATCGGCGTCAGGCCGTGCTCAAATGCCTTTAAAACCTTTTTATTGACCGTCTCGTCTGTCTCCGCGAAATACTCTCTTCTCTCCGAATGGCCGATGATCACGTATTTCACGCCTGCGTCCACCAGCATGTTCGGGGAAATCTCGCCTGTAAACGCGCCCTTTTCCTCAAAATACATGTTCTCAGCGCCCACGGCGATATTCGTTCCCCTGCAGGCTTCCACAACGGGAATGATATCAATGGCCGGCACGCAGAATACGACGTCCGACTCTTCTGTCACCACCAGTGGTTTTAATGTATTTACCAGCTTTACCGCCTCGGAGGGCGTCATATTCATCTTCCAGTTGCCGGCGATAATCTTTCTTCTTGCCATCTTGCAATTCTCCTCTTTTCATGATTCGCAGCCATTTATATTACCTCTGGGCTGTTTCTATGTTTTTTTATTTATCGTTCGCAGCCGCCACGCCCGGAAGCTCCTTGCCCTCTAAGAATTCGAGGGAAGCGCCGCCGCCCGTGGAAATGTGGGTCATCTTGTCGCCAAAGCCGAGCTGGTTGACAGCCGCCGCGGAATCTCCTCCGCCGATGATGGTCGTCGCTTCTGTCTCTGCCAGGGACTCTGCCACTGCGATCGTTCCCTTTGCCAGGGTCGGGTTCTCAAATACGCCCATGGGACCGTTCCAGACAACGGTTTTTGCGGATTTCACCGCCTCCGCGTAGAGCTTTGCCGTCTCGGTTCCGATATCCAGGCCCTCCATATCGGCCGGGATCGCGTCAGAGGAAACAACCGATACCTCGATGGGGCCGTCGATGGGGCTCGGGAAGGAAGCGGCGATGGTGGTGTCAATGGGAAGAAGAAGCTTTTTGCCGAGCTTTTCCGCCTTTTCCATCATCTCCTTGCAGTAGTCAAGCTTGGTATCGTCAACCAGGGACTTTCCGATCTCCTTGCCCTGCGCCTTTAAGAAGGTAAACGCCATGCCGCCGCCGATGATCAGCGTGTCGCATTTCTCCAGAAGATTGGAGATCACATTCAGCTTATCCGCAACCTTGGCGCCGCCTAAGATGGCCACAAACGGGCGCACCGGGTTGTTGACCGCATTTCCGAGGAAATCGATCTCCTTCTGCATCAGATAGCCCACAACCGCGGTGTCCACATACTGCGTCACGCCTACATTTGAACAGTGCGCCCGGTGCGCGGTTCCGAAGGCGTCGTTTACATACGCCTCGCAGAGAGAGGCCAGATCCTTGCTGAACGCCTCGCCGTTCTTCGTCTCCTCTGCCCTGTAGCGCGTATTTTCCAGTAAAATAACCTCGCCGTCCTTCATCTCCTGAACGGCTGCCTTCGCGTTCGGGCCTACCACCTCGGGATCCGCCGCAAATTTCACTTCCTGGCCCAGAAGCTCTGTTAGGCGCGCAGCCACCGGCGCGAGGGACAGCTCCGGCTTCGGCTCTCCCTTGGGTTTGCCCAGATGCGAGCACAAAATCACCCGGCCGCCGTCCGTTACCAGCTTCTTAATCGTCGGAAGCGCGGCCACAAGGCGGTTCTCATCCGTGATCTTTCCATCCTTTAACGGTACGTTGAAATCGCAGCGCACCAGAACTCTTTTACCCTTAACATTGATATCGTCAACTGACTTTTTATTCAGCATGGGAATCGCTCCTTTCCTCTGTCGCTGTGCCCGCCCTCACGCAGGCCGGGCGCAGCAGGCTTTCATTTCCATAAAAATGAGCCCGGCCCTGCGGACCGGACCCATCTTGAATCCTCAGAAACCTGCCCCGCAAAACGCCCGCGCGCCCTGCGCAGGCTGTCACGGGGCTGTCCCTGTCTTTCTTATGCTAACTCTGCAAAGTATTTGATTGTGCGAACCATCTGGCTTGTGTAGGAATTCTCGTTGTCATACCATGAAACAACCTGCACCTGGAATAAATCGTCGCCAATCGCGGAAACCATGGTCTGTGTCGCATCGAATAAGGAACCGTAACGGATACCTACGATGTCGGAGGAAACGATCTCGTCCTCATTGTAGCCAAAGGACTCGGTAGCGGCCGCCTTCATGGCTGCGTTGATAGCTTCCTTGGTCACGTCCGCCTTCTTCACAACTGCGGTTAAGATCGTGGTGGAACCGGTCGGAACCGGAACACGCTGCGCGGCGCCGATGAGCTTGCCGTTTAATTCCGGGATAACCAGGCCGATCGCCTTGGCAGCTCCTGTGGAGTTCGGAACGATGTTCACAGCGCCGGCTCTCGCTCTTCTCAGATCGCCTTTTCTGTGCGGGCCGTCCAGGATCATCTGATCGCCTGTGTAAGCGTGGATGGTAGCCATGATACCGGACTGGATCGGAGCATAGTCGTTGAGCGCTTTCGCCATCGGGGCAAGGCAGTTCGTCGTGCAGGACGCGGCGGAAATGATCTTGTCATCCGGTGTCAGCGTATTGTGGTTTACATTGAATACGATCGTCGGCAGGTCGTTTCCGGCCGGAGCGGAAATAACCACCTTCTTAGCGCCTGCGTCGATGTGCGCCTGCGCCTTGGCCTTGGATGTGTAGAATCCGGTGCACTCTAATACAACGTCCACGCCGATCTCTCCCCACGGAAGCTCAGCGGCGTTCGCTTTTGCATAGATCGTGATCTTCTTGCCGTCAACCACGATGTTATCCTCGCCGGCCTCTACCGTATGACCCTCGTATCTGCCCTGTGCGGAATCATACTTTAAAAGGTGCGCCAGCATAGCCGGGTTCGTTAAGTCGTTGATTGCCACTACCTCGTAGCCCTCAGCGCCAAACATCTGTCTGAATGCCAGACGGCCGATACGGCCAAAACCATTGATTGCAACTTTTACTGCCATGACTTCATTCCTCCTAAGAATTTTTGATTCATGATTGTTAAATATTAATCAACCCTACTCTGTATTGTAACCAATTACTGTCAAAATAGCAAGGGTTTTTTTGTATTTTTTTCCGTTCCGGATACTGTTTTGGTAACAGTTCAGATAGGTCTGCGCACTTGCTGCGCTGACCGTACGAAAACGTAGCGGCAGCAGGCATCCGCCCCATCGCGAAGCGATTTTCATGTCCAGATGCCGTAACAGTTCAGATTGTCTGAACGGTTACGCTGTTTTTTCTTGCGCATTCCCCCGTTTTTTTATATAATTTTCTAAAATCCCTCTTACCCTGTCCACAGATGATCCCCCGGAGGTGTGCCATGACCCAGGCCCGCGCCCAGACCGCGCTTGAACGAACGCTGTACCATTTCTTTTTGTTTTTATCCGCCTTTATGATCCTCCTCTCCCTCGCGAGCACGCTGTATTTTGACATCAACCGCGAGCGCAGGGACATGGATCGCGTGATAAGCGGCGCGGCCGCCTATATTGCCTCCATGCCTGAGGTCGCCGCCATGCTGGAGGACGGCTACCCGGGCCAGGAGGCCGCCGCGCACCTTGACTCCTTAAGCGCGACGATCCCGGATATCAGCGTGATCGTCATCTGCGACAGCCGCGGCCTGCGCTTTTACCACACAGACCGGCTGAAAACGGGCGAAACGTTCGTGGACGGCGACGAGGCAGCCATACTGGCCGGTTCCGAGCCTTATATTTCCACAGGCTACGGCACAAAGGGCTCCCAGCGCCGGGCCTTTCACGCGATACAGGGCGGGGACGGCCAAATCATCGGCTTTGTCATGGCCTCGGTTTTCACCTCCGCAATTTCGGCCAGACGCCATGTGATCCTTCTGGTCCATGCCGCGATTTTCCTGTTCATGATTGCCGTCAGCATATTTCTCGCCGGCGCATCCATGCGGCTTTTGCGCAAATCGCTCAGGGGCTTTGATCCAGAGGAGCTGATCCGCCTCTATACCAGGCAGGACGAGGTCATGAATTCCATTGACGAGGGCCTCATCGCCACAGATACGCACGGCCGTATCCTGTTTTCCAACCAAAAGGCGGCGGAGCTGTTTTCGCCGGAGGGAGGCTCGCTTTCCGGACGCCGGATCCGCGATCTTTACCCCGGCTCGCGCTTTGACCATGTGGCGTCCGCCGGGGAGGCCATCCTGCGCCGCTCCTGGTCCCTTAGCGGCCATACCGTCCTGATCGACGAGATTCCCGTGCGCGATCAGGAAAGCCGCGCGGTACGCGGAACACTGGTCGTTATCGCGGACCGCACGGAGCTCATGAGGCTGTCCGATGATCTGTTCGGCGCGCGCAGCATGCTGGACACGCTGCGCGCCTTTAATCACGAGTTTTTAAATAAGCTTCATGTGATTCTCGGATACCTACAGACAGGGGAAATCAGCCGGGCCATTGATTTCATCTCCAACAGCACCCTGGTCACGAGCCGTTCGGTCCGCGAGACGGCGGATCGCATCCGGGAGACGCGGATCTGCGCCCTGGTCATCGGAAAAATGATGCACGCCGCCGAGCTCGGCATCCGCTTAAGCGTCGCCCCGGACAGCTCCTGCCTGGAGCGGGATCTCATTCTCCCCGTAGACGCCTGCATTACCATCATCGGAAATCTCCTCGAAAACGCCATTGAAGAGCTGAGCGCAGGAGGAGACGGGGACGCGGCGGCGCAGGCAGGCGGGCCGGAAAGCGCCAGTCCGGAAAACGGCGGGCCCGGAAAAGAAATTATCCTTGGCCTGTACAGCCAGCCGGGCTGCTTTATGATCACCTGTGAGGACACAGGGCGCGGGATCGCCCCCGGGATTCTCCCGCATATTTATGAAAAAGGCGTTTCCTCCAAAGGAGAAAACCGGGGAACCGGCCTTTTTCTCATCCGACAGCTTGTGACGCAGTATCACGGCGATATCACGATCGACACAGAACCCGGCGAGGGCGCGTGCTTTACCCTCGCTTTTACCGGAAAGGAGGGCGCAGATGTACCAGGTAATTATCATTGAGGATGACCCCATGGTCGCTTCCATCAACCGCAGATATGTGGAAAGCCTGCCGGGCTTTGGCGTCGCCGCGGTCTTTAAAAACGGCGGGGACGCGCTTAGATACTTAAAAGACAGCGACGCGGATCTCATTATCCTTGATTATTATACCCCTCTTATGAACGGGGACGAATTCATTGACCAGCTCCACGCCATGGGCAAAACGCCGTCTGTGATTATGGTCACCTCTGCCTCCGACACGGATATCGTGCAAAAGCTCCTGTCCAGAGGCGTGGTGGACTATCTGGTAAAGCCCTTTGAATTTGGGCGCTTTAAAACCGCTTTAGAGCGCTTTTCCGCCCTTTTTGAAAAGCTCCGGCATACCCGCGAAACGATGGGGCAGCAGGAGATCGACTCGCTTCTCTGCCTCCAGGGCTCTCCCGGCGCCTCCCGTCCCCAGCTTGCCAAGGGGCTGAATGAAGCCACGCTTTCCAGAATACGGGAATTTCTCATCGAAAATCCCGGGGCGGGTTATTCCAGCGAGCAGATCGCGGAGCAGGTGCATTTATCGAGAATTACGATCCGCCGGTATATGAATTACATGGTTGAAACCGGGGAGCTGAAAAGCAGCATCGATTACCGGACCGGCGGCAGGCCCTCGATACGGTATCAGTGGGTGGGATAACTATCGATACAAGTATTATAGAAAACGAAAAGCGGTCTGAAATTTCAACCCTTCTTTCGGCCCTGGCTTTCTTCATTCCGCTATTGTAATCAATTTGTGCCGTCTCACGCATATTATACAACCGGATCACTTCCTTATCGTTAGCCAGAAATACCATCTTTTCATTTTACCACAGGCTGACGGCATACCCGTCATACCATAAAAAGGGCCGCCCAACCGGCAGCCCCGCGTGTACGTATACAGTTCCCCGCAGCCGTTCAGGAATCCCAAACGGCTGCTCATATGGCAGTCTCCCGCCCTATTCCAGATAATCCAGCGCATCCACCGGCTTATCCTCATGCTTTAATTCAAAATACACATTTGTCCCTTCAACCGAATAATACTTCGTGGGCTCTGACACATAGCCGATCTTGCTTCCCTGGGACACATACTGATTTTTGGCCACCTGAATATCCTTGAGCTGGCCGCATACGGCCGTGTATTCTCCGCCAAGATCCAGTACCACAAAGTTCCCGATCTCCTCATTTGCGCCTACCTCGAGCACCATCGCGTCAGCCGGAGCGCTCACAGGATCGCTGACCTCGCCCTGGATAATCAGGGCCGGATTGCATTTGTACTGATCCAGGGTGGGGAAATAAGTAGTGGTTTCCATGCTGAAATCCAGGATCACATTTCCTCTGACCGGCCAGCCGAGCTTATCCGCGCCGTTGTAGTTTAACGGAACAGCCCTGGAAGCGTTTGCCTTCTCGGCCCGCTCCGCGCCCGTCTCTTTTGTGGCAGCGGCTTTATTCTCTGTGGAATAATCCGCGTCGGAGCTCCCGGCAGCCTTGGCCGTCCCGGCCTGCGCCTCCTTCGTCTCCTTTTCTTTTTCCTTTTCCGGCAAAACGGCGGCCGGCGGCTCTTTTGCAAGAAGTCCCTGTGTCTCCGGAACCTCCAGGTAGGGATTCTGATCATTTTGGGGATTGCCCCTGCGAATCCTTACCGCTCCTGCTGCCGCAACAATAGTCAGCAGGCCCAGCACCATCATGACAAGGAGCAGTTTGTCCTTGAACAGTTGATTGATTTTGTTTTTCACGTTTATCACCTCGGTAATAGTCTTACCCTGCCGAGGTTTTTTATTCAGAAACAATCACAATATTTTTATAATAAAATCCCAGGATATCCTCTGCCTTCCAGCCCTCTTTCGCCTTCCGGTCCGCCCCGTACTGATCAAGACCGAAACCATGCCCGATCCCCTGTGTCGTGCAGCGGATCTTCCCCTCCGCTTCCTCAAAGCGGTAGGCGGGCGAAGGAAGGCCCAGCGCGTAGCGCACCTCGTCGCCTGTGTAGCTCTTGTCTCCCACCTGGATGGACTCCACATAGCCGGCGCTGTCCTTTTGTATGATCTGGATCCGCTCAAATACCTCCTCCGGCGCGACGCCCGGCGGATCCGGCATGGCGTTCAGACGCCCCGCCAGCTCCTCCCTTGTAAAAAGGAAGATACTCATAAAGTTTTCCCCCTGCAGATCATCCGGCTCCTTAACAGACGCCAGATAGGGGTGCAGCCCGTCTCCGGCCCTCGTCCCGCCGGCGCTTAAGCGGTGAAACAGGGGATCAATGTATTCGCCCTGACAGCGGATCACCTGCCCGGCGGTCTCCTGCACCGCGCTCCTGAGCCTCTTATAGTTTTCCAGATACCGCTCCCGCCCCCACATGGCCTCCATCTGCCCCTGTTCCAGATAGTCCATGTCCAGGGCAGATTCCGCGATCGTCTCCTTTCCCTCCATCTGCCGGCAGAGCGCCGTCCGGGCCGCGATGGCCTGGGCCTTGAGGGCCTCCATCTCATAATCGGCCGGGATCTGCACGGCCAGAATCCCGATCAGATACTCCTCGCGCTCAATCGAACGCGAGGCCCCGTCCCGGTCCAGGAGAATGGTCTTACCGCTCTGCGAAATCCGCGTTGTGCTTCCCTCCACACGGCCTGTCCACGACAGGGTTGTGATATATGGGATCAGAAGGGCCAGAAGGCATATGGCTGCTGTTTTACGCATAAACATGACTCCGTTCTATAGAATGATGGTTTTATGTGATACCATTCTATGACGGAGCCATGAATCTTATTCGTTTATCCTATTGTAATCCCATCCAGCTTCCACACAGGCAGCCACCCCCGTTTCAGCCGTATCGTCCCTTCAAAGCTCCTGCGCTCCACCGGTGTCAGCGCTTCATTTCCCTTTTCCAGATAAAAATCCACCTCTGCCCTGTAGCGGAACGAAACCGTCTTTCCCTGCCCCGCGCCTTCCTCCGCACGGTCAGATCCGCCCGCCTCTCCGCTCTCCGTAAGCTCCACGGACACGACGCTTGTGCGCTCCACCGCAGCCTTCATTTCCTGGAACAACAGGATATGGGGAATCCCGACGCCCGAAAGCGCTTCTCTCCCGGCGGCGGTCGCGCGCCGGCCCCAGCGGACCTCATAGATTTCCGCCAGATCCGCCTGTGAGAGCTCCCGGAGCATGGGAGCGCGGTTTGCCTTATAGAGCTCGGTTATCATCTCCCGCCCCTGCCGGACAGCGGACAGGCAGTGCCAGATGAGGCAGGCGGCGGCGATGAGGAACGCGCAGGCGGCGATGCACACGGGCACGGAAGCAGGAAGGCCGCCCGGCCCTCCCATGCCGCTCCCCCGCCGTTTTATCCATCTCATATCAGTTTAACTCAACCTTTACCTTTTTTAAATGCCAGATATCGCGCACATACTCCTCGATCGTGCGGTCTGAGGAGAATTTGCCGGCGCAGGCCACATTGAGCAGCGCGGCCTTTGCCCACCACTTCTCGTCGCGGTAAGCGGCCTCCACCTTTTTCTGGGCCTCTGCATACGCCCGGAAATCCTTGAGGATAAAGTACATATCCGCCTTTGAGCTGCTCTGTGTATTTAGCAGCGAGTTGTAGATATCGCGGAACAGCTCCGGATCCTGCGGCGCGTAGTAGCCGTTGATGAGCTGCATCAGCACGCGGCGGATATCCTGATCCGTGTTAAAGATCTCGACCGGATTGTAGCCGCCATGATTCTCGTACTGGATCACCTCGTCTGAGGACAGTCCGAAGATGAAGGCGTTCTCCTCTCCCACTTCTTCCACGATCTCCACGTTCGCGCCGTCCATGGTGCCCAGGGTCAGCGCGCCGTTGAGCATGAATTTCATGTTTCCGGTGCCGGACGCCTCCTTGCTGGCAGTGGAAATCTGCTCGCTGACGTCTGCGGCCGCGAAAATCATCTCCGCATTCGATACCTTGTAATCCTCGATGAATACGACCCGGATCTTGCCGCCGATGGATTTGTCACTGTTGATCACATCCGCCACGGCGTTGATGAGCTTAATGGTTTTCTTGGCGATCTGGTAGCCGGCGGCTGCCTTGGCGCCGAAAATAAAGGTCCTGGGAACCATATCCATGTTCGGGTTGTCTTTTAACTGGTTGTAGAGGAACATCACATGCAGGATATTCAGGAGCTGGCGCTTGTACTCATGCAGGCGCTTAACCTGTACATCAAAGATCGAGCGCGGATCCACGTCGATCCCGTTGTGCTCCTTGATGTATTTTGCAAGACGCAGCTTATTCTGGTATTTGATGTTCATAAATTCCTGCTGGCATTTTTCGTCACCCGCGTAGATGGCCAGCTTATGCAAATGCGTAAGATCCGTGATCCACTCGTCGCCAATCTTGTCTGTCACCCAGCCGGCCAGAAGCGGGTTTCCATGGAGCAGGAAACGCCGCTGGGTAATGCCGTTTGTCTTATTGTTAAATTTCTCCGGCATCATCTCATAGAAATCCTTTAATTCCTGCTTTTTTAGGATCTCGGTGTGCAGCCTTGCCACGCCGTTGACGGAGTAGCCGGCCACAATCGCCAGGTGCGCCATCTTAACCTGTCCGTCGAAGATGATAGCCATCTTGCGGATCTTCTCGTAATCGTTCGGATACTTCTCCTGAACCTCCATCAGGAAGCGGCGGTTTATCTCCTCCACGATCTGGTAAATACGCGGAAGCAGCCTTGAGAAGAGCTCGATCGGCCATTTCTCCAGAGCCTCTGCCATGATCGTGTGGTTCGTATAGGCGCAGGTCTTGGTCGTAATCTCCCAGGCCTCCTCCCAGTTTAAGCCCTCCTCGTCCAGAAGGATGCGCATCAGCTCCGCCACGGCGACGGTCGGGTGCGTATCATTCATCTGGAACGTCACCTTCTCCGGGAGCTTATGGATATCGCTGTTATTCTCGCGGAACTTCTTAAGCGCCACCTGGAGGCTGGCGGAGATGAAGAAATACTGCTGTTTTAAGCGCAGCTCCTTGCCGGCATAGTGGTTGTCATTGGGGTAAAGCACCTCCACCAGGTTCTTGGCCAGGTTTTCCTGCTCCACGGCCTGCTGGTAATTTCCCTTGTCAAAGGCGGCCAGGCTGAAGGTGTTGACCGGCTGCGCGTCCCAGATGCGCAGGGTGTTGACCACATTGTTTTGGTAGCCCACGATCGGCATGTCATACGGCACAGCCATCACGGACTGGTAGCCCTCCTGCACAAAGACGTTGCGCTGTCCGTCCTGCACGGTCTTTACATAGCCGCCGAATTTTACCTCGCTGGCGTATTCGGGGCGGCGCAGCTCAAAGGGATAGCCGTGCTTTAACCACTCGTCCGGAACCTCGATCTGGTAGCCGTTCTCGATCTTCTGCTTAAACATGCCGTAATGGTAGCGGATGCCGCAGCCGTAAGCCGGATAGCCGAGCGTGGCCAGGGAATCCAGGAAACAGGCCGCCAGACGGCCGAGTCCGCCGTTTCCAAGAGCGGGATCCGGCTCCTCGTCCTCGATCGCGGTCAAATCAAAGCCGAGATCGTCGAGAGCCTCCTTAAATTCCTTCCACACGCCTAAGTTTATCATATTGTTGCCCAGAGCGCGGCCCATCAGGAATTCCATGGACAGGTAGTACACCTTTTTCACATTTGACTCGTCGTACGTCTTCTGCGTGGCAATCCAGCGGTCAATGACCACATCCTTTACCGCGTAAGCCGCGGCCTGGTACACCTGCTGCGGCGTAGCCTCGTCGATCGTCCGGCGGAACTGGCTCTTTACATTGTCAATAATGCTCTGCTTAATCGCTTCCTTATTAAATCCTTTCATGTTCTCCTCCTCAACCTATCTTTTCCACACCCAGCGTAACGGTCTCCCCGTTGATATTCCATTCCTTCACGTATCCGCCTGTCCGGCCGGACTCGATCCCGTCCGCCATGACCTCGCCCATGATCTCTTCGGCGCGGCCGTTTAAGATCGCCTCGATCTTCTCATTTCCCTGGTGGTATAAGCGGATATGATCCATGACCTCAAAGCCGGCCTCCTTGCGCATGGTCTGTACCTTGCTGATGATCTCGCGCACAAAGCCCTCTTCGAGAAGCTCCGGCGTCAGATTTGTATCCAGCGCCACCGTCACGGTATTATCGCCCTCAGACACAAAGCCCTCCACCTGGGCGGCGTCGATCAGGAGATCGTCTCTTGTCAGCTCCACCGGCGTCCCGCCGAAATCAAAGGACAGCTTTCCCTCCTGACCCAGGGTGTCCATAGCCGCATTTCCGTCAATCTCTGCCAGGGCCTTGCGGATATTTCCAAGCTGCTTGCCGTATTTCGGCCCCACCGTCTTAAGCTGCGGCTTGAAGCTGTAGGACGTGAACGCGCGCACGTCGTCCGTGAACTCCACGCTCTTGACATTCAGCTCATCCTCAATGATCGCCTGATAAAAGGCCGGGAGAGCTTCCTCTGCCTTTACAAACATGCGGCCAATCGGCTGGCGGTTCTTAATATTCGCCATATTTCTCGCCGCGCGGCCCAGCGTCACGATCTTTAACACCTCGTCCATGCGCGCCTCAAGCTCTTTGTCAACCGCCGCCTCGTCCGCTGCGGGGAAGTCGCACAGGTGGATGCTCTCCGGCGCGGTTTTGTCGATGCTTCTCACCAGGTTCTGGTAAATGTCCTCTGTCATAAACGGGATCATGGGCGCCGCCGCCTTGCAGACCGTTACCAGGGCCGTGTAGAGCGTCATGTAGGCGTTTATCTTATCCTGCTCCATGCCCTTTGCCCAGAAGCGCGCGCGGCTCCTTCTGACATACCAGTTGCTCATGTCGTCCACAAAGCCCTGCAGGGCCCTCGCTGCCTCGGGGATCCGGTACTCTCCCAGGCAGCTATCCACCTCTTTTACCAGGGTATTCAGCCTTGATAAAAGCCATTTATCCATCACCGCGAGCTTTTCATACTCCAGCTTATAGTTTGTCGCGTCAAAGCCGTCGATATTCGCGTAGAGCACAAAGAACGCGTATGTGTTCCAGAGCGTGCCCATGAACTTGCGCTGGCCCTCGGTCACCGCCTTCCCGTGGAAGCGGTTCGGCAGCCACGGCGCGCTGTTGACGTAAAAATACCAGCGGATCGCATCCGCCCCGTACGTTTTAAGCGCGTCAAAGGGATCCACGGCATTCCCTTTGGATTTGCTCATCTTCTGCCCGTTCTCATCCTGCACATGGCCCAGGACGATCACGTTTTTATAAGGCGCTTTATTAAACAGGAGCGTGGAAATGGCCAGCAGGGAATAGAACCATCCTCTCGTCTGATCCACGGCCTCGGAGATAAAGTCGGCCGGGAACTGCGCCTCAAACAGCTCTTTATTCTCAAACGGATAGTGGTGCTGCGCAAACGGCATCGCGCCGGAGTCGAACCAGCAGTCAATCACCTCCGGCACGCGGCGCATCACGCCCCCGCATTTCGGGCAGCGGATGGTTACCGCATCGATATACGGCCGGTGCAGCTCGATCTCGTCCGGGCAGTCGTCAGACATGCTCTTTAATTCCTCAATGCCGCCGATCGAATGCTGATGGCCGCACGCGCACTCCCAGATGTTTAAGGGCGTGCCCCAGTAACGGTTGCGGCTCACGCCCCAGTCCTGCACATTCTCCAGCCAGTCCCCGAAGCGCCCTTTGCCGATGCTCTCCGGAATCCAGTTGATGGTGTTATTGTTGCGGATCAAGTCCTCCTTCACGGCCGTCATTTTGATAAACCACGACTCGCGCGCGTAATAGATCAGCGGCGTGTCGCAGCGCCAGCAATGGGGATAGCTGTGCTCAAATACAGGCGCGGAGAATAAAAGGCCCTTTTCATCAAGGCTCTTTAAGATCATGGGATCCGCCTTTTTACAGAACACGCCGGCCCACGGCGTCTCCTGCGTCATCTCGCCTTTCGCATCCACAAGCTGCACAAACGGCAGATCGTAGCTGCGGCCCACCTTCGCGTCATCCTCGCCGAACGCCGGGGCGATGTGGACAACGCCGGTGCCGTCCGTGAGCGTGACATAGCTGTCGCATGTCACAAAATACGCCTTCTTGTTCTGCTTTCTGCACAGATCCACGGCGCAGTCAAATAACGGCTCATATTCCTTATATTCCAGATCGCGTCCGGTAAAGCGCTCCAGCACCTCATACGCGCCCTCGCCCAGGACCGCGCCGCACAGCGCCTCGGCCATGTAGTAGATCCGGCCCGCTTCCGCTTCATTTACATCCTTTACCTGAGCCTTTACATACGCCTCGTCCGGGTTTACGCACAGCGCCACGTTGGAAGGCAGCGTCCACGGCGTCGTCGTCCAGGCCAGGATATGCGCATCCTCGCCCTTTACCTTAAAGCGCGCGATGGCCGAGCGCTCCTTCACGTCCTTGTACCCCTGCGCCACCTCATGGCTGGAGAGCGGCGTCCCGCAGCGCGGGCAGTAGGGGACGATCTTAAAGCCCTTGTAGAGAAGGCCCCTGTCCCAGATCTGCTTTAAGGCCCACCACTCGGACTCGATGAACGAATTGTGGTATGTCACATAAGGGTCGTCCATATCGGCCCAAAAGCCAACCGTACCGGAGAAATCCTCCCACATGCCCTTATATTTCCACACGCTCTCCTTGCAGTGCTCGATGAACGGCTCAAGCCCGTACTCCTCAATCTGCTCCTTGCCGTCCAGCCCCAAAAGCTTTTCCACCTCCAGCTCCACCGGAAGCCCGTGGGTATCCCACCCGGCCTTTCTCGGGACCATATATCCCTTCATCGTGCGGTATCTGGGGATCATGTCCTTGATGACGCGGGTCAGCACATGGCCGATATGGGGTTTTCCGTTGGCGGTCGGAGGTCCGTCGTAAAAAGTATACGCCGGGCCGTCCTTTCGGCTCTCCATACTCTTTTCAAAAATCCGGTTTTCCTTCCAAAATGCCTCGACGTTTTTTTCCCGTTCCACAAAATTCAGGTCTGCAGAAACCTTTGTATACATGCTATCTCCTCCTGATACAAAATTCCTGATACAAAAAAAGCCCCATCCGTAACAGGACAGGAGCCTTCTCGCATTTACCACCTATTACTGCATACAAGACGCGGGCTCTGCCCGATCAATATGCGCTCCTGATAACGGGGGATGCCGCCGGAGCCTACTTGCATATGCGTTCGGTCCGGAACTCCGGAGTGATCTTCATAACCGCACGACTGGCAGCGGGCTCTCACCGTCCCCGCCTCGCTTTGGCGTTTGTTTCGGAAATTACTGTCTCCTTCATTGTCTTTTTCCGCTTATCATTGTATCTATTTTCCAGCGGGTTGTCAAGAGTCAGGTTTTGGTTTGGGCCGGTTTTGGCGGCGGTTTCGGTCTTCCTCTCCCTTAACAGGCGGATGATATTGTTAATACTTTGTCATTCTTTTGCCTTTTCTCCTGTTTAATGGTATAATGTAACTATTTAACGGACTGATTCGGCCCGGATTACCGGAAATATCACCAATGCAGGCAGCGGGCCGTAAACGGATGACCTCTTAAGGAGGCGCACAAGGAGAATATCATGTACCAGAGAAATCTTACCTTACTGACCGACCTGTATGAACTGACCATGATGCAGGGCTATTTCAAGGAAAAGTATGCCAATGAAACCGTGGTTTTTGACGCCTTTTACCGCAGCAACCCGGACGGGAGCGCGTATTCGATCTGCGCGGGGCTGGAGCAGGTGGCGGATTATATTAAAAATCTCCACTTTGAACTCGCCGATGTCGAATATTTGCAGCGCACCGGATTATTTGACAGGGATTTTCTTGATTATCTGCTCCATTTTAAATTTTCGGGCGATATCTATGCCATTCCGGAGGGAACGGTTGTATTTCCCCGCGAACCGCTGATCAAGGTGATCGCGCCGATTATGGAGGCGCAGCTTGTCGAGACGGCGATCCTCAATATTCTGAACCATCAGAGCCTGATTGCCACCAAGACCTCGCGCATTGTCTATGCGGCGCGCGGCGACGGAATCATGGAATTCGGCCTGCGCCGCGCCCAGGGACCGGACGCGGGGATCTACGGGGCCAGGGCGGCGATGATCGCCGGCTGTATCGGCACCTCCAACGTGCTGGCCGGGCAGCTTTTTAATGTTCCCGTCAGGGGGACGCACGCGCATAGCTGGATTATGAGCTTTCCGGATGAACTGACCGCGTTCCGCACCTATGCGAAGCTCTACCCCACGGCCTGTATCCTGCTTGTGGATACGTATGATACGCTCGATTCCGGCGTCCCGAATGCCATAAAGGTGTTTAAGGAAATGCGCGGGGCCGGGATCCCCCTTACCTCCTACGGGATACGCTTAGACAGCGGCGACCTGGCCTATCTCTCCAAAAAGGCGCGGCAGATGCTCGATGAGGCGGGCTTTCCTGACGCTGTCATTTCCGCGTCAAATGATCTGGACGAGTACCTGATCGACAGCCTGAAAATTCAGGGAGCGACGATCACCTCCTGGGGCGTGGGGACCAACTTAATCACCTCCAAAAACTGCCCTTCTTTTGGCGGCGTCTACAAGCTGGCGGCGATCAAGGACAAAAAGAGCGGGAAATTTATTCCGAAAATTAAAGTATCAGAAAATTCAGAGAAGGTAACGAACCCGGGCAATAAGACGATCCAGCGGATCTATGACCGCAAGACTGGGAAAATTATTGCCGATCTGATCTGCCTTGCGGACGAGATCTTTAATGAGGGAAATTCCCTGCTGCTCTTTGACCCTGTCGAGACCTGGAAAAAGACGCATTTAACGCCCGGCTCCTACCGGATGCGCGAGCTGCTCGTGCCTGTCTTCCTGGAAGGCCGGCGCGTGTACGAGTCCCCGCGCGTTATGGACATCCGCGATTACTGCAAACGGGAGCTGGATACGCTGTGGGACGAATCCCGCCGCCTTGTCAATCCGCATGAAGTCCATGTGGATCTGTCGAATGAGCTGTGGCATATGAAAAATCAGCTTTTGGACAGTTATCATTTTGAAGAATGAGCCGGGCGGCGTTTGTGGCGCTCCTGCTTTTAGGCAATATTTTACACGCAGGAGGAACCGGGCAGCCGCCGTATATTTCCTCCCCTGCCGCAATCTGTCTTAACCCCGCCCCCGCAGAGGAAGCTGATTTGCTTCCCTAGAGCGTGTTTGAAAATTCATTCCTGGCATCTGCACGCCCCACTTCGCGGTATATTTGTGCCAAATTCACTTAACGTAGCCCACTACGCCGCGTTCATTTGGCACAAATCTCCCACAAAGTGGCACGCACAGCTACCAGAAAGCAATTTTCAAACACGCTCTAGGAGAACGGGGATGCCGTCCGTCCGGCTCAGGATATGCATGCCTTTCCTATTTCAGCCGGAAACGGCGGCGGAAACCTTTTTGTTGTGATGAAAGCAAAGCCAATCCCGGGTACTGAAAGCATGCTGGAAGCGCAGGGGCATCCTCTGGATATATATATCTATCAGAACGATGGAGGAAGAATTCGCAAATCTCATGAAATGGCACAATCTGAATTACCATGGTGAAAAAGACAGGCGCATAAAGTGGAGAAAACGGATAGTGCTGTCATAAAACCTCAACATGCCTCTGCGGCTTCTGTCGCAGAGGCATGTTTCAGATATGCTTCATCAGTATATTGTTTCCTTCAAAATGTCTGCTCTCTAATCCTGTCCAGGAAAATTTTGCATTGCCGCCCAAACAGGTTTACTCATCCCAGTTATGGTACGTCGCCTGCACATCGTCGTCCTCATCCAGAAGATCCAGAAGACGGTTCATCTTCTTAATGGCATCCTCGTCCGTAAGCTCCACCCAGTTCTGCGGGATCATCGTCACATCCGCCTGCATCATCGGGATACCTTCCTTCTCAAGCGCCTCGCGCACAGCGGAGAAATCCTCCGGGGCGGTTATAACCTCGAAGCTGTCCTCTTCCTCGGCAAAATCCTCGGCTCCGGCATCCAGCGCAAACATCATCAGTTCGTCCGGATCCATCTCGCACTCTTCCTTGTCGATCAGAATCTGACCCTTTTTATCAAACATAAAAGACACGCTTCCCTGCGCCCCGACATTGCCGCCGCCCTTGGTGAAGGCGCTGCGCACATTGGCCGCTGTGCGGTTCTTATTGTCCGTCAGAGTGTCTACAATTATCGCAACTCCATTGGGGCCGTATCCTTCGTATGTAAGGTTCTCGTAATTGACCGATCCGGCGTCGCCCGCCGCTTTCTTAATGCCCCTCTCAATGGTGTCATTCGGCATATTGTTCGCTTTCGCCTTGGCAATCACGTCCCTCAGACGGCTGTTGTTCGCCGGATCCGCGCCGCCTTCCTTCACCGCCACAGCCAGCTCGCGGCCGATTACGGTAAAGATCTTGCCCTTTGCGGCGTCGTTCTTCTCCTTTTTGTGCTTAATATTCGCAAATTTAGAATGTCCTGACATAAACGCTACTCCTCTTCCATATTCATTGATCCTTGAGGTCAAAATCTATTTTAGCACGAACGGACAAGGTTGGCAAGGACTGTTCTGGATATTCGATGCGAAATCGTTACTGTTCACGGGTAGTATTCCGCGAGGTGTTTTTTGTGAGCGAAGGTCACAGAAAACCCGAGGGCAGCAGGCGCCAAAATGGGCAGGCTGCCCATTTTGTGTGCATCATGTTGCTGTGAACTGCACAGCCGTGAACAGTAACGCGAAATCTATGCGGGGGTGCGGTTCAGGTTTGAACAGTAAATATGCAGGCCATGGCTGATCGTTGGAAAGCCGCCAGTGACAGACGCCCTCTTCTACAGCAACGCCTCCCTGACTTTTACCAGATTCTCCCTCACAGCGATATGCTGCGGGCACGCCTCCTCGCATTTTCCGCATTTCACACATGCATCCGCATGTTTTAACCCATGCTTGCCCACGAGCCATTCCTCCTGATTCTTTGCCGCTCCCTTGTCGCCGTAAAGCGTCAGATAATTCATCGCTGTAAATGATCCCGAAATCCCGATATTCACAGGACATACTTTGGCGCAGTAATTACAGGATGTACAGGGAATCAGCGGGATTTTTCCAAGCTCCTCCTGCGCGCGTTTTACAGCCTCCTCCTGTTCGGCGGTAAATCCCGTAAAGTCTCTCATGCACGCCAGATTGTCCTCCATCTGCCCGATGCTGCTCATTCCGGAGAGAACCGTGATCACGCCCTCCAGGCTCGCCGCAAAGCGGACCGCCCACGACGCTGTGGAGCTTGCGGGCTCTGCTGCCTTAAAGATTTTCTCCACGGACTCCGGAGGCGTCGCCAGCATTCCGCCTTTGACAGGCTCCATGATGATGACCGGCTTTCCATGCTTTCTTGCCGTCTCATAACACCGCCGCGACTGAACCGCCGGATTCTCCCAGTCGGCATAATTAATCTGAAGCTGGACAAATTCGATCTCCGGGTGCGCATTTAAGAGCTCCTCCAGCTCTTCCGGCGTGGAGTGGAAGGAAAAACCGACGTGTTTTATGAGGCCCTCCTTCTTTTTCTCCTGCGCCCAGTTCCACATGTCAAATTCGTCAAAATAGCGCGTCCGCCCCTCGCCCAGGTTGTGGAGCAGATAAAAATCAAAAAATCCGGCCCCTGTCCTCTCAAGCGAAACGTCAAACTGCGCGTACGCCTCTTCTTTAGTCTTACAGTTGATCCACGCGGCATTCTTGGTGGCAAGCTGGTAGCGCTCCCTCGGGCAGCGCTCAACAAGCGCCTGACGGATAGCGTCCTCGCTCCCGGCATACGCCCAGGCCGTATCGAAATAGGTAAAGCCGGCCTCTAAGAACCGATCCGTCATCTCCTTCACCTGTTCCACATCGATAGCGCCGTCTTTCTGCGGCAGACGCATCAAACCAAATCCCAGCTTCCGGATTTCCTCGCCTAAATAAGCCATATACTCTCTCCTTTTATGTAGGATGTACTCTCGGAATCTCTCTGCGCCTGCTTTTGCGGCTGATTTTCCGCCAGATGCACCCAAATTTAATCAACGTACGCTCCACGTACGCCTCATAAATTTGTGCACATCTGACAAAAAATCATCTCACAAAATCAGGCGCAGCGAGATTCCGAGAGTACATTAGGTTTTCACGAAACGGGTTTTCGTGCCTGTGATAAGTATAACAGCTTCATCTAACTATAAGTCAAGGACTTTTTTATTCCCGCGAGCAACGAGCCAAGCGGGCATGCCTGCATGCACATTTGGCGACTGCCACGAGGGTCAAATACCCCGCTGCTCTGCAGCGCTGCAAGTTTGACGCCCCGTTGCCTGCAGCGGGGTTGTTGACTTATCATCCGCTTATTTTGACTGATAACTCTTGCTGAATGAGTGCTTCACATCAATATCCGTGAGCACGCCTTTGCTGTACTGAAAACAAACGCTGTATTCCCCATCCCTTAAATAATGAAACCGGTAATCACCCTCGTCGTCATCCAGCTCCAGATCCGGATAAAGCTCTGTCAATTCCTCCTCCGTTTTTCCGATGGGGTTAATGCCGTTTATCGTAATATTCAAATCCTTATGCGTATCATCCAGCGCATAAAATCCCAGCTCCTCGATCACACACAGGCCCACCAGCTTTTTCTCGCTGCTCTCATTTACCAGGCTCAAAGAGGCATAGGAAATACCGTCTTTTTGCAAAAAAATGGAAGAAGTCCATGATTTGTCCGGCAGCTCGACAATCATTTTCTGCACATTATCCGTGGTAAATCCATCCTCCTTCAATGAGCCCGGAGTGGACTCTCCCACCACCACAGAAACCCCGTCAATCAGCACCTCCGGAGGAGTGCCCGGATCCTTGGCGCAGCCTGATAAAAAGATAAGAGCGCCTAAACATCCGCTGAGAAACAATTGTCTGAAACCTTTCATTTTACATAACCTCCCTCTTACAAGTGTTTTTACAGGCCGGATGTTTTTTCCTGCCTGCTTTATTGTATCGGTAAGCGTGTTTTTCGTCAACAGCAAATCAAATCTGGCCGATGTTCACCCTGATGTTATAGGCTTTAGCAACGGAAAGAGGGCCATGGCTGATCGTGAGAAGGCCGCCGACAAGAGCTTCTGTCTCCGAGCGGGAGCGGGGTTCCTTATGAATATAGAAACGGATGCCGGCGGCCTTCCCGCAATTTCCCATCAACATCTTCACAACACATATCCAAAACAGCCCCGCTACCCATCCGTCTCCGCCGCCAGATTCCGCAGCCATTTCTTCTTCCTGTAACGCAGATACCCAAACACCGCCTTATAAACCTCCTCCAGCGTCACCATTGCATACACCATCCAGATCGGCTGTTTCAATACCAGTCCCCCCAGAAAAGCCATGGGAATCCCGATCAGCCATACCCCGCTGCAGTCCAGAAACAGGCACACCCGTGTATCGCCGCCGCTGCGCAGCACGCCCACGATATTGGCGTAATTAAACATCTTGCACGGCATATAGAGCGAAAACACCAGCAGGCAGCGGCTCACATCCCGCGCCACCTCCCCTGTCACACGGTATAAGGCAATCACCTGCCACCGCGTGGCGGCGCACAGGCAGGCCACGGCCACGCTCAACAAAAACTGCAGGATCAGGAAGCTCTTTGCGTCCCGCTCGGCCTGCGCAAGCTTCCCGGCGCCCATCTCATTTCCCAGGATGACGGACGCCGCCGCACTCAGGCCCTGAAACAGGACGGCCATGATGTCCTGGATGGTCGTCGCGACCGTGATGGCCGCCACCGCGCCGTTCCCCATGCGGCCATAGGCCAGGGAGTACATCGTCACGCCAAGTCCCCATACAAATTCATTGCCAATTACCGGGGCGGCGGTGACAAAAAATTTCTTTACAAAGCCTGCGGAATAACCAAACAGCTCCCGCGGACGGCAAGCAATCGGCGAGCGGCCGAGGTATACCACGCCAAGCAGCGCGCTCATCTCCACGGCGCGCGCCGTCAGGGTCGCCGCCGCCGCGCCGGCCACTCCCATGGCCGGCGCTCCGAATTTGCCGAAAATAAGCGTATAATTCAGCGCTATATTGATCAGGATCGCGACGCTGCTGATCACGACCGGGGCCTTCACCTGCCCCACTGCGCGCAGCATGGCCACATACGTATTGCTCACCGCGATAAAGGGGTATGAAAAAGCCGCCAGCACGAGGTAGGAAGCTCCGATGCGGATCGTCTCCTCCCCGGTTGTGAAGATCCGCATCACCGCGCGCGGGCACAATACCGCGGGCAGGAAAAAGGCCAAGGCCGCGCCGGCCGCCAGCACAAGCGCCAGCCCCAGGACCTTGCGGATGCTCTTCACGTCCTGATTGCCCCAGAACTGGGCTGCCAGGATACCGGAACCGCTGACCACGCCGAATACAAGGAGCGTCATGACAAAAAACACCTTGTTGGCCAGCCCCACCGCCGCGATGGCCGTCGCGCCCAGGGAGCCGATCATCATGGTATCAATCATATTGACAACCGTGTTCAGCATGCCCTGCATGGCTACCGGAAAGGCAATTTTCACCGTTTTTGACAGAAAAACCCTGTCGTTCATCATTATTTTCGTGTCTTCCAGCAATTTATACATACGTCACCTGCCCTAATGTCGCCTGTTCTTCATCCCATGCCGCTATAAACATAGACCCTCTCCGGCCGCCCGGAACGATTGCCAGCGGCCGGACGTTACTGCCCGGCCGCTTCCCCGTTTTCTTCCTCCTGCTCTTTTTTGTCTAAAACAGCGATCACCCTGTGAAGCATCTTATTTTCCACAGAGACCGCCTTAAACAGATATCCCCCATAGGCGGCCTCCGGCTGCTCGTCCTCCTTTGGAATGCGGTCAAGCCTTGAGATCAGAAAACCATTCAGCGTGTCGTAGTTGTCGCGATCCTCCTCGGAAAACCCGATTTCCAGCGCCTCAGCCACATCCTCCAGCGGGGTCAGGCCGTCAAAGAGGTAGCTGCCGTCCTCGCGTTTTACGATCAGCTCCTCTTCCTTGTCGTATTCATCCAGGATATTGCCCACGATCTCCTCCAGGATGTCCTCCATGGTCGCAATCCCGGCCGTCTGGCCGTACTCGTCCACCACGATCTCCATATGTATCTTCCGCGACTGCATTTCCTTAAACAGCGTGTCGATCCGCCTCGTCTCCGGGATAAAATGCGCCTCCCTCAAAAGCCCGGGCAGCTCCTTAATGGGCCGCGCCCGGTTCTCGTCCTGTTCCGCGTACACAAGCGCGTCCCGCAGATACAAAAGCCCCACAATGTCGTCGATGTCCTTTTCGTAAACCGGAAAACGCGAATTCCCGGCCTCGGTCAGGATATAGGCCACGGCCTCCTCCAGAAGCATATCCGCCTCCAGGGCGACCACATTGGTGCGGTGCGTCATGATATCGCCCGCCGTCTTATCGTTCAGCTCGAAAATATTGGTAATCATCTCCGCCTCGCGCGCTTCCAGGACGCCCTGCTCATGGCCCTCATTGACCATCAGCATAATATCCTCCTGCGTCACATTATCCGCGCCGGCGTCCGGATCGATCCCCATCGCCCGCAGGACCAGGCCCGAGATACATGACACCAGCGCCGTAAACGGCCTGAGGATCATCATAAAGAGCCGGACAATGGGGAAGGCCCCAAAGCTCCAGCGCTCCGGGTTTTTCGCCGCGCATTTTTTAGGAATCAGTATGCCAAAGCTTATAAGGGCCGCCAGGACCAGTATCCCGGAAACGGTCAGGGAAACGCCGTATACCAGGCGCTCATGGCTGCTCGCCGCCCCGACGGAAAACGCCCGGAACAGCCGGCCAAACCGCTCCAGCACATACGCCCCTGACACAATGCCGATCAGGTTCGTCATCACGGAAACCGTATTGATAAACTCCGCCGGCTGCTCCATCAGCTGCAAAAGCCGGCCCGCACGCTCGCCGCCTTCCTCTGCCTCCTTCTCAAGCGCTCCTGCATTCAGATTCTGGATGGCGGAGCCAAAACCGTACAGCGCGGCGTCTGCCGCAATAAACGCAGCCAGCGCCGCAAAGCTGAGGGGCCAATACCCATCGTCCATAAATCGTATATCTCCTTCTTTTCATTCGTATCGTCAAATATAGCATGTTTGGCGCGGTTCGTCAATGATAACCGCTTTATTCCGGAAAGCATAAGTAACTGTTCAGCCTTCGACTCCGCGAGGTGTTTTTTGTGAGCGAAGGTCACAGAAAACCCGAGGGCAGCAAGCGCGAAATTGTGCAGAAGGCACAATTTCTGTGCATCATTTGTTGCAGTTTAGCCGGAAGACTGAACTGTAACAAGCATAACAGCCCTTATGTAGCCAGATCCAAACTTACCATCAGAGCCCGATCCACTTCCTGCTGCAGCTCCTCGTCGATATGGCAGATCCTCTCCCTGAGGCGCTGCTTATCAATGGTTCTGAGCTGCTCCAGAAGGATGACCGAATCGCGTATCATATCGCACCGTTTCGTGTCCAGCTCCACATGGGTCGGCAGCTTTGCTTTGTTCATCTTTGAGGTAATGGCCGCACAGATCACGGTTGGGCTGTGCTTATTTCCCACATCGTTCTGTATCACCAGCACCGGCCGCACGCCGCCCTGCTCTGAGCCGACGACCGGCCGCAAATCTGCGTAATAAATATCTCCGCGCCTGATAATCACTTTTCTCACTCTCCGTCTGTCTATTCTCATTCTAAAGATATCCGGACACCCGCCGAACCGCAAAGCGCCATTTTACGGCCGATCGTCCCGACACACTCTAGTATTGACCCGTTTGAGACGGATTATTCGCTTCCCTTCAGGCATACGGTCATTTTTCCACAAAACCTGAACGGCAACGCCCGGATCCTCCTCCTGCATTAACATATGAAGAAAGGCCGGTTTACGTTCCCGTGAAAATAAGTCCCGCCGCTATTTCACAGAAAATCCTTGTAAATATCCCCTTGATAGTCCTTTGTGCCTGCCACACGGCCGTCCTTTATGTAGACGCGCGGCACGCGTTTTCCCAGCACGCAGGGGATCTCATAGCGAAAGCCTCCGGCCATCTGCGCGAGCTGCTCCATGGAAAGCGTCTCCCCGCCGTCGCTGCCCACCAGCGTCACGGGCATCTCTTCCTGCGCCTGCAAAATGCCGCTCACGTCCGCCATAAACTGATCCATGCAGATACGGCCCAGCACAGGGGCCCGTTTCCCGCCGATCAGGACATATCCCTTTCCGGATAAGCTTCTCGGATAGCCGTCCGCATAGCCGGCGCTGATTGTGGCGATGCGCATCGCCCTGTCCGCCGTGAAGGTTCCGCCGTAGCTGACCGGCGTCCCGGCCGCAATCTCCCGGATACAGGTGATAAAGCTGCGGATCTCCATGGCCGGGAGCAGGTTTAAGCCCCATGCAATCTCATCGGACGGGTAAATTCCATACATGGAAATCCCGGCCCGCACGGCGTCCAGGCCCATTCCCGGCCGGTTTAAGGCCGCCGCGCTGTTCGAGGCGTGACGGATCGGAATCCGCACGCCCCGCCTCTCGAGCTCGTCCGCAAACTCCATAAACGCCGCATACTGGCGGTCCGTCGCCCCCTGATCCGCCTCGTCCGCCCGGGCGAAATGGGTAAAGATCCCCTCGGTCTCAATGCCCGGCAGGGACGCGATCTCCGCCGCCTCCTCAATGCTCTGCGCGGTCGGCTGAAATCCGATGCGGCTCATCCCCGTATCCACAGCCAGGTGTATACCCGCACGGACGCCCTGCATGACGGCAAGCTCTGACAGGAGCTTTGCCTTGGAGAGCTGAAACAGCGACGGGCGGATATCGTATCTCAAAAAATCCGCAAGCTGGCGCGCCGGCGCGTTTCCCAGCACCAGGATCGGCTTTTTTATCCCATGCCGGCGCAGGAGCACCCCTTCCTCCAGGGCCGCCACCGCATAGCCCCACACATAAGGGTCAATGGCCCTGGCCACCGGCACGGAGCCGTGCCCGTATCCGTCCGCCTTCACAACGCCGATGATGCGCGTCCCCTCCGGAAGGCCGGCCGCCATGGCCTCCACATTTTTAACCACATTGTCCAGATTTATTTCCGCATAAATCCGGCTGTACGGTGCTTCCATCTTCTTCCTCCCTGAATCTTCTATCCCTGTATGTATGCCCGCATGGGCGGGAATGATGTTTCAAATACGCTCTAAAAGGGCGTTTGCCGTCTCGCTCGCCAGCAGGCCGTGCTCGCCCGATTTTTCCGCCGCGCGGCTTCCGGCCCGCCCGTGCAGCCACACGCCAAAGGAAGCCGCCTCGTCCTCCGGAAAGCCCAGCGCAATCAGGCCCGCGATGGTTCCGGCCAGCACATCGCCCGATCCGGCCTTGGCCATGGCCGCGGTCCCGCTGTTCCCGATGTAAACCGCGCCGTCGCGCCGCGCCGTCACCGTAGCCGCATCCTTTAAGACACAGGTCACGCCGCGCTCCTCGCTGTAGCGGACCGCCGCTTCGGCCAGATCTTCCCGAAGTTTTGCAATCTCCTGCCCTGTCAGACGCGCCATCTCCCCCGGGTGCGGCGTGATAATCACATTTTCCGTCAGGTAATCCGCCAGATACGGGTAATCCGCGACTGCGTTTAAGCCGTCCGCGTCCACAATGATCGGGACATAGGCGGATAACAGCACATGCTGTACAAGCTGTTCCACATACCGCCCCTTTCCAAGGCCCGGCCCCAGCACAATCACGCTGGCCCACGCGCATTCCTGCTCCACGAGCTCCTTAAAGACCTCCGGCTCACGGTCCGCCTCCTCCGGCGAATAGAGCGTAAGGATCGCCTCCGGCAGAAGCGTCTGTAATGCCTGCGCATTGCTTTTAACTGTTAAAATTTTAACCAGCCCGGCCCCCATCCTGTAAGCCGCCAGGGCGCTTAAATACGCCGCGCCGCACATCCCCTCGCTGCCCGCCGCAATCAGCACCTTTCCATACGTCCCCTTATGCGCCTCCGCCCGCCGTTTCGGAATCTGGGCCATATCCTTTTCCTCATAGCAGAAATACCGCCGCCCCGTATAGCGGTCGTACGGCGGAAAGCCGATGTCCGCCACAAAGACGCGCCCCGCAAAGCCGCGTCCCGGATACAG
The DNA here is from genome assembly GCA_910575795.1 of Clostridiaceae bacterium. GTDB lineage: Bacteria > Bacillota > Clostridia > Lachnospirales > Lachnospiraceae > Otoolea > Otoolea muris. The sequence goes on along the minus strand of CAJTGE010000010.1, from coordinate 89,917 downwards.
GGCCGTCCCGGCCTTCTCATAGCCAAAGGTCACGGTCAGATCCGCGCGCACCGCCGCCCCCAGCACAGCCCCTGTCCCGGAATGGATACCGGACGGGATATCCACAGCCACCGTAAAACCGGGGCGCGCAGAGTCGAAGAAACGGATCGCCTCCCGGAAGCTCCCCTCCACCTCCCTGGAAAGCCCGACCCCAAACAGCGCGTCAACCGCCGCGTCAAACGAATCATTCCTCTCTCCCGGCTCCTCAAAACGCCTCACAGGAATTCCCAGGTTGCGCGCAATCGCGATCTGGCTGCGCAGCTCCGGCGTCCAGCGGCTCCGATCCCCCACTGTCACAAGAAATACACTGCATCCGCGCAGATGAAGGATCCGCGCAATCGCCGCGCCGTCCGCCCCGTTGTTCCCTGTCCCGCAGAATACGGCCGTCTTCGCCGTGCAGAGCCCGCGTCCAAACGTCCGGGAAAACGCCTGCTCCATCTCATCCGCCACACAGAGCGCCGCCCGTTCCATAAGCACCATGGACGGGATCCCTATGGTATGGATCGCATAACTGTCAATCTCCTTCATCTGCTCGCCTGTTACCAAACGTCTCATCGCTGTTCCTCCTACCAGCCCTTCTCCCCTCTCCCACCACAAACGCGGCCGCATACTGCGCCGTATTCGTGACAGAGACATGAAACTCATCAATGCCAAGCTCCTCCGCCAGCTCCCCGGCCCTTCCGTACAGACGGACATACGGCTTTCCGAGCGGATCCCGCAGCGCCTCAATACACTCCGGCCCAAAGCCGCGAAAACCGGTCCCCAGCGCCTTGGCGACCGCCTCCTTAACGGCAAAATCGCCGGCCAGGCGGGAAATCCGCTTCCCGGCCTGCCGGCGCTCCTCCTCTGTGTAGATCCGCTTCAAAAAGCTTTCCCTGCCGCAGGCTTTTTTCATCCGATCCATCTCAACCAGATCCGTCCCCACACCTACTATCATCTCATTCCCCCGCCTGCTTCCCGGCACGGGCCTTAAGCTCCTGTTCCTTCTGATCCTGCATATTGCAGACGCGGTACGACAGGCGCATCAGGCTCTCTGACAAATGGACATTCTCCACCACCACATCGTCCGGAACCTGCAGATCCGTGTGGGCAAAATTCCAGATCGCCTTGATCCCGGCGCGCACCAGACGGTCCGCCACCTCCGGGGCCTTGGATTTCGGAATCGTAAGCGCCGCAATCTGCACCTCGTGTTCTTTGATAAATCGTTCCAGATCCTCGATCCCGCGTATCTCCACCCCGCGGACCACTAAGCCCACCAGGCGCGGATTCACATCAAACATCCCCTTGATCATAAACCCGCGCCGCTCGAAATTCGTATAATTGGCAATCGCCTGCCCCAAATTCCCGGCCCCGATGATGATCAGATTATGCTGGCGGTCAATCCCAAGGATCCTCGCGATCTCCGTATATAAATACTGCACATTATATCCATAGCCCTGCTGGCCAAATCCACCGAAATTATTTAAATCCTGGCGAATCTGGGATGCCGTGACTTTCATCCTGATGCTCAGCTCATTCGAGGAAATCCGCTCCACCCCCTCCTCCAGAAGCTCTCCCAGATAGCGGTAGTAGCGCGGCAGCCTCGAAATCACTGCTTTCGATATCTCCTTCTGTTCCACGGCTCTCATTCACCCTCTCTCTGTTTACATAATAGTATTATTATAACAGATGACAAATGATTGTCAAATGAATTCCCAAAATTTCACGGTGCTGAAACAGACGGGATACCGGCTGCCAGAGCGCCAGTAATTCCCAACATTCCTTGAAAATACCTTCTTTTTATACTATAATGTAATCCGACCCGTAACAGCGCCCCTTATCCGGCCTGTTACCCAACCGATTTTTACAGGAGGAAACCATGATTCTGTCTTGCAGCAACATTTCAAAAACCTTTGGTACGGACCAGATCCTGTCCCGCGTATCATTTCACATAGAAGAACACGAGCGCGCAGCCGTTGTCGGCATCAACGGGGCCGGCAAGTCCACGCTTTTTAAAATCATCGCCCAGGAGCTTCTCCCGGACGAGGGGGGCGTCGCGCTCTCAAAGGGAAAGACGCTCGGATATCTCGCGCAGCAGCAGGATATCTCCGGCAGCCGCACGATCTTTGACGAGCTGATGGAAGTAAAGCGGCCCATACTGGAGCTGGAGGAACGCCTGCGCGCCCTGGAGCTTAAGATGAAATCCGCCGCGGGGCCGGAGCTTGACCGCCTTTTGGAATCCTACAGCCGCCTGGACCATGAATTTGAGCTCCAGAACGGCTATGCATGGAAGAGCGAGATCACCGGCGTATTAAAGGGCCTTGGCTTTGCGGAGGACGAGTTTTCCAAGCCGGTCCGCGAGCTCTCCGGAGGCCAGAAGACCCGCGTTTCACTGGGAAAGCTTCTTCTGTCCAGCCCGGATATCATACTCCTTGACGAGCCGACGAACCATCTCGATATGGAATCCATCGCATGGCTGGAAACGTATCTGATGAATTATCCCGGCACGGTTCTGATCGTGGCCCATGACCGCTATTTCCTTGATCGGGTCGTCACAAAGATCGTTGAGCTGGATCAGGGAAAGGCGACGGTTTTTCAGGGCAATTATTCCGCGTACAGCGAAAAAAAGGCGCTGATCCGGGCCAATATTATGAAGGCTTACTTAAATCAGCAGCAGGAGATACGCCATCAGGAGGAGGTCATCGCAAAGCTGCGCTCCTTTAACCGGGAGAAATCCATCAAGCGGGCCGAGAGCCGCGAAAAGCTTCTGTCTAAGATGGATGTGCTTGAAAAGCCTCTGGAGGTCAATGACAGCATGAGTATTACCCTTGAGCCGAACGTCGTCAGCGGGAACGACGTGCTGGCCGTCAGGGGACTCACAAAAAGCTTTGACGGACAGACGCTGTTTTCCGGCGTGGATTTTGACATCCGGCGCGGGGAGCGCGTGGCCATTATCGGAAATAACGGAACCGGAAAAACGACGATCCTCAAGATCCTAAACGGCCTTCTCCCCCAAGACAGCGGGGAATTCCGCCTGGGATCTAAGGTTCATATCGGCTACTATGATCAGGAGCATCAGGTCCTTCACATGGATAAAACCCTGTTTCAGGAGCTGCAGGATACGTATCCTGCGATGAATAACACGCAGATCCGCAACGCCCTGGCCGCCTTCCTGTTTACCGGGGATGATGTATTTAAGCTGATCCGCGATCTGAGCGGCGGGGAGCGCGGACGCGTCTCTCTGGCAAAACTCATGCTCTCCGAGGCCAATTTCCTGATCCTGGACGAGCCCACAAACCATTTGGACATCACCTCCAAGGAAATCCTGGAGCAGGCCCTCACGCACTATACCGGAACCGTGCTCTACGTATCGCATGACCGTTATTTTATCAACAAAACAGCGACCCGTATCCTGGATCTGAAACTTAAGACCCTGATCAATTATATTGGAAATTACGACTACTATCTGGAAAAAAAGGACATCCTGGAACAGGCTGCCGCGCAGGCCCGGCCCAGGCTGGCAGACGATCCCGCTTTCCCAGACAGCCCGCATCCCGCCCGCCCCGTTTCCGATGCCGGCAAGGCAGATGCGCCGGCGCCCCGGCCCGCAGCCCCGGCCGGAAAAACCGACTGGAAGCAGCAAAAGGAGGAACAGGCGAAAATCCGCAAACGCCAGAATGAATTAAAGAAAACCGAAGAAGAAATACACGCCCTGGAGACGAGAGGACAGGAGATCGACGCCCTGTTAAGCGAGGAAAGCGTTTACTTAAACCCCTCCAGGCTCATTGAACTCAATCAGGAAAAGGAGCGGCTGACAGAGACTTTGGAGACGCTTTATGAAAAATGGGAGGAGCTGGCGCAGTAGCCGGCTCCTGGTACATCCATTCCTCTGACGGAACTCCCGCCGTTTAAAATCCGCTTCTTCCTCAACTTAATTATACAAAAAATTTCTGCCCTTCAAGATAATAAAAAAGCGCCTCCTAAAAGCCCCTGATGTCCAAAGGCTTCTAAAAGGCGCCCGCGCGCTCCAGCCGGCTATTTACTCCCCCGGCCCCTGCTTCTCCATAAGACTCTCATCCCCGGCCGGTCCCCTTATCTCAGACCCGGCCCCCCATTCATCAAGGAAATCCTCATATTCCAGCTCATCCAGATCCGGCTTCCTCCCCTCTCGGGTAATCTTAAGCGTCTGCTCCAAATACCGCAGCAGATCCGGGCTGTTCCTGCGCATATCGGCCCTCAGCTCCTCCGAGCAAAAGCTCTCAAACAGACGCCCGAACTGCATGGAAATATTTCCGTCAAAATACGAGGGCAGCGGCTGGGCTATGCTGCTCTGCGCCAGGTACTGGCCATAGTCCGCCATAAAGCCATTCGCATCGCCGTCATTCCCCGTCGCCCAGGCCACATACTCCCCAAACGCCATGGCCAGCGTATCCGGATTCGTAAACTTCAGCTTCCTGTAATGCGTATCCGTCTTGTGATACACGTAAAAAATCCCCTGATCCGTCCTGGGCGCTGAAAAATACTTCTTATCCGTATAAAACATCATCTCCCAGCCGCTCTCATGAAACGCCCGGATCCACTCCCGGGGCGCCTCTGCCAGGGCCTTTGTAATGCGCTCCTGCTCATCCTTATCCGGCCTCCGCTTTCCCTGAATCGTCATGTCATAGCGCCGATCCCGCAGTCCGTTTTCATCGTAATATCCCGTTCCCACATACTGGTCCGCCGCCATCTGCCCGTTTTCAAAGAAATAATACTTATGCCCGCTGACCATCCGCTCGCCGCCATGATACATTTCACACGAGGAATTAAACCAGTACCATGCATCCCCGGCCAGAAGCCACCCCTTAGCGAGGCGCCCGTCCTCTCCCGCGTGATACCAGACATCCTCCTCATAATCATAAGCCCATCCGACCGCCATGGCGCCGTTCTCCCGGAAAAAATACGTATGGGAATCAATCTTGTGCTTCCCAATCTTCATGTAACCGTCGCTCCCGAAATAATACCACAGGCCGTTATCGTGCAGCCAGCTCCTCTCCAGAGGCGCGCCGTCCGGCTGGATATACTGCCAGTCCTCCCCATCCCCGACCCAATGTCCGGCGGCCGAGGCGGAAACGGCGGCTGCTTCCTGAGCCTGCGCAAAACCAGTACGCATTCCCGGAATAAGCGCCAGACAGACGCCCAAAAGCAATGTGCGCGCAGGGCGGGGTAGAACGTGTATTTTCACAATCAGCGCCTCCTTTCTCTGGGACAGTTTTGTATTGAGCTTTTAGTTGTGAGGCAGCCGCCACCTGTACGCCCCGGCGAAAGCATACGTTAATGTCACGGCCCGCCGGTCACGCGGCCAGCGGCAGCTTCTATATCCATAGGAACCCGTAGAAAACCGCCGGCGCTTGGCGAGATCCTTTCGAGCTTAGCGTCCGCTGCGCTTTTCTCCGAGCGGAAGCGGGGCTCCTTATGGATATAGAATCTGCCGCTGGCGGCCTCTTCACGCCCTCCCCCTTGCGCATCCGTTCAATTTCATAGTATAATAAAAATAAAACGCATCCCCCCTGAAAGCGAGGTTCCACTATGAAATTCCGAAAACTGGCCGCCGTTGCCGCTTTATGCCTCTTCCTCCTGTACGCCTGCTCCCTCATTTTCGCCCTGATGGACAGCCCCCTGTCACAGAACCTTCTGATGGCGTCTGTCTACTGCTCCATCGCCGTTCCCGTGGGCCTCTACGCCTTTGTTCTCCTGATCCGCCACCTCAAAAACCGCAAATAACCTGCGCGCCTGCGAAGCTAGACGTAGGCGCCACTACGCCGACGCTTCGCAGACGCACAGATGACACGAATATCAAGCGCTTTTTACTCGTAAATTAATGCAACGCTGTACTAGAGCGTGTTTGAAAAATGCTTTCTGCCAGATGTGCGTTCCGCTTTGTGGGAGATTTGGGCCAAATGAACGCGGCGCAGTGGGCTGCGTTAAGTGAATTTGGCACAAATATGCCGCAAAGTGGGGCGTGCAGATGGCGGGAATGATTTTTCAAACACGCTCTAGGCTGTTACAAACCGTTACCCTTTTCGCCTTCTTTATCCCTCACCGCATCCCCGTCCTCCGTCGTCTCGCTTATGATATAGCGCGGCCTGCGCTTTGTCTCCAGGTAGATCTTACCGATATATTCCCCTATGATCCCCATAGCCAGAAGCTGGATCCCGCTGAAAAAGCAGAGGATGCTGACCGTTGATCCCCAGCCCGGCACCGTGCGGCCCAAAAAGACCTGCGTGACGGACCATGCCACACCGACAAAGCTCATGGCCGCCACCAAAAGCCCAAAGCCGGTGATAAAACGGATAGGCTTTATCGAAAGGCTCGTGATCCCGTTCATAGCCAGCGCCGCCATCTTGGCGAGCGGGTAATGGCTCTCCCCGGCCAGCCGTTCATGGCGCTCATAGTAGACAGATGTGCTGCGAAATCCTACCAGCGGGATCATCCCGCGCAGGAAAATATTGACCTCCTCAAACCGCTCCAGCTCCGCCAGCACGCGGCTTCCAAGCAGGCGGTAGTCCGCATGGTTAAAGACGACCTCCACCCCCATCCGGTTCAGCAGACGGTAAAAGGCTTCGGCCGTAAACCGTTTGAAAAAGGAGTCCGTCTTACGGCTGCTGCGCACGCCGTACACCACCTCGCAGCCGTCGTGCCACGCCTTTACCATCGCATTCATGGCATCCAAATCATCCTGTCCGTCGCAGTCAATGGAAATCGTGATGTCACAGCGATCCTTTGCATACATCAGGCCCGCCAGCAGCGAATTCTGGTGGCCGCGGTTCCGGCTCTGGGAGATCCCGATAAAACGGGGATCCGCCGCGGCCATGGCCTGTATCAGCTCCCAGGTCCGATCCCCTGATCCGTCGTTGACAAACAGGATCCGGCTGTCCTTTGCAATCAGCTCCTCCTCCTCAAGCTCAGACAGCTTATCTGAAAACAAAGGCCCCGTAATCGGAAGCACACTCTCCTCATTATAGCACGGTATCACAATATACAGCGTTGGCTTCTTCATTTTTCCCCTCCTGATGCCGCAGACATGTCCTGAACGGTTTCACCGGATCCGCATAAACAGGTTAAACGGCTGCCTTTCCCCGTTGATATACGCCGGGTGCGCCGGATCCGCTCCAAACAGGAGCTTTGAGAAGATGCTTCCCGAAAATGAAAGAGCCAGGGCGGCAAAAATGCAGGGAATCCGCTTTTCCTTTAAAAGCACCAGGGGCAGGAAAAGGAACACGGCAAACATCTTGCTCGGCATGGCAATCATATAGCACAGGAGAAATGCCTTCCCATTTCCCTTTAAGTAAAAATAAAAGCCCAGCAGCAGGAGGAACAGGGCAAAGCCGTCCACCTGGCTGACCACAAAGACAATCACAAAAAGGGCCGCGCTGCTTAAGAATAAAAATGCCCCCAGCGCCGCGTATTTCTTCGGCGTCCCGCAAAGCCGCGCAATCTTACAGATGAGATACGCCTTGCCAAACGTTAAAAGGATCCCCAGCGTCTTGCACCACAAAAGCCCCAGGCTCCAGTCCAGATAATCAATCCCGCGCAGCCGGCTTATCAGGAGCACCGGCAGGTTCCAAAGCCCATACACGATGTAGACCATAAAATCATAATTGGCTGCCCAGAACATCCTGGCGTGCTCCACGGTAAAGGAATAAAAGCCCCGAAGCTCCCCGCGCGCAATGGCCTTTAAAAACAGGATCGAGTTGTCATACGTATCGGTGATATCCGAATACATAAAGGTCGCATAAGCGATCAAAAGCATCGCGCCCAGGCAGAGCCATTCCACCCAGGCAGGCAAATCTGAAATGCGTGAAGGAGGAAATACCTCTCTCCCGCTAAAATCAAGCGCCCTGTATAAGTCCGCTTTCCGCCCGTTTCCCTTCCGCTCCCCGTCTCCCGGCCGCCTTCGCGCCTCTCTCTTTTCATCACGATTTATTTCTCCCTTGTCTTAAACACTTCCCCCTCGCGCGCCGGCACACCGCCTTTTTCAAAAGCAGAGTATACGGCCATGACAGAAAGGCCCGTCCCGTAGATCACCGGCAGCAGGTATCTGGTATTCGCATTATAAGGGGATACAATGCAGACCAGTATATTGCCCAAAAAAGGCGTCAGGGCCGCCGCATAGCGGTATTTCCCGGCTGCCGCCAAGATCATGGCGCACCACAGCGTCACAAAAACATAGACGCCATGCCGGAAAAACAGGCCGATCACCGGAAGCTCCTTTGCCATGGCCTCTCCCCGCGTCAAACATTCTCTCAGCGGCTTAAACGGTTCTGGATGATAAATACAAAAGAAACCATTTCCCCTCTCATTGATCACGCTGCTGAAATCCAGGTAATCATACCATTCCTTTGATCCCGGATAGAAAAAGCCATAACAGCCGTTAATGGACGCTTCCACATAGACGCCGGGGTGCTTCAAAAACTGCTGAAACCATGCCTTAAAATACGCCTTTCGCTCCTTCCACGTCTGCTCGCTGCGGTACGTATTAAACTTAACCGGATCCGAGGTGATGGGATTATATGCCTCTGCCAGCTTATCATACTCCAGAACGCCGTCAATCGCTTCCCGCTCCTGTACAGTCACCTAATCCGGATAATCCCGTACATAGCGGGCTGTCTGCTGGTAAAAAAATCCCATCCACTCCCGATCACTGCCCGGAGAAATCTTTAATGCAGGCAGCAGCATACCGGAATCCGATCTGGAACAGCGCCATCGGCAGCAGAACAGCAGCCAGCGCCCGTTTCCTCTCCTGCCTGTAGCAAAACGCCAGAGCCGCCGCCGATCCGATAGAGGAGCCAGACTCTGGCCGCGCCTCCCTTTTGCATCTGCATTCTTTCCTTTACACTCATCCAAACGCCTCCCTGATTGACGCCTTACCCGCGCATTATGATCTCATCGCGCCCCGGCCCGTTGGAAACCATGGTGATCGGAACGCAAATCTCACGCTCAATTTCCTCGATGTACGCCCTGCACGCCGCCGGAAGATCCTCATACTTCCTGATCCCGCGGATGTCGCACTTCCAGCCCGGCATGGTCTTATACACTGGTTTTGCCTTCTCCAGCTTATGCGTAACCGGGAAATCCTTCACGACTTCGCCGTCAATCTCATACCCCACGCACAGTGTCAGTTCGTCCAGATAGCCCAGCACATCGAGAACCGTCAGAACCGCCTCTGTCGCGCCCTGAATCCGGCAGCCATAGCGGCTGGCCACTGCGTCGAACCAGCCCACGCGCCTCGGACGGCCGGTCGTCACGCCGTATTCGCCCTTGTCGCCGCCCCTGCGCCGCAACTCATCCGCCTCGCCGCCGAAGATCTCGCTGACAAACGCGCCGCCGCCCACCGCGCTCGAGTACGCCTTCACGACAGCCGTGATCTGCGTAATCTCATACGGCGGGATGCCGGCCCCGATTGCGCCGAAGGCCGCCAGCGTGGAGGAGGACGTCACCATGGGATAAATCCCGTGATCCGGATCCTTGAGCGATCCGAGCTGGCCCTCAAGCAGGATCTTCTTCCCGGCCTTAAGCGCCCCGCTTAAATAAGCGGATACATCACACACGTACGGCTCAATCATCTCCCTGTAACCCATCATCGTCTCAAATATCTCGTCCGGATTCAGGAGCGGCTTGTGGTACAGATGCTCCAGCATCACATTTTTCTTCTCACAGACGCGTTCCACCTTCTCCTTTAAGGTCTCCGGCGCGAACAGCTCGCTCACCTGAAAGCCGATCTTCGCATATTTATCGGAATAAAACGGGGCAATTCCCGATTTTGTTGAGCCAAAGGACTTTCCGCCCAAACGCTCTTCCTCATACTGATCAAACAGCACATGGTACGGCATCATAAGCTGCGCCCGATCCGACACCAGAATACGAGGCTTAGGCACGCCTCTTGACACAAGATCCTCCAGCTCATTATTCAGATAAGGAACATTCAGCGCAACGCCGTTTCCGATAATGCTCACCGTGTGGTCGTAAAATACGCCTGACGGCAGCAGATGAAGCGCAAAGCGTCCATAATTATTAATAATCGTATGGCCTGCATTGCTTCCTCCCTGGAAGCGGATGATAATATCCGACTCCCTGGCAAGCATGTCCGTGATCTTTCCCTTGCCCTCGTCTCCCCAGTTCGCCCCTACTATCGCTCTTACCATGGCTCTTTCCTCCTTAAGGAATTCTATGTACGCCCAAAAACTCACAACATCAGGCGCGGTGAAATTCCGGGCGTACATTTATTCTTTTTTTGTAAATACCGCGCGCCGCAGCATCACACATGAATCTCCGCTTTCATCCCAAGCTGCGCCTCATTCTCCTTTAAGACCGGCCCAATCACCTCGCGCAGGAATTCTTCCGTCTGCTCCTTCGCGCGGCCCGTATAGAGGGCCGGATCCATGGCTTCCTGAAGCTCCTGAAGGCTTAAATGAAAGGCCGGATCCGCTGCTATCAGCTCCAGAAGATTATTCTCAAGTCCCTTTTCCTTTACATTGCGCCCTGCTTCCATGGAAAGCGTGCGGATTCTCTCATGCAGCTCCTGCCGGTCGCCGCCGGCCTTGACTGCATCCATCATGATATTTTCCGTGGCCATAAAGGGCAGCTCGGACATGAGGCGTTTTTCGATCACCTTCGGATACACCACCAGGCCGTCCACCACATTCAGATACAGATCCAGGATGCCGTCCACTGCCAGGAAGCCCTCTGGAACGCTTAAGCGCTTGTTGGCCGAGTCGTCCAGCGTCCTCTCAAACCACTGTGTGGACGCCACCAGCATGGGATTCATCATATTGGACATCACATAATCCGCCAGGGACGCCATCCGCTCGCTGCGCATGGGATTTCTCTTATACGCCATGGCCGAGGAACCGATCTGGGACTTCTCAAACGGCTCCTCCACCTCCTTCAAATGCTGCAGCAGACGGATATCATTGGAAAATTTGTGCGCGCTCTGCGCAATCCCGGCCAGGACGCCCAGCACACGGCTGTCCACCTTGCGCGAATACGTCTGCCCCGACACCGGATAGCAGCCCTCAAAGCCCATTTTTTCCGCAATGCGCTGATCCAGCTTCCTGCACTTCTCATGATCCCCGTCAAACAGTTCCAGGAAGCTCGCCTGCGTGCCCGTGGTACCCTTGGAACCCAGCAGGCGCAGCGAGTGGAGCACATAGTCCAGATCCTCAAGGTCCAGCAAAAGCTCCATCATCCAGAGCGTCGCCCGCTTTCCCACGGTCGTCGGCTGCGCCGGCTGGAAATGCGTAAAGGCCAGCGTCGGCTGCGCCTTATACCGCTCCGCAAAGCCCGCCAGCTCATGCAGCACATTTAACAGCTTTTTCCGCACCAGCAAAAGGGCCTCTGACATGATAATCAGATCCGTGTTGTCCCCCACATAGCACGACGTCGCGCCCAGATGGATGATCCCCTTCGCTTTCGGACACTGTGCGCCGTACGCGTACACATGGGACATCACATCATGCCGGACCTCTTTTTCCCGCTCCTTTGCCACCTCGAAATTGATATCGTCCTGATGGCTGCGAAGCTCGTCGAGCTGCTCCCGCGTGATCGGCAGCCCCAGCTCCCTCTCCGTCTCCGCCAGGGCGATCCACAGCCGCCTCCAGGTCCTAAACTTCTTTTCCGGAGAAAAAATATACTGCATCTCACGGCTGGCGTAGCGCTCGGAAAGGGGGCTTACATATCTGTCATACATGGCCTTTACCTCGCTTCTTCTTCGCGGTCCGCAATGCCAAGGCGTCTGAATACCTCCTGGTAGGCGTCCTCCACATTGCCCATGTCGCGCCTGAAGCGGTCTTTATCCAGCTTTTCATGCGTCTCCTTATCCCACAGACGGCATGTATCCGGGGAAACCTCGTCCGCCAGGATAATCTGACCCTTAAAACGGCCAAACTCCAGTTTAAAGTCAATTAAGTCAATCCCCAGGCTGTCAAAATAGCGGCGCATCACCTCATTGACCTTAAAGGCATACTTCGTAATCGCCTCGATCTCCTCCTCGGTCGCCAGCTCCAGAGAAAGCGCGTAATATTTATTGATAAACGGATCGCCTAAATCATCGTTCTTATAGCTGAACTCCAGCGTGGGGCGCTTGAACGCAATGCCCTCTTCCATGCCCATCTTCTTTGCAAAACTTCCGGCCGAGTAATTGCGGATAATGACCTCAAGGGGAACGATCTCCACCTTCTTAACCGCCGTCTCGCGATCGCTTAACTCCTTCACCAGATGCGTCGGCACGCCCTCCGCCTCGAGAAGCTTAAAAATATGGTTGGTCATGCGGTTATTGATCGCGCCCTTGCCCACGATCGTCCCCTTCTTGACGCCGTTAAACGCGGTCGCGTCATCCTTGTAGTCTACGATCAGAACATCCGGATCTTCGGTCGTAAAGACCTTTTTCGCTTTGCCTTCATAGAGTAAATCTAATTTCTTCATATGTGACCACCTGTCCTTTTTTGTGTGAGTGTGAGTAGAAAAGAGGCAAAAATGCCAATTGCCAGTAGAAATTATAATATACTCCTCTGGCAAAATCAATAGCGCATTTGTTTTTTCGCGGGATTTCGCGTTATGAGGGCGGCGGGAGCAAACCAGGCCGCCGTGGGAAGCTTCCCACGGCTACGTGATCGGCAGGCCATATGTTGCGTTTAAACAGCGCGCCTTAACAGACTGAATCCGCTGATTTACTGACTAAATATGACTCTGTTTCCTGTCAATGAACCATGGTACAGGCTACGGTATAACCGCTCCTGTCCGCTCGTGAAAAAAACGGATTTCCCCCTCGCGAAGGCGCAGCTCAATCCGGAACGAGCTGTCTCCCCCGGATCTGGCAATAGGAAGCGTATATTCCACCGCCTGCCCTTCCCAGACGGCAAACGCCTTCTCCCCCGCGCCTTTTGCTGCCAAAAGGTACGCCAAAACAGCGCAGAACAGGCATGCGGTAAGACGCCTCCTCCTCTTGTATTTTCTGCGGCGCATCCTCTTTAAATAGCGTCTGATCTCTCTTTGTAACGGCAACTGCATCTCTCCTTTGCGGCTGCCTCTCCATGTTCCATAAAAGCCTTTATGCTAACTATAGCGGATATGAAGGGAAATGTAAAGGGAATGCGGCCCGGAAAATGTGGGCCCTATATCAAACGGCGCAGAGGACATACAGAAAAAGACCCATCAGCAAGCCCAGTACAGCATCTGATGAGCCGGATGATGATTGCACAGGCAATCATTAGTCCCTCTAAGGGCGGCGTATCTTCGCCGCCTTTTTTCAACTACATGATATCGTTCTTATTCAATGAAGTCAAGCTGGTTTTGGGATCCTGATTAGCGGCCTTTCCACGCCCGTGAATCGTAACCCACACTCCACAACAAAAACCCGGATGAACTCTCAACCATCTGTTCACCCGGGAATCTGCAGCCATTCCTTATCTGGGGCTAATCTCTCCTGACGCGCCGATGCTGCCCTCGGCCGCGTCTCTTATGTCATCCATACCTTCCCTCACGTCGTCCGCAAGGCCGTCCAGCACGCCGGTGCTCTCCTCATTGCCCATATCCATATCATCCGCCATGGAACTTCCTGCGTTCGTCGGGCCATTCTCCATACCGTTCTCCGTGCTCTGCGCGCTGGCCGCGGACTGGGACTGCTTGGTTCCTTCTGTTGACTTGGCGGAATCCCTGCCGTCGCCGCAGCCCGATGCGAGCGCCATGATAAAGAGCAGCAAAAGACCTGCGATATACTGCCTCGATTTTTTCATAATGACATCTCCTTTCCCTTATAGTATGGACAGGAAAAAAGGAGCTATTCATGGAATTTTCTTCCAGTTTTTTACCATCATTATTTCGGGACAGTTCCTTAATTTTTTCCGCTGCTTTTATTTCACGGTTCATGCAGCACTCCGTCTGGAATGCGGCCCCGCGCCGGACGCCGCCTGTTATCCGATCACGTCCGCCATGGTGTAGAGCCCGGGGCCTTTGCCGGCCAGGAACTTCGCCGCCTGCACCGCGCCCTTGGCAAAAATTGCCTTGGAATATGCTGTATGGGAAAATGTCACCACCTCGTCGCGCCCGGCGAAGATCACGTCGTGCTCTCCCACGATCGAGCCGCCGCGAACCGCCTGGATGCCGATTTCCTTTTTGTCCCTCTTCTCGCGCCTGCCTGTCCGGTCATATTCATAGCGGTACATGTTTCCCATCGCCTCGTTCACGGCGTCCGCCAGGGCCAGCGCAGTCCCGCTCGGCGCATCCACCTTCTGGTTGTGATGCTTTTCTATGATCTCAATGTCAAAATCCGCGGCGGCCAGCACGCGCGCCGCCTCTTTTAAGAGCTTTAAAAGAACGTTCACTCCCAGGGACATATTGGCAGAGCGCAGAATCGCTGTTTTCTCTGAAACTGCCATAAGCTTCTCAAGCTGTTCTTCTGAAAATCCGGTTGTGCAGACTACGGCCGGCATGCCGTGCGCGCCGCACCAGTCAAGCATGGCGTCCGCCGCGCCCGCGATGGAAAAATCAATGACCACATCTGCTTCCACGCTACAAGCCTCAAGCGACGGAAAAACGGGATACGGATTCTGTCCCTGGCCTGTCGGATCAATGCCTGCCACAATAGCAAGCTCCCCGTCCGCCTGCGCAATCTGCGTGATCGTCTGTCCCATGGCCCCGTTGCAGCCATGCATAATTGCCCGTATCATCCTCCAAACCTCCTATGTTCATTCACAATTTCCGCTGTTACGCGCCGTCTAAAGCAGCCCGTATGCCTCCATCTCGCGTCTCAGGCGCTCTTTGTTCGCCGGATCCATCGCAACCAGCGGCTTGCGGTACGGCCCGGCCTCTTTTCCCATCATATTCAGCGCTTCCTTTACCGGTATGGGGTTGACCTCGCAAAACAGCGCTTCGATCAGCGGCACGGCTTTAAGCTGCAGCCTTAAGCTCTCCTCCGTTTTCCCGGCAAAATACGCGGCGCACATGTCGTGAACCTGGCGCGGGGCAATGTTTGACAGCACGGAAATCACGCCCTTGCCGCCCAGCGAGAGGATCGGAACCGTCTGATCGTCATTGCCGGAATAGATATCCACCCAGCCCCTGGACAGGCTGGCAATCTTCGCGATGGCGGAAAAATTGCCGCTGGCCTCCTTCACGCCCACGATGTTATCCACGCTCTTGCAAAGATCCACGATCGTTTCCGGCTCAATATTTACCCCTGTCCGGCTCGGGACATTGTAGAGCAGGATCGGAAGCTTTACTGATTTGGCAATCTCTGTAAAATGCGCTTTCAGCCCTTTTTGCGTGGATTTGTTGTAGTACGGGGAAACAAGAAGCAGGCCGTCAGCCCCCGCCTCCTGCGCGCACTGGGACAAATAAACCGCCGTTGAGGTACAGTTGGAGCCCGTCCCGGCCACGACCGGAATGCGGCCGTTTACCACCTTGCACACAAACTGTATCTCCCGGATATGCTCATCATGCGTCAGCGTAGCAGACTCGCCTGTGGTTCCGCACACAATAATGCTGTCCGTCCCGCCGGCGATCTGCTCTTCCACGAGCTCCTCCAGCTTTTTATAATTGATCTCCCCGCCCTCTTTAAACGGCGTAATCAGCGCCACTCCCGCTCCTTCAAAAATCGACATCCCATATTCCTCCTTCTTTTAATAACCGCCGGGACGCATGCTGCGGCAACGGCCAAACCCTTTATGCGCATGCATCCCTGCCCGCCGCGCGGCCCGCATGCCGCCCCGGGAGCAAACCTCCTTATGCGGGCCTGTGCTCGCGAAAATAAAAGCCGGCGCGACGGCCAGCTCATGAAATATATAACCTCTTCGTAGCTCCCCATCGTATCGATGACAGTCATATGGCTCTTAACCATATGCCCAGGATCTGAGCCCGCAGAAGCACAGTCCTTCGGCGTCTTCCCTTTCCACGGCCATCCACTGTCCTGCCACATCCGGCCGTTTACTGATGATCAACGCAACCTCTACTTTTATTTTCTAATATAGTAGCATCCCGCCGCCGACTTGTCAACCGTGGGATGCCAGTACATCATTGCATCAATAACTGTGAATGAAGCGCCTGCTCTTTGCGCCGGCGCTGCGCTTAAGTCAGTCAGCGATGCCACCGCATCGTCCCCTTCCTCCGCCCTGCCCTGACACAAATATCAGGCGCAGATTTCCCTTTTCCGGTAGCACTCACAGATATAGTCCCGCGGCTGGTAATAAAAGTCCGTGTTGTAATTGGAGATTACATCGTCAATCCACGAAGTGTAGATTTCTATCAGCCGTTCCGGAATATGCTCTGCATCATCGCCGGACATATCTTCTATCAGCCTCTCATAGACTTCGCCAATCGTCCAATAATCCGGCGCGTCGTAACGGCAAGCCGCTACATTATCAAAAGCGCCCTGGGGAATGTTCAAATTCGTGATAAAATCATCCGCTGTCTTTTCAATCGGCTCACAGTGAAACACATCCGCATAGCGATAGATGCGTTCAATCACTTTACTGCCCAAAAAGCTGACCAGCTCGGAGCGTTTTAATTTCCGCTCCCGCCCGATAAATTCGATTAAGCTGCAGGTGTAAAACAATGCGCTGTTATTTTTCATCCCGGATCTCGCTTCCTTTCACAAAAGACAGGGTTGTTAAGGCGCGGGCCGTATGGAAGCTGATCTGATGGGTGGGATATTTGAACTTTGCCAGCTCCCAAAAAGCTTCCCGGCTGATTTTGCCATCCACAAAATTCTGGACATAATTGAAAATCGTGTCATTTGCCATCGGCCCTTCCACAATATCATAATCATGCGGATACCCCAAACGGCACGATGCGATAAAATCCAGCCATTCCTCTGACATGTCCGCAAACCGTTTCACCCTCAGACGATCGTCAGGCGTGTAACAATACACATTCAGATACCCCACGCCATCGAACCGCGCCGCCCAGCGGACAGCCTGTTCCGGGAGCAGCGTACAATAAAATCCAAAATAAAAATCCTTATTGTACTTCTGAATCCTTATTTCCGGCGATTCAATAATCGCCTTACTCCCGTGATACAAAATCATACCAAAAAGCCCTCCTGCCCTGATTTTTAATCCTTCTTTTATTTC
The DNA here is from genome assembly GCA_910575795.1 of Clostridiaceae bacterium. Taxonomy (GTDB): domain Bacteria; phylum Bacillota; class Clostridia; order Lachnospirales; family Lachnospiraceae; genus Otoolea; species Otoolea muris. Next base: position 72,794 of record CAJTGE010000010.1, on the reverse strand, counting down.
ACAACCCGCAGTCCCCCAAACTGCCTCTCAATGTTCTCCGCCTTCTCCATATCCAGCTTTAACCCAAAGCCAAACGGATTCACCACTACGCCGTCCGCTTTGCGGATCAGCTTTTTCAGATCGCGGAATTTGACCGTCACGCCGTGGTATCTGTGCTTTTTATCAAATTTGCCGAATTCCATCCAGTCCGTAAATACCGGAAAAAAACGTTTGCCCTTGTTGTCTGTCAGGGAGGCGTACTGCAAATCCTTTATGTTCTCCACCGGAGCCAGGAGCCTGGCCTTTAAAAGCTCCCTGCACATCAGATCCTGCATCTCGGGAATGGCGCGCTTTCTGGCCAGCTCCTGATAAAACTGTGTGCCCGCGCGCATCAGGGACGGATTCATCACCTGATCCGGCTCTCCCTCCGGCTTTTCGATGATATTGAATAAGGACATCGCCAGCTCGCCGCTTCCTTTGTCAAGGACAATGGCCTCAAACCCGCCACGGTACAGATCGCTGAAAAAAGCGGCCCGCTGCTCCGGACGGATCTCCAGGCTCTTTGCCTCCAAGCCGGACCATTTGAGCTCCTTTACAAACGCATCTGCCAGCGCCCGCTCTGTAAACAGGCACGTTGCCGGCCTCCCGTTCTCCGCTTCCAGATAAAAATGCATCGTCGCCCGCACGGAAATGGCAAACAGCCCTTCCCCGGTCTGCAGCAGCTCTAAAATCCGCTGCATCGGCGCTGCGTCCCCCTGTCCGGCGCAGGACTCTATCAATTCACGTAATTCCTTCATTTCTTCCTCCATCTTTCACGCTTCGTTCCTCAGATTCCGTATCCTGTTTATTCTAGCACACGGCAGAAAAACAATCAATCGGGTATATTTACTATTTCTTTACGTAATTCTGAGTCCTTTGGGATAGTGATTTTTCAGGATACCGCCAGACAGCCGGGCCCAGCCTGTGGAATATCCGTCTACGCTCATCAGAACCCAGCCCTTTTGGCCGTCCGGAAGATGCGCGTCGCCGGCGGACAGGGATTCTCCGCGCAGGTAGGCGGACAGCAACGCGGAGCCGGCAGGCAGGCGGCAGCAAAAGCGCGCCTCCTCTTCCTTAAGCGCCAGGGCTAAGGCGTGGGACGGCTCGAAGCGTTTTTTCTTAAAGCTCCCGAGGCATAAGCCGGGCCGGAGGACGCGCAGGCCGCTTAACGATAAGGACTGGGTCGGCAGCAGATAAAGCTGATCCCCCCACGCCGCCAGCCGCCCGCTGTATTCCCGCCCGCCAGGATTCCGATCCGAGGCGGGCCAGGCTGTCTTTTCTGCCAGCGCCTCCCTGCAGAATATGTGAAAATACTTCAGAAGCTCTTTATCCTTAAAAGGAGACGGCGCAGGCTTCCTCCCCGGCGTCCCGCCTGTTTCTTCCGGCCGGCCGCCTTTCTGGAGCGCGGCGATGTAGTGGCCCTCTCCATTGGCCCTGTGCGGCCAGATGCGGATGGTTTCTCTCAGGGATAAAGAAGCGTCCTTTTCTGCCGGACCGTGCGGCAGGCTGCCTCCCCACTCCGGCGCGCCGCGCGAAAAGCCCTCCCGCTCCGGCGCCCTCATGACTGAGAAATCCGGGTTCGCGGATAAAAAATCCAGGATCGTTCCCTCATTTTCCTCAGGCGCGAATGTACAGGTTGAATATACGATCCGCCCTCCCGGCTTTAACATCGAGGCGGCGAAACGTAAAAGGGTTCTCTGGCGGGCGGCGCAGCGCTGTACATTTTGCGGGCTCCATTCTTTTACGGCCTCTTCCTCCTTTCGGAACATTCCCTCCCCTGAGCAGGGGGCGTCCACCAGGATCCGGTCAAAAAAGGCGGGGAACGCATCTGCCAGCCGTTCCGCCTCCTCGTTTGTGACAATCGCATTGGAAATCCCCATGCGCTCCACATTGCGGGACAGAATTTTCGCACGGGCCGGATGGATTTCGTTGCTGAGCAGAAGTCCCTCCCCGGCCATCAGAGAAGCGATCTGCGTCGTTTTCCCGCCCGGCGCGGCGCACAGATCCAGGATGCGTTCTCCCGGCCGGGGATCCAGAAGGCTCACCGCCGCCATCGCGCTCGGCTCCTGGATATAATAGACGCCGGCCCCATGGTACGGATGGAGTCCCGGCCGATCGTCTGCGCCATAGTAATACCCCTCCTCTGTCCATGGAATCCTCTGGAGTGAAAAGGGAGCTTTCTCCAAAAATGTCCCGCGATCCGTCTTTAAACGGTTTAAGCGCAGTCCCCGGCTCCGCTCTTTCTCATAGCTCTGTAAAAACGCCCCGTACTCATTTCCCAGCATCCGCTCCATGCGTTCCTTAAATGCAGACGGCAATTCCATAATTTACTTTCTCCTTTTGCTCCTGAGCGCGCCCTTTACCGGGCATACTACGCTTAAATGATTTACGTCTCATGGCTATTCCAATAACGCGGCCGGCGACAGCCGTAATATCCGAAAGGAACCCTTGTCATGCATACAGCTATCTTTTCCTATGTCTTCGTTCCGCTCTCCACCCTGTTCCTGGCGCGCGGCACGGACTTTTTTGCCACGAATTTCTCCTCGATCTCCATTTCGCGTTCCAGGCAGGCCGAATTCCTGCTGTGGTGCCTTCTGACCGGCGGATATTTCTATATCTCCTTAAAACAAATCCTGCGGGGTGCGGGGAGAGCCTTTCAGGTCCGGATGGAGGCCGGGATTTTAAACGCCTGCGCGTGGACGGCAGGGCTTTTTGTCCTCCTGCCCTACCTGCCCGCCCGCTTTCCGCTGCTGTCCGCCCTGCACGTCCTCAGCGCCCTCGCCGCCTCCCTGGCCTTCTTTTTCTGTCTCCTCACCCTTTCCGTAAAGGTGTACTTACAAAGGCCAGAACAGGGGCGGCCGCTCCTCGCCCTTCTAATCCTGACCGCCTCCTTCTGCTTGAGCGCCCTGATCGTGACAGGCATCATCAACACGGCCATGGAAATCTGCCTGGTGACTGCCGCCTGCGTCCTGATACGGCGTTTTTTCATCCTGTTTTCCGAAAGGCGGCCGGCTTAAACTGTATTCATCACTCCCGCCATACGCGCCCCTGCGCATAAAAAAAGCCCGGTAAACCGGACTCTTTTTGTGCGCCTGCTTATCAGAACGCCAATTAATACTCGATTCGAAACTCCTCCGAGCCCTCTCCGTTTACCGCATAGTAAGCGGCATGCTCCTGAGGCTTAACGTATACGTCGAGCGTCTTAATCTCCTCTTCCTTATGTCCCAGCGCCGCATACGCCTGCTTTGCCGCGGAAACAAGGGTGTCAACCGACGCCTCGCCGCCGTCAAACTGTATGTATACGGATGCTTTCGTCTCCTCTGCGGCCTTCTTCTTCGCTGCGGGCTCCTTCTTTGCAGCCGGCTCCTTTGTTGTTTCCTTCTTTACAGCCGTTTTCCTTCCGGGCTTTTTGGCCGGTTCTTTTTTCTCCTCTGCCGCCTCCGGCGCTTTCGCCGTCTCTTCCATGACCTCCTCAGCCTTTACGGGTGTTTTCTTAACTCCTGCCATTCCTTTTCCTCCTGACAAATTCAACCTTTATCAATCTTTATATTCATATATCAGTTCAAACCAAGCTGTCAATCGATGATTGATTATAAGCCTAAATCCCTTATTTGTCAACCTTTCCGGCGTTTTCGCCCCGGCGCGGCGCGCGCCGCGCCGGGTAATAATGCCGGATCTCATCTCATTGTATTCCCGTTTCGCTTAAAAAATGACGGAATATATATTATAAAAGCCCGACAGGGTAACAATTCCGACTAAAACCGGCGTCAGAAAACGGATGCACACGAGCCAGAGCCTCTTTAAACGGAACATGTTGCCGTTTTTCTCAATCTCCTCGATCAGATTCTCCGGATTCCATTTCCATCCCACAAAATAACACATGGCAATGCCGCCAAATGGCAGGAGGATATTATCCGTCACCATACCCACAAAGTCAAATACACTGAAATTGAGGATCGTCGTCCCGCCGAGCATGCCGAATGAAAGCGCGCTCGGAACCCCGACGGCAAAAATCGCCAGGCCCAGCCCGATTGTCGCCTTTTTCCTGTCCCAGCCCAGCGTGTCGATCGCAAAGGAAACCGACACCTCCAAAAGAGCAATGGCGCTGGTCACTGCGGCAAAAAACACGAGCGCAAAAAACAGCAGCGCAAACACCGGGCCCCCGGCCAGCTTTGCGAATACCATGGGAAGCGTGCCAAACACAAGCCCCGGCCCCTGTCCCGGCTCCAGCCCAAAGGAAAATACGGCGGGGAAAATGGCGATTCCCGCCAGGAGCGCGAGCGCCGTATCCAGCCCTGCCACGGAGGAACAGCTTTTTACAATGTTCTCCTTGTCGCTCAGATAGCTTCCATACGTGATCGTAATGCCCATGCAAAGGCTTAAGGAGTAAAATACCTGTCCCAAAGCCGCGCTCACGGACGATAAGCTGAATTCGGAAAAGTTCGGCGCAAACATAAACGCCAGCCCCTTAGACGCGTCCGGAAGCGTCACGCTGCGGACAATCGTGACCAGAAGGAGAGCAAACAGCAGCGGCATCATCACCTTGCTGGCCTTTTCAATCCCCTGAATCCCGAAATAACAGATGGCCACCGTGACAGCCATAAACACAAAATGCCAGAACACCGGCTCATTGCTGCTGATAAACGCCGTAAAATCAGGCGGCGGCGCCATGGTCGTCGCATAGCTGAAAATATATTTCATAATCCAGCCGCCGATCACGCTGTAATAGCTCAAAATCAAAAAAGCGGCCAGCACGCCGAACACACCTGTGATACCCGCGTGCGGCGCGATATCCGCATACGCCCTCACCGGATCATGGCGCGTCTTCCTGCCCAGCGACATCTCTGTAATCATCACCGGTACACCTAAGATCACAATAAAAAACAGATACGCAATCAAAAACGGAAATCCGCCATTCCTTCCCATCAGATACGGGAATTTCCACAAATTCCCCAGGCCGATCGCCGCCCCCGCCGTCGCCATGATAAAGCCAAGCTTACTGGCCCATTCATTCTTTTGCTTCATAGCCGTTTTCTCCCTCTTCCATTCCTTTATCTTATAGCTGCCATAACTGCATGTCATAGTATAGTATTATAAGGGATCCCTGACGATTCAGTCAAGCTAAACAGCTCCGGCCTCAAATCTTTTAAGGGACAATGCGAATATTCTCCTTTTTGCTCATATATATAGAATATAATAAAATCAAAGCGAGGTAGCATCCATATGGAAACCTATAACTACGACGAATCCAGCGCAGCAGCCGACGCCAGCACGGCCTCAGCCAACGTCCCGGCCGCTCCGGGCTTCGGACCCTTAGGACCTGTCACGCCCACGGTTCCGGACCCTTCTATGGACAATTCGCCGGCCGCCCCGGGCTTTGGTCCCCTCGGGCCTGTTACCCCAACCGTTCCGGGAAATGGCAGCAATTCACCGGCTGCCCCTGGCTTCGGTCCTGTCGGCCCTGTCACACCCACGGTTCCGAGCGGGGGAAATAATTCCTGCACAAGCTGCGGAACTGTCGTCTGGCCCGGTAATACGACCGGCATTCTCTGGACCTGGGGAACGCTCGCGCCCTTCTTCTCCACCTCCTCGGAGGTAGCCCACGTCCGCTTCTATAACGCGGCCTCGATCCAGGAACCGCTGGACATCTACTTAAACGGCAGACTGGTCGTATCCAACTTAGATTACATGAATTATACAAGATACCTCCACATCATCCCCGGCGTTTACCGCCTGACTGTGTACCGCAGGACGAATCCCGGAACGGCCATTGTGGACACAAATGTGCGTTTCCGCAGCGGAACCAGCTACACCATGACGATCCTGGGGACTGTCGGCGACTTCTCTGTGCAGATGATGACCTCATAGGCGGGCAGTCTTTTCCGGACGGCCTTCCCACGCCGTTTATCTGAGTTTTTTCCCGGTACGGCTGCCGAAGCGCCCGCAAAAACAGGCCGGAGCGGTATTTTGTATACACAAAACCGCCCCGGCCTGTTTTTCTGTTTTATCCCTGAACGAGATATCCGCGCTTATGGCTGCCGCTCCTGATTCTCCTGTCCCCTGTTCCCCGCTTTTTTGCGCTGCTCCCGGATATGGCGCTTCATGGCCTCAAAGCTTTCCGGGCTGATCACATGTTCAATCCGGCATGCGTCCTCCAGCGCTGTTTCCCGATCCACGCCCAGGCTCACCAGCATATCCGCAAGGAAGATATGGCGCTCGTAAATCATCTCCGCAATCTCCCGCCCCGGAGGCTCCAGCCTGATATACCCTTCGCGATCCATAGAGATATATCCGTTTTCCCGTAGGTTTTTCATGGCAATGCTCACGCTCGGCTTGGAAAATCCCATCTCATTTACAACATCAATGGAACGGATCATCGGCTTCTTTTGGCCCAGAACCAAAATCGTTTCCAGATAATCCTCTGCAGACTGCCTGATTTTCAAAATATTGTTCCTCCCCGTATAGATTTTGTCCCTGTCCGGCGCTGTCCTTTTCCGACAAAGCCCGCTCTTCCCGGAGCTCCCGGATCACCGCCACCCGGATCTGTTTGATAAAAATATCAAGATGGGACTTATCGAACAGAAATCTCTGGATGTCCAGCCGTATCACATCATGCCGGTTCAAATGTGTTTTATATGATTCGTCCTGCTCGATCCGCTTTCCGGAAAACAGTCCGCCGGAACCGCCCCCTTTTGCGCAGTAAGCGGTCATCCTATCTGCCGCCTGTCTGCCTTTATTTTATCATTAAATAATTTAACTGACAAGCGGCAAAATATCCGTGTACTTCCTGTTGCTTTGCCTCGCTGTACATGTAAGATAATCTTGAACGGCTGAGCCCCGCCGCCCAATGCCATAAGCTTAAAGGAAACTTTAAGCAGGCTGCCAGAGGCAGGTTTTGTTGGATAGGGAAGCTCTCAATTGCGGCCTCCTCACAATAAGCCCCCGCGTATACAAACTCATACATACTCTCTGAGAATCTCCTCCAGCGCGCTCTTGCTGCTGCTGTGGCTGCGGACGACCTCGGTTCCCCTGCCTTTCGCCCCGTCCACTGCCGTACGGATCATTTTATGCGACACGGCGCCCGTAAACAGAACCATCAAATCCGGCCGCCCAATCTGTTTGTCAAAATCCGCTGACATCTGCGTAAACACCTTTGCCTTACAGTGAAATGCCTTACAAACTTTTACATACTGGCTGACCATCCGGTCATGGCCTCCGACAATTACCACGCTCATGTTCCATCCTCCTTAGTTAGTTTCATATAACTTATTGAGGTTAGTATAATATAACTTTCCATTTTTGTCCAGCTTCATTTTCAGACGCGCATCTTCTGTTTCAGATATGCCTGCTTTTCAGGCACGTATCAGACGGCGCTCCTGAAAAGCATAATAGGCCCGGACATCCATTTGTATGAACCAGCGGAAAAAGAATCTTTCTTTCCTGAAAATAAATCCAACAATCCCCGCCAAAAAAGGAAGCGCGCAGCCCGCAAAGCAGGCTGCCGCGCTTCCCTCATTTCATTCCGTCCCCGTAAACCTCCGCACGGGTTTCTTCTGCCGCGCCGTTATCTTTCCCGCCATCCGGCTCCCCTATTCGGAAGCGGGGCCCGCTGGCCCGGAGGGCGCCTCATTCCCGATCGACGTATCGCTGCCGGGACCAGACGGGGCCGCCGGCTCAATCGGTATATCAATCTCCGGAATCACTTCCACCGGCTGCTCGGGCTCCGGAATCTGGGCCGGCGGCGTAACCGGTACGCTCACATCGCCGTACTGCAGAATATCCTGCATCCTTCTGCGCATGGGTTCAGACTGAATCTGGCTTATCAGGTTCTGCGCTTCATTCCTGAGCGCTTCCCTGTTTCCGCCTCCAGCGGTTTTCATCTGGTCAAGAAGCTCCTCCGCCCGGTCGGACAGAAGCCGGTCATTCCTGTAATCTCCCACCGTATAGCCCTCGGACAAAATCTCGTCGTCCTCGCGGCCCGGGAAATACTCGCCGCCGCCTCTGGAGCCGTTTTCCTTTGCAGGCTCCTTAAATGAAGCCGGCTCCAGCCCTTCTACCATCCGCGTCATGGCATTTTTCCAGATCGTGGCCGGGTAGGTCCCGCCGTAGAGGCTTGACAGCACCTTCGGCTGGTCATAGCCAACCCACACGGACATGCTGTAATACGGCGTCATGCCGCAGAACCAGCCATCCCGGCTCCCGTTCGTGGTCCCGGTCTTGCCGGCGGCCTCGATTCCCCCTCTCCAGCCCATGGAGCTGGCGGTTCCTCTTGTGATAACGCCTGTCATGATATCGGTCATCACATCCGCCGTGTTCGGCTGGTATACCTGGATGTCCGGATATTCCATAAAAATATCCCTGCCGTTGCGGTCAACCATTTTCACAATACACGTCGGCTCGCGGTATCTCCCGCTCGACGCCAGGGCCGCGTATGCGCCCGCCATCTCCTCTGTGGTGACCCCGTTGGTAAAGCCGCCTAAGGACGCGGCCGGATAGTAATCATCCGGCACGATGCGGTCAAAACGCATCTCGGTCAGATACGACATGCCGATCTCCGGCGTGATATCGTCATAAATATACCAGGCCACGCCGTTGCGGCTCTTCTCCACCGCAGTCCGCAGGGGCATCGTCTCGCCCGGAAGCTCCCGTATCACCGCATCCTTCCGCTTTGCGTCCGCCACGCGGATGTTTTTCACCATACTCGTCGAACGGTATCCGTTTTCCAGGGCAGGCGCGTAGACAATCAGCGGCTTAATGCTGCTGCCCGGCTGGCGGAAGCTCTGGAAGGCGCGGTTTAAGGTGTACGTCTCCGTCTCCTGGCTGCGGCCGCCCACGATGGCCACCACGCGGTTCGTGCTGTTGTCAACGACCGTGGCTGCGCCCTGAAGCTGATAAATCCCGTTCTCCGCCACGCTCTCGTCAAAGGTCAGCACCTGATCCACGGCCTCCTGAAGAATCTGCTGCTTTTCCGGCTCCAGGGAGGTATAAATCTGGTAACCGCCCGTGTAGAGCGCATCCCGCTCCTGGCTGTACACCTCCTCATACTTATCCCGGTATGCCTTGTATTCCGCCTCATCGCGGAAGCCGTATTTGAACTTAAAATTGTCCCGGCGCATCAGGAAACGGATCGCGCAGTCCACCGCATAGGTCGTCTCATAATTGCGCATCGGAACCTTCTGCCTCTGCACCTCGATCGTCTCATTGACCGCCTGCCGGTACTCCTCGTCTGTGATAAAGCCCATAGACTCCATGTCCTGCAAAATCTTATCGCGCCGCTTAATCGCGTTCTCCGGGTGATTGTACGGGTTATAGTAGGTCGGAGAATTCGGGATTGCGCAAAGATACGCAATCTGGCTTAGGCTTAAGTCCTTTGCGTCCTTTCCGAAATATCCCTGCGCGGCTGACTGAAGCCCGTAGTATGTATTGGCAAAGCTGATATCATTCACATAAAACTCCATGATCTGCTCTTTTGTGTATTTCTTTGTCAGATCAAGGGCAATCAGCATCTCCTTCGCCTTTCTCTCAATCGAAACCTCCCTTGTCAGGAAACGGTTTCTCGCAAGCTGCTGCGTGATCGTGCTTGCCCCGTGCTTTTCCTCGCCCTCTGTCCGGAAATAATTGATGGCCACGCGGAAAATGCCCTTTAAGTCAATCCCCGCATTTTCCCAGAAGGTCCTGTCCTCAATCGCGACAAACGCGTTGACCGCATGCTCCGGAATCTCCTCGTATGGCAGATAGCTGGAATCCTCATCGCCGGTCAGCTTTGCCAGGATCTCCCCGTTCGCGTCATAGATAAAGCTGGCCTCCTGCAGACGGAAGGTATCCAAAGTGCTGTTTTCCACCACGCCCGCCACCTGGGACTTATAGTCCTTGTACATCGGATAGACCTTGTAAAACCCGATGCCGACAAGAGCCAGAAGCGCCAGAACGCAGAGGATGAACAGTGTCTTGAACATTACGAGGAAAATGGTTCCGATCGCACGGAAAAATGTGAGGAAGCCTTTGAGGATCTTTTTTCCAATGCCATCTTTGTTTTTCTTCTCTTCCATGTCAATACCCCTTTGTCGTATGTAATCAGCTATAAGGTTTGCAAAGGCCGCGGCGCGCGGCCCCGCCGCCTTATGTGGCAGCCTCATACAGCCTTTTTGTCTATTATAGATGGTTTTCCTGTAAAGGACAACCGCATTTTGATGATTTGTTGAAAATCCCTGTTCTGTTAAATGTTGTCAGGGCCGCCCGTGACGGCTGGCCGGGGGGCGCAAATGCGTCACTCGTTTTCCTGGTGTGAATAGAATAGAGTAAGACGTTCTGTTCGCGGGGTATCGTTTTTATGCATTCCCTTATACCGCAGCTTATTATGCTGGTTACCGCTCTCTGCCTTGACTCGTTTGCGGCCAGCTTTGTATACGGCGCTGAGCGGGTCCGTATACCGGCCGCTTCTGTGGCGGTCTTATCGGGCCTTTCCACGGCTGTCCTCATTCTGTCGCTGCTTCTTGGAAGCGGCGTGGGGCATATTGTCCCGCAAAGGCTTACGGAGCTTTTCTGCTTCCTGATTCTGTTTTTGATTGGCTTTGTAAAGCTGTTCGACGGCGCTTTAAAGTCCCTGATCCGGCGTTTTCCCCTGCCGGAAAAGAGGCTTAAATTTTCCGTTTCCCAGTTCCATTTTATCCTGACCGTCTACGCCGATCCGGCGGCGGCCAACGAAGAGGATATCTCCGTCCTTTCTCCCTCCGAGGCGTTTTTTTTAGGGCTCTCCCTGTCCCTGGACAGCGCAGCCGCCGGCTTCGGAGCCGGTATGACGGCCTTCTCCCTCCCGCTGATTACCCTCCTCTCACTCGGCCTTAACACCGCTTCCGTCCTTCTTGGAAGCTGCCTGGGAAAACGCCTGGCCAGCCGGAGCTCCCTGGATCTGTCGTGGCTCTGCGGACTCCTGCTCATCGCGCTGGCCTTTTTTAAATTGCTGTAAATATCCCATAAAATAAAGATTACCGCAGCAGCCCACATCTCATTACGGCTGCTTCTCTGACAGAAAATTGCCTTATTCTGCCCTGTCCGCCGGCCATCCGCGCAGCCCGTTCCCGGCGGCCCTCCCGCAATCCACCCCGGCCAGCCCCCGGACATTTCACCCCCTGAAAGCCCTCGCCGCCCTCTTCACCCCCGCCAAAATCTCATGCGCCCAAAGAGGAACCGACGACATCAAGAACAGCATGCACCATTCCCACAGTGAAAGCGGCGTACACCCAAAGGCACTCACCAGAAACGGGATCTCCGTCACAGCAGCCTGCAGGCACAAACCAATCAAAAACGAGGCCGCCATCAGCCGGTTGGATCCAAAACCGGCTGAGAATACGGAGCAGTCCACATTGCGCATGCCCACTGCATGGAACAGCTCCGAGAGCCCCAGGACGGTAAAGGCATAGGTCTGGGCGCGCGTCAGAACCCCCTCTTCTGCCAGGATGGCGGAGAGCTCCTTAAAGGTCAGCCCGCGGCCGGCCTCCGTGGCCATTTCCCAGGGAATATAAAAGAAGGCCGTAAGGCTTAACGCCGCGATCAGGAAGCCGTAAAAGATGGTGTAAAACCATCCGCCGCGCGCGAAAAGCGATTCGTCCGCCTTTCTCGGCGGGCGCGCCATCATCTGCGCGCCGTCGTTTTTGTCCACGCCGAGCGCCAGGGCCGGCAGGGAGTCGGTGATTAAGTTGACCCACAGGATATGGCTCGATTTCAGCGGGGAGGACAGGCCGGCCGCCACGGCCGCAAACATGGTGGCGATCTCCCCGAAGTTCGAGGACAGGAGGAAAATCACGGATTTTTTGATATTTTCGTAGATCCCCCTGCCCTCCTCAATGGCCCGCTCGATCGTGGCAAAATTATCGTCCGTGAGGATCATGTCCGAAGCCTGCCTGGCCACATCCGTGCCTGTTTTCCCCATCGCAATCCCGATATCCGCGCATTTTAAGGAGGGCGCGTCGTTTACGCCGTCCCCGGTCATGGCTGTGATATTGCCGTCCGCTTTTAAGGCTTTTACAATCCGCACCTTGTGATCCGGCGATACCCGGGCAAATACGGACGTGCGCCGGATCCGCTTTGCGAGCTCCCCGTCGTCGAGGCGCTCCAGTTCATATCCGGTCATGCACTCATCCTCGCCCTGCGCGATGCCGAGCTTCCTGGCGACGGCCAGGGCCGTGGCCACGTAGTCCCCGGTGATCATGACTGTGCGGACGCGCGCGCGCTTAAAAACCTCCACGGCCTGTCTGGCTTCGGGTCTTGGCGGATCCATCATGCCTGCCAGTCCCAGGAATGTCATATGGTAATCCGACGGGCGGCTTCCCCCTTCCGTCATGGCTGCGGCCAGCACGCGCAGGGCCTGATCGGACAGCTCGCGAAAAGCCTCCTCAATCCGTTTGCGCTCCGCCCCGTCCAGTGTCTGGATCTGCCCGTTTTTCATCACATGGCTGCAGCGCTTTAACACCACGTCCGGCGCTCCCTTGGTGTAGGACACCGCCTGCTTCCGATCCCGGTGAAACGTCGTCATCCGCTTTCTCTCTGAGTCAAAGGGAACCTCGGCCTGGCGCGGCTTTTCCCTGTTTAAGCGCTCCGGGTCGAGGCCGTTTTCAATGGCCAGCCTTAAGAGAGCCGACTCGGTGGGCTCTCCCGTCTCCCGCGTGGCGTCGTTGCAGAGACAGAATGCTTCCATAAGCCTGCGTTTCGTCTCCCCTCCGCCGGCCGCCGGCTCCTGAATTTTCCCGTCAAAATAGCAGGCCGTGACCGACATCTCATTTTTCGTCAGCGTCCCTGTCTTATCCGAGCACACCACGCTCACTGCGCCCAGCGTTTCCACGGAAGGAAGGCGCCTCACAATGGTCCCGGCCTTCACCATCCGCGTCACGCTGAGCGCCAGCACGATCGTGACTACAGCCGGGAGCCCTTCCGGCACGGCCGCCACGGCCAGGGAAATGGCCGTGATCAGCATTTCCAGCACATCGCGCTTCTGGAACACGGCCATCACGAACAGAAGCGCGCACAGAAGGACTGCGCTTACGCTTAAGATACGCCCCAGATCCGAAAGCCGCCTCTGGAGCGGCGTTTCCTCCTGCGGCGCTTCATGGATCAGGGCCGCGATGCGGCCGATCTCTGTGTCCATGCCTGTGGCCGTCACGATACCGCGCGCGCGCCCGGACGCGACGTAGGAGGTCATAAACGCCATATTTTTCCGATCCCCTGCCGGAAGCTCCCGGCCGGCCAGAAACGCGCTGCTCTTACTCACCGGAACCGACTCCCCGGTGAGAGCCGATTCCTCCATCCTGGTATTCACGGTCTGTGTCAGCCTTACATCTGCCGGGACCTGACACCCTGCGGCGAGGATGACCACATCGCCGGGAACAAGCTCCTGCGCGGAAATCTCCTGCTCCCTCCCGTCCCTCACCACCGCCGCCGTCGGGCTCGTAAGGCTTTTCAGCGATTCCAGCGCCGCCTCCGCCTTTCCCTCCTGGATCACGCCCACCACGGCATTCATCGCGACCACGGCCAGTATAATCGCCGCATCGCTGTATTCCCGCAGCATGATGGAAATCCCGGCTGCGGCAAACAGGACGAAAATGAGGGAATCGCAAAGCTGCGCGGCCAGCCTGGATACAAGCGTCCGCTTTTTCTCCTCCTTCAGACAGTTGGGCCCGTAGTGTTCCAGCCGCCGTTTCGCCTCCTCCCCGCTTAAGCCTGTCCTCTCGTCCGTATCCATCTGCCTGACGATCTCTTCAATGGTCTTTTGCTCATACATCGCTCTATCTCTCCCTTCCTCCTGCTGACAGTATGTCTTATGCAAACCTTATGAGCAGAAACGGAAAAATAGAACTGCTATGCTCTCCTCTTTTCCTTTTCCCTGAAGCATTTGAGCACAATGGACGCCGAATACTGGTATGCGTAGATGCACCGTTTCATCAGCTCCTGCTCCTCGGGCGTCTTGCAGACGCTTAAAATCATCTCCTCCTCTTCCTTCTGCAGATAAGCCTCCCCGTTGGCGTCCCTCTCCCGGACAGGCTTGTAGATCCTGTATTTCTTAAAGTAATCCGGACACGGGAACTGCTTGTTTTTTACCGGCTCCGGCACGATCCGGAGCTTATACTTATCCGACATCCTCGCCAAAATATTGTGAACTTTTTCACAGCTCTCCCGCGTGCTGTTCTCCCTGGGCGGGATACAGAGTAAATAATCCATACGATCCTCCTTCATATATCATGAGCGCCGGGAGCCCCGCCGCACCTGATTTTGCGGGATTCCAGACGTACATGGGCGCTCCCGGAGATTATACCATATTTTCCGGGATTGGGGTAGATTACCCAAATTCGTTAATAAAAGGTTTATAGAATGGTAAGATTTTGTAACTTGTACTTACAATTCCCATTTGATAGACTGAAAGATAGACGGAAATGCCCCGCTCCGGCGGGGTTCAGCCGCTTTTACTGACGATCTGTTTCGAGCGTGTTTGAAAAATGCTCCAGGAAAAGAAAGGACATCATCCATGAGACATCTCTACATAAACCATGTAAATGATCCCGAAAAACGCCGCTCCTCCCGCAGGGCCGGGCGGATAGCGGCTCTCACGGCGGCAGGCGCCCTGGCGGCGTCCCTTATGCTCTCCCCGGTCCGCGCCCTCGCAGGGCCGGGCGGCGGGACCGAAAGCCCTGCCCAGTCCCCGTTAAGCGGCCCGGGAGGCGGCGCCGGGAGCTCCTCCTCTTCCGGCTCCCTGCCAGACGGCGCAACGGCCGGCTACGGCGTCTCGGCCGTTGCGCCGGGGCTGGGCGCATACCGCCCGGATCCCGCCGCCCCGGGAGCCATCGCAAAGGGCATCGACGTTTCCTACTGGAATCAGAACATCAACTGGGGGCAGGCCGCTTCGGATAATATCCAGTTTGCCATGCTGGCCACGCGCTTTAGAGGCGAGGCGGATCCCTTTTTCCCGGTCAATGCGGACGCGGCCAGCAAGGCCGGCTTAAAGCTGGGCGCCTATATCTATTCCTACGCCACGACCCCTGAGATGGCGGAGCAGGAGGCGGATTTTGTCATTAACCTCATCAAGGATTACCCCATCTCCTTCCCCGTCGTGTTCGACGCCGAGGATGCGGAAACCCTTGGCGCGCTCTCTCCCGCCGAGGTGAGCCAGGTGATCAACGCCTTCTGCCGCCGGGTGGAGGCCGCCGGCTATCACCCCATGGTCTATGCGAATGAATACTGGTTAAACAACAAGATCGACCTGTCCGCGCTCCATTATGACATCTGGGTCGCCCGTTACGCCGACTCGTTCACGTACGCAAACCCCGCCATGTGGCAGGCTTCCAATACCGGCAGCTTAAGCGGCGTAAACGGCAATGTGGACATCAATTATCTCTACAAGGATTTCACGGCCGTGATCCCCGCCGACTCCTGGAAAACCATTAACGGGCAGCGCTACTATTATAAGAGCCATGTCATGCAGAAGAACGCCTGGATAAACGACGGGCAGCATTTCTATTACATGGACGCCTCCGGCATACCCTTAACCGGATGGCAGGAGATCGGAGGCAGCCTCTACTTTCTGGACGCTGCGGACGGCCACATGAATACCGGATGGCAGCAGGCAGGCGGATCCTGGTACTACCTGCACCCGGAAAGCGGTTCTGTACAGACCGGATGGCAGGCTGTGGACAATGCCTGGTACTACCTCGCCGCGGACGGACGCATGCAGACCGGATGGATCGATCTGGACGGCGCGCGGTACTATCTCGGAAGCGACGGGCGCATGGCCGCTGGATGGCAGACGCTTGACAATGCCCGCTATTATTTCGGAGGCGACGGGCGCATGGCCACAGGATGGCTGGAGGCAGACGGCGCGCTGTACTACTTAAATCCCGCGGACGGCGTCCTGGCTGTGAATACCGTTCTGGATAAGGACGGCGTCCTGTATCAGGCAGGCGCGGACGGCATATGCGCTCCGATCCCGGTACAGACTGAGGAAAACGGCGGCGCAGAAAGCGCAGAGGGACAGCCGGATGAAACCGGCGCTCCCGCAGGGAACACACAGGGACAGCCGGTGGAGCCCGCAGGCCCGGCGGGCTGACTTCGGATGAAAGCGCGGCGGTGCTAAAGCTTTTCCCTTTAATTATACAGAAAGACAGCCCTTGCGGGCTGTTTTTCTGCGCAAAAAAGGCGCGGGACGCCGCCTTTCGGCAGTGCCCGCGCCTTTAACTCATCTGCTCCTCTTACCGCAGATGGAACAGAAGATTCATATCCCGAATCTCCCGCTCGGTGCTCATCCCTCTCGTCTGCGCAGGGGCCTTCTTCTCCTCGGACGGCAGATTGTAAAGATGTGAAATCTGGCTCATACCTTCCATTAAAATTTTTTTATCTTCTCTTGACATTGTAATCATCCTTTCCATATTCACGCCGCATGCGGTGCATCATTTCTGAAGGGATACCCCCGTAAACAGGAAACCGTAACGGAGAAGCATCTTCCTTTCATGTGCTTTAGTATAACACAATCCATGTGATTGTCAATGCATTCCGCCGACTTTCGTCAGTATTCTCCGGGGTATAACCCATGAATTATAAGACAATATATGCCGTATTTATATGTTTCGTCAAAATGACGGCAAATGACGGATAACTACAAGTCCTTTTGTGCGTGATCCCGGTTCGTCCCTGATCCGTCTCTACAGCCTGATTATATATCCCGTTGGATACAGAAATCCCGCGGGGGGCGATTCACATAATGGCATACTACGCCCCCAGAAAATGCGAAAATGCCACGCTGTACGCGAGGATGCACCACGGCTTTCCGAGCAGTATGATCGCCGTAAATTTCCGGGCGCTCATGCCGGTAATTCCCGAAAGGTAGCAGAAATAATCATCCGGGCAGAGCGGAAGGAGAATCATCAGAAACAGGATCAGGGAAAACGAGCGGCTCCTGCCGGCCCATATGGCCCACCGCTCATAGCGCTCTGATGAAAATAGGAGGCGGATCAGCCCGATACCGTATCTGCGCGCAATCAGAAAGGCGAGCACCGACCCGGCGCAGATGCCGATATAATTGCACCAGAAGCCGCCCATGCATCCAAAGAGGATCGCCCCCGCCGCACACCCGATAAAGCCGGGCAGAATGGGGATCACCACCTGAAATGCCTGAAGCGCCCCCAGGATAAAGGGACCCAGCATCCCAAAGCCCGCGATATACTCCCTCAGCGTCGCGGCTGAGTCGAATTTTCCTTCCATATATGCCTGTACGAAAAAAAATGCGGTCAGGATACCGATGATGAAACAGAGGATCCCTGCCACACGTTTGATTGTCATTTCCATGCCGTATTCCCCTCCATGACGGCGAAAGCCCCGTTAAGCGGCCCTCTGTAAAAACCGCGCTCTTTTGCAAAAAGAGCCTGTATCCCCCGAAGAGAATACAGGCCCTGTTCCTGTGTCTTAATACATATTGGAGCCCGCTGTTTCCTTGAGCTTGAACTGTTCCAGAAGGTTGCGCAGCACCTGTACCTGGCTGGAAAGCTCTTCGCTCGCCGCTGCGCTGGCCTCGGAAGTCGCCGAGTTGTTCTGAACCACGCTGGCAATCTGGGAGATGCCCTCGCTGATGCCGCCCACGGAGCTGGACTGCTGTGCCGACGCGTCTGAAATCTGGTGAACCCGCTCGATCACGGCCTGCGAGCTCTTCACAACATTGCCCATGGCTTCCTGGGTGGATTCTGTGAGCTGTACGCCGTTGGAAACCGCGCTCAGCGTCTTCTCAATCAGATCCGAGGTGCTCTTGGCCGCCTCTGCGCTCTTGGCCGCAAGGTTCCTCACCTCGTCAGCCACCACGGCAAAGCCCTTGCCCGCCGACCCGGCGCGCGCCGCCTCAACCGCTGCGTTTAAGGCCAGGATATTCGTCTGGAAGGCGATATCCTCGATCGTCTTGATGATATGGCCAATCTCATTGGAGCAGCCGCTGATCTCATCCATGGCCTGCGACATATCCCGCATCTGGTTATTGCACTGTTCCATGTGGTGCTCCACCTGATCCGCCTGATCGCTGGCCTGGTTTGCATAGTCCGCGTTGCTCTTTATCTGTCCGGAAACGAGATTGATCGTCTTTACCAGGTTGTCAATCTCATTCGCCTGCTCGGTCGCTCCCTGCGCCAGGCTCTGCGCGCCGCTGGCGACGCTCTCAGCGCCGTTGCCCACCTGAACGGCAACCAGGTGGATCTGAGCCATGGTCTCATTGAACTGCCGGCGGATCGTGCCGATTGAATTCTCAATCGCCACAAAATCGCCGATATAGCTGATATTCGACTCTGTGGTCAGATCTCCCTTGGAAATTGCATTTAAATTGTCTGATATATCAGTTATATACATTGCAAGCGTCTTCGCCGCATCGTTTAAGCTCTTTGCCAGAATGCCGATCTCATCCCGGTTGGAAACCTGAATCTCAAAATCAAGCTCCCCGCGGGACAGGCGCTGGCTGTCCGCTGTGATCACGTCGATCGGGCGGACGATGCTGCTGAATACGTACCGGAGCAGGAGGAAGCAGGAAATCAGCGTCACGATAATCATTATCAGCGCTGCAATGATCGTCGCCGTGATTGCGTTCCCAAGTTCATCCTCTTCCTTGTGAACCTGATCGTTATTGGCTTCCACGATCTCCTCCAGCAGAGATACCAGGCTTGTGACATTTTTCTTAACTACATTTAAGTACATCTCCTTCGCCTGCTCATGATTCTGTTTATTCAGATCCAGAATCTCCGTCGCAGACGCATGGATTGCCTCGTGAATCGGAATAATCTCGTCCATCAGGCTGAGGATCCTCGAATTCTTGATACTCGCGCGGTCTGTATTGTACAGCCACTTTCCCAATACGCAGGTCGTACAATCCGTGCTGCCTGTAAACTCAGTGTCATAGCTGATGGCGGAACTTAGGTTTTCAATCCAACTGTAATGCGCCTTCTCCGCCGAAAGCGCCATTGTATGGATATTGATGGCCTCTACCGTCTCTTCATTGATGCGCTTGATTTTCCTTAAATACGTTACTGTGCTGGTTCCGCTGACAATCACTACCACAAAAATAAGCGCCACTCTCATCCAAATCGCTTTTTTAATTGATTTTTCCATGATTCATCCTCTTTTTCCGGGCCTGGCCTGAAAATAAGGGAATATCCCTATTCCCCTTACTTTAACCTCCCTTATATTGTCTGTTTATAAAAATTATACATGAAACATTATATTATTTCAATAGCCATATTCAATATGATCCGTTTTTTTTTAATTTGGAACAAAAAAATTAACAGGATTATAGCGCCTCTGGATTTCCATGGAGCGGTTACAGTGTATACGCATCCCGGGAGTATCCTCTCATCTGCTCACAACTGCTTCTCTGTAACCGCCCAGAGGTTATCTGAACAGTTACATCTACTATTATAGTATCAAATCTTATCAAAAATGTTCCTTGAAAGCGCGCCGGAAAAGACGACCCGGAACAAAATTTCTCCGGCCGGGCCGCCTTTTTCATATTGTCAGGGAAATCATGGATAACCGGCTGACATCGATACCATATATAACACATAGATTGTAACCAGACAGGGGATTTTCAGGAAAAAACCGCATGTCCAGGCTTTCATCCCGCTATGGCCGCAGCCCCATGCCGCCCTCAAGGGTGATCGTCTCCCCGGTCATATATTTAAAGTCCTCGGAAGCAAGCTGTACGCAGACTCTTCCTATCTCGCGCTCCGCATCGCCAAAATGGCCGGCAGGCGGAACCTTGACATTCTGTTTAAATGCCTCCGGATAGCCTTTTTCAAATTGTTCGAGCTGCGCCGTCCAGGCCAGCGGGCAGATCACATTGACATTGACGCCGTCCCCGGCCCACTCTGTAGCAGCCACGCGGCTTAAGCCGCGGATCCCCTCCTTCGCCGCCGCATAGGCGCACTGCCCGTAGTTTCCAAACAGGCCGGCCCCTGACGCGAAATTGATCACCGTTCCCCGCGTCTCCTTTAAGTGCGGGTAGCATGCTTTCATATAGTAAAATGCCGCGTACAGGCCGGAATACAGGGCCAGATCAAACTGCTCTGTGGTGTGCTCGGATAACGGCACTCCGGAAGCCGAAGCCTGGGCGTTATTGATCAGCACGTCGATGCGCCCGAATGCCTCCATCGCCTTTTCCACCACTCCTGCGGCCACCGCCTCGTTGTCTGCGCCTGCGTTCACATCCGCCTGGCAGATGAGGACCTTTATCCCATAAAGGCGCTCCAGCTCCTCCTTCGCATCCTCCAGCTTTTTTACGTTGCGCCCTGTGATGACCAGATTAGCCCCTTCTTTTGCATAGGCTGTCGCTATCCCATAACCGATCGCGCCGCACCGGCCGTCGCTTAAAACCGCGCGCCCGGCGCCTGTGATGATCGCCGTCTTTCCTGTTAAAAATCCCATGTCTCCCTCCTGATTCCTGACGATTAAACGAACAGCTCCGCCTCCGCCCTTCTCGTGTAATTCTGCTCCAGCATCGCCACGTGAGATAAAAAGGCCGGATCGTCAAAATATTTGGCCTGAACCGGGCATTTTTTAATGCATGCCTGGCACTTGATGCAGATACCTGGCACCTGCGCCGGATCCTCCGCGCTGATCGAGCCCATCGGGCACGCCTTTGCACAGATCCCGCACTTATCGCACAGCTCTGTCTTTGTCTTCGGCTTTGCCTTCAGGAATACGGCCGGCTTTCCGTCCGTTCCGAGCGGGGTATAGTACGGTCCCACCGGGTCGTCGCCCCGGACCTCGATCGGCGCCGGGATCTCGGTCATCTCTTCCACCTTCCTGGACACCTCGCTCGCAAACTCCGCGAGCCGTTCCATGTCCTCCCCATTCGGGCGGCCTGTGGCCAGCTTATCTGAAAATACGTGCTCCGTCGGGATCCCTGCCCCCGCAATGGTATGGAACCCATTCTTTTCCAGCTCATTCCTGAGCTCAATGAGGCCATTGTCAAAATTGCGGTTTCCAAATGTCGTCACCGGGATCGCCAGCGCGCCTTCCCCCTTAAAATGATTCTGTAAAAACGAAAGCATCTTGTTCGGCACTCGTCCGGCATAGACCGGCATGCCAAATACAATCAGCCCGTCCGGCTTAAAGACCGGAACCTCCTCCCGGTTCTCAGGAAGCGTAAAATCGTAGATCTGCAGCGAGACATCGAGTTCCTCTGCAAGCTGGCCTGCGATGGTCTTCACCACGGATTCGGTATTGCCTGTGGGACTGAAATACACAGCCCTTACCCTTGAAATCTTCATATGCCTTATCCTCCTCTCCGTTTCTATGTACCAGCCGCCGTCCGCGCTCCGTCGGGGAGCGCGGACGCGGCCCCTGTCCGAAATCAGACCCCGCCCGGCGCGCCCCTTTACCGGGCCTGCGCGTAAACAGGCCATCCCGGGACGCCCCCCTCACGAAAGCCCTGCCGCTAAGCCTCTTTCTTGGTATTCAAATACTCCTGGATAGCGTCCATCACCTTGTCCGCATCCAGGCCATGAACCTGGCAGGCTTCCTCCAGCGATTCTCCAATTGAAGACGGGCAGCCGACACAGTGCATTCCTGACTGCATCAAAATATAGGCAATCCCCATATCGTACTCCAGCATCTGGCCCATCGTAGTCTGTTTTGTAATCTCCATCTCTCTGTACACTCCTTCATTTTCCGTTTCATCCATCGCCCGCTGCTGTCATGCACAGCCTGCATTCTTTATTTTAATATGTTTTGCACATTTTTACTACTACTTTTTAGTAAAATTTTTGTTATATTTTTCATTCTCCCGATCCGGCGCACAACTGCAGGCCGCCTGGCGCGCCGGCGGGCGGACCTCCTCACAGATCGGCGGGCGGACGCAGCCCGTTGTAATACGCCTTTGTCATCTCAATAAAATCCCTGGCCTGAGGCGTCACAAACACATTCTTTTTGTAGAGGAACAGGAGAGGGACGCTGAACGGCGGGGCGCCCACGGTAAAAAACGCCAGATGATCCACATGGGAGACCTGGCGGCTGCCGCCCTCGGGAAGGAAGGTCACGCCAAAGCCTGCGCTGACGAGATTCACGGCCGTGGTCGTGCTCGTGCTGTAAAGGGACTCCACGCCCTCCAGCCCCATCCTCGCAAAAAGGTTTTCCTGCGCCTGGCCCATGACCTGATCGCCTGGCAGGAGGATAAACCGTTCGCCCTTAAACAGGGACAGATCGATCGGGGCCGGCCTTTTTACGCTTGTCTTAAGCCCGCGGATCAGAGGATTCTCCCGGTTGACTGCCAGGAGCATCCGCTCATGAATCACCGTCTCATACACCAGATCATCAAGGTGCTGCGGAATATTCATCAGGGCAAAATCGATCTTTTCCTCGAGAAGGAGCTCCTGGAGCCGGTCCGAGTGGTGTTCATGCAGAACCACCCGCATCCCGGGATGCGAGGCCATATAGGCAGGGAGAATCTCAGGCAGGACCACGGAGCCCCTCCAGAGGGACATTCCCACATTCAGGACCCGGCTCCTGCCGCTTTTTATCTCGTCAAGCTGCGACGCAAACCTCCCCGCCAGGTTTCCCACGCCCTCCAGATACGTCTGGTAGAGCTTTCCCGCCTCTGTGAGCGTCAGTGGGGAATGGCTTCTGTCAAAAAGCTTCGCCCCCAGATCCTTCTCCAGCCGGCCGATGCACTGGCTTAAATACGGCTGGGACAGATACAGCCGCTCCGCCGCTTTGGATACGCTTCCCTCCCGCGCCACGGTGAGAAAATATTCCGGATTCTTTATATTCATCATCTCGCCTCAATCCGCTGTATGGGACCGCGCGCCTCCAGCCGGAATTTACATCCGCCATGCGGCCCGCGCCCGGCATTACCGTCCCAGCGTCTCCTCCTGCAGCCTGTCAAATTTCTCCATACACGCATCCACCGAAGCGCCTTCCATGAGCTCCCGCACAATCTGGCACGTGTTTCCCCACTGCTCAAGCTTCATGCCCGCGTTGGAGCCAAGGACATAAACATTTTCCTTTATCTTATCATTTAAAGGCTTTAAGGCCGGAATGTGCTCCACCTCCACATGTTCAGAGGGGGAGATAACCTTGTTGGTTTCTGCATATACCTGCAGCGCCTCATCCGAGAGGATCGCGTTTAAGACCTGCTTCGCTTCCTCCAAATGCCCGGCTTCCGCGCTGATCCCGTATCCGGTCATGGACACGACCGGCATCTGGCCGCGGCTGCTTGGAAAGCCGATCACCTTAAGCTCAAAATCCGGCTTGCCGTAGGCTGTATCCGCATTTGCCGCCCCCCAGTAGGCCATGACGATCGGCGTTTTCTGCGCCAGGAAATCGGGCCCTTCGCCCTCGATCGCCTCATACGTACAGGCTGTCTCCGCGTCGATATAGCCGCGGTCCATCAGCTCCTTTAAGAATTCAAAGCCGGGGCGCATGTAGTCGCTGTATTTTTTCTCCCCCCTGTTCAGAGCCTCTATCTCCTCCTGCGTATGGCCGTTGTTATATAAATCCGCGTAGCCGATCGCAAATACAAAGGATTCCAGCCACCAGCGGTTCGCTCCGATCGGCGTCCTGATCCCATGCTCCTTAAATACCCGGCAGCATTCCAGCAGATCCTCCGGCGTCTCGGGAAGCGCAAGACCGTACTCGTCAAACATATCCGTATTCACAAACAGCCCGTATACCACCACCTCCTGGGGAACCGCGACCAGCTTTCCGTCAACCGTATTCGCTGTCCTCACAACCTCCCTTATATTCTTTGTGTTCTCAAGCTCCGATAAGTCCAGAAGCGCTCCTTCCATACCCAGGATCTGGATCGTGTCCGGATTCAGGAGATAAAGATCATCCATGTGGTGGCGCACCCGGTCAAGCGCCACGTCATCATACGTCTTTTCCTTATAGTTTTCCGCTGTATACGTCCTGTAATCCACCGTAATACCCAGCCTCTCCTCTGCCATTTCGATGGTTTTATCAAAGGCAGTCCTCGCAATATTGCTGGCATCGGGTTTCGATTTTTCCATGGCGCCAAACAGATTGACAACCGTTTCATGATCCTTCTCTGAGATGATCACATTTTTGCCGGAGCCCCCGGTTCCTTTGCAGGCTGTCATCGTAAGCGCCATCATCCCTGCCAGGCAGACGGCTGATATTATCCTCATACGCCTCTTCCTTCCTGTTTTGACTCTTTATAGCCGGGACGCGCGGTCTCGCAGCGCACACTGCCTCACCATTTTCTTTAACAATCCCATATCAATCGGTTTTGCCAGGTGAACATCCATCCCCGCGTCCAGCGCCGCCTTTTCATCCTCTGAAAAGGCGTTCGCTGTCATGGCGATAATCGGTATACGCCCTGCGTCCGGACGCTTAAGCGCCCGAATCGCCCTTGTCGCTTCATATCCGTTCATAACCGGCATCTGGACATCCATCAGGATCGCGTCAAACTCCCCCTCAGTGGAAGCTTCAAAGCGTTCCAGCGCCAGACGGCCGTTCCCGACAATTTCAAACTTTGCTCCTTCGATTTCCAGGAGCTCTGCCAGAATCTCCGCGTTGATCTCATTATCCTCCGCTGCGAGCAGGCAGATCCCCTCAAGGCTTTCGCCTTCATCCTCTGTGTTCTCTGCCCCGTGTTCCCTATCCCGCATTTCGATGATCGCTTCTTTAAATGCAGACACAAAAAACGGCTTTGCAAGGATTCCCGTCCGCTCCACTGAAAGCGCGGCCTCCTGCGTCCTGTCCCCTCCGCCGGCCGCCAGAAACAGGATCGGCGAAACCTCTCCCGACGCCCGGAGCCGCTGCGCGGCCAAAACACCGTCCATGTCCGGCAGCTTCTCGTCTAAAAGAATCATCTGGTAGCCGCCGCCGGACCGGCGGCGATCGCATGCCAGGCGCAGGGCCTCTTCCCCGTCTGATACGGTGTCCACATGGATTCCGGTGTCTTTCATAAGCGTCCTGATGCTCTCCCGGACCCCGGCGTCGCCGTCCGCGGCCAGAATATGGGAAATACCGCTCGCCTCCCAAAATTTCTGATCCGCCCGGCCCTTCGGGATGCGCAGCTCCAGTTCCACCCGGAAGAGACTGCCTTTTCCCACCTCGCTCGACACATCGATGGTCCCGCCCATGAGCTCCACGATATTTTTCGTGATCGCCATGCCGAGCCCCGTGCCCTGGACCTTATTTGTCGTGCTGTTCTCCGCCCTGGTAAACGCCTCAAAGATCGTCTCCAGATATTCCGGCGTCATCCCGTACCCGTCGTCCTCCACCTCGATCCGGATGTGCTCGTACGGGCCCGGGCGCTGCTTAAGCCCAATAATCCGCAGCCAGATATGGCCTCCCTCTTCCGTGTATTTCACCGCGTTTGAAAGAAGGTTGATCAAAATCTGATTGAGCCGCGTCTCATCGCCCATCAGATACTCATGCTTAATATCCGTTACCGACACCTCAAAGCTCTGATTCCGCGCGCCTGCCATGGGCCGTATGATCGCATCCACAGAAGATACCAGGTCGCTGAGCGTAAACTCCTCGATCGCAAGCGCCACCTTGCCGCTCTCGATCTTGGAGACATCCAGGATGTCATTAATCAGGCTCAGCAGGTGCTGCCCGGATGCGGTGATCTTCTTTGTGTACTCCCGCACCTTAACCGGATTCTCCGCATCCCTGGAAAGCAGAGACGTAAACCCCAGAACCGCGTTCATCGGCGTGCGGATGTCGTGCGACATATTGGAGAGGAACGTCGTCTTGGACTGGTTCGCGACCTGCGCGGCCTGCAGCGCCTGCGCAAGCTGCCTGTTGTGAATCTCACGCTCCGCCTCGCGCTCCCTCCGAACACGCTCCTGCTGCCTCTGGTTAAAATAATAGAGCACACAGCAGAGGAAAAACGCAATCAGCATCACCGCGACCACGATAAAAATATTCTGGTTTACCGTCCGCCCCTCCTGCTGGATCGCCTCAATCGGCACATAACCGATCAGATACAGCGCCCCGCCGTTGACGGACCACATATAGTTCAGGGAGCTCTTGCCCTGAATATCATGGTAAAACAGAATGTTCTTACCGCTTCTCACGCACTCCGAGACCTCGTCCCTCAGATCCTCCTCAAGAATATTGTTCGCCCTGTAAAAATCCTCCAGATTTAAGTGCCCCGCGTTCCTCTCGCCCATGCCCCTGGGCTTTAACACCAGCCGCTCGCTCTTGGCGTCCATAATATAAAGCATGGCCCTGCCGTTATAAAAGCCCTTGGGCAGCGATTCGTCGAATGAATCGTACACATATTCGATATAGAGTGTCGCGATCTCCTCCTCATCCTTTAGAACCGGGCATTTCATCGTATACGCCCATGTTCCCATATAATTTAAGTAGGACTGCGAAACCGGAAGCCCGCCCGCCGTCTTTCCCTCTGAAAAGTCCAAATCCTTTGCCGAAAAGCCATCCCCCATATTGGAAACGCCCTCCGTCTCCCCGGACGGGATAAACGACATGCGGACCATGGTGCTGTTTCTATTGTAGGAGCGGATAAATTCCTCCGGATCCTTAATCGTGGCCAGCTCCTGCGCAATCAACTGCTGGAACTCCGCCTCCTTCTGCAAAATCGCTTCCGTCGTGCCCTTAATCAAATCCAGGCTTTCACTTAAATTCTGGATCGCCGATTCTGACATCTCCACGGAAATCTTGCGCGATACGGTGAACACGACGGCCCCCAGCATGCAAAATACGAATATGATCGATAGAAACAACGGAATCCCTCTGTCGGTTCCGGCTTTGCCATGTTTTCTTTTCATTTCCGCTATATCCCCGCCGCCTGCGGCGCTGTTGATTTTTGTCATTACTGCATACGTTATTATACTCGCTAAGAGTATTTTATGCAACCGCATTTCCTGTCTGTGTATTAGGAGGCAGGGAATGTAACGAATGAACCAATAACCATATAATGCCGCCCCAAAATTTTATTAAACTTTTTTCATTTTCCTCTTGCATTTTTTCCCAACCCATGCTATTATATAGGAGTCATCACATATAGCAAGTGGCCTGTTGGTCAAGCGGCTAAGACGACGCCCTCTCACGGCGTAAACCCGGGTTCGATTCCCGGACAGGTCATAGAAGCTGTTACAGAGTATTCTGTAACAGCTTTTTTCATTCTGTATTTATCTCAGGAAACCGCGCAGACGCCTGTGGATCGCAGACGGCCGGGCAGACACATCCGCCGCCCGGCCGTTTGCACAGCCGCCATACGCGTAAGGCCGCTGCGCCGGATCATCATCCATGCCGGTGCATGGAGAATGAATCCATATCGTAATTCTTCAGATTTTCATAAACGGCTCTGCCGTCTGCCTCGCCGATCAGCTTATCCCTTGACTTTTTGGCCTCCAGCTCGGTCTTGTGCTTGCTGGGGCCGCCGACACAGCCGCCGACGCAGGCCATTCCTTCTATAAAGTCCTCGGGAAGGCGGCCCATTTTGAGAAGCAGAAGCGCTTTCTTGCACTCCGCCGCGCCGTTGCAGCGCGCTACCTTGATGTCCGTATTCTCCCCGGTTTCCTTTAAGCACTGCAGCACAGCCGCCGTCACGCCGCCGCCGTTTCCGAAGCGCTTTCCGAATACGCTGGACTCCTGGGTGGAGTTGGCCTCCGGCTCGAGCGTGATGTCTTTGGCGCGCAGCATGGCGCGGATCTCGCCGTAGGTCATGGCATAGTCCGCATTGCCCTGGATATTCAGATCAAGCGTCTCGCTCTTTTTGGCAATGCACGGCCCGATGAATACGGTTACGATCTCCGGATCCTTTGCCTTGAGCATCCTGGAAACGCCGCACATCGGCGAAACGGTGGTTGACATGTTGTCAAGCACCTCGGGGAAATGCTGGCGGATCATGTTTACAAAGGCCGGGCAGCAGGAGGTGGTCATCTTTTTGCCTTCCTTGTAGGCTTCAGCCCACTCCGCGGCCTCCGCCGCCGCCGTCATGTCGCCTCCCAGGCCGACCTCGATGAGATCTGCAAAGCCCGCTTTTTTGAGGGCGGTCCTCCAGCTCGCGAAGGTGATATCATCCCCGAACTGGCCTTCCGTCGCCGGGGCCAGCATGGCGACCACTTTTTTCCCGGCGCTTATTAAGCGGATGACGTCAACCATAAAGGTTTTGGAGCCAATGGCCCCGAACGGGCAGCTATGGATGCATGCGCCGCACTGGATGCATTTCTTCTCATCGATCACACAGATCCCGTACTCGTCATACGTGATGGCATCCACGGGGCACACCTTTTTGCAGGGCCGCTCTAAGTGGGCGATGGCATTGTACGGACACGCCTGCGCGCATTTACCGCACTCGCGGCATTTCTCCGGGTCAATATGGGCTTTGTTGTCGCCCATGGAGATCGCGCCGAAGGGACAGGAGTTCTGGCACGCCTTTCCCATACATTTCCGGCAGTTGTCCGTTACGGTGTAGGAGGCGATTGGGCACTCCTCGCAGGCCGCGTTGATGACCTGCACCACATTGTTCGTATTGCGCCCGGACGGGCACTTGCCCTCCGCCAGGCGGACTCTCTGCTTGATCAGCTCTCTTTCTTTATAAATACAGCAGCGGTACTGCGCCTGCGGGCCGGGAATCATCTTGTAGGGGAGTTCCTCACGTCCCTCCTCCAGGTTTCCCTCCCAGGCGAGCTTTGCCACCTCGTAAAGCACCTCATGTTTTAACTGCAGTAATGTCGCGTCATTTGTTACCATGTTCCTTATCCTCCTTATCGTAACGCACTAATAATACGTCGCCGTCACCTTTTTCCCCATCCGCTCTACAATCTCCATTAGCTGCTTCACCAGGTTCTGCCGGATGCCCAGCTCAAACAGGCCCGGGTTCTGGTAAGCTCCGTTAAACGCCCTCCCCACAAAGAGCTTAAGCTCCGTGCAGTCCTCAATCAGGATCTTTGCCATCATGGACGCGCCGTTGTTCTTGTCAAGCTCCTCAAAAAAACCGCTGTCCAAGTCGCACTCCTTCACATAGCTGGTCAGAAGCTCTACCACGCGGCGCAGGGTAATCACGCCCTCGGTCACCAGATCCACGCCTTCCATATAGGCAATGGGCGGTATCTCGGGATCCGTGTAATCCATGGACACGCGCAGGGGCCTCCCCAGCTCTCTGGAGAGGATCGTGGCGCTCGTGCCGCCTGAGACGATGTGCTTCGCCGTCTCATCCTTCATGAAATCCTCTGTGATCACCTCGTCGTCGTCCCGGCTCACAGGCGGGCCGGTCATCAGATGTACCGGCTTTTTGTCAATGATCCGGGCCACGACCACCGTCGTGTCGTCCCCGGGCTTCCCCTCATAGATGCGGCTGCACTCGTCACACAGGCCCGCTGCCATCCGCACCGCGGAGACCGTGCTTTTGTACTGCCCCTCGGCAAATTTTGCGACCTCCTCCCAGGGCCAGCCAAAGCAGAACTGCCTGCTCTTTCCCACTCCCGCGTGCGTCACCCCGTCGCTCATCAGCACAAGGGCGTCCCCCTTTTGCACCTGGAACCGGCTCTCGGCAATCACCTTGTCCTTCACGGTCCTGGTCCGCTTCTCAAGCTCCGCCATATGGCCGTCCCGCAGGAAAATGCAGCCCGGATTGTCGTATTCCACCAGATACGCCTCGCCGCTGTTAAAAATCTGCAGGATGGAAAAGGTCGCATACGCCACCTTCCTCACCTGGCACAGCGGAAGCGTCTGTCCGATGGTCTCCACACATTCCTCCAGCGTCGCCCCGTTTAAAAACATGGTCCCCAGGATCTTGGCGGTCAGGGTGGATAAAATATTGGCCTTCACGCCGCTGCCCATCCCGTCCGCCAGGATCACCACGTCCGAATCCTCGGTCTTTAAAAGCTCCACCTTATCGCCGCACAGGATCTCCGAATATTTCACAAGGCTCTTAAACGTGACGTCCACGGTTATCCCCATGTCCGGACCTCCCCTTCCTTCTCGTCCTCAATCAGGGAGCAGAGCTTCGTCAGCGTCGTCTTTGTCTCCGCCGTCGTCTCCCCCAGAAGCCCCGCGATCTCCTGCGCCACCATCATCTGCTTGTAAATGACCTTCTGCGCGAGATTAATGGTCGCCTTTTTCTTTTCATATTCCTGCTTTGCCAGGGCCTCCTCCCGGGTCACGTCCATCAGGGTGAGAATGACAAAATTCCCCTCCGGGATGTACGCGATGTTCTGGAATACCACAAAGCCCCGCTCCGGGGACAGCGCCCTGCGGCTGTGGATGCTGGTATGCGTTTTAAATACCTCCTCCACCTCGTCGGTCTCCATCCAGCCGCCAAGCTCCCGCCCCTTCATCTCCTCCGGCTTGACGCCGAAATACTTTTCCACCGCGGCCGAGCACTCGAGAACCTTCAGATCCTCATCCACAACCATCATCAGGTTCGGCGAGGCGTCCATCACCAGATGCGACATGGAGCGCGCCCTGTCGTACAGATACGGGATGCACATATTAAGCTCCGCCTTGTTCTGCAGCACGGCGACCGCCTTTTCCCGGCAGGTCGGATAGCCGCAGGCCCCGCAGTTTAACTCCTGCTCCGGGCCGGCCTTTCCGGTTTTTTTAAGAACCTCCCGGATCTCCTCCCCGGTCGGGATCCGCTCCTTCTGGGAACGGTCCGAAAACTGCTTAGCCGTATCCACCGCCCTCTCCTCCTCTTTCAGAAGGGAAAGGTAAGCCGCCCCCCTGGGAAGCATCTCCTCCAGATCCAGCTTGACCTTAAAGCTCGACACCTCCGCCGCCGTGGCAGGGCCGTTGATACAGCCGCCGTGGCAGGCGTTCATCTCAATAAAGCAGCCCTTGACCTCCCCGGTCTTCATGGCCTCGCAGACCTCCTGGCAGTCCTTGACCCCGCTTACGTAAAACTTCCTGTAGCGGTCCCTCTGCCGCTTCGTCTCCTCCACGGCGGTCAGAAGCCCCCCGCTGACCGGATAGCGAAGATTGGCGCCCAGATGGCGTTCCTCAAACGCTTCCTCCTCACAGGACGGTATCTCGATGCCCTCCTCCGAAAGCCAGTCCCGGATCTCCTCAAAGGTCAGCACCGCGTCCGGGGCGACGGCGCGGCTCTTTTTCTTTTCCGCGATACAGGGGCCTGCAAATACCACCTTCGCATCCTCCCCGTACGATGCCTTCAGCATCCGCGTGTGGATCCCGGAGGGGAGCAGCACCGGGGCCATGTAGGGGATCAGCTCCGGATAATGGATTTCGATTAAATCCACAATGCTCGGGCACGCGGAGGTGATGATATTCTCCATCTCCCCCTGCTCTAAGAGCTTTACATACTCTCCCGTCGCCAGGGCCGCCGCCTCCGCGCTGTCCCGCACATCGGCAAAGCCGAGCTTTTTTAAGGCCGCCTTCACCTGGCCCCTGCTTTTATACGGAAACAGGCCGATGTACGCGGATGAAAGCGAAAGAACCACCGGCGCGCCGCCCTTTAAAAACTCCTTTACCTTAGAAAGCCCGCCGGACACGCGCTTGGCCGACTGCGGGCAGTTGAGCAGGCACTGGCCGCATAAGATACAGCGGTTTGGCATGATATACGCGTGTCCGTTCCGAATCATAATGGATTTTACTTCACAGCCGCGCACGCACTTGTAACAGTG
This sequence comes from Clostridiaceae bacterium, assembly GCA_910575795.1. Lineage (GTDB taxonomy): Bacteria > Bacillota > Clostridia > Lachnospirales > Lachnospiraceae > Otoolea > Otoolea muris. The sequence continues at coordinate 41,190 of CAJTGE010000010.1, read as the reverse complement.
CTTGCACATCGCGGCCTTAAAATCAATGATCGGCATGTTCCTCTCCCTCTCAGCTCAAACGGCCCATAATCTCCTTTTTGAAAAACTCCTCGGCCGTCTCCGGCGAAACGGAGTGCAGAACCCCGTCCACGGTGACGCAGACGCCCATCTTGCAGTTCCCGCTGCAGAAATCGCCGTTCAAATCCACCTTGTCCTCCAGGCCGTTCTCCGCAACCAGCTTCTGGAGCTTCTGGATGACCTCCCTCGATCCCTTCAGGTGACAGGCGCTCCCAATACAGATTGATACTCTCATGTTCTTATCCTCCTATCCTTATCTTCCTGTGTTTATGCGTAAATGCAATGCTTATATGCCGCGGCCTGCGGGCGCGGCCGGAATAAGGGGCCGGGGCGCGGGCCGGGGCGATTGGTTCCATTATCTCATATTGTGATATTATTATCAATTAGTTCCGGGCATTTTCCTGTATTTTTTTTAAGGCATTTATGGAAATGGGTGGGGGCGGATTTCATTCAGGTATCAAAATAAGAATTGTACCTCTGAACTGCTTTCATTGGATAAGGGCGCGGGTATTGTGACGGTAATCCGTGTTATGTATAACGGCAGGGATGCCGGCAGCCAGCCTAAAGGGCATACAGTAAAGAGCGTAATGGCATCGTTAAGGCACATGGAACTGTTACAGCAAGTTACTGTTCACACGCCTGCCGGGCTGTGCCCAGTAACACGCTTCGCGATGCACATAAACCGATCATAGACGTTATATCCTGCTTATGGTATAATCTATATACAAATACATTCTTGTTTTCCACTGCCGGGAGGTGATTGCTTATGGCTGAAAAGGAGATGATTCAGAGAAACATTGAAGAATTTTCCAGACTTCAGAAATACATGATTTTAACGGAGGACAAAACATCAGCCGCCTATATGGAAATGAAAGACCGGTATATTGAGTTAAAGATTATATTAACTTCCTTTGGGATCAATCTCACAGAACTCGACAAAATCAAAGAATAAGCAGACGGGAGGGGCTCTTATGCCCCTCCTATTTCACGACGCGCAGCCGGTTCTTCTCCTGTTCGATCCGCAGCAGCTTTTCCATATCCAGCTTAAGCCCGAATCCGAACGGGTTGATCACAATCCCCTCCGAGTTCCCGATCTGGCCCTTGAGCTCGCGGAATCTCAGCCGCCTGCCGCCAAGACGCTTCTTTTTGTCAAATTTATCCATCTCCACCCAGTCCGTGAAAACCGGGCGGTACTGGCCGCCCTGGCTGTCTGTCACCAGGGGAGGCGTCATGGTCCTGCGATCCGTCTCCGGAAGCAGGAAACTCGCCTTGTAAAGCTCCCCGCACATCTGATCCTCCAGAACCCGTATATCAGCCCGGCGGGCGCAGCCCTGATAGTACAGGCAGACGGAGCGCATCAGATCCGGGTTCCTGACCTCATTCGGCTCCCGCTGCGGTTCCTCCGCAATCAGGGCAAGCGGAAGGAGCAACGATTCGTGGCTCTTGTCCAGCACGACGGCCTCAAAGCCGCCGCGGTGCAGATCCCGGAAAAAATCCGTCCGTTTTTCCGGACAGATGTGGACGCTCTCCGCCTCCATGCCGCTCCAGCGCAGGCCCTGAATGAATTCATCGGCATATTCCCCGCTGGTATAGAGAAAAGCCGCCGTCATGCCGTGCTCCATGCCCATATAAAACTGGCTGGTGATCCTCACCCTGGCGCAGTACATCCCGGGCGCTGTCATAAGAAGCCCCGAAAGTTCCGCCAAAAGCCGCGCTAACTGCTCCGGCTTTTCGTTTTTCTTGATCGTAAGAATGAGTTCCCGAACCTTTTCCACGCTGTGCCTCCTGCCGTCTCTTAAGAGCATGTTCCAAACGCGCTCTGATCTGATTTTTATAAACCGGGTAAGGGAAACGCGTTTCCGCTACCCGCCGCCCGCGCGCCGCGTCAGCGGCATACCTGCGCTGTGCGGGCCTGTGCGCAAAAAAGGTAACAGCTCAGACATGTTACGGCATCTGCCCATGAAAATCGCTTCGCGATGGGGCAGATGCCTGCCGCCGCCGCGTTTTCGTACGGTCAGCGCAGCAGGTGCGCAGATCTATCTGAACTGTTGCCAAAAAAGCTGCAACTCCCTGTCAACCAGAGAATTCCAGCCTTTTCTTCAGCTCCCAGCCGGACTCGAACCGGCGACCTACGCATTACGAATGCGTCGCTCTACCAACTGAGCCATGGAAGCGCTTAAAAAATGCTCTGGAGAAATCCAAAGCAATTTTCAAATGACCTGTCCGGGAATCGAACCCGGGTTTACGCCGTGAGAGGGCGTCGTCTTAGCCGCTTGACCAACAGGCCATGTGAGAATCGAGGCGACGTGATTCGAACACGCGACCTCTGCGTCCCGAACGCAGCGCTCTACCAAACTGAGCCACGCCTCGATTACATAACGTAGTATAATACAGGAACCAGAAAATGTCAACCCCTTTTTTTAAATAAAATTAAAAAAATTTATTCAATTAAAACAATTGCCCTGATTCGCTCTATTTCAACGGCTTTCAGCCTGGAGCGACAGCAAAGCTCCCCCTTTTCCTTTTCAGCCGGTCTGTCAAAATCTGAAGCGGTTTTGTGATGTATCTATCCCTGTGAAACAGCGCCATCATCTGATTTTCCATTTCCATTCCTTCCAGGCGGATCAGGCGCAGCTTCTTAAGGAGCAGGGAATCTGTCAATAACTGCTCCGGCAGAATCGTAATCCCCAGCCCTGCCTCGGCCGCCCTTATAAGGGCAAATGAATTCACACTCTCCCAGACCGGTTCGGCTTTTAAGCCGGCAAGCGCGAGCCGGCTGTCAAACGTATCGCGGATCGCGCTTCCCGGTTCGCGCAGCAATAACGGAAACGCGCACAGCCGCTCCGGCGTCATCTCCTGCTCCGGCAGATGAAACCCCGGCGCACAGGCGGCGCATAGCTGATACGCCCCCAAACGGATCGTGTAAAAATCTCCTTTGGGCGCAATCCCCTCCCAGCATGCGATATCCGCCTTTCCCCGCCGCAGAATCTCAATCGCGGCATTTGCGCTAGAGCGTGTTTGAAAATTGCTTTCTGGTAGCTGTGCGTGCCACTTTGTGGGAGATTTGTGCCAAATGAACGCGGCGTAGTGGGCTGCGTTAAGTGAATTTGGCACAAATATACCGCGAAGTGGGGCGTGCAGATGCCAGGAATGAATTTTCAAACACGCTCTAGCAACCCGGACCGAAACCTTTACCTCCGGACAGGACGCCTTACACTCTCTCAGGATATCAGGGAGCAGGAACGAGGCAATGGTAATGCCCGACACCACCGTAACCGGCGTATTCTCCTCCAGACATGTGATTCTCCTGTCAAAATTCCGGCAGGCTGTCAAAATATGACGGGATTCCTCAAAAAGCGAAACACCGCAGCGCGTCAGCGCCGCTACGCTCAAACAGCGCGGTTCCCGCCTGCTTTTCCAGTTCGGCGACCGCGTGGGAAACAGCGGACTGCGTCATATACAGTTTCTTAGCCGCGCCCGTAAAGGTTCCGGTCTCTGCAACTGCCTCCAGGATTTCCAGATGCCGTACAATCATGTTTATGTTTCTCTCCTTTTGACATGAATAAAATCGATGGATTGTATGAAATTATAGCATTTTACAGATTTTATAGCAAGGGATATAATAGCCGGGCAGAGTTGTGAGGGGAGACTGACGGAAGGGGGCCGGATGATGTCGTAAAAAGGACGTCAAGAGAAGGCCGGATGGTGTCGTGAAAGGGACGCCGGCAGCGGGGCTCCGCCTGATACAGAACCGATCTCCGGCATCCCTTTCACGGGTCCATCCGCCCTGCGCTCTCTCACCCAATTAAGCTGTAAACAAAAACCAGGAGGAATCTCATTTTGAAACAGCGCTTAAAAACATACGCATGGCTCTTGTCAGCCAATCTCTTTATCAGCGCCTTTACATTCGGCGGCGGCTATATCGTTGTTCCTATGATACGCCGCTTTTTTGTCCTGAAAAAACCGTATCTCACAGAAGAGGAGCTGATCAATCTGGCGGCCATCGCGCAGTCATCGCCCGGGGCGATTGCGATCAATCTCTCTGCGCTGGCGGGGTATAAGGCGGCCGGGACGGCAGGGGCCCTGATAAGCTGTACCGCCGCGGTCGCTCCCCCGCTCGTTATCCTTGCCTTTGTCTCCGCATTCTATAAGGCATTTGCCGCCAATGCGGTGATTGCGGCCGTCTTAAAGGGGATGGAGGCGGGTGTTGCGGCTCTGATGATTGATCTGATCGCCGATATGTGTTCCCTGATATGGAAGAAACGGTCCTTCTTTTTTTCCGCCATGATCCCGCTTTCATTTGCAGCCAATTTCGTATTCGGCATCCATGCGGCTCTGATACTCGCGGTCTGCTGCGTTTTGTGCATTTTGCAGGCGCTTTATAAAAAATATAAAGAAAGGGAACAATCATGAATACTTCGTGGAACCTGTTTATCGTGTTTCTCAAGATCGGCCTGTTCAGCATTGGCGGGGGGTATGCGGTTATACCTTTGATCCGGGAACAGGCCGTAGAGAAAACGGGTTGGATCAGTGAGAAGATGTTTACAGATATTATCACGATCTCGCAGATGACGCCCGGGCCGCTGGCTGTCAATACATCGACCTTTGCCGGCCTTCAAATCGGCGGTATCGCCGGAGCGCTGGCGGCTACGGTTGGCTGCGTATTGTGCGGGGTCGTGATTTCGCTGGGATTATATCGTTTTTTTCAGGCATGCCAAACCTCCGCCTTTGTACTGGATGTGCTGAACGGGCTGAAATCCGCCTCGCTGGGCCTGATTCTCTCAGCCGCATTCACGATCATAGGGCTGGCTCTGTACGGCGGCGCCGGCTTTTCTTCGCTTAATCCGGCCGCGTTATGCCTGCTTTTAGCTGCGTTGTTTATGCTGCGCAAATGGCGCATCCACCCGGTTCTCATTATGCTGTTCAGCGGGATTGCGGGGCTTGTGCTCTATTTGTAAGCAAATTTACAGCATCGCATTCATTCGCCCGGGATGAATGCGATGCTGCAAATTTTTATTTCATCAGCTTCTGAATCGTCCGGCACAGCTCCTCTACGGCTTCTTCCCCGTTTCCTGCCTCGATGTCGTCCACCACGCAGGTCTTGATATGGTTGGAGAGAAGCTCCCTGGAAAAGCTGTTGAGCGCGGCCTGGATCGCGGACACCTGGTTTAAGATGTCCACACAGTAGCGCTCATCCTCGACCATGGCCTTTACGCCTCTCACCTGGCCCTCGATGCGGTTTAAGCGCTTCAGCAGATCACGTTCCTCTGTCAGATTCCTGTGCTTATGGCGTTCGGAGACTGTACCGTCCGCTGAATACATGCATTGCCCGTTCTCCTTTTTTTCACAGCATCCCATCTTGTTTTCCCCCATACTTTTATCATGTGCTCCCGGAAGCTCACTAAAACCAGCGGCTCCGGGAGCGCATTGGCAAACGGGTTACAGCGCCCGCGCGGCCGGATCCCGGGCCTTTATTCGATCGCGAGAACCTTATAATCCTGATCCTCGACCGCCTTTTTTAATACCTCGTCAGCCACTTCCCCGTCTAGGGAAACCTCTGCTGTGCCTGCCTCGTGGCTCACCGCCGCCTCTTCCACTCCCGGAAGCGCCTCAAGGCATTTCTTCACTCTTGCCTCACAGTGCGCGCACATCATCCCTTCGATTTTCATGGTCTTTTTCATTACTGCTTCCTCCGTTTCATTTTTAATTTCATTATCCGATGTTCCTGCCTCTGCCGGCGCTTTCGCGGCGCGCGGCGCGTCCTGCCCGTATGCGGCCTTTGCCTTTTTCCGGCGAAGATGCCGGTCCTTAGACGGATCGTGTACTTTTAAAAGATTTAAGCGCAGCGCGTTTGTCACCACGCAGAAGCTGGAAAGGCTCATGGCCGCGGCCCCGAACATCGGATTTAATTTCCATCCAAAGACAGGATACCACAAACCGGCTGCCAATGGAATCCCCACAACGTTATAAAAGAAGGCCCAGAACAGGTTTTCATGGATGTTTCTTAAGGCGGCGCGGCTTAAGCGGATCGCGGCCGGCACGTCGGTGAGGCGGCTTTTCATCAGCACCACATCCGCGGCGTCCACGGCGATATCGGTTCCCGCGCCGATGGCGATCCCCACATCGGCCCTTGTGAGGGCCGGGGCGTCGTTGATGCCGTCTCCGACCATGGCTGTTTTCCCCTGTTCCCGCAGGGAGCGGATCACGCTCTCCTTTCCGTCCGGCAGGACGCCTGCGATCACTTCGTCCACGCCTGCCTGACGGCCGATCGCGCGGGCGGTGCGCTCGTTATCCCCGGTCAGCATGACTACCCGGATGCCCATGTCCTGAAGCTCTTTTACCGCCTGCGGGCTCTCCTCCTTGATGGTGTCCGCCACGGCAATCATCCCCAGAATCTGCTGATCCTTTGCGAAAAACAGGGGCGTCTTCCCCGCTCCGGAAAGGGTTTCAAACTGCCGCCGCATCGCCTCCGGCGCGCCGCACCGGCCGTCGATGAAGGCAAAGCTGCCGCCCCTCAAGACGGCCCCGTTTAAACGCGCCGTGAGGCCGTTTCCCGGCAAGGCTTTGAATTCCTCCACCTCCGGGGCGGTGAGATCCTGCTCTTTCGCATAGGCGAGAACCGCCCTGGCCAGAGGGTGTTCGCTCCGCTGCTCCAGCGCGTAGGCGCATGTCAGAAGCTCCTCTTTTCCGACGCCCGCCGCGGGAAGCACATCTGTGACCTTCGGCTCGCCGCTTGTGATGGTGCCGGTCTTGTCAAGCGCCACGATCTCCATTTTCCCTGTCTCTTCTAAGGAAACTGCGGTCTTAAACAGGATTCCGTTCCTGGCGCCCATGCCGTTTCCGACCATGATGGCCACCGGGGTCGCCAGGCCCAGCGCGCAGGGACAGCTAATCACCAGCACGGAAATGCCCCTTGCCAGGGCAAAGCCAATCCCCTCGCCCGCCAGAAGCCAGGCCGCAAGCGTAAGGGCCGCTACGGCGATCACGGCCGGCACGAACACGCCGGAAACCCGGTCCGCCACCTTGGCGATCGGCGCTTTGGTGGCCGCCGCGTCGCTCACCATGCGTATAATCTGGGACAGAGAGGTATCCTCGCCCACCCGCACCGCCTCGCACCGCATATAACCCGACTGGTTCACCGTCGCGGCCGAAACCGGATCTCCGGCCTCCTTATCCACCGGGATGCTCTCTCCCGTCAGGGCCGCCTCATTGACCGCGCTCACGCCCTCCAGCACAATCCCGTCCACCGGGATATTCTCCCCGGGACGGACCACAAACACGTCTCCTTTTTTCACCTGCTCGATGGGAACCTCGGTCTCCACGCCGTCTTTTAAGAGAACCGCCGTCTTAGGCGCAAGCTTCATAAGTCCCTTCAGCGCGTCCGTGGTCTTGCCCTTAGAGCGCGCCTCCAGCATCTTTCCCACCGTGATCAGAGTCAGGATCATGGCCGCGGACTCAAAATAGAACTCATGCATATATGCCATCACGCCGGACATATCACCCTTAAGCTGCGCGTCCGTCATGGCAAACAGCGCATATACGCTGTACACGAATGACGCGCCCGAGCCCAGCGCCACCAGGGTATCCATGTTCGGCGCGCCGTGCATGAGGCCCTTAAAGCCGCTCACAAAAAACTTCTGATTGATTACCATGACGATCCCGGTCAGAAGGAGCTGGATGAGGCCGACTGCCACATGGTTTTCGGCCAGCGCCACAGGAAGCGGCCAGCCCCACATCATATGCCCCATGGAGACATACATGAGCACAGCCAGGAATCCGAGGGATGAAAACAGGCGGCGTTTGAGGGCCGGCGTTTCATGATCCTTTAAGGCATCCTCCGCCGCCAAAGCGGATGAGGCGGCCCCGCCGGGGCGGGCGTTGTCCGCAGCGCCTTTTAGTGCGGCGCCGTACCCGGCGTCCTCCACGGCTTTTACGATCGCCTCGCTGGCAGCTTCTCCCTCGACTCCCATTGAATTTGTCAAAAGGCTGACCGAGCAGGCCGTTACGCCCGGGACTTTTGATACCGCTTTTTCCACACGGGCGCTGCAGGCGGCGCAGCTCATGCCGGTTACTGTATATTGATCCATAATCGTCCTCCTTTCAGTCTGGCCGGAGCGTGGTTGAAGATTGCCTGGCTCCGGGACGGCGATGTCCTGTGAGTGGGATGCGGGCCGTTTTTCGGATATGGGTTATTATATACCCTGGTGGGGTATGTGTCAAGGAGATCTTCTGGGGGAAATACTGGGGGGTGTTGTGATAAGGACGCCGGAGGCAGTTTCTATATCCAACGGAACCCCGCTCCCGCTCGGAGAAAAGCGCAGCGGTACTAAGCTCGAAAAGACCTCGCTAAGTACCGGCGGTTTTCTACGGGTTCCTTATGGATATAGGAACTGCCTCCGGCTGGTACTGGCTGGCCGTAAAGCGAAGTTGTGGTTTTTGACAATAGGATGTAATTACCATAAGGATTCTTTATGCGGCGGATTAGCGGTACAAACTGAACATTATCGTCTACGAGCTGATTTGATACCTGCAATAAGTGAAAAAAGACCAAGCAAACCAATAATAATTCTGCATATTATCCCCGGAATTGCGAATATCGGTGGAAATGGACATATTGCTGCAAGTATGAGTAAAATCGCCCCTATGGCAATTAGTACAGTACCATTCATAAACGAGCTCTCCTTAAACTTCGATTTTATATTTCTCTTTCTAAAATTAATCGATTGCTTTTATTCCTTTTTCAGATAAGTTTCTAAGATGTTCAAGCATACTATTAATTAGGGCGGGAGAATGTCCTTTCCACTCTGTTACCTCTGCGACAATTTTCAACGGATACTTCGTTCTATAAGATTTCGTAGGATTTCCTGGAAATTTTTTATCTGTAAGATTTGGATCATCTTCAAACTCTCCTGTTGGTTCAACAACATATATTTTTTCCTGATCGCTTCCCTCTGCCAATTCCGCTCCCCAAATCGCAGCGTCCAACGTCCCGGCAAAATAAACATACTCTGATTTTCTATCATCATTATAATTCTTTTTTTGTCCTATAATCAGAAAATCTCCGATTTTCAACGCTGCCTTTGTTCCATGAAAAAATGAACCTTTACTAAATACAAAATTGTCCTTCATATAATTTGTCCTCCACAATCCCAATTTGTACATAACTATACCATAATTTATATAATTCAAAAAGAAGAATATTTATTCCCGCGAGCAACAAGGAATATAATACCCAAATGCGGAAGAATAATCCGAACGGATCATATTGTTACGGGCTATATGGGATGTGAATATAGTTAAATGGGGGGATTAGAGATTGCCGTTATGAATTAACGGCATGACAGAGGCGTTAAAAAAGGCATACTCAAAAAGCTTGCCCTGATTATGATTCGATTAAATTTGTTAAACCTTCAAATCAGAGCTTTTATAATCGAACCATACCGGGAGGATAAATGTTCCTTCTTAAAATTCATGGCCTTCCGATAACGTAGCCATCGTCAGCTCCTATATCCATAAGGATCCCCTCTCCCGCTGCGCTTTTTTCCGAGCGGGAGCGGAGTTTTAGTGGATATAGAAGCTGACGATGGCGGCCAGATACACGATTCATTCACCAGTGAAACAAACATTTCATTTCACATTGAACGCTCAGGCAAAGCAGGCAACAGCGCTCCCTTACCCAAACAAAACGCCCAGCACCCCGTATGACAGGATCGACATGATCACAGTTGCGATCACAATCCCAATCAGAATCGCGCCAAACGCCTTCTTAAAGTTCATCCGCAGCAGCGAAGCCACGAGCGCCCCTGTCCATGCGCCGGTTCCCGGAAGGGGGATTCCCACGAAAAGGACGAGGCCCCAGAAGCCGTATTTCTCAATCTGATCCTTTTTGCTCATCGCCTTTTTCTCCAGCCACAGCGCGACCGGGCGAAAGAGGCTGACTTTTTTCATCCATTCCAGTATCCGGCTGATCAGCAGGAGGATGAACGGGATCGGAAGGATATTGCCGATAATGCAGATCGGGATCGCGGTGAGGATCGGGATGTCAAGGAGCGCCGGCGATGATGCCAGCAGCCCGCCGCGCAGCTCCAGGATCGGAATCATGGAAATAATAAAGACAATAACCTCTTTGGAAACCAGTCCCGACAGGCTGGCGGTAAACCATTGTACAAATGCATCCATTTACTGTTCCTGCTCCCCATTCTGCGTATCCTGCGCATCTTTATTGGAAAAATCGAACTGCTCTTTCACTGCGCGCCTTCCCGCATCCTCTGGATCCGGCGCATTCTCTTTCATAAGCGCGCCGCAGCGGCTGCAGTACATGGCGGACCGCTCCACCCTCGCACCGCACTCCGCACAGACTCTGGCCCCCTCCAGCTCCGCAATCTCATCCTCCAGGGCGGCGATCTTCACAAGCCCTGCCCCGATGATCTTGAACTCATTGGCGAACTCCTCCTCAATGGAACGCTCATGCTTGTCATAATATGCCTGGCCAAGACTGATGTACGCCCGGTTTATCTTCTCCCGCTCTGCGGACAGTTTTGATTTGAGCTGTAAAATGCCGGTCATATCCTTCACTTTATTGGCGGCCTTTCTGCTGCCGCTGCCGATTGCTTTGCCTAATTCTTCAATAAATGCCATTTTTTTCCTCCTCTGCAGGATTTATGTTTTCTCCCTTATTCTATCCTGTCCGGGGAAGAAAGTCAATGGGAAGCGGCCTTCTCGTGATGCTGCTGCCCTCGGGTTTTCTGTGACCTTCGCTCACAAAAAACACCTCGCGGAGTCGAAGGCTGAACTGTTACTGCTCCTTACGTTCACGCAGGTAACCGTATTTGTGAAGTCAACAACCCCGCTGCAAGCAACGGGGCGCCAAACTTGCAGCGCTGCAGAGCAGCGGGGTATTTGACCCTCGCGGCAGTCGCCAAATGTGCATGCAAGCATGCCCACTTGGCTCGTTGCTCGCGGGAATAAGCGCCTGAAACCATTGAAATTCTCTTGCAATCCTATATAATAAGAACAGAGGTTTACATTAAACATCTGCAAACCATGAAAGGAGAAAAATAATGTGGCTTTTATTTGCAATACTATCCGCCGTATTTGCCGCACTGACATCTATTCTTGCAAAAGCGGGGATTGATGGGGTAAATTCCCACCTTGCCACAGCGCTCCGCACAGTTGTCGCGCTGGGTATGGCATGGGGCATGGTCTTTTTGACAAACGCACAGGGCGGAATTTCTTCCATCAGCAGGAAAAGCTGGCTGTTTCTTATTTTATCCGGCCTGTCTACTGGAGCCTCATGGCTTTGCTATTACAGGGCTTTGCAATTGGGAGAAGTTTCAAAGGTAGTTCCCGTTGACAAGATGAGCGTTGTAATTACTTTGATACTTGCCTTCCTTTTTCTGCATGAGAATGTTACGGCTAAATCATTGGCAGGAGCAGGACTGATCACAATAGGGACGCTGATTATGGCGCTTTAGCATCCTTATATATAACAGAGAGGCGGTTATCCCGCCCCTCTGTCCCCGTTTTTTGAAAGGCAGGCGCCGCGAATTTGAATGGTATCCGGTCTAAAATTCTTCCTGCCCGGAAATTATCAGTTTCCGTATCGGGGCTGACTGCAGCAGAAAACAGGAATTGCTGTTCGTTTATTCATAGTAGTTCAGCATATGCTCATACATATTCCTGGTCTGTTCTTCATCTCCCCATGATAAAGGATCATCCGCATAGCATAGAGTCAAAAATGGTTCTATGTTCCGAATATTTCCGGGAAGATTCTCCCATAAGCTGTACATTCGATTGGCAAAGCCTTTTATATCCAAACAATTCGCGTAAACTTCCTTTAATTTGCCCATTAACTTTCTGCCGAACCATTCTGTATTAAGATTTAAATAATCCATATTTGTTCTCACATAAACAGCAGCTTTTTTTATATCCGTTTCCCACTCCAAATAGAGCAAATCATCGTCTTCGGGGTTGTTAAGAAATAATTCGTCGAGCAATTTACGGTACTCGTTTTCTGTTACTAATTCCTCATTAAGCAAAATCGCATAAACCAACAATTCCTGCATGCTAACGCCTCCGGCCGCCCTTTGTCCGGAGCTTTTCGTACGCCAGCCTCGGGTAGCAGTCCTCCTCCACATGGATGATCCCGCAGTATACAAAGCCGCTCTTTTTCAGCAGATTCTGCATGACCCGGTTATCCCCATGCGTGTCTATACGCAGATGGCCGCACTGGCCAAACGCCCATTCCAGGCAGGCGCTTCCAATCCCCTTCACGCTCCCGTCCCCCGCCAGCCGGTGGACCACGCCGTACGGGCCGTCGTCCAGCCATCCGCCGTCCTCTATCGTCCGGTACGTGGGTTCAATGTCCCTGCCCTGTCGAAAGAAAAAAGCGCCGGCCACCCGGTCTTTGCATACGCACACATAGCTGTTCCCGGCCGCAATATCCGCGCGGATCAAGTCCTCCGGCGGCCAGTTGGTCGGCCCCCACTGGTTCGGGTTGCCGTGCTCTGCCATAAAATCCCGCGCGTATGCGTATATCTCCATCATGCGCGGAAGATCCTCCTCTTTGGAATGACGTATGATCATACTATCCCTCCGTTCCTGCCAAAACCTTTTTTCCTGCTTTCTCCATAACAAAATTCGTAAGAAGCACGCCACGCCGTTCTACCCGCTGCTCTTTTACCGTCTTATACCCTCTTTTTTCAAAAAAAGGCCGCGCCGTAACAGAAGCATGCGTAACGATCTTCCCCTGATCCGCCCTCTCCAGCTTATCGCAAATGGCAGACGCCACGCCTTTCCTCTGATAATCCTTATGGACATACAGCCGGTCAAGATACCCTGTGTTGTCTATGTCGCCAAAGCCTGTTATCACGCCGCGGCTTCTGGCGACGATGCTGTAATGCTCCAGAAAGGACTGATTCCAGCGTTTAAGGTCAATCGTCCCGTCCGCCCAGGCTGTAAGCTGCTCCTCTGTATAATCCCCCGCGTTGATCGTATGTACTGTATCATAAAATAACTCTGCCAGCTCCCTGCAGTCAGCCGGCCGGTATCCGGTGAGTATCATTGTCCGCCTCCTCTATCCTGTAACATATGCTTCTGCAGTCCCGCAAAATCTGTCGCGGCGGGATTCCGGGATCACTTTAACGCCTTTTCAGGACACGCGTTCACACACTCGTGACACAAAATACATTCCGTCCCGTTTTTGCGTCTCCTTGAAGGATCCGTCATGTCAACATCCATCGGGCAAACCCGTCTGCACCTTCCGCAGGAAATACACTTACTCTTATCACACCTGATGCGCAGCAGGGAAAAATACGACATGGGCTTCAAAAATACCGCCACAGGACACAGATACTTACAAAATGCTCGATTATCCTTCAGCAAAAAAGCCAGCGCAATCCCAATGATGTAATACAGGGCATTGCCGAAAAGGAATGCCCGGAACATGATCCGCTCCATATCGCTCACCCGCGCCAGAAATAAAGCGCTGACAAACAGAAACGACAGCGCAAAGGTAATATATCTTGCCCATCCCCATTTCTTCCCGGGGCGCTGCGGAATCTTATATGGGAGCAGATCGAGAATCATGGCCGTCCAGCAGGCATAACCGCACCACCCCCGCCCGAAAACCAGCGGGCCGGCTATCTTTGCCACGGCATAGTGAATCGTCGCCGCCTCAAAAACACCGGTAAACAGATAGTACCAGAATCCCTCAATCTGCATATTCTCATTGCAGAGCAGCCCAAGATAGACCAGCATATACGTCCCCACCAAAAACTGCGCAACCCTGCGCGCATGCTTATACCGAAACTGAAATAAAAGAAGCCCCGCCGCGACGGACGTCCCGATATAGCTGAAATTGAATAAATAAAACCGATTTCCCATCGAAAGCCACAGCGCGACGGCCACCGCCTCAAAAATCAGCCACATCATGGCAGGCAGCGCAAATTTTTTGATTCCTTCCCGTTCTGTCATAAATCCCCGCCTCCTTAAGAGATTCCGAGAGTACATATTGATCCGCTCAATGACAGCCGCGGATCCTCCGGCATTCTGTAACCGCCAGCCTCTTTTAGCGCCTCATGATTATACGGCCGAGGGGCTCCAGCTTTCTATTTCTTTCAGCGTTTCCTCCAGAATGCCGTTTACATCCGCCCCCCGGATATCCAGCCCTTCCGCCCTGAAACACACAACATCCTGTATCCCGTAAAATCTGCCTGCCAGAGCCTTGATGTGCTCATAACCCAGATTACAGCCGCCGATTTTTCCCCCTGCCGTTGTCACATAAATGATCCGTTTTGCACTGCACAATCCGACAGGCATTCCCTCCGGAGAATATTTAAATGTCAATCCCACGATCGTTATATGCTCCAGATAGACCCGCAGGACAGCCGGAAACGCCAGCTCCCAGAAGGGTGCCGCAATCACGATCTCATCTGCCGCCGCAAACTGCTTTGCATACTGAAACAGCGGCGACGAAAAATCTCCGGCTGCAATGAGGGCGTCCCTTTCCTCCAGCATCTCCCGGTTAAGGGGAAGCAGCTTCTCCTGACAGAGATTTACCTCCTCTTTCTGCCCGTCCAGCTTATCAAGCGCCTTTTTCGCTAACACAAGCGTCCGCGAACCCGGCCTTACACAGGCATTAACAAATAATATCTTTTTCATAGCAAACTCCTTTTTCACGGTTCTGTGATTCCCTGTTTTTTCCACAGCGCTCCCTTATCCGGAATATGATCTCTTTCCGCGCGCTCCTCGCATATATTCCGCGGACGCAGGAACGCTGCTCCCGCTTCCTGAACAGGTCAGAATTTAAGTATAGTATAACTTATGGAAATACACAACTCAATTGATATCTTTTAGATAATAAATTTATACGGGAACTCATGAAATGACGTCAAAGAACGATATGCCGCAATGTGATTTAGAAAAATATAAAAATGAGGAGCCGGGACTGGCTCCTGAAACTGTGTAAAGATTCCGGAAGGCGGCAGAACCGCCGCCTCCTCTCCTGTCTCAAAAATTCTGATAAATAAATTCCCCCGCGTCATACCCCGGCCCGTAAAAGCCAAAGATCAGCACAGAAAAAACCAGCATATAATAAACCAGCCAGCGGAATACAAGATTCTGCCCCGCCAGAACGCCCCGCACCGTTTTTCCCTGCGCCTTGAAACGGCTATGCAGAAGCGATACAGCCAGCAATACCCCCAGCGATAACAGGCCCACCGTAAAGTCCTGCGCGTCAAGCCCCAGACGGAGCAGCGACCCATCCGTAAAAATCCAGGGATTAAAAGCCAGTGATGCCTTAAACATTCTCACAGCATCCCCCGCGCTGGACGCCCTGAAAAACACAAAGCCAATGCAGACCAGGAAAAAGGTTCTAAGCCCCTGGAACAACCTCCAGCTCCAGCACTGCGTATTGACCCGCAGCAGGCGGGCTGTCTTTGTAAACACCGGCTCCAGCATCTGCCCGGCTACGATATAAAAACAGTGCAGGAGGCCGGATCCGATAATATATTTCCACGCCCCTCCATGCCACATCCCCACCGTAAACCAGAGAACAAACATCCCCAGATAGGTCGGAACCTTCTTTCCCCTCTTCTTCCCAAGGCGTTTCCTGGCTCTTTCCCCGATCCGGATCCACCATTCCGACTTCAAAACCGGATAGAACACATACTCCTTCATCCACGTCCCAAGCGTGATGTGCCACCGCCTCCAGTATTCCGACACGGAAGGCGCAAAAAAGGGCGTGTCAAAATTTTCCGCCATACGGATCCCAAGAGCCTGCGAAGCGCCCAGCGCGATATCCATGGCCCCGGAGAAATCCGTGTAGAGCTGGAATGCGAAGCACACGGTTGCAAAGCCGATGTAAAGCCCGGTATACGTCTGATAATCGCCGTATACCGTATTCACCAGCACCGCCATCCGCTCAGAGATGACCAGCTTCTTGAAAAATCCCCAGGCCATCCGCTGGAGCCCGAAGGTTACCTGCCCATAATCAAACCGTTTTTTCCCGTACAGCGTCTTTTCCATATCCTCATAGCGGTTGATCGGCCCTGTCACAAGCTGCGGGAAAAAACAGGAAAAAGCGGCATAGCGCAGGAGATTCCTCTCCGCTTTGCAAGTTCCGCGCGACACATCAATCAGGTATCCCAGAACCTGCAGCGTGTAAAAAGAAAGCCCCAGCGGCGCGGCCAGGGAAATTTCCCGCAGAGGAAGCTCCTGATGAAAAAATCTCCCGGCAATGCGGCCGGTGTAGACAAAAAAATTCAAATATTTATACAAAACCAGGATGCCAAGGTTCAGCGCAAGCGTCCCGTAAAACCACGCCTTTCTTGCGCGTTCCGTCCCGGAAGCCTCCATGCGCACCGCCGCGTACCAGACAGTGGCTGTGGATAGCAGAAGTGAAAAAAGCATCCGCCTCCCGCCGGCAAACCAGCAGAATAACAGGCTGGCCGCGGCAAGAAGCGCGGTGCGCAGGCGATCCGGCGCGAGGTAGTACAGGCAGAGAAGGAACGTGAAAAACAGGAGAAACGAAAAGGACGTAAACGTCATAACCGCCCCTCCCGCCCCAGCAGCTCCACAATCCCCATATCCGGATGAATCAGGAAAGCCACGGTCCCGCCCTGGATGCAAGGCGCATCCAGAGGCTCCTGGATCACACGGTATCCCCCCTGCTCCATTCTCCGGATCTCCTCCCCCAGACTGTCTGTCTCATAGCATAAATGATAAGGCGTATTCTTATACTTTTTCAGCAGCGGGAACAGCGGCGAAGCTTCCCCTTTCGGCTCAACCAGCTCCACCCGGTACGCGCCGTTTCTTAAAAAAGCGATATCCAGCTTCCGCAGGGGGTCAAACGCTGCCTCCTGTTCCACCCAAAATCCCAGCAGGGCAAACTCCCGCCGGGTATCCTGTAAGTTTTTTGTTAAATATCCCACATGATGCAGCTTCATGTTTCTCTATCCAATCCTTCCCAAAATAATATCCGCCATTTCCCCCACATTTTTCATACCCGTCACTTCCCCCATAGTGAACTTGATGCCAAAGCATTTCTCCACCGCCACCACCAGGTTGATGTGCTCCAGGGAGTCCCAGTCCTCGATATCGTCCGCCGTGGTGGCATCGTTTACAGTGATGTCCTCATCGTCAAATACGTCCCGGAATACGCCGTTCAGTTTTTCATATACATCTTCTCTTGTCATCTTCATCCTACTTTTCCTCCACTCTTATCACATGGTTTTTTGTCTCATACCCGCCGCACAGGCCAAGCCGCCAGACTGAGTTCCCTGCCTCATCCTCTGATATTTTATCAAAGCCCTGGAGCGCGTAAAAATCCTTTACCATCCTGTTTTTGGCCGTGGGATAATAATATCCGAATACTTCCCGGGCGTCCCGTTCCAGGCATTCTTTTACAAGGGCGTCCATCATGGCAAACTCCATACCGCGCTTCAGCACCCGGCAGCTCATGAGCCACAGGTCAATATGGAACGCTCCTGTGGCTGTGCTGTCATTTCCTTTCCCTGCGGCTGTGCCGCCGTCTCCTTCCACCGCGGCCGCCCTGCCTGACGCCGACCCGGCATCCTCTGGTTCTCCTTTCCCTATATGTCCGTATACCACGGACACCACGCCGTTATCCCCGAACCGATCCTCCAGCCTGCCGTACAGCGTGATACACCCCGGATCCGCCGCCTTCTCCTCCAGCTCCGCCTGACTGTGTCTCCGGGTGGTCAGGTTAAACTGGTTGCTCTTATTCGTGAGCTGCGCGATCCGCGCCATATAGAGCGGCGAAAAGCGCCCGATCTCCGCCCGCATCTCAAGGGAGCGCAGGTATTCCCCATAATCTTCAAACCCGGCCTCCTGCTTTTTCCGGGCCGCGTTGGCCTCATACATTGTATTCCTTTTTACGTCATCCTCTGAAAACCCAGTGACCTCAAAAAAACCGCTGCGGTCCAGGATGCGGATGTACGTTTCCGGCGGGCCCAGCTCCGGGACCGCGGCCTCCGGGGCCCCTGTCCTCACCCGGTGGCGTTCTGCCGGGTTATCGTCCACGAAGACAAGGCTGTCTGTCCCGATATTCAGCTCTTCCGCAATCCGGCGCAGGTTCTCATCCTTGGGCTCCCAGTTGGCCCGGATAACCAGGAAATCCTCCGGCTTTAAAACGCTGTCCGGCCGCCGCAGGCCCGCCAGGGCGTTCTCCTCCTCGTTTTTGGAATCAACGGCCAGAAGAATCCCCATGTCCTTATGCGCCTTTATGTACGCCTGAAACTCGCTGTAGAGCTGCCCTGCGGACGTCTCCTGCCCGATCTCAATCCCCTCCGGCCCGTCGTCGCCGACCACGCCGCCCCAGAGCGTGTTGTCCAGATCCAGGACGAGCGCCTTTTTATTCTTCCCAAATATAGATTTGATGATATTCGCCAGGTTAAAGCACAGCGCCGGGATGGCCGGAACCGCGCAGGCGTATTTATACATATGCCAGTAAAAAGGATCCGCCCACTGATCCAGCCCGTAACAGGCGGCAAGGTAGCTGATATCCTGGATATAGAAGTTTTCATGGGCCGCGGCATAAGCGCAGAACCGGGCGTTTAAGCGGTTTACAAAGTTCAGCCTGCCGTGCGGGTCCCATGCGTCACGGTTCCCCAGGAGACGGTAATGAGGCGGCTCGAAGTTGTTCTGGATCACAGGGCAGTGATAGACTGTCTCGATCTTCTTCCACATGGCCTCAAAGGGCGCGTATGTCTCCTCCAGAAGGGCGTCAATTTCCTCCTCCGTATTTTTTACGGCGGGGAATGCGTTTATATTTCTTGTGCTTGTGTGAATGTAGATGAGAGCCGGGCAAAACGCCGTCAGCTCCGGGCTGTCAAACATGACATCCTGGAAATACTGGGCGTAACCGGATTCGTAGAATTCGGGCTGAATGCCATTGTCCAGAAGAAAAAGCTCCAGAATTTCTATAATGTCATGCGTGGTAGAGCCGCCGAGGACGGCGATGCGCCTGCAGATCCGGTTTGTACCCCCCCCCGGCGCTTTCAGGGTCCTTTTAAGGGACTTGCGCTTTTTGAGAATGAAACCGGGATCGAATGGTAGTTTAATTCATTCATCATAGGCTCCTTCCTTTACCTTGGTGTTGATAGTTTCAATCGCTGCGTCAGCCCTTTTCCGCCAGGTTTCATAGGATGCGTTCCAGGAACTGTACTCTTCATTCTGCCGCTTATCCTCCAGGTTATAATGTTCCGATAAGTAAGCCGCCAGATAGCGCGTAAATTTCACCGCGCCGTTTGTATTCATATGGCCGCCATTGTAGAAATCCCGCGCAAAGTCGATGTCCAGCTCGTCATACAGGAGGTTAAAATTGATAAACGGGTATCCGTATTCTTCTTCCACGATTGCCTTCATATAATTAAACTGCTTCTGCGTCTCCTCCTGGATATCCGTGTAGGGATTCACGGTAAACAGCGCAGGGATCCGTTTTTCCCGCCAGTAGTCCAGCAGGTTCCGCAGAACCTCCTCCTGTTCCGGCGGCATGGGGGATGATTCTGTGATATCGGAATAGTCGTGCCATGCATTTGATAAATCGATCACATCATCACGGATTAAATGGCCGCTGTTTTCATCCTTTTTTGAAAAACGGACATAGCCCCAATTCGATTTTGATACGTGTTTCCAGAGGGAATGATATTTTATGATGTCAAAATAATATGGCGTTAAATCTTCCGAAGGTTTTACCGTATTCTTTATCAGGCTGTAGCGATTAAATGAATACCGCAGGTTGTCGGTTACATTTCTGACAAAGGCTTCATAATTCCCATCTTCGATAAAAGAAGCCTGTGGTCTCGTAAACATCCGTAATTCAAAAATTACAGTTTTGGGATGTTGCCGTTTCATAGCCTCTTTCAGCAAATAAATCGCATATGCAGGCTGCTGGACATTCGTGGCAAGAGGCCATGAGGTAAAGCCATACTCATCCCAAGCCAAAGCTGCGGCCCAGTATGGATGAACAGGGCTGGAACCAATATATATGACATCCAGCGTATCCTTGGGCTGATAATAAAATCCGGCAAATCTCTGCTTTATATCGTTTTCACCTCTTAGAATATAGGCGCTTCCTGCCAGCAAAAACAGAAATAGCAGCATAAAGCAGATCATTTTTATAGCTTTTTTTAACATGCTGAACACTCCTTACAACTTTTTACTAATATCATCAGCAATCATTCTGTTTTTCTATCGAAACCGTTTATTTCCCGCCAGATACCACCCCACACTCTTTCCTGCTGTCAAATCTCTTTTTAAATATCTTCCTTCTGGATGTTTATATGTAAGCAGAATATAAATCACAGTTAAGACGAGTGAAAAATATATAAATATACGAATGGTTCTAATTACATAAAATAATGTATTACGATGTATATAAAATGCCAACTGAGGCATAATTGCTAATATTCCCGCCTTAATGAACACGTTCATATTTTTATACAGAATTTTTTCCATTATTATGAATGTACAGCATAATAAATGAACCATACAAATAAGTGTCAGAATGCCTCCATTGCTTACAGCCTCTGCTAAAAAACAATTTGCCGCTCCCCATCCTGAAATTTTCGGATAAACAATCGGCTGATATAATTCATAAAAATCGGAAGGAACTAAAACAGAGTCAGATAATGTTCCAATGAACGGAATAAATCCCAAAGAAGCAAATCTGTATGTATCGCCGTCCGCTGTCACATTTAATCTTAATATTTCATTTAAATTTGATGTGATTACATTGGATTCGGAATATATGAAACTTTCTATGAGTTTACCATCTCTTTTAAAATACATAAATATCTGTTTCCAATCCCCCTGAACAGCAGCATTCAAAACAGGTTTACTCAAAAACACTGCACAGAAAAACACCAGTCCTGTCAATAACAAATATTTTCGTTTCCATAAAAGTTCCCATAAAGATGATTCACTGTTTCTAGTAACCCATACGTAAACCACTGCGATAATCCCTAAAACCAGCTCGGAACGTTTTGCCAAAGCCAGAGAATATGAAATACACAGAAGCGCTATAACCATTGACACTTTTTTCCATCTCATTTTGCATGAAAAAGAGATAATAAAAAAATAATAGGACATATTCAGAGCTAATGTATCGAATAAGGTCATATGCTCCATCAATTTAGTCTTATCAAATTTTTCTACAAAAATATAATTCCGTAAACGGTAACACAGGATAAAATTTAAACATAGTATCACTATTTCTGATATAACCACTATAATACTCTCATAATCATTTAAATATAAATCCATGGTTTTCTTATATGTATTTTTATGTCTTCTGCAATCCGACATAAACATCCAGACCAGGCAGACCATCAGATTTATGATTAATACCAGATAGGATTTATAGTATATTTCCTGCGGCTTATACGTATATCCCTTCTCCAAAAACACGAATGACTGAAATTCTCCTATCAAAGCCGGAAAAAAATAAACAATGGAAGAAAAAACATATATCACCAAAATATCAAATTTTCTCTTTTTAAAAATACTGTACCCGATAACAAACGCTGCTAAAAAACAGTAAATTCCTCTGAAAATATGATAGAATGTCATACATAACCTTCCTTTTCTCTACCTTTTTTTACAAACAGAAGTTATCATAGAAAAAAGATATCTTCTCTCTTTATTTCCCATTGTCAAAAAAAACAAACAAACATTTGTTCCAAAAAAACAGATGCATCCCGATAGAATGAATTTTATAAGCGTATTGTCTGAAACTGCATATTGAAGAAGCATCCCAACAAATAATCCGGCTATAGCCATCTTTATCATGTAAAAAATAAAACGTTTATAATAATTCAAAATCTTAACTTTGAACAGTCTCCGGTATACATTGTATGGCACTGTTAAGAACTGCACTGACAGCGCAGTTAAGGACGTGCCTAACAGAATGCCATCCAGCCCAAATTTCATACCCAATATGGTGGAAGAAACTAAATTGATTACCGCTTCTGCTACAGATGCGTAACGATCATAAATATACAATCCGCCTGCCTGCCTTGGGATATTAGCTGAATTTCTCATAGAAAGTATATAGAAATTAAAGCACAATATCATAACTGTGCTTTCAGCAACACAGTATTCTTTTCCCAGCCACAACAGAATAAATGGATTAAGAAGGTAAAACAAACAAATGCTGCACACTGAGCTGACCCAGAAATTTATAAAATAAATTACCTTAAATATTTCATAGCTTTTTTCTCTTTCTGACGTCATTAAATTTGCGAAACTTGCTGTAACAGCCTGAAACATTTGATTCATCAGGCCCCGCACAGAGGTTATGATAAGCATACCATTTGAATAAATAGCCGTCGCCGCAACCCCGCACAGTTTAGATACCAATATAATATCAATCGACGTACTGAAATAATCTCCGATTTTCACCCATAAAACTGCTCTGACATTGTCTTCAATTCCTTTTCTTTCATCTTCCCTTAATCTGCTGTGCCTATATTTTCTCAGATATGGGTATCTTTTATTTACATAAAAACAAATGAATGCGTTTTCAGCAATATGAACGCCAATACGCATGAATAAATATAAAATATAATTGCGCGTATGGTTTAATATCAAAATCGTAAAGATTAGAGATGCGCTCTGCTGTATAATTCTGGAAAAGGATAAATAATAGCCTTTTTGGTCTGCCTGCAATATAAGTCTTTTAGCAGACAATAAATAGGACGCTGCCGTATCGCATACATGCAGAATGTAAATCAGGCTTATCCAGGGTATTGCCGGAACCTCCTTCATAAGCTTACCAATAAAAGGTGTTATGCCGATTCCTGCTATGAAAATAAAACCAGCTATGTATATATAGGCTTTTGAAAAGAAACTCGTTAATCTCCCTGCCTCTTCTTCAGAATGTATTGCAAAGGCATGATACAAATGATACGCGATTGCTGTTCCCAGTCCCAATTCCGCCAGGTTAAGCATTTCTAAAATCCCTGAAAATAAACCGCTCAGGCCGACATATTCTGTCCCTAATGAATTAAATATTATTCTTCTTGAAATAATATTTAAAAGCATCAGATAAGCCTGCATGAATACAGCGCTAAACGCATTAATTACAGATGCCTTTGACCGCATTTCTTCCTCACTTCATAAAAACAATCTTCCCGTTATGTCTCCACCTTTTTGCACAGCGTCTGGTTTATATAATCCAGCCAGACGCGGGAAATCACCTCTGCCGACAGCTCTGCCTTGATTTTTTTCGCCTCTTTGGCCATTCTTTCCCTCATCTCGCTGTTCTCCTGTGCCCACCTTATCGCCCCGGCCATTTTCTTCACATCCCCAACAGGAACCAGAATCCCGTTCTCCCCGGAGTGAATGAATTCCCGGGGGCCAAAGTCGCAGTCCGATGAAATACAGGGCAGACCGACCGCCATCGCCTCCAGAAGGGCATTCGGCATCCCCTCAGAGCGGCTGGAGAACACAAACAAATCGTATCCACACAGCTTTTCCTGCAGATTTTTCGTAAATCCCATGAACCGAACAGAGCCGTCTGCCCCCAGGCTTTTTGTCATCTCCTCCAGCTCGCCGCGCTTTATTCCATCGCCAAAAATATCAAGCTCCCCCCTGCCTCCCTCTTTTCGGTAGAGAGCAAACGCTTTTATCAGGGTTTCAAAATCCTTGTCGGAATGCAGCCTGCCCGCTGAGCATATTTTAAAAACAGATTTCTCCGCTGGAATACGGCGCTCATAAACAACCGATAACGGATTTTTGATAACCGCCGCCTTTTTCCCTGTGGCATAAGGGTAACAGCTCTTTGCCCCCTCTGTCTGAAATATGAAGCCGTCGCACAAAGGGCTAAGCAAACGGGCGATCGCCCAAAGCAGTCCTTTATGACTTCTCGGATTGGCCCGCTCTAATCCCAACACCTTTATCCTGCCCCCAGTTTTTGCAACCAGCGCATACGGTATATTCGTAATCGTAAAAGCTAACAGGACATCCGGTTTTTCAAGGGCCGCTTCCCTTCGACAGCTTAACGCCCTGTTTACGATTTTTATCAGCCGGTTCTTTCCTTTTGCCTGAAGCACGCGAACCGAAACCGTTTTTTCGAGCTGGTATGCCTGTTCCTCCGAATGAAACAGCCAGATCGTTACCTCATTGCCCATCCTGGAAAACTGGTTTGCCAGCGTTGCCGCCACACGCTCAGCTCCCCCTCCCTGCAGAGAACTGATTAAAACAACAATTTTCATGATGCCCTATTCTCTTTCATCCATTCTTCAAACATCAGAAGATACCATATTTTCCTGCCTTCCACCCCTTTGTCTATGAAATTTTTCCATAAATCTTCCACGACCGGGATGTTTAATATTCCTTCTGCCTTCAAAGTATGGGATGAAAGCATGTCTTCCGCCCAATCCCTTAACTTTCCTTCCCTGATCCATTTCTCCACAGGAACAGAAAAGCCCTTTTTCGGCCGTTCCATCATATCTTTCGGCACATAGCGGTACAATACCTTCTTTAATATCTTTTTCTTTTCTGCGCCCTCTGCCTTAAAAGCCAGAGGGAGTGTCCAGACATATTCTATGATATCCTTGTCTAAGAACGGAATTCTGGATTCTAATGAAACCGCCATACCAGACCGATCCACTTTTACTAAGATATCATCCGGGTGATACATCAGCAGATCCATCAGCATCATATTGCTCTCAATATCATTTTTAATATAGCCATGTGGATATGAATTAAAGGTAAAGGCTGGGATCTTCGCTCCTGTTACTAACTTGTCAATTCGCGGATACGCATTGCCCGCTCTCTCATAAAGTTCTTCCGGGCTGGATGCATCAATATAATGCCTTACTTTATTAAAACTTTCAACTGACCATATAAATTGATTATCCAACCCTGCTTTAATAGCTCTGCGCAGCTTCAGAGGTGTTCTTCCAATTTTTCTCCATACCTGTTTAACTGCTACATAGCTTTTATAACCGCAAAACAATTCATCGCCCGCATCCCCACTCAGAGAAACCGTCACTTTTTCCCTCGCCAGCCGGCTCACGAAATACGTCGGTATCTGCGAAGAATCCGCAAACGGCTCGCCATAGATATATGGCAGCCTGGGGATAACTTCCATTGCCTCCTTATCCGAAATGTAAAGCTCTGTATGCTCTGTCCCCAGGTACTGCGCCGTCTGCTTCGCATAGGGAGCTTCATTATATGCCTGCTCCTGAAAGCCAATTGAAAACGTCCTGATTTTCTCAGAAGAAACGGACTGCATCAGGGCCGCCACGACGCTGCTGTCAGTTCCTCCTGATAAAAATGCCCCGACCGGGACATCTGCAACCATCTGCCCCCGGATCGATTCCAATAATAATTCTTCCAGGCGATCCGCCGCCTCGTCCTCGGTCCCTTTAAATAAATTCGACTGCCCCTTGAATGCAGCTTCCATCATGTCCCAGTATTTATACTGCCTGATCTTTGTAAATGGCTCGTCCAGTTCCAGGATGTTTCCGGGTTCCAGCTTTTTCACACTTTTATAGATGGTATACGGCGCCGGGATATAGCCATACCGGAAATACAGGCTTAATGCATCCCGATCCAGTTCCGGGACAAAATTCTGGTTAGCCCGAATCGCCGCGATATCCGAAGCAAACAAAAAGCAGCCGTTCACAAAACCATAATACAGCGGTTTCTCTCCCACCCTGTCGCGTCCCAGATACAGCCGTCTTTCTTTTCTGTCATATACAGCGACGGCGAACATGCCTTTTGTCATCTTTAAAGCCTCAGAAAAACCGTAGGCTTCAATGCATTCGAGAAGAATTTCCGTATCGGAATGCCCCCTGAAGGCTGTCACTTTTCCATCCTTTATCAGCTTGTCCGCCATTTTTTTGAAATTGTAAATCTCTCCATTTAAAACTGCCGCAAATCGTTTGCTGGCTGAAAGCATCGGCTGGGATCCTGCCGGCGTTAAATCGAGGATGGACAATCTCCTGTGGCCAAATACGACCGTTTTTTCTTCATTTGCCCAGACGCCGCCTTCATCCGGCCCACGGTGCAGCATCCGGTTGTTCATCCGCTCTATATTTTCTTTCCATTGCTCCGGCATGTTGCAAAAACCTGCTATTCCACACATTCTTTTTCTCCCTGCAACCTTATTTTTCTATAACTCAATCCAACTTCCCAACAGAGTTCCGGTTTCTTCCAGAATAAAATGGTTTAAATAAGCGCGCAAGTATCGCGGCATATTCTATCATTATTTCAAATTCTCCTTATACCACGCAATCGCCGCCTCAATCCCCCTCTCAAAACTCCACTCCGGAGCATAGCCAAGCATACTCCTGGCCTTCGATATATCCGCATTGCTGTGCCGGATATCCCCGGCGCGTTCCGGCCCGAATACTGGTTCTATGTCCTTCCCAAGCGCCTTTGCCAGATGACGGTACATATCGATCAGGTATTCCCTTCCGCCGTACGCCACGTTAAACGCCTGCCCCGCCGCCTCTGACGGGGCCAGACAGGCCCTTAAGTTCGCCTCGATCACGTTTTCGATATAGGTAAAATCCCGGCTCTGCCTCCCGTCCCCGTTGATCACCGGCCGCTCGTCCTTCAGTAGCTGGCGGATGAATTTCGGTATCACGGCTGCATAAGCCCCGTCCGGATCCTGCCTCCTGCCGAATACGTTGAAATACCGGAGCCCGTACGTGTCGAGCCCGTAAAGCGTCTTATAGAGCCTTCCATACTCCTCATCCACCCGCTTGGTCAAAGCATACGGCGAAAGCAGCGTTCCCTCCTGCCCTTCCTTTTTGGGAAGCTGCGGGTGATCGCCGTAAACCGAGGAACTGGAGGCGTACACAAACTTTTTCACCCCCTGCTTCCTCGCCGCCTCCATCATATTCAGCGCGCCGCCGATATTCACCTTTTCATAATACTGCGGCATCTCAATGCTCCTTGGCACGCTTCCCCACGCCGCCTGGTGCAGTACATAACAGACTCCCTCACATGCCTTCCCGCATGTCTCCAGATCTGTAATATCGCCCTCCAGGAAGACATAATTCCTGTGTCCCCGGAACATCTCCACATGCTCCCTTTTTCCGGTTGACAGGTTGTCCAGGCAGCGCACCCGGTATCCCATCTCCAATATCGCCTCACAAAGATTGGAACCGATAAAGCCCGCCCCGCCTGTGACCAGAAAAAGGGCGTCTTCTTCAAATTTTAAATCCCTGTATCCCATTGTCTTTCATCATTCCTTCCGTCTGATTCGGTATGGCGCGGCCTCTGCTTTTTCTCCGCTTTGCGCCGCTTTCGCGGCTGGCTCTGATTTTTCGCCTGCCAGTCTCCCGTTTCCCTGTGTACTGCCACTCCTCCTGTTTATTTCCGTCTCCTGCTGTGCCTTTGTATCCCGCTTACAGCCTCCAGTACAGATACCCTGCCTCCTCAAGTTTCTCACGATCCAATATCCCTTTTATATCAGCCAGCACCCGGCGGGCGGCTTCCTTTTTATAGAACCCATTCAGCATATCCGGGGATAATTTCTCAAATTCCTTATGGGAAACAGCCAGTATCACCGCGTCCACATCCCTGATCTCCTCCATTCCCACAAAAGAAATCCCGTATAACCGCTCCGCCTCCGCCGCGTCGGCCTGCGGATCTGCAATCAGCGGCTCGATCCCGTATTCTCTCAGTTCCTTTACGATATCAATAACCTTCGTATTGCGCGTATCCGGACAGTTTTCCTTGAAGGTGAAGCCCAAGATGGCGACCCCCGCGTTTTTAACCGGGATATCCGCCCGGATCAGGCTCTTGATCAGGCTTTCGGCCACATATTTCCCCATATCGTCATTGATCCGGCGGCCGGAGAGGATAATCTGGGAGTGGTAGCCAAGCTGCTCGGCCCGGTATGTCAGATAATACGGATCCACGCCGATACAATGCCCTCCCACAAGGCCCGGGCGGAAATTCAGGAAATTCCATTTCGTCCCCGCCGCTTCCAGCACGGCCTTTGTGTCAATCCCCATCCTGCTGAAAATGATGGAGAGCTCGTTCATAAAGGCAATGTTGATATCCCGCTGGGAGTTTTCGATCACCTTGGCCGCCTCCGCCACCCGGATGCTCTCCGCCCGGTGTACCCCGGCTTTTACCACAAGCCCGTACACCCCGGCGATCTCCTCCAGCGTCTCCCTGTCCATGCCGGATACGATTTTCACGATGGTTTCCAGGCGGTGTACCTTATCTCCCGGGTTAATCCGCTCCGGGGAATAACCGATCTTAAAATCCACGCCGCATTTAAGCCCTGATTCCTGTTCCAGAATGGGGACGCAGACTTCCTCCGTAACCCCCGGATACACGGTTGACTCATAGACCACAATGCTCCCTTTAGTCAGATTCCGCCCCAGGATGCGGCTCGCCCCTTCCACAGGCCCCAGATCCGGCGTGTGATCCTCCCTGACCGGAGTCGGGACTGCCACGATGTGGAATTTCGCTTCCTTAAGCCTCATTTCATCCGCGGTAAATTCCACGCTGCAGCCTGCGATGCCCTCATCCCCTACCTCATGCGTGGGGTCAACCCCGCGCAGGTAGCACGCAATCTTCTTCTCATTAATATCAAAACCGATCACGTCCGCCTGTTTTGAAAAGGCGACTGCGATCGGCATGCCCACATATCCAAGCCCGACCAGGCTGATTTTCTCTTCCCGGCGCACAATTTTTTCATAAAGCATTGTTTATCTCCCTGCCTGTTCATAAAATTCAATTAATTCCTGTGTCAGTGTTTCTATGTCAAAACCGGCGTCCCGCATTTCCTGATATGTATCGCGCCGTTTCATATCCAGCGCTTTTTCTATCTCCCCGCCCCATACGTCGGCTCCGGCCCGCAGGGGGAGCATCCTGGTTGACGCAAGGATCTTTACCTCTTCCGTGACGGAATCCGAAACGACGCAGGGCAGCCCTGCCGCCTGGGCCTCCAACACCGCGCCCGGAAGGCCCTCGTAAATGGATGGGAAACAAAAAACATCAGCCCCCTGCAGAAGAACCGGCACATCCTCCCTGCTGCCCAATATACGCACATGCTTTTCCAAATGCCGCTGCTTCGTCTGATCCTCCGTTTTCTTTTGAATTCCCATCCCGGCTTCGCCCCCAACCAATACCAGCAGCCAGGAACTGTCCTTCCGGGCAAGACGCTCTATCATATCCAGTAAAAACATATGGTTCTTTGGAGGTGTAAAGTTTCCCACATGGATCAATATGTTCCGGCCGCCCCATCCCATTTCCGTCCGGCATAGTTCACGGATTTGGGGTGAAAATGTATACGCCCTGCAGTGAATCGCGTTTTTCCATATCTGAACCCTTCCCTGACGCAGGTTTTTCTCCCCGAATAACCACTGTCCCGCTTTTCGGGATACCGCAAAATAATGCGTCGCGTACCGTCTTGCCGGCAGGCGGATCACATTTTTCACACAATCCGCAACGGACCGGCCTGTGATAGCTGTCCTGGAATGCGCGATCCGCACCGGTACGCCGGCCAGGCTGGCCCCTTTGCAAAAAACTGAACACCAGGCGTCCTGATGGGCATGTACGATCCGGTATTCCGGATGCCGCAGCAGAAATCTCTTAAAATAATGCGCATACCAGAGCATATTTCCAGCGTACAGCGGCGGATTATAATACACCGTTCCCCCTGCCCTGAGAATTTCCTCATCAAATACGCCTCTGTCCTCCCTGTATGTATAAACGTCCATACAGATTCTTGAATAGTCAAGCTGCCGTATAATATCCATCAGCCGGCTTTCCAGGCCGCCCCGGTTCATCTGGCATACGACTGCCAGTACCTTTACCGCTTTTTTCTCTTCCATTGATTCAAAATCCTGTACTCCGATAGATTGCCCTCATTGTTTCCATAACCGCTTCATCCCCGTATTCCCTGACTGCTTTTTGGTTGTACGCCCCCATCTGTTTTCTCTTTTCCGGTCCGGCGGCCAGAAGGTTTATTTTTTCCATATACTCCTGTTCCGATCCGGCATACCATCCGCCTTTTCCCTCGCGGATCAAATCCGTATTCCCCCGTATCCGCCCCACCACACACGGCAGGCCGCTGGCCATAGCCTCCATCAGCGATACGGAAAGCCCTTCCCTGAGGGACGGGAATACAAATATGTCAGCCGCCGCATACCAGCCGCTTATATCATGCCGGTAGCCCAGTAAATGTACATTTTTGGCAATGCCAAGCTCTTTGATCAGATTTTCAAGATACTCGTGTAATTGTCCGCTGCCGACGATCGCGTAATGAAAATCCTTCCGCCCCATTTTTGCCAGTATGCGGATGATTGTTTCATGATTCTTGTTCTGATTCAGTTCGCCGACGGAAAGTAACATCGTATCATTTGTCCTGCATCCAATCTCACTCCGGAGCATGGCCCTGGATATCAAAGTGTTGACCCGTCTATACCCCCCCCTGGTTATTTCAGAACCGTAAACACGCTTCATTCGCTCCATCACCAGGCCGATGTCATATCCCCGGATCCGCTCTGCATTATACATCCCCATTTTTTTTCGGTCCCGGGCCAGAATACGGATGATCGCCTCCCTGATTTCACCGACACTGCATGGATTAAACATTTCGCCGCCTTCTCTGTCAATCAGATCCGTATTTCCCCTGACTGCGCTGCACACGACGGGCATGCCGCAGGCCATGGCTTCCATCAGGGCTACCGGCAGCCCCTCCTGTAAAGAAGGGAATGCAAAAATATCGGCCGCTTCGCACAGTTCTGATATATCGGTTCGGTAACCGATGAGTTTTACCCTGTCCTCAAGACCCAGATCATGAATCACCCTGTCTAAATGCATTTCCAGATCTCCCTGCCCGGCGAACGTTACATATACGTCCGGAATATCGGAAACCGCCCGTATTAATGCCTCCTGGTTCTTTCGCGCGCTCAGCTCCCCAACTGTTAAAATCCATACCGCTTTGGACGGCACATCCAATTCCGCTCTTTTCTTCTGCCGATCCACACAGCAGGCCCCGAATTTCTCCAAATCCACTCCCACTCCCGGCACGTATTCCACCCTCCCGGCATGCATATGTTTCCCCGCAAATCCGTAATCTTCTTTATTTATGGTAATCAGGATGTCAGTCCAAAAAGAACAGAGCCACTCAGCCGGAAAATAGACAAGCCAGTTCATCAGGGGCGCGCCCCTGTAAAAATGAAAGCCATGCGCCGTATAAATCACCTTCGTCCCCTGTCTGCGGGCGCTTTTTGCCGCTATTCTGGCCAGTATTCCCCCCACCGGCGTATGGCAGTGGATGATATCATATCCGCCGTCCTCCAAAATATCTTTAAGCATCCGGTACGCCCTGATATTTTCCGGGCTGAACGGGGATCTGGAGAAAGGAATGTCATAATATGTATCACAGCAGGGGATCCTGCAATCCTCCGGATTCTCATAATCATTGCGCGCGGCAACCGCTGTCTTCCATCCCATTCCCTGAAACAGTCTCAGGTATGGGATATGGAATTCCATAATATGCAGTTTTACAACCGTCGCTACAAAAATCACTTTTTTCATTTCCCGCGCCTCATCCTGTCTTTTCTTTATAAGAAGCCAATGAATTCTTTACCCTGCCTTCCTCTCCCGTTGCCGCAATCTGTCCTTCCCCAACTCCTTCCGTGCTCTCCTTCATAAATAAAATCTGTACGGTCCGGAACATAATCTCAAAATCCTGTTTCAGGCTGTAATTCTGGATATACATCAAATCCAGCCTCAGCTTGTCATATGCTGTCGTATTATATTTCCCGTACACCTGCGCATATCCGGTCAGCCCTGCCTTTACCTTCAAACGGTACATAAACTCCGGAATCCGGTCTTCATACTTTTCTGCAAGCTCCGGCCGTTCCGGCCTTGGCCCAACAATGCTCATATCCCCTTTTAAAATATTAAAAAGCTGCGGCAGCTCGTCTAAGCGGAGCGCCCGTATGACCCGGCCGGTCTTTGTTATCCTCTCATCCCTCTCCCCAGCCAGCCTCGCTATACCATCTTTTTCCGCATCCTCCCGCATACTGCGGAATTTATACACGAAAAACTCCTTCCCTCCCTGTGTCAGCCTTTTTTGCCTGTAGAGCACGCTTCCGCCGTCCTCCGCCCTGATACACAAAGCAACCGCGCCCATAATGGGCAGGGCCGGCAGCAGCGCAATGCCTGAAAACAGGATGTCAATCATCCGCTTAACAATCTTTTGCTCAAACGTCAGCCCAACATTCCTCGATAAAAGGATTGGGGTGTCAAACAAGTGCTGGCTTTCCGCGCTGCGGATTAAAATATCCGATATCTTCGGGCTTGTATACGTCCTGACTGACTTCTCATAGCAGTATTTCAGAATCTTATTCCGAAACGGCGTCGGGATATCCCCGATCACCACGCCTTCATACCGGCTGATTTTTTCCGCAATCCGCTCCATCCCCTCTGAAATATGTATAGTCTCGCAAATGACAAACCGATCCGCCCGGCTGTGGAATTTCCCTGCCAGACCCGTATTCGGGCGATCCCCGTAAACCATCAGGACCCGCCTCGGCGGATAAGCCCGCAGGTAACAGCCCGTGCTCCACATTCCCCACGCGCAGGCAAATACACACTGCGCCAGAAACATCAGAAGCAGCGGCCAGAATACCTGAAACTTTTTTGTCAACAGGGTAATCACCACATACATCATTGCATTTGCAAAAAGAAGGCTTAATCCCTGTGAGTAAATCAGATGGAACGCCTTTAAAGCCCCTATTTTCCACCCGCTGTACATATGGGCAAAAAGAACCAGAAACAGGACATAAAAGGCCGCCATCAGCCAGTTCCCTTTTCTCTGGAAAGGCTTTTCCATCAGGCCGCTGTAGCGGCTCATCCACACGTAGTAAAACATCCCTGTCTCTGCCGCCAGAAAAAACACGGACAGCAGAAACCGGAGCATCCGTTTGTACTGTTCCCTTTTTTGCATTTGTAACCACTCCTGCCTTTTCATTGTCCGCCGTTTCCATCATTTCCCGAAAATTCCGCCATTTCCGCTAAAGATACAATTTCCCGTAACAGGATTTACAGAGCTGCCCGGCCCCTTCCATATAAAAACGCCTCTGGCTGATATCCAGCCCTGCCGGAATGTCGGTTTCTTTTTTGCACAGGACACAACGCTCATACCCATGGAGGGGATTCCCACTTGGGAGCTCCCCGCCCCCGCCGGACCGTCCCTTCGCCGCCGGCATCCGTATCCGCTCCTTTTTCCTGCCCATCTTCATCGCTGTCTGTCTCCCTCCAGGCGGATCCCGATGGGAACCCGCCTCATTTCCCCTAAAAACGGGATCTCGATCACAACCACCCGCTTCCGCAGCCTTTTTTTCACAATTCTGCCCAAATTGCTCCTGAGCACGCCTTCTGCCTTTTCTATCTCCCCCGCCTCATTCACCCTCACCAAAACCCGCCGGATCACATACTCCGGATCCGCGCCAATCAAATCCCGCAGGAACCGCTCTTCCTCCCTGTCCACGGTCCAGAATGATTCTTCGCTGCGCAGCAGCTTTGTCAGCTTCGGGACACGCTTCAGCTCATAAAAAAACGCCTCCGGCGTGTCGGTTTCTATAAACACATACGACGGGAACAGCGGCTCCGTGTGAATCTTAAGCTCCCCGCCCAGCCTCCATACGCATTCATGCCGGATCACAAAGCACCGGCGATAGCTGCGTTCCATCAGCATTTTGCGGATCACGCCCGCTGTCTCCATCTCTTTTCCGGCGCTGGTCTGAATCACATACCACATAACGCTTATCTCCTGTCCCAGGCCCCCAGTGCTCCATCCGGCCGAATAGATCACTGGGGCGTGTTTGTAAAATGTTTTCCGGCAAATATGCTTTCTGGCAAATAATACAGAATGGATTTTCACAATGATTCAGACTGTCTGAACTGTTGCGAATGTTTAGCCTCCAAGGCGGAGGAGGGGAGGAGGGAGGGCATGCTCCGCCCTCCCGGCGCGGATATACCGGTTCCGCCCCGGAGCGCAGGCCGCCAGCCGCCCCTTTACAAAAGGCGCCTGTCTGCTTTGCCTTATAATCCATCATTCCGCGCCCCATGGCATAAACCACAGGCCGCTTTCCTGATTTGTTTTTACGGGCATTCCATTTGGCAGCCCTGCATTCCTCAAAATGAAACGGTTCCCATCTATACCGCCGGCCTGCCGGAACAAACACCCCCATACCCGCCGGGCATCAGAGGATCCTGTTCCAGCGTCACGCCAAACAGCACGGGCTGGACCCGCCCAAACAGCTCCACCTGCGCCAGCGCAAACCGTTTATGCAGGTTCAGCTTGATGATCCTGTTTACATAGCCGCTTAAAATCCCGTCTGCCCGGATAATCCGGTTATCCCCGCCGAGCGTCAGCCGGGTCACCCCCATGGGCCGTTCCAGATCCCTGCCGCATATGTCCTCCAAAAATGCCAAATCCGCGGCTTCCACGGGAGTGATGGACGGAAACTGCGGGAAATCCCGGGAGCGTTTCAGTTCCTTATCAAGCGCCCCGGGACAGGCCGTCCGGATAAACACATATCCTGGAAACAGCACGCCCTCCAAAAAGCGCAGCGCCCCGCCGGAGCGGAATACCTTTATTTTCCTGAGAACCCGGCACTCCTTAAAGAGGCCGGGCGTTACGGCCCTTCTGATAAGATCAGCGGCCTCCTGTTCCTTTCCCGGAACAGTCTTTAACACATACCATTGCTCCATCTGACATACCTCTTCTGACGTTACCGCCATCTGTGGATTTCGTAGAATATCTAAATCTACGAAATCCGGCATGTGAAAACTTTTTATAAAATCTGATTGTTTTATCTGGAAAATGAAATTAAGAAATCTATAAAGATATTTATTGAAATATTTAAACATTTCTGATAGAAAATCCCATTGAAATAACGGAAGAAGCGTAGTATAATGGAGAAAAATTTCTTAGATTTAGATATTCTACGAAACATGGCTTATCATGTCTGTATCTTAGGCGCTCATTTAAAGTAACCAGAAGCCTGTCCGCCGGTTTTTGCATACGTCACTTGCACTGTTCATCCAACCTTTTCTGACAGAACCACTATCAAAATATCCGTATATCCAATACCCGATTCCGTATTTGATTTTACAATCCAGCGTCTGGATAAAACTAAATGTTCCGATTGATTTAGCCTGGATTTCAGGGTATAATGCCAATGAGGCCATATACCTTTTGGGAATGGCTTTTGCGTTTCCTGCCATACGAAAAGGAGATTTATGGCCGATGGATACGGAAATAAAAAATGCGGTCAGCGCATTGTCGGAATTAACTGTTGATGAAAAATCAGGAATCATAAAAACGGAATATAGTATTTCGTTAGATGATAAATTTGCACATTTTGATATCTGGAAAGGACTGGTAATAAAATGGATGCCGCCAACGGATTACAATACAGCCAGAAGCATCAGGAAGACCTTCAGCGATTGAAGAACTTCCGGCTATTGGACGATGATTTCTGCACAAAGGTATTTGAAGATATTGAATGTGTGGAGCTGTTACTGCGTATCATATTAAAGAAAGACGACCTGAAAGTGACCGAAGTACATTCCCAATATAATATGAAGAACCTCCAGGGACGTTCCGCAAGGCTCGATATATTTGCCGTTGACAGCGCCGGGGACGCGCTGAACGTCGAAATACAGCGCAGTGATCGGGGCGCAATCCCAAAACGGGCAAGATACCATTCCGGCCTGATTGATGCGAATGTCACAGAGCCGGGGGATAAATATGAGAAGCCTCCGGAATCTTTTGTCATTTTCATTACTGAAAATGATGTGATAGGGGCAGGGCTTCCCATCTACCATATCAACCGCTTTGTAGAGGAAACCGGGAATCATTTTGGGGATGACGCCCATATTATCTATGTAAATTCGCAGATCCAGGATGAAACCACATTGGGACGGCTCATGCATGACTTCTCATGCGCCGACCCGTCTGATATGAATTATAAGATACTGGCTGACAGGGTGCGCTACTTTAAAAGCGACGAGGAAGGAGTGTTGATTATGTGCCGTATGCTGGAGGAAATGCGGAATGAAACAGCGTTGGAAACAACAAAGGAATTTGCCCTCCGCCTGATCATCAGGGGGAAAGATACTCTCGAAGAAATTGCAGAAATCACCAAACTGCCGCTGGCAGAAATAAACCATTTAAAGGAAACACAGCAAATTTAGTCCCTACGCCAAATTTTATTATGGAACTATTCACTGATAGAACGAAAAAGGAGAAGCTCCGGCTATATGCCCTATGAGAAATACAATTCGCTGCTTTTTTCTTTTTTGTATCTTTTTTATCTGGCAAAACATTTCCTGATTCTTTGCAGTCAACACCCCTGCTGAAAAACAGCGGGGTTGCTGACCCTCGCGTCAGTCGCCAAATGTGCATGCAGGCATGCCCGCCTGGTTCGTTGCCCGCGGGAATCAAAAAAGCCCCGGAGTAAACCAGAGCTTTTAAAGCATTCCCAAACAATGTTTTCAATTTTAAAGTGTCAGATTCGTTCTCCCTTTCCCTTATGGGGATGTTGTTTCGCATATTCCAGAGCCTCTGCCCTGAACTGTCCGGGACTCATTTGATCAAAATACTCTCTCTGCCATGTTGTATAATCAAAGCTTTCCCTTTTAATCGTGGCAATAAAGCGCTCTGCATTTACGATCCCCAGCTTTTCAGCCAGACAGGCCAGCCCCATGTCCATGAGCTCCACCGTACTGTACATTACATGCCTCCTTCCAGCCTTCTGATAAATTCACATGGCGAAACCAGGCTTATCGAATCTGCCTGATATTTTAGCAGACGATCGTCTGTTGTAATGAAATAATCACACCCTGCCAGAATAATACGACTCATTGGAATCCATAAAATCACTGTTCGTCTCTCTCTTTTGGAGAAGCCGTGTAAATAAAAAAATTATACTATACTTTCAGGATGGTTTCAATTAGAAACTGTTAAGAAATAATTTTTTAATAGTGCGCAGGATTTTTCTTCGGGAGCGCTACTCAAAATAATTTTGCCAATGAATTAAGCCGATAAGGATCGGACAGGAGGCCTCCTATGCCACTTATTACGAAAAGCTAATTATCCTGAAAAATCACATCCGAGAGCCTGTTACAAAATATTTGGGCAATGAATTTTCGGTATAATTGTATATCCTGATGATGAAACTCATAACTGATTCATCATTGGAGCGCCCCGTATTTCAGATACTATGATAGTGCGCCCATCACCTGCATCTTCCGTAAATACCAGAAAAAAGCTGGGTTAAGCCATACGGCCGGGGATAGGAAGACTCTTCACGGCATGAGGCGCGGGATTGGAACACGTATAGCAGGAAAAAAAGCTGGATAAATATCTTTTTTATATTGACCGCAAAGGCAGCAGGCCGCAAATGTCTATCGATAATGTAGCGAAATTAGTTTCCGAATGGCTCGGCTATGC
The DNA here is from genome assembly GCA_910575795.1 of Clostridiaceae bacterium. Classification (GTDB taxonomy): domain Bacteria; phylum Bacillota; class Clostridia; order Lachnospirales; family Lachnospiraceae; genus Otoolea; species Otoolea muris. Next base: position 3,659 of record CAJTGE010000010.1, on the reverse strand, counting down.
AACAATGGATTATTGATGTCCTCTATATTGATTTTCATGCCCGCTATTCCTTAATAGTTTAGCCATCCTCTCTGAAAAAATAAATCCCGGTATCCTTTAATATTTTATAACCTCCCGGAATCTTGAGCCTGCTGTCCAAAATTCATCAGTCGGATGAACATTGAAAAGTAAATACTAACCAGAATGGATATGACAAGTAATAGATGATGAAAAATGACAAACTTTGTGATCATTCGGTATCCTCAAGACATCGCACTATACGAAACAGTAACCTGAAAATGCTTAAAAAAATAATTATATATTTCCAATGCATTGTATGAAAGGGGCATTTATGATATAATTAAAATAAATAATATCAGAAATCATGATTAAGCATGGGGGATATAAAACATGGATTCTAAGCAATCATCTAAATTTGTAAACAAGCTTTCCGAACAAAATCGAAAATTTTGCATCATAGGATTAACCGGAAAAATTTGTTCCGGAACATCTGACGTATGCAGACTGTTGACAAGTCCCGATTTTTCCGATAATGTCACCCAGCCCGCCAATACAACCGGATTTTCTATGAGCGAAATTCGTGAACATAAAGTTATTTATCGCTATTTACATCATCATTGGCAGCCTTTTGTTGAACTCAGAGTCACCAGTGCTATCCTCACCTTTTTGATGGATTCTGAACTGAATGTATTGGAAAACAATCCGAATGGCAATCTTGTACGAAAAAGTATAGAAAAAATTTTGTCGGACTCTATCAAAAATCCAGCAAAATTTCAGTCAAAAATATTGGAAAAAATCGTAAAGGCTGACCAAATTCTTTGCTATAATCAGGACAGCGCCCTGACATCATCACATTTTAAGATATTAGAGAAAAAAAGCCAGGAATTTGTGAAAAAAGCAGTCAGCAGCGAGATTATCTGGAGTACGTGGAGGAGCATCCGGGCCTGTCTGGACAGAAAAGAATTCACAATGGACTCCTTTATCTTTTGCTATGGAGTTCTTCCTGCATTAAAAGATCTCATCAAAAAAGATTTAGGGGATGGCCCGTTTACCACTGCCTTTCAATATTTCGGCAACCGCATCCGGGCAAGCGGCAGCATTATTACCAGTCAGGAGAAAGAAAATACCATAAACGCTGAAAAATTATTTGCTCTTTCTGAGAGAATCAATCAATTCGTAAAAATACTGCGGCATTATCCCTTGCTGGAAGCATCCTCTGATACAAAACCTCCGCTCACGAATCCTGTTACCTTTGTGATCATAAATAATTTTAAAAATATATTTGAGACATATTACTTTAAAAAGCGCTATTCAGCCTTCTATTTGATGGCGGTTTCCTGCGATGATCAGAAGCGGCAGGCAAAGTTCGGAGATATCGTCCAATTTAAGCTCGCAGATTTAAAGGAAAACCTCTCAAGCGGAAAAAAGCTGTTTAATCTGGCTGATGATTATATAAAAAGCAGAAAAAAAACACAGGAAAGCGAAACTGATTTTATTAACCGCAGTAAAACATTATGTGAAGATTTAGGGGTAGGCACCGCTGAATTCCAATTTATAAAGGAAATCTTTGCGCCTGAAAAGCCCCTGAGAAGGATTGCCTATGAATCCAAAACCGCTTCCTTTATCCTTCAGGATGTCATGACCTGCATTGAGAATGCTGATATTTTTGTCACACGCAACCGCGAAGAGGCTGATTACAAATGTGACTATCCCCTGATCCGTTCACTCGGCAGAATCGTCACTCTGATCCTCCATCCCGGTCTGCTTACCCCTACTAAACTTGAACGATGTATGCAGATTGCGATGACTGCCAAACTGAATTCCGGATGTCTGTCACGTCAGGTAGGCGCAGTCGTGACAGACAGTGAATATAACATATTGTCTCTGGGATGGAACGATGCCCCCTGCGGCGTAGAATCCTGCCTGCGCAGAAATCTTTTTGATTTACTCAGAAAACATGATAGTGAAGCCTACAGCAAATATGAACTCGATGATCCAACCTTCCGGGCATATTTAGATAAAATCAATTCTGCTCTGATAAATGCCAAAGAAAATCTGAACGGATTACCTATGGCCTTTTGTTTTAAAGATATTTATCAGGATATCATCAAACAGCGGGATCAGATTTATACCAGAGCTTTACATGGAGAGGAACGGGCTTTGGCCGCATGCGGAAATGAGCGTGCAAAGGGCGGATATTTGTTTACCACCTCAAGCCCCTGCGAATTATGTGCGAAAAAAGCCAAAGAAGCCAATATCAGTAAAATCTACTATATTGAACAATATCCTGGCATCTCACACTCTCATGTGATAGAAGTAGGCGACCCAAATACACAGGCGCAATATGAGTTTTTTGTGGGGGCTGTCGGAAGCGCTTATGTTCGTTTTTATACACCGTTAATTCCGTACAAAGATGAACTGGACGCCATTCATTTCTCTGCCTCAGAGTTCCACAAAAATGCTCTGCGAAACGAAAACAGAAAAGTTTCATCGGCCAACGGCTCAGAGAAAATGCATACCGATTTCCAAGAATACGCCGGCTTTTCTTTATCTAAAGAGTCTCATTATCCATGCCAGGAGCAGCAGGAAAGACAATAAAGGAGGTATCCCGTGCTATCCCGAGATGATTTAATCAATGCGATTGCAGACGGAAGTTTAAAAATTTATCCCTTTGAGGAAGAAAACATGACAGGTATTGGATATAATCTGTCTACTACCTATTTTGCTTTTTCCATTAATCGGGGGATTCTGCTGACGGTCCATCAGCAGACCACAAATGAAGGAGTAAACCGATATGTCATAATTCCCGGAAATGACACGGTTCTGTTTTTTTCAAAAGAGTATGTTGAAGTTGACCGTTCTATGGCCGGAACCTTTCACGCCAAAGTTTCCAGAGTCTGCCAGGGATTGGGACACATTAGCACTACCTTGGATCCCGCATGGAAAGGACAAATGATTATTTCAATAAATAATCCTACGGCAAAGGCGATCCGTTTTGATTTAGACACGAACAGCGGAAATATTATGACCATGCTGCTACATAAGCTGGACACCGCAGTAACTGGCGATCACATTCACAATAACAATCAAGGCCGCTGCGATTTACTTTTGGAACACTTTGCCAAGCCGCTCCCCAATAAAGAATATCAAAACAAACATCTGCAGCTTGAGTCCTTTGTGATCGGAGAATTTGCCGACTCGCTTAACGGGTATGACGAATTTCTAAATTCCGGGCAGTCGGCTGACAAATACACTCAAAAAGCTTGCCAGCTTATCGAATTAAAAGAACGATTGACCAAAGAACGCAGAATCCTGCAGGAAGACCGATATATGATGGGCAGCCACGGAGTATATCATTGCCTCAGAAATGAGAGCGAAAAAGAGCTGCTTCAAAACTGTACCCTGTTCCAGATTTACAGTAAGACCCATGAATCTATCCGCCTGATTGATGAACTCAAAAAAGAGGATCTTTACACGGTTGACCCTGTTATTGAAAAATATATTAACATTATTGATTATGAACTCAAACTTCCCACATTAAAAATGGGATTTGCTCCTTGAAAAATCAATACTTTAGCTCACAAAATAGCGCTCAGGCAGCCGCTGAACCGCACTCCAATGCTTTTTGCATGTACTTTGGCAGCCGCTGAATAAAGCTG